>NZ_CALIFA010000034.1:0-22385 GCF_938021905.1 Pseudohaemophilus parahaemolyticus
GCAACGCCCTTCTAAGGCGTGGGTCAAAGGTTCGAATCCTTTAGGGCGTGCCATTAAAAGTCTTATAAATCAATATTTTATTACTAAAAAATGGTATTTTCTTTCTATTTATAGTTTATGATTATGTCAAGATTGTGTCGTAAATTTTATTCTACCTGCGTGTACCATTAAGTAATCTACATTCTAATAAGCATATTTTTACCATTTCTAATGTTTACCAACTACCAAGTTCTTTCAATGTGAATAAAATCAGACTTAATCTGATAAATCAAAATAAAAAGTGAGAGTTTCCCGTTGGCATAGTAGATACAAGACAGATTTACTTCATTTATCCAAAGAATTAGGTAACATCTCGCAAACCTGTAAAATTATGGGTATAAGTTGTGATACCTTTGATCACTATCAACAAGTAGCAGAACAAAGTAGGGTTGAAATTACTTAATCAAAATCAACGTGTGCCTAATCTGAAAAAGCGTATCTATAAGAAACAAAATAAAATGTATTGCGGAAGAACTCAAATGGAAACATTACTTGATAGATGGAGAAACGTACTTAGGCAGAAAAGAATCTAAACTTAAATTAATCTGACAGGCACGAGTTTTTAAACAGGAGACTGTCAGATTGGGTTTGATCTTCTACAGTTTATTTTTCAATAATATTAGCAATTATTTTATTTTAGATTTTTACTTCACTCTTCTAACTCTCCGCCTTCTCCGCAATATTCACTTTCTTCAAGTTAATTTGGCGGATTTTCTCGGCAAGTTCGGTGTCGCCTACTTGTTCAGCGACGTATAACGCCATAATTCGGTCGTTTGCGATACACTCTTGGTGCTCTAACAAGTTTGCAAAATAACCTTTCGCACGACTGAAATCACCTTCACGGGCATAAATGTAACCTAATGCTCTAGCGTAATCATCGGTGTAAAGCACATCGGCTTTTGCCATTCGTTTCATCAATAATTTAATGAGTTTTGCCCCTTCATCAATTTGCAAGCGGGTTAATTGTTCGAATAAACCATCAAGTTGCTCATCTTCATATTTTTTTAGCGTTTCGAAGGCAAGCTCTTGGGCAGATTCGTGATCTTCACTATCTATTAAGCGTTTAATCAATCCTACGCGTGCATAAACAGATTTACGACGGCGGCTCGGTTGTTTTTCCCACCAACTGAGTAATCCTTCTTGCCCTGTTTCGTTCATCACTTCGTCGAGTAATCCATCGTCTACGAAATGTTCAAGGGCTTCATATTCTTCACAGGAAAGGAAACTGCGTTGCCCGATGCTTTCCAAAATTTTATCTAACGCTATATAGGCTTTTGAATCTTGGTAAATGCGAATTGCTAAGCGTAACACTTCCGTATTGTTTGAGGTAAGCTCTAATAAGCTATCAATGGCTGTACGTGCTGCAGGTAATTTACCTTGTTGCACGAGAATTTTCGCACGAGCCAATTCTATAGCGACATTATTTTCGCCTCCAATTTTGCTTGCTTCTATTAAATATTTATTTGCTTCTAAATCGTCGCCACGTTGCTGTGCGGCTTCCGCGGCTTTGATTAAGTTAATGATCGGTTCATTCGCATATTTTACATTTTTGCTGAACAATTTTTCGGCTTTCGAGTAATTGCCCTCGCTCATTTGCATTAAACCTTCCAAAGTTTCTTGTTGAGCTCGTTTTTGTTTACGATAAAAAAACCAATCATACGAACCTTTGCTTAAGTGGCAGAATCGGCGAACAAGCCATTCAATGCCATAAACCAATGCCATTGCAGCCGCAAAGAAAAGTACTAAGGTGACAAGACTCATCTCGATAATTTTGGTATCAGTTTCAATACGCACATAACCTTGCTGCCCAGCCAAATAAGGACCTGCTACTAAAGCTGCAAGCACTAATAACATTAAAAAGAGAACACGAAACATAGCTCCTCCTTATTGTGCTTGAGCATCTTTAGTAGATTGCTCATCCGATTTTTCAGCAGGCTTTTCACTTACTTTTTCACCCGTTTTTGTTGTTTCTTGAGCAGGTTCAGCTTTAGCCTCTTCTATTTTTGAAGGCTCTACAAGCTCTTTTTCTTCCTTAATCTCAATCTTGTCTAATTGCACTGGCTCTTTTCTCAAGATGTTATTTAACACATTTAAACTCTGCAATTGTTCAGGCACATCAAGATAGATAGATTGTTCACTCAACTCATCCAACTCTTTGAGAAAGTTTTTCACATTCTCATTTTGCGTATTGAAATAGCTACGAATCCAAGTACTAACCGCTTCTAACGATTTATCGTAAAGTGCATTCTGCTGACGTGGAATTGCTAAAATGGCTAATTGTAAACGTAAGCGGATATTTTCACGCAAATAAACTTCTTGATTTGGTGCGATAAAACCTTTCTCGTCATTTTTATTTTTGTCGCTCACGCGGATGAAATGATCTAAGAAAGAATTTGCGGTTTTCTCAATATTTTGCTGCCAATCATCAATTGAATTACTCACTTCGCCCGCATTTTGAGTGGTATTCACACTTTCATTTTCCAACATTGGTAAATCATCCAAGTTGTTTGCCAATGCTGTTAAACGTTGCATTAATCCATTTTGATCGACTTGATTAACACTTTTTAAATTATTGAGATCCGCCTGAATTGCTGTACGAACTTGACCCACTTGAGATAAATATTGGCTATTTGTCACTTTTGCCAACGTCACATCTGCTTCTTCTAACAAGCTTTGAGCAGTGTCTACGTCGGTATCAATCTTGAGCTTACGCAATGCGTTATTTAATAAGAAATTCGCATCCGAGAGCAACCACGCACTTGAGTCAGCTTGCGTTGAATTAGCTCGCTTAACTTGAGTTTGTAACGCAAGGATTTGGCTAGAGTAAGCCCCTTGCTCTTTTTCTAATTGAGCGATACGCTCTAAGGCTTTATCGTAACTGCCTACAAGCTCATCTAATTGTGCTTTTTCTTTTGAAAAATCCACCGCTTGTATAGTATTCTCTGCACTTGCTACTTTAGTTAAAGCCTGCAATTGTGTATTCACTTCAGCTAATTTTTTAGCACCGAAATAATACCCTGCACTACCAACAGCTAATGCAACGAATAAAGCTAATAAGCCGATTGCCGTGCCACTCTTTTTCACTACAACTCTTTCAGGCATCACGCCTGCAGAAGCTAAATTCTCTGCAAATTTTTCTGAAGATTCGACCGCTTGTGCTAGCGTTTCTTCTGAATTTGGCGTATTTTTTTCTGACATAATCACCTCTTTCCACGAAAACAAAATTGTTATCGCTTATTGTTTACTAATACATCTAATAAAGTTTGATTATCTGCTTTTTGCGACACAATGATCTTATCACGTTCCCAGCCATATTGCTTAGCTAAAGTCGCAATTCGCTCGCCCACTACTACAACTTGGCACTCAAATAGCCAAGATTGATCTTCACTAGCGGTCAGCTCTACTAAGGTCGCTAAAATCTCACCGCTTGTAATCACAATGGTATCAATGCCCGAACGTTTAGCAAGACTGATTTTCTCAGAAAGCTGTTCAGAAATCAGCACGCGACGATAACACTCCACATTCTGTACCATTGCTCCACGTTTTACCGCTTCTTGAGCCAATAATTCTCGTCCGCTATCCGCACGTAAAATCACCAGGTTTTTACCTTCGAGTGCTTGCATTTCTGGCAACTCTAACACGCCTTCGCTATTTTCAAAATGGATAGGAAATTTGACCGCTTGTTCTGATTTTTCAGCAAAATAACTGGCAGTTCGTATCCCAACAGAGAAATATTGCAGATCACGGCGGAATTTAAAACCTGTTTCAGCCAGCGTATTACACGCAAAATCAATCGCATTTTTCGACACCGCAAAGACATAATCGCCTACATTCAGCTGTGAAAAAAGCGAAGGTAAAATTGGCAATTCTCTCCCCGCTTCTAGCGTAAAAAGCGGTTGATGCAAAGCGAAAATTTGCTGTTGGTTGAGTAACTCTACCAACTCTTGCCCACGTGCATCGGGGCGAGTCACTAATACATTCATAAATTATTCAGCATAAATTTCAGCCAGAATTTTATCCGCACCTTGTGCAAGTAGTTGCTCAGCGATTTTCACACCAAGCTGCTCTGCTTCACTCACTGGTGCTTTGCCTGTGGCTCGAATAATACTCGAACCATCTAATGCTCCAACTAAAGCATTCAAAGTAACTTCGCCATTTTTAATGGTCGCAAAACCACCGATTGGCACTTGGCAACCACCTTGCAAGCGAGTGTTCATTGCACGTTCGGCCTTCACACAACAAGCGGTCGTTTCGTGGTTTAATTTTGCAAGGTAGTTCAATATGCGTTCATCATTGATGCGGGTCTCAATTCCCACCGCCCCTTGCCCCGCCGCAGGCAACGATTGCTCAACGGAGATAAAACTTTTAATGCGTTCAGGCATTCCCAAACGGATTAGACCAGCCGAAGCTAAAATAATCGCATCATATTCGCTATTGTCTAACTTGCTTAAACGTGTGCCCACATTACCACGCAAGGATTTCACGGTGAGATGCGGATATTTCGCCACCAATTGACATTGACGACGCAAGCTTGAAGTACCTACAACTGCACCTTCAGGCAATTCATCTAAATTTGCATAGCGGTTAGAAACAAAAGCATCGCGCGGATCTTCACGCTCACAAATCACCGCTAAGCCTAAGCCTTCAGGAAAACTCATCGGCACATCTTTCATCGAATGCACAGCGATGTCTGCTCGATTTTCTAACAGAGCCAACTCCAGCTCTTTCACGAACAAGCCTTTACCACCAATTTTTGCCAGTGGCGTATCTAAAATAATATCGCCTTTGGTCACCATTGTGACTAGTTCGACGCTTAATTCAGGGAAATGTTTTTCTAATTCTGCTTTAACAAAATTCGCCTGCCAAAGTGCTAATGGGCTCTGGCGAGTTGCAATACGTAGAGTGTCTTTCATTTTTTATATTATTTTGTATTATTTAAAGGTTAATCCTATCATTTTTTAGGAAAAATACCTAAAAATTATCTTTCTGCTTCCGCAACTCAATAAACTCTTCCAACGTTTCTGCTCTTAAAAATGGGTTAATTACCAGCTCTTTTTCAAGCGTTGTTGGCAAAGTTGGACGATGTTGTTCACGTTTCATTAACACTAATTCTTGATATTCAAAGAAAGCACAGCTCGGCTTCATCACCGCTTCAGCAAATTTTAAATTACTTGCTGTATATTCGTGAGCAGGGAAAATTTCGACAAAACTTGGTAAGGCTTTAAAGCGTTGAAGAGCTTCAAATTCGGCTTGATAATCGCCTGTGAAAACTCGCCCACAACCTGCTGAGAATAATGCATCGCCACAGAAGAGATATTCGTTGCCAAACAGATAGCTTACGTGCTGCTCGGTGTGCCCTGCACTTTCAATCACGCGAACATCATAGCCAAACAGTGTCAAATGCGTTTCGGGCTCAACAATCTCAGTTGTCCACTCTTGGCATTCAGCAGGTCCATACACAGGAATGTTCGGATAATGTTGTTTGATTCCATTTATGCCGCCCACGTGATCGTGATGATGATGTGTAAGCAAAATCGCGGTTAAATTTAGTGAATGTTTTGCAAGATAATCTAATGCGGGTTTAGCTTCAGAAGGATCAACAATAATAGCTTGGTTCTCTTGAGCAATAACCCAGATGTAGTTGTCCGATAGAGCGGGGATGGGGGTAATGTTTAGCATATTTTTCCTTTTATATTTTACTCTCTTCGTTTTATCTTCTGCCAAATCTCCCCTCCCTCTCTTTGCTAAAGAGGGGAGGTTCTTTAATAAATTGATAGTTGTTGGCTTATTTATATTCTCAATTTTTGCAATGTTGATGTTGGACGTGAAAATCTAATTTTGCTATAACAATCCCCTCTTTAGCAAAGAGGGGGAGGGGAGATTTGGCAGTAGCAATTAACGAAGAAATTAATCAACCAACCTCAACTTGTTATTACCCTAGATCATATATTTATTTTAAGAACAACGCAGCTGCGCCACGTGTGCCGCCTGAGTCGCCGTGGATCGCTTTTTTAATCACAGGTACTTTTGCCGTACGCATTAAATGCGGTGGTAATGCTTTTGGTAGTGCCTCGTAAATGTAATCAAAGTTTGATAAGCCTCCGCCAAAGACGATCATATCAGGGTCTAAAATGGTAATTAAATTTCCGATTGAGATTGCCATCAATTCGATAAATTTCTCAACAAATGCCACCACTTTCGGCTCTTTTGCGTAGAAACGCTCAATAATTTCTTTCGCTTTTACTGTCTCTTGTTCTAAAGATTGGAACAGCAATTCAAAGCCACGACCTGACAGATAGGTATCTAAACAGGCACGATTGCCACAGCCACAATCATAGATTGGTGCATGATCCCAACCAAGTAGTTTTAAAGCGTGGTAGTTTAATTGCATATGACCCACTTCTCCCGCCATACCGATATGACCTGAGTGAATTTTGCCATCAAAAACTAAACCACCGCCAAAGCCCGTGCCAATAATTAAACCAAGCACGGTAGAGTATTGCTTGTTGTTTTCATCCCATGCTTCAGAAAGAGCAAAGCAGTTCGCATCGTTTTCGCCGCGTACTTCACGCCCTAAGCGTTCACTTAAATCTTTTAAGATGGTTTTGCCATCTGCTACGCGAATATTAGTTATTTCACCCACGCCAGTTTCACGGTTTACAAAGCCTGGGAGCCCTAAGCCAACAAAGCCTTTTTCACCAAATTTTTCATCTGCATTACGCACTAATGTTTCAACGGTGTAAAGCCAATCTTCATAGTTTGTTTGCGGGGTTGGCACGCGTTCGCTATACAGTTTTTCCAATTTTTCATTGAAAGCCGCAAGCTCAATTTTTGTGCCGCCGATGTCTAAGCCGTAATAAACTGCCATAATTAACCTCGTTTTTTAAATAATGAAAATCTTTCAGCAAAAGGGATAATCCAAATAAAGAGGATGCAATGGAATATCCACGCAATCAGAGTGCTAATAAAGAGATCGATTGGGTAATGCATGCCAAAACGCAAACGGCTGATTAACATTAATGCTGCCCAAACTAATGCAAAACCTTGGGCAAAAATGACCGCTTGCGAACGTATTCCGATTAATAAGCCCGCAAAAAGGAGTAGCCACGAAACCGCAAAAATCGTATGCCCTGATGGGAATGAATAGCCTGTTTCACTTTCACGATGTTTTACCACCAGCGGGAAATTGTGGTTTTGGTAATGTTGTGCGACTAATACCGCTCGTTCATCACGTGAAAGTTCATAAAATTGCTCGGCTTGAGCTTCTCCACCCATCATTTGCACAACATAAGGGCGAGGCTCAGCAAAAGTATGTTTTGCTACTATTTTAATTGCTTGCGTGCCAATCACAGAAGTAGCACACACAGCTCCAACTAAAAGCCAAGAATAACGTTTTGCTACTAATTTCATTAGCCATAACATAAACACAACGCAGGTAATCAAAGCATAAGGAGCTGAACCGCTTTCGGTTAAGAAATACATAAAGGTATCGAAGCCTGAAATTAAATGAGCATCATTAACCCAATGCCAACCTGTTGCCCAGACAAAGAGCGGAATACAAAGCATTAAAGCGGTATAAAAAGAGAGTTTATTAACCATAATAGTGTTTAAAAAGAGAAAATGGGCATATACCCCTGCGGGCTGCCCATTTTAATTAAATTGATTTTGTTGCTTTTGGCAGTGTGATTTTTTTATCATCACTTTGACGATAAAGCACAAGCACGTGCCCGATAGTTTGTACGTTTACTGCGTTGGTTTCACGCACGATAGCATCAATAATTAGCTGTTTTACTTCACGATCTGCACCAGCAATTTTCACTTTGATCAACTCATGATGATTTAATGCGTTATCAATTTCAGCTAACACGCCTTCAGTTAAACCGTTGCCCCCCAGCATAACCACAGGGCTTAAGTGGTGTGCCAAGCCTTTTAAAAATTGTCTTTGTTTTGTTGTTAAGTTCATTTTGTTCTATTCCGAAAAAAGGGTAAAAAATCGGTGTAGAAAATAGCACAAAAGCGAAGTTTTTAAAAGTCAAACCCGAAAAAAGATAAGTAAAGATGGAAAGTAAAATAGCCTCTTAACACGTGCTAAGAGGCTATTTGCAAAAGTCCAGAATTATTCTGCCGCTTTTTGTTTAATAACAGAGTAAATTACACCTGTTACCACTGAACCTAATGCGATTGCACCTAAGTACATCAACGGTTGTGAAACGAATGGAATGACGAATAAACCACCGTGCGGTGCTTGAAGGGTAATACCTAAGCCCATTGAGATTGCACCAGCCGTTGCACCACCTAATATAGATGAGATGATCACACGCACAGGATCTGCCGCAACGAATGGTAATGCCCCTTCAGAAATAAAACATAAACCTAATACAAATGAAGTTTTACCTGCATCGCGTTGGTTTGCAGTAAATTTAGAGCGAGCAAGGAAAGTAGCGATTGCCATACCAATTGGTGGCACCATACCTGCCGCCATTACCGCTGCCATTGGTACATATTGTTGAGAAGCGATTAAGCCCACACCGAAGGTATAAGCCGCTTTGTTTACTGGCCCGCCCATATCAACACACATCATCGCACCAAGGATAAGACCTAAAATCACCGCATTGGTTTGCCCCATTGTATTTAACCAATCCACTAATGCGTCCATCAACGCTTTTACTGGTGGGTTGATGACATAGATCATCAATAAACCCACGATGGCGGCACCGAATAATGGCAGAATTAAGATCGGTTTAAGTGAGGTAAAACTTGGTGGTAATTTGATAATGTCATTTAAGAATTTCATCACGTAACCCGCAAGGAAACCTGCAACGATACCGCCTAATATACCCGCTCCCGCAGTGGTAGCTAACATCCCACCAATAAGACCTACTGCTAAACCTGGACGGTCAGCAATTGAGAACGCCACATAACCTGCGAATACGGCAATCATTAAGTGGAATGCCGCCCCGCCGCCAATATCCATTAACGCTTTTGGCAAGCCTGCGAAATCATCAGTTTTGAATGCCTCAATACCAAACATAAAGGAAACGGCAATCAATAAACCACCAGCAATCACAAGAGGAAGCATATGCGACACGCCTGTCATTAAGTGTTTGTACACACCTTTTTTCTCTTCGGTTTTGGTTTCTGTTGTCGCATTTGTTGCTGCATCTTCAAACACTTTCGCTTCTTTGAATGCTTTTTCAAACTCTTGAGCGGTTTTCTTCAACGCTAAGCCTGTTGAAGTACGATACATCAATTTACCTTTGAATTTATCTAAAGGCACATCAATATCTGCCGCCACAAAGACGAGATCTGCGGCAGCTACTTCTTCTGGAGTGATTGGGTTGCCCGCACCGACTTGTCCACGAGTTTCTACACGCACGTTCCAGCCTTGAGCTTTAGTATAATTTTCAATTGCCTCAGCTGACATAAAAGTGTGAGCCACACCCGTTGGACAAGCCGTTACCGCCACGATGTTTTTCACACCACTTGATGAAAGCGATGATGAAGCGGTCGCATTTGCAAATATTTTTGCATTTTCTACCGCTTGTTTGATGGCTGCTTCTGGATTTGCAAAGGCTTTGTCTAATTCAAGTATTTAAACGGATATTTTTTGCCGATAAACTAAGCGTTTTTGCTCCTTATATAAAGGTAAGTTTAAAATTGAAAAGATGGTACCGATTGTACCTCACTTTAGCTAAACCGTTCCAGCAAAAATCAAAAAAGAGAGGGAAAATCAAGATTTCCCCTCTATTTTGTAACATTTGTTTTACATTTAGATATTCAAGTGAGCTTAATTGTTAATTAAAAGGTAAAAACACGCTAAATTTATTGCGTAATTTAACTATCAGCGATAAAATAAATATCGCTATTATATTTTTATATAATACTATAATAACAATTCAGATACAGAAATCACTCCTTGTCTGCCTTCGGGCAGACTTTTTTGTATTAAATAGCCGCCAAAATGATCTGCTCTGGCCCTATATGCAGTGGAATTTGCTCACCTACTTGAGCTGAAAAATCACTTTCAGTTGTTGCACAAAACGTCGTTTGCTGCATTTCTATTATCACTTCATTTTTCTCAATAGTAACAATTTTTCCTATGAAATCGTTTAGACCTGTGGGTTGGGCATTGAGTTTAATCCAAGGAGCTTTAATCAATAGCATCACCTCTCGACCAAGTGTGAGCTCAAGCCGCTTGCTACTTTTTTCAGTGATAACAGCACAAATCGACTCGTTCATCCCCTCAATATTTACATCAACCCAAACTAACGCTCCCTTTTGTTTTAACCCTGATACTTTTCCGAAAAGCTGATTTCTTGCACTAGTTTTTAAAGAAGATTTTGCAGTTGCAACCAGTGCATTATCAAGTGGAATATTCTCTTCGTGTAAGATGTCAAAGGCACGCTTTTGTGTGTGTTGTAACAGATCATAAAGTTGCAACAGACGTTCTGCATAGCTGGTCAGTTGCGTGCCGCCACCCTGTTTCCCACCCGTGCTACGTTCAAGCAAAGGTTTAGGGCTAATTTTTGTCATAGCATCAATGTTGTCCCACGCGGTTTTATAGCTTACACCAGCTAATTTTGCTGCTTGGTTGATTGAACCAATCTGTTTAATTTGGCGTAATAATTCAATACGGCGAGGATCAGCAAATAGCGTATCTTGTAATTTGATGGTCAGTAGAATTTCAGTATCTAGCATTTTGTATATTTTTTTATATAAAGAAGGTTTTAGATCTCGCAAGAGATTTCTAAAAATGAACCGCTTACACTATTTCATTTGATGTAAAGAAATAGGCAATCTCACGCTCTGCTGATTCAACAGAATCAGAACCGTGCACGGAATTTTCACGTCCGCTTAATGCGTACATTTTGCGAAGTGTCCCTTCTTTTTGATCTTCAGGCTTCGTTGCTCCCATTAAAGCACGATAATTTGCTACCGCGTTTTCGCCTTCCAGAACCACAGCAACTACAGGGGCTGAAATCATAAAATCAATGAGCGGGGTAAAATATTCGCGCCCTTGATGTTCTGCATAAAAACCTTCCGCTTGTTCACGGGTAAGTTGGATTTTTTTCAAGGCCTTAATGGTTAAACCTGCTTCTTCTAAATGCGATAAAATTTTGCCGATTAAATGGCGTTTCGTCGCATCTGGTTTAATTAAGCATAAAGTTTGTTGGATCATTCTTTTCTCCGTTATTTTCGTCATAAAATAAGCATATAAGTAAGCGGTGATATTTTAGCAAAAATATGACAAATATTTGCGATAGATCAAATTAAAGTGTATTAACTGACTATTTTTTGGTAGAATTTACAACGAGTTTTAACTCAAGTTTTACCTATTATTTTATATATTTGAGGATAATAACAATGGCATACACATTACCAGAATTAGGCTATGCATACGATGCATTAGAGCCACATTTTGATGCAAGAACAATGGAAATCCACCATTCTAAACATCACCAAACTTATGTGAACAATGCAAATGCAGCATTAGAAGCATATCCAGAATTATTAGAACAATGCCCAGGTAAATTAATTTCAAACCTTGAGCAAGTTCCAGCAGAAAAACGTGTTGCGGTACGTAACAATGTGGGCGGTCACGTAAACCATACGTTATTCTGGAAAGGTTTAAAAACTGGCACAACTTTACAAGGTGCATTAAAAGACGCAATTGAGAGTGATTTCGGTTCTGTTGAAGCATTCCAAGCACAATTTGAACAAGCTGCAGCAACCCGCTTCGGTTCAGGCTGGGCGTGGTTAGTATTAGAAGAGGGTAAATTATCCGTTGTTTCTACAGCAAACCAAGATTCACCTTTAATGGGTAAAGAAGTGGCTGGCGTTTCAGGCTACCCAATCTTAGGCTTAGATGTTTGGGAACACGCTTACTACTTAAACTACCAAAACCGTCGCCCAGATTACATCAAAGCATTCTGGAACGTCGTAAACTGGGACGAAGCAGCTCGCCGTTTTGAAGATAAAGTAAACACTTGTGGTTGTGCAAAATAATCAAAATTAATCTTATATCATTTACCTAGTAAGTAACGCGGATAAAGTAATGGATTTAACTTTATCCGCTTTTTTATTTGCCATTTTTTCTTTCTCTTTCATTTATTTAGCAATTTATTTTAAATTGATAGGTAAAAACCATTTGAATATGGTGGTTTTTAGATAGAAAATGCGAGCCATTTTCATTAAATAACCATAAAAAATACAAGGAGACAAGCATGAGCAAAAAGTTTTCGCTCAACATCATTACATTATCATTACTGGGGGTGGCTCAATTTGCTTATGCAGATTTAGTACTAGATGAAATCCAAGTAAAGTCTAGCGAAGTGAGTAACGATAAGAAGCCCTTCACTGAAGCCAAAGCAAAAAGTACGCGTGAAAATGTATTTAAGGAAACACAAACCATTGACCAAGTGATTCGGAGCATTCCTGGGGCATTTACTCAGCAAGATAAAGGTTCGGGTGTAGTTTCTGTAAATATTCGTGGCGAAAATGGATTAGGTCGTGTCAATACGATGGTTGATGGTGTAACACAGACTTTCTATTCTACAGCCTTAGACTCTGGTCAATCAGGCGGAAGTTCTCAATTTGGTGCGGCAATCGATCCTAATTTTATTGCAGGTGTAGATGTCAATAAAAGTAACTTTTCGGGAACAAGCGGTATAAATGCATTATCGGGCAGTGCTAATTTTAGAACATTAGGCGTTAATGATGTCATTACCGATGACAAACCATTTGGCATTATTCTTAAAGGAATGACGGGAAGTAATGCTACTAAATCCAATTTTATGACGATGGCTGCAGGCAGAAAATGGCTTGATAATGGTGGCTATGTAGGCATGGTATATGGTTATAGCCAACGTGAAGTTTCACAAGATTATCGTATCGGTGGCGGAGAACGATTAGCATCATTAGGGCAGGATATTCTAGCGAAAGAAAAAGAAGCTTATTTTCGTAATGCGGGTTATGTTTTAAATCCTGCAGGGCAATGGGCACCTGATTTAAACAAAAATCATTGGTCTTGTAATGCTCCAACTCCAATATTTAATGGGAGTACAGATCCCATTACAACTACAAATGAACTAACTGGAGCTATCGAAACAAGAACCCCAGGCTGTATTACTCGAATTGAACGACAAGAAGAAAATTACGATTATATTAGTGAAGAGGACACGCCAGATGAGCCACGTTACAATATATCTCGCTATAAACTTGATCACTATAAAAATGAAACAAGAAAGAAAATTTTAAAAGAATTAGCAAATGGCTCTCAGCCTCAAGAAATACCTGAATTACAGGATGAAGTAAATTCTACAAATGACTCATTTGAACGCAATAAAGATCAATATAGTGTTGCACCGATTGAGCCGGGTAGTTTGCAATCACACTCGCGTAGCCATTTGTTAAAATTTGAATATGGCGATGATCACCATACGCTAGGAGCACAATTACGCACATTAGATAACAAAATTGGCTCACGTAAAATAGAAAACCGTAATTACCAATTCAATTATAACTTTAATGATCACAACTATCTTGATCTTAATTTAATGGCTGCACATAACATTGGTAAAACCATTTATCCTAAGGGCGGTTTTTTTGCTGGCTGGCAAGTTGCAGACAAACTTATTACCAAGAATGTGGCCAATATTGTTGATATAAATAACAGCTATACCTTCTTATTGCCAAAAGAAATCGATTTAAAAACCACATTAGGGTTTAACTATTTTACTAATGAATACAGTAAAAACCGTTTTCCAGAAGAATTAAGCTTGTTTTATGATGATGCTTCACATGATCAAGGTAACTACAGTAATTTAGGACGATTTAAAGGTAGTCGTAATTTACTGCCACAGCGTTCAGTGATTTTACAACCTTCAGGTAAGCAGAAATTTAAAACGGTGTATTTTGATACTGGACTTTCTAAAGGCATTTATCATTTAGATTACAGCGTTAATTTTACCCATTATGCGTTTAATGGTGAGTATGTTGGATATGAAAATACAGCGGATCAAATTAATGAACCGATTTTACATAAATCAGGTCATAAAAAGGCATTCAATCATTCTGCTACATTAAGTGCAGAGCTAAGTGATTATTTTATGCCATTTTTCACTTATTCACGCACACACAGAATGCCGAATATTCAAGAGATGTTTTTCTCTCAAGTGTCTGATGCGGGGGTGAATACTGCATTGAAACCTGAACGGGCGGAAACCTATCAACTAGGCTTTAACACCTATAAAAAAGGATTGTTTACTCAAGACGATGTATTAGGTGTGAAATTAGTAGGTTATCGTAGTTTTATTAAAAACTACATCCATAATGTTTACGGTGTTTGGTGGAGAGATGGCATTGTACCTACGTGGGCAAACACGAATGGTTTTCGCTTTACCATCGCTCATCAAAATTATGAGCCGATCGTGAAAAAAAGCGGTGCCGAGTTAGAGCTTAATTATGATATGGGACGTTTCTTTGCGAATTTCTCTTACGCTTATCAACGTACGAATCAACCAACTAATTATGCCGATGCTAGTCCACGTCCTAATAATGCATCAAAAGAAGATATTTTGAAACAAGGTTATGGCTTATCTCGCGTTTCAATGCTACCGAAAGACTACGGAAGATTAGAGCTTGGCACACGCTGGTTTGATAAAAAATTAACCTTGGGTATCGCAGCCCGTTATTATGGAAAAAGTAAACGAGCGACCATTCAAGAAGAATATATCAACGGATCTCACTTTGAATTAAATACCGCGGGTGATAGAACTTACTATGCCGTTAAGAAAACGGAAGAGATTGAAAAACAACCGATTATTTTAGATTTACACGTCAGCTATGAACCAATCAAAGATTTGATTATTAAAGCGGAAGTACAAAATCTGTTAGATAAACGTTATGTTGATCCATTAGATGCTGGAAATGATGCGGCTTCGCAACGTTATTATTCAAGTTTAAATAATTCTATCGAATGTGCAAAAGATCCATCTGCTTGTAACGGTGGCTCAGATAAAACCGTACTTTATAACTTTGCACGTGGAAGAACTTTTATTATGAGTTTGAATTATAAATTTTAGTAACTTTGGAAATAAAGGCGGTCTATCCCGCCTTTATTTATTTTGGTGTGGTTTTAATTAGAGTTATTGTTGTAAAACTTATTTCAGCACTCTCGCACCTAAATTATCCACTTTACAGATATGAATAAATCCTTCGTTGTTTTGGAGGTATTCTTTTTCTAAGTAGGCTTCCAATTTTTGAGCGTGTTCCAAATCTGGTGCAATCGCAAACATGGTTGGGCCTGAACCAGAAATACCGACAGCTAATGCACCGAGATCTTTACAGCCTTGGCGAACAGTTGGGAAGTTCGGCAGTAAGTTTTCACGGTAAGGTTCGGCGATTAAATCTTTCATCATCGCAGCCGCTAAAACATCTTGGTGTGTATGGCAAGCGTGGACGAATGAGCCTAAATAGCGAGCCTGTTGGATCATATCTTGGCGAGTGTAATTTTTCGGTAAAATTGCACGAGCCTCTGCGGTTGAAACCTCAATGCCAGGGTAAGCAAGTACCCAATACCATTCATCGAAGAAAGGTAACGGCTGGCAGATATTACCGAGCGATTGGGTCATTAATTGTAAGCCACCTAAATAGCACGGTGCTACGTTGTCGTAATGAATTGATCCTGAAATACGCCCCTCTAATTCCCCCATCATTTCCAACAATTCCATTTTTGAAAATGGCTCATCGTGGAATTTATTGAGTGCAACTAATGCCGCCACAATTGAGCAAGCACTAGAGCCTAAGCCTGAACCAATTGGCATATTCTTTTCGAGCGTTAAGCGTAAGTTTTTGATCTTGCCGCCACGTAATTTAAAGCGTTCACTGAAAAGCACGTAAGCTTGATAAACGATGTTTTTTTGCGGCTCTTTTGGTAATTTGCGAACAAAATAACCGACACTTTCAAGCTCAAATGGCTGATCGCAATCTTCAATTTGCACTACATCGCCCAGCAAAGAACCGTTGATTGGCGAGATAGCAGCCCCTAAAGAGTCAAAACCGACGCTGATATTTGCACTCGAAGCGGGTGCATAAATACGTAATGTTGTCATTATTGTGCTCCTCCATGTAAGGTACGTAAAATATCCGCGAAAATACCCGCAGCCGTTACGCTATTGCCCGCACCGTAACCACGCAATAAGAGTGGAATTGGGCTGTAATAGCGAGTGAAGAAGGCAAGTGCGTTTTCACCATTTTTCACTTTGTAAAGTGGGTGCTCAGAATCGACCGCTTCAATCGAGACACGACATTTTCCGTTTACAATTGAGCCAACATAGCGTAGCACTTTACCTTCCGCTTTTGCGGCTTCAATACGTTTATTGAACTCTGCATCAAGCTCTGGCAACACTTGCAAAAATTCCTCTTTATTCATTCCGTCTGAGAAATCTTTTGGCAATACGCCTTCCACTTCAATATCTTCAAACTCAAGAGCTAATCCCATTTCACGTGCGAGAATCAGCAATTTACGTGCTACATCTGCACCTGATAAATCATCACGCGGATCTGGCTCGGTAAAGCCTTTTTCTTTCGCTAATAAAGTTGCTTCTGAAAGACTTAAGCCCTCTTCTAGTTTACCGAAAATGAAAGAGAGTGAGCCTGATAAAATCCCTTCGAATTTCTCAACTTCATCGCCTGCAGCAAGCAAGTTTTGTAAGTTTTCGATAACGGGTAAGCCTGCTCCTACGTTTGTTTCGTATAAGAATTTATGCTGACTTTGGCGAGCATTTTCACGCATTTCTTGATAGTAGGCATAACTTGAAGTGTTCGCTTTTTTGTTTGGCGTCACTACGTGGAAGCCCTCTTTTAACGCACGAGCGTAAAGGTTTGCCACAGATTGTGCTGAAGTACAATCCACAAATACAGGGTTTACTACGTGGTGCAATTTGATGAATGAGAGCAACACATCAAAATCTGATGGTTGTGTTGCGTTCTCTAAATCTTGCTGCCAATTATCTAAATTTAAACCGTTTTCATTGAGTAACATTTTATCGGAGTTGGCTAATGCACAAACTCGGATCTCAATATCCTTCTTTGCAAGGAACTCCTTTTGTTGTTTCACTTGTTCAATCAATGAGCCACCAACGCCCCCCACGCCAACAAGGAACATATCCACCACTTTTTTGTTGCTGAATAAGCGTTTATGCGTGGCTTTTACGGCTTCAATCGCTTTATTTAACGGTACTACCGCAGAGATAGAACGCTCAGATGAGCCTTGAGCAATCGCTACAATGCTGATATTCGCTTGAGCAAGTGCAGAGAAGAAACGGACTGCGATCCCTTTAGCAGTACGCATTCCATCACCAACAACAGAAACAACAGAAAGATCTTTAATAACATCAATAGGATTTAAGCAACCTTCTAATAATTCATGAGCAAATTCACTCTCTAGTGCAGATAAAGCTTTTTCTGCTGATTTTGCTGGCACACAGAAACTGATACTATATTCTGATGAAGATTGTGTAATTAAAATGACCGAAATCCCTGCTTTTGACATAGATGAGAATACACGGGCAGCCATCCCAACCATTCCCTGCATACCAGAACCAGATACGTTAAACATTGCTATATTATCTAGGTTGGTAATACCTTTTACTTTTAAGCCATCATCATTGATATTACCATCAATGTAAGTTCCTTTACCTTCAGGATTACCCGTATTTTTAATTAAACACGGTATATTGAGTGGAACAAGGGGACCGATTGTACGAGGATGGATCACTTTCGCTCCGAAGTAAGAAAGCTCCATCGCTTCTTGATAACTCATTGATTCTAAACAAATCGCATCAGGGACTAAACGAGGATCACAAGTGTACACGCCATCCACATCAGTCCAAATTTCACAACATTCTGCATTTAAACAAGCTGCTAAACAAGCTGCAGAGTAATCAGAACCGTTACGCCCTAAAAGCACTAATTCACCTTTTTCATTACCTGCCGTAAACCCAGCCATTAACACGATATTTTTCTGCGGAATTGCGTTGGCATCAACACGTTTGGTTGATTCAGCAATATCCACAGAAGATTCTAAGTAGCTACCTACAGCGAGTAATTTTTCAACAGGATTGATATTGGTTACTTCATAACCTTTAGCTTCAAACCACGCTTGCATCATCGCAATTGAAAGTTTTTCACCACGGCAGTGAATGGTTGCTGCAATGGAATCTGGAAGAGACTTACTTTGTGCAGCTTCTTGGGCAACACCTTGGATTTGTTTAAGTTCAGCCTCAACTAATGCTAATAAACCTTCACGATCAACCTTATTATTTGCTGCATGTAACCCATTGATAATATTATGGAAAATGTCGGTTGCTTCAGAAAGGTTTTGTTCGAAAGATTCGCCAGCAATCGCTTTATCTACGATGGCGACTAAATGATTGGTAATTTTAGCGGGAGCAGAAAGCACGCCTGCTGCTTGGGATTTTAAATGTGCTTTTTCGATGATATCTGCCGCTTGCATAAAGCGTTCTGGATTTGCAAGCGATGTGCCGCCAAATTTAAGAACTCGCATAGTTTCTCCTGAGTGATAAAAGAGTGATGTTGTAAATCTTTCTACAAAAAAACCCGCTTGTAGCGGGCTTTTCTTGGTTGGTTTTAACAATACTGACCCGCACTACACGAAGATGGTAATGATCGTAATCATGGTGGTCATCATTGCTTGAGTATTCATAATTTAGCTATTTACTTTAGCGTGAAAGATGGGTAGAGAATGTGCTAAAGTGAGAGATTTGTCAATAATTTTTTGAGAGATTCGGGAAATATTTTTGCTGGTTTATTATTTTTCCCCCGCATAAATTTTCTACTCGTGAAAAAATCAATTTTATGCTATTTTATAATGTACTTTTCCTCACTGATTTTGGCAGAATACGGAAAAAAGATATTTTTAACTTAACTCATTGATTTTAAGGAGCTTTTATGCAACAAGGTAGCGGTTTAGAAATGTTGATCATTCTCGCTGTGTTCGGTGTGATTTTTTATTTTATGGTTTTCCGCCCACAATCTAAACGCCAAAAAGAACAACGCAACTTGCTTTCAAGCCTTTCAAAAGGGGATGAAATCTTAACAAGCGGTGGTTTAATCGGTAAAATTACCAAAGTAAGTGCTGAAGACGAAAACATCGTGATCGCATTAAACGACAACAATGAAGTGATGATCTCTCGTAACTTCGTAGTAGCGACCTTACCAAAAGGTACAATGAAAGCATTGAAACCTTAATCTCATTTTTAACGCTTGTTTTGAGTGCATTTGCGTACTTAAAACAAGCGTTTTACTTTTAGGAGAATTAGTGTGTTAAATCGATTCCCGTTATGGAAGAACTTGATGGTCATCATTATTACCTTAATTGGTGGTCTATATGCTCTTCCAAATTTATATGGTGAAGATCCATCCGTTCAAATTTCAGGGATGCGTGGGCAAGAGGCAACAACGGAAACATTGGCTCAAGTTAATAATGCCCTTGCATCGTTGAATATCTCACCAAAAGCAACGCAGCTTGAAAATGGTTCGATCTTAGTGCGTCTGGAAAAAGACGATCAACAATTGCCTGCTAAAGAGAAAATCTCAGAAGTGCTAGGTGATAAATATTCAGTGGCTTTAAACCTTGCTCCAGCAACACCAACTTGGCTAACAGATATTGGCGGTAGCCCAATGAAACGTGGCTTAGACTTGCGTGGTGGGGTTCGCTTTCTAATGGAGGTGGATATGAATACGGCAATGCAAAAGCAACAAGAGAGCTTACAAGATTCATTGCGTGCAGATTTCCGCAAAGACAAAATCCAATATAAAGCGATTAAAAAAGGCGATAATTTTGCAACGATTATTGAATTTGCTGATAGTAGCAATGCCGATAAAGCCGTACGATTAGTGAAACGCACTCATACTACGCTAGAAGCGACGTATAATTCACCAACAGAAGTAACCTTTGCTCTTTCGGAAGCGGGTTTATCAAGTGCTCGTGATATGGCAATTGAGCAAAACTTATCGATTTTGCGTAAACGTGTGGAAGAGTTAGGTGTTTCTGAACCGACTATTCAGCGTCAAGGTGCCGATCGTATCGTAGTTGAGCTGCCAGGGGTGCAAGACACAGCTCGAGCGAAAGAGTTGCTTGGTGCAACTGCAACGCTTGAGTTCCGTTTAGTCAATGATGCTGTAAATCCAGAAGCAGCAACACGTGGGATTGTGCCTGCGGATTCAGAACTCAAATATACGCAAGATGGTCGCCCAATGGTACTTAAACGTAAACCGAGTTTAGGTGGTGAGCATATTATTGATGCAAACTCTGGCAAAGATGACCGTGGCTTACCACAAGTTAGCATTAAGCTAGACAGCGATGGTGGTAACCAAATGGCAGAGATTACGAAAAGTGCAGTCGGTAAGCCAATGGCAACACTTTATAGTGAGTTCAAAGATTCTGGTCGTCGTGATGCAAATGGCAAAGTGATCCTTGAAAAACATGAAGAAGTAATTAATGTTGCAACCATCAACAGCCGTTTGGGTAACCAATTCCAAATCACAGGAATTAACTCACCTGCTGAAGCTCAAAACTTAGCAGTATTGCTTCGTTCAGGAGCATTGATTGCGCCAATCGTTATTGTAGAAGAACGAACAGTGGGTGCGTCACTTGGTGCGGATAACGTTGAAAAAGGTGTAGAAGCGGGGATATATGGGCTAGTACTCACTATTATTTTCTGTTTGGTATACTACAAAATATTTGGTGTGTTTGCTTCCATAGCATTAACCGTCAATATGATTTTAACCATGGGGTTAATGTCATTAATTGGTGCAACCTTAACAATGCCAGGTATTGCAGGTATCGTGTTAGCGGTAGGGATGTCGGTGGATGCGAACGTATTGATTTACGAGCGCATAAAAGAAGAATTGCGCAATGGACGTTCTGTTCAACAAGCCATTCACGAAGGCTATAACGGTGCGTTTACCTCAATCTTCGACTCAAACTTAACCACCGTTTTAACCTCATTAGTGCTTTATGCTGTGGGTACAGGACCTGTAAAAGGCTTTGCGATTACTTTGGCATTAGGCGTAATGATCTCTATGTTTACCGCAATCACAGGAACACGTATGCTTGTAAACTGGGTATATGGTGGTAACAAACGTGTCAAAAAACTTTGGATTTAAGGTGATATAAATGGCAACTGTTCAGAAAGAAAAAGACGTATCGGAAATTAAGCTTCCGTATAAGCTCATTCCATTTATGCGTTATCGCTTTATTGGTTTTGGTTTCTCACTCATTGTCACGGCACTTTGTATTTTTTCTATCGTGACCAAAGGGTTTAACTGGGGATTAGATTTCACGGGCGGTACTGTGATTGAAACCTCATTTTCACAACCTGCTGACTTGGAAAAAGTGCGTGCCTCTTTAGAAAAAGAAGGCTTTGGCAGTGCCTTAGTGCAAACCACGGGTAGCCAAAAAGACATTATGATCCGCTTACCCGCATCTGCAGGCGATAAGGATTTGGGCAATAAAATTATGAATATGGTGCATAAAGATATTGACCCCCAAGCGGTGATTAAAAGCGTAGAATTTGTAGGACCAAACGTGGGGGAAGAACTTACGCAAGGGGCGATCTATGCAACGCTTGCAACACTTGGAATGCTCTTACTTTACGTTGGTACGCGTTTTGAAGTGCGTATGGCATTTGGTGGTATTTTAGCCTTGTTTCACGACGTATTAGTTACCGTGGGGATTTTCTCTTTCCTTCAAATTGAGATCGATCTTACTTTTGTGGCTGCGATTCTCTCCGTTGTTGGCTATTCACTTAACGACTCTATCGTAGTATTCGACCGCGTGCGGGAAAACTTCAGTAAAATCCGCCGTGTAAGCTCGCAAGAGGTGATTGATATTTCATTAAGTCAAACGCTCTCACGTACATTAATGACCTCTATCACCACCCTTTTCGTGGTAGCAGCCTTATTCTGGTTCGGAGGTCCGAGTATTCATAGCTTCTCACTTGCGTTATTGATCGGTATCGGTTTCGGTACTTACTCTTCAATCTATATCGCAATCGGTGTGGCGTTAGTGCTAGGCTTAGACCGTGAACATATGAATAAACCAGTGGTTGAAAAAGAAGGGGCAAATACCGAATCTTTTATTGATTACTAAGTTTCAAAAAAAAACCGCTTGTAAGACTGAGCTGCACCCCAAAAGTTGGACTAAATAACCAACTCACTAAGGTGCAGACTTTTTATGACTAAATACAATCAACTTTTCAAACAGCAAGTCGTGAATTTCTATTTCGAACATCACGAAAATCTTGCTTTCACATTAAAGC
>NZ_CALIFA010000035.1:0-22404 GCF_938021905.1 Pseudohaemophilus parahaemolyticus
ACAAACAAACAAACAAACAAACAAACAGCTAACTTACCGTCCTGAAGTAGATGGCTTACGTGCATTAGCCGTACTTTCTGTCTTTATTTATCACCTGAATGAAAATTGGCTCACAGGTGGTTTTCTTGGCGTAGATATTTTCTTTGTTATTTCAGGATATTTAATCACTAGAATTATTACAACAGAAATGGCAAGCGGTCATTTTTCGTTTAAAACTTTCTATCAACGCCGTATCAAACGGATTTATCCTGTCTTTATTCTTACCATTGCATTAGCTTCTATTTTTTCTTCGCTCTTTTTTATTCGAGCGGAAGGTGAATTACTCCGCAAAACAATAGAACTGGCACCTATTTTTGCAACCAATTTCTATCTTGCATACCGCCAAGGATATTGGGATATGAGTGCGAATGAAAATCCGATTTTGCATTTATGGTCGCTTGCAGTGGAAGAACAATATTATTTATTTTTCCCTATTATTTTATTTTTTGCTTTTAAACGTGCAAAACAGACTGCTATTTTTATGAAAGTTGTTTTGGCGCTGTTGGTATTCTTTTTGCTTACCAATTTCTTGCCTCAATCAGCTTATGAAAAGGTTGGGATTTATAATCTTTATTACACCTCTAATTTACGTTTCCCAGAATTATTAGTGGGATCGTTTTTAGCGTTGCTTCCTGCTTCTACTCATTCAGTAAGAAATCAAATTCTTAGTCTGTTAAGTATTATTGGGCTTATTTTCTGTCTCTTTTTCTATCAGAAAAATACGCCTTACTTAGTTGGGATGACAATTTTGCTACCTTGTGTGTTGGCGGCAATATTGATTTATTCCGCCACTTCAACCACATTAGTTGGACGATTTTTCTCATTAAAACCCGTCGTTTGGGTAGGTAAGCTTTCTTATTCTCTCTATTTATTCCACTGGCTATTTATTGCATTAACACATTATGTGACAGGCGCAAGAGAATTTTCAATGAATACGGTTGCGTTTATTATTTTAGCGACCTTTATCTGTGCGATTTCAAGTTATTATTTGTTAGAGCAACCGATTCGAAAATCCACATTAAGTTTCAAACAAGCGGTTATTTTTCTCTATTTAATTCCATCTGTTGCGGTTATTGGCTATAACTTAGTGATGAAGAAAGTGGTAGTGAAACGCACGCACGAATATGATGTGATTAGCCATGTTAATCTTGAGCCTGTTGAGTTTCACCAAAAGAAAATCGCTGTATTGGGAGATTCTCACGCAGGGCATTTAACTCAATTCTTAAATTATGTGGGTAATAAAGAAGGCTGGAATGTTGAAGGCTGGGGCGATGTCTTGAAATGCTATGGCTTGAATGGTCAAGAACCGCTTGAAACATTAAATGAAGAACAAAAAGCCTATTGTGCGAAATACCAAGAGTTAGAAAATAATCCTGTGGTATTTATTTCTATGTTCTACAATTTGAAACGAGGCACTGATCCGTTACCAAGAATTACTGCGTGGGAATTTAAGGTAGACGATTTTGACCAAAGATTAAAAGCAATGATTGAGTATTTTGCGAAAACCAAAAAAGTTTATGTGTTTGCAGATGTTAAAGTGGCAGATCGTTCGCCATTACGCTCGGTTTATTTAGCCAAATATGGATTAGATAAATATTTAGCGCCTATCGGGGAATTAGGCGATACTAAAACCACGAATGAGTATCTAAGAAAGTTAGTGCAAGATATTCCAAATGTTACTTTTGTTGATCCGACTAAATATTTGCCAGAAGGATATTTTATGGAGGGGAAACCGCTTTATGTTGATCAAGATCATCTGAATAACTTAGGCTCATTACAAATGGGGAAAGGCTTTGCAGAAAAAGAAACCTTGATTTCTGAAGAAGTAAAAGAAAAATGGTTGAAATAAAGCCATAACCTTTTAAAATACTTGAACTATTTGATGTAACAGCCGTACTCTCACGGCTGTTTTATTTTAAAAGGAACTTCTATGCTTGCCATTATCTCCCCTGCGAAAACTCTCGACTTTGAAACGCTCGCACCTAAATTTGCATTTTCTCAACCAAATTTAACCGCTTACAGCCAAGAATTGATCGGAATTTGTCAGCAATTTAGCCCAGCGGAATTAGGATCGTTAATGTCGATTAGCGATAAATTGGCGAGCTTAAATGTAGCACGTTTTGCCGAATGGCAGCTTGAACATAACGAAACAAACGCTAAAGCAGCACTTTTTGCATTTAAGGGCGATGTTTACACTGGGCTTGAAGCGGAAACGTTGAGTCGTGGACAAGTGGAATATGCACAAAAACATTTGCGTATGCTTTCAGGCTTATATGGCTTGCTAAAACCGCTTGATTTGATGCAGCCTTATCGCCTGGAAATGGGTACGAAATTGGCGAATCCCAAAGGCAAAGATCTTTATGCTTTTTGGGATAATATTATTACTGAGCATTTGCAACAGGCACTTGATGAGCAAGGCGATAGCGTGTTGGTCAATCTTGCATCAGATGAGTATTATAATGCGGTGAAGCTAAAAAATCTGAATGCAACTATTGTAAAACCAGTTTTCTTGGATGAGAAAAATGGCAAGTTCAAGCAGATTTCATTCTATGCCAAAAAAGCTCGTGGAATGATGGTGCGTTTTATCTTAATTGAGCAACCAACTGAAATTGAACAACTTAAGACCTTTAACTATGGCGGTTATTGGTTTGATGAAGAGAGCTCAACGGCAACGGAGCTAGTTTTTAAACGTGAGGAGCAGTAATGAATATTTTTCGTTGGGGTAGCTTTGCACTTTTTTCCTTATTTTTGACCGCTTGCCAGTTTAAAACGGGCGGTTTTGATTTGCCTGAGTCGGTAACTTTTCAGAAACAGCGCTTTGAGAAAGTCACCCAAAATCAGATTGATGAGATGCAACAACTGCTTTATTTGCCTGCAGAGGGGGCGAAAAATCCCGAAAATTGGCAGAAAGGTATTTTGATTTTTGTAGATAAAAACAGCAAAGGGATGAGTTTAGCTGATCGTGCATCGTTACGTCAAAATGCGTTTGCTCAGCAGGTAGATACACAAGCCAAAGTTGAAGTAGCACAAAATGAGTTGCGTAGCGAAGTGCTTTATCCGCCAACGGAGCGTTTTAATGATGTGCAGTTAGAAGTTTCTCGTGGGCGAGATTTGCAATGTGGTTATGCACAGATGCAGTTTTCTGACAAGCGGTCTGCTTTTGCAAATAAATTGCAAAATTTAACCGCTTACCAACAGGCATTAAGCGAGCTTGCATTTGAGTTTAGCCGATTAGCTTGGCAGGTGAATTGCAAATAGCACAATAGAGCATTTCCTTTGAAATAACCGTCAAATTCAAGTAGAATTGCATGGTTATTTTTCCCTAAATTTTTAAAAACAGGACATTTATTGCCCGATGAATATGAAGAACATTCGTAACTTTTCGATTATTGCCCACATTGACCACGGAAAATCCACGCTTTCTGACCGCTTGATTCAAACCTGTGGCGGTTTGTCTGATCGTGAGATGGAAGCACAGGTGCTAGACTCAATGGATCTTGAGCGTGAACGTGGCATTACCATTAAAGCACAAAGTGTAACCTTAAATTATAAAGCGAAAGATGGTGAGACTTATCAGCTGAACTTTATCGACACCCCAGGACACGTTGACTTTTCTTATGAGGTTTCACGCTCATTAGCCGCTTGTGAAGGGGCATTATTGGTAGTGGATGCGGGTCAAGGTGTGGAAGCACAAACCCTTGCAAACTGCTACACAGCGATTGAAATGGATTTGGAAGTTGTGCCAATTCTAAACAAAATTGACTTACCTGCGGCAGATCCTGAACGTGTAGCGGAAGAGATCGAAGACATCGTGGGGATTGATGCGATGGAAGCGGTGCGTTGTTCTGCGAAAACAGGTGTAGGGATTGAGGATGTATTAGAAGAGATCGTGCATAAAATCCCTGCGCCAGAAGGCGATCCTGAAGCGCCTTTACAAGCCTTGATTATCGACTCTTGGTTCGATAACTACTTAGGCGTTGTGTCGCTGGTGCGTGTGAAAAATGGTACGCTCAAAAAAGGCGATAAAATCAAAGTAATGAGCACGGGGCAATCTTACAACGTAGATCGCCTTGGTATTTTCACGCCAAAACAAGTGGATACGACTGAACTTAATACGGGCGAAGTAGGTTGGGTAGTGTGTGCGATTAAAGACATTTTAGGTGCACCTGTGGGCGATACTTTAACGCATCACCATAATTCAGCGACGGAAGTTCTCCCTGGTTTTAAAAAGGTGAAACCGCAGGTTTACGCAGGTTTATTCCCAATTAGCTCAGACGACTACGAAGCCTTCCGCGATGCGTTAGGCAAATTGAGCTTAAATGATGCATCTTTATTCTATGAGCCAGAAAACTCAACCGCATTAGGCTTTGGCTTCCGTTGTGGTTTCTTGGGCTTGTTGCATATGGAGATCATTCAAGAGCGTTTAGAGCGTGAATATGATTTAGATCTCATTACCACTGCACCAACGGTAGTTTATGAAGTGGTGCAAACCAATGGCGAAACAGTTTATGTGGATAGCCCGTCAAAATTACCGCCGATTAGTAATATCAGCGAAATTCGCGAGCCAATTGCAGAGTGTAATATGCTTGTGCCGCAAGAGTACTTGGGCAACGTGATTACCCTTTGCGTGGAAAAACGTGGCGTGCAAACCAATATGGTTTACCACGGCAACCAGATCGCTTTAACCTATGAAATCCCAATGGGCGAAGTGGTGTTAGATTTCTTCGACCGTTTGAAATCAACTTCACGTGGTTATGCTTCATTGGATTATGGTTTTAAACGCTTCCAAGCAGCGGATATGGTGCGTGTGGATATTATGATTAATGGTGATCGTGTGGATGCGTTAGCGTTAATCGTTCACAAAGATAATGCACAATATCGTGGTCGTGAGTTGGTAGAAAAAATGAAAGATCTTATTCCACGTCAACAATTCGATATTGCGATTCAAGCAGCTATCGGCAACCACATTATTGCACGTTCAACCGTAAAACAGTTGCGTAAAAACGTATTAGCAAAATGTTACGGTGGTGACGTAAGCCGTAAGAAAAAACTTCTACAAAAACAAAAAGAGGGTAAAAAACGAATGAAATCTCTCGGTAACGTAGAAGTACCACAAGAGGCGTTCTTAGCGATTCTTCACGTGGGTAAAGATTAATCCCCAAAAAGGGAATTTTGCATTAATCAAGCGGTCGAATTTGCAGATGAATTTGTAAATTTAACCGCTTGTTAAACTAAAAGGAGAAGTTATGGCACAGATTGCCCCTATTATTTTTATTGGGATTTTATACGGCATTTGGAAATGGTTAGATTCAATGCAGTTGCCGAATACTATTTCTATTTTGTTGGTCGGCTTAGTAGTTGTTTGTGGTGGCTTTGGGTTCTACAATAAATTTAACCCAAGCAAGAAAAATGGCTTTACTGATTTCTTCGGTTCACTTTTTGGCGTGTTGGCATTAGTGACTATTTTACGTTCATTTGTGTTTGAACCTTTCCAAATTCCAAGTGGCTCAATGGAGCCAACTTTGCGTGTCGGCGATTTCCTTGTTGTGAATAAATTTAATTACGGCATTAAAGATCCGATTTGGCAGAAAACGCTTATTGAGAACGGACACCCAGAGCGTGGCGATATTATTGTGTTCAAAGCACCTAAACAACCGCACGTTGATTACATTAAACGCGTGATTGGTATCGGTGGCGATATGGTAAAATATGATATGGCAACCCAATCGCTTACCGTAACCAGTAAAGATGGTACTGTAAATGTGTTTAAATATGAAAATGCGAAACCAAATGCTGATTTCTTCTATCACGGCCAAATGCAGGTAGAGAAAACGGAAGTTGGCAGCGTAACGCATCAGATTTTGAATAATCCATCACCATTTAACTATGCACCTTATTTCTTCAAGCAAGAGGGGCAAGTTGACGGCGAATGGGTTGTACCAGATGGGCATTATTTTGTGATGGGCGATAACCGTGATAACAGCGAAGACAGCCGCTTCTGGGGTTTTGTGCCTGAACAAAATATTGTAGGTAAAGCAACATTTATCTGGCTAAGTTTAGATAAAAAACCAAATGAATTCCCGAAAGGCTTACGTTTCGACCGAATGTTTACTTCCATTCAATAATTTCAAGCGGTTGAATTTGCAAAATGTTTTGTAAATCTAACCGCTTTCATTCTATTTTAATGGGGAAAACCCCAAAAAATTATGCAACTAGAACGATTACAGAAAAAATTGGGTTATCAATTCGAAACCCTTGATTACCTCACTCAAGCCTTAACGCACCGCAGTGCGGCATCAAAAAACAATGAACGCCTTGAATTCCTGGGGGACTCTATTCTTAACTTTACCATCGGCAAAGCTTTATTTGATAAATTCCCAAAAGCGAATGAAGGCGAATTAAGCCGTATGCGTGCAACACTTGTGCGAGAGCAAACCTTAGCCATTATTGCCCGTCAATTTGATCTAGGGGATTATATGAAACTTGGTGCAGGCGAACTCAAAAGCGGTGGTTATCGTCGCGAGTCTATCTTAGCCGACTGTGTGGAAGCAATTATTGCCGCAATCTATTTAGATAAAGGAATGGATCAGGCAATGCAGAAAGTGAATGACTGGTATGTCACATTTTTAGCTGAGATCAGCCCAGGCGATGCACAGAAAGATCCCAAAACTCGCCTACAAGAATTCTTACAAGGTCGCAAATTACCACTGCCTGAATATGACGTGATTGATATTAAAGGCGAAGCCCATAACCAAACCTTTAAAGTGACCTGTAAAGTGAAAAATGTGGATGAGGTGTTTACAGGCATTGGTACAAGCCGTCGCAAAGCAGAACAGAATGCAGCGGAGAAAGTATTAAACGTATTAATCAAGTAGGGGGTGTGGATTAAAAATACACGCACGCAAGCGGTTGAAATGTGAAAAGCTTTTGCAAAAGCGTGCGTGAAACCAGTTTCACAGACCCTACAAAAAGGAACAAAAAATGATAGAAAATCAAAAAACATATTGTGGCTTTATTGCTATTGTTGGTCGCCCGAATGTGGGTAAATCGACTTTACTCAACAAAATTCTTGGGCAGAAAATTTCCATTACTTCACGTAAAGCCCAAACTACTCGCCACCGTATTGTCGGGATTCAAACCGAAGGAGCATATCAAGCCATTTATGTGGACACACCAGGGTTGCATATTGAAGAAAAACGTGCCATCAACCGTTTGATGAATCGTGCGGCAAGCTCGGCAATTGGTGATGTGGATCTGATTATCTTTGTGGTCGAAGGTACAAAATGGACAGAAGATGATGAGATGGTCTTAAACAAATTGCGTGCGGCAAAAGCTTCTGTAGTGTTGGCAATCAATAAAGTGGATAACATTAAAGAAAAAGATGAATTGTTGCCGCATATTACCGAGCTTTCACAAAAATTCGATTTTGCCGAAATCCTGCCGATTTCAGCCCAACGTGGTAAAAATGTCCATCTGCTTGAGAAGATTGTGCGTCAATCTTTACGTGAAGGCGTGCATCACTTCCCTGAGGAGTATGTAACCGACCGTAGCCAGCGCTTTATGGCATCAGAAATTATCCGCGAAAAATTGATGCGTTTCACGGGCGAAGAGTTACCTTATTCGGTGACGGTAGAAATTGAGCAGTTTAAAGTGAATGAGAAAGGGATTTTTATTATTAATGGCTTGATTTTAGTTGAACGTGAAGGTCAGAAAAAAATGGTCATTGGGGCGAAAGGCGAGAAAATCAAAACTATCGGGATTGAAGCCCGTAAAGATATGGAGCGTTTGTTTGATGCACAAGTTCACTTAGAGTTGTGGGTGAAAGTGAAAGCAGGCTGGGCGGATGACGAACGTGCATTGCGTAGTTTGGGGTATATTGACGAATAGTCTTGTAGGGTGGGCTTTTAGCCCACCATTTTTATCATTAGTGATTAAATGAGTAAAAACTTTGAGGCTCAGCCCTTACAACGGGCGTTTGTCTTACATCGGCGAGAATATAGCGAAAGTAGTCTGTTAGTTGATTTCTTCACGGAACACAACGGGCGGATGACGCTATTAGCAAAAGGGGCGAGACGCCCTCGCTCTCCACTAAAAGCCTTGTTGCAACCTTTCACGCCGTTGTTGCTGCGTTGGACGGGTAAGGGCGATTTAAAAACCTTAACCCAAGCAGAAGCCGCATCACTGACTTTACCAATGGAGCCAATGGCACTATATAGCGGATTTTATGTAAATGAAATGTTGGTAAGAGTGTTGGAAAATCAGACCGCTTACCAAGAGCTTTTTAACCATTATTTGCAGTGCGTTACGCGATTAGCCAGCAATGCAGAACAACTTGAGCCCATTTTACGAACCTTTGAATTTCAAATGTTACGGGCATTAGGTTATGGTGTTGATTTCTGCCATTGTATGGCAACAGGCGAAGAAGTTGACCCAAATATGTGGTATCAATTCTGTGAAAATGAGGGCTTTATCGCTTCGCTTTTACAGAATAATTTGAGCTTTTTAGGCAAAGATTTGCTTGCCTTTGAGGTACTTGATTTCTCTGATAAATCTACCCAACAAGCTGCAAAACGCTTTACCCGTATTGCATTGAAACCTTATCTTGGCTCGCAACCGCTAAAAAGCCGTGAGCTATTTCAATCTATCCTACCAAGTAAATTAAAAGGGGCGTAAGCCTCTTTTTTGTGTTTATTTCATTAAATAAAAATATTTTTCATTTGAGAGCGATTTTTATTTAGGTTATGTGTATAATATCCGCGTTTTTTATTTCCCTTTAGTCTTTATTACAGGAATCTCTGAATGAAATTTAAACATTCTTTAGTTTACACTTCGTTATTTATGTTGCCCGTAGCGGCAATGGCGGAAAATACATCACTTTCACAAGTGACTGTTTCTGAATCTGCTTCTGATGCTCAAGACATCAACAACGGCAGTTACCAATCTCGTGTGAGTAACATTGCGAATAAAGGGGCAACGCCTTTAATTGACTCACCACAAACCGTGAATGTGGTAAACAACCAGCTTTTAGAAGATCGTAAACCAACAAGTATTGATGAAGCGTTAGCGACTGTCAGTGGCACAACTCAAGCAAATACTTTAGGTGGCTTAATGGATGCGGTGTTAAAACGTGGTTTTGGGGCAAACCGTGATAACTCAATTTTACGTAATGGTGTAGTAGCAGGTCCTTCGCATAACTTTTCAGCTACAACAGAGCGTGTTGAAGTGCTAAAAGGTCCTGCTTCTGTGTTATACGGTATTCAAGATCCAGGCGGTGTCATCAATATCGTAACTAAAAAACCACAGCAAGAAGCGAAACACGTATTAGGTGGTTCTGTGGGGTCAAATAATGCTTGGGGTGTGAATTTTGACTCAACGGGCGGTTTAGGTAATGGCTTTGCATATCGCTTTATTTATGAGCAAAATGACAAGGATTATTGGCGTAATTTTGGCAAAATCAAACGTGGTTTATATGCACCATCGTTTTCTTGGTCAAATGATAAAACAGAAATCGTAGCAGGCTACGAACATCAAGATTATACCGACCCATTTGATCGCGGTACTTACATTATTGCCAACAATACCCCAGCAAATGGGCGTGGGCAGATTGTCAATATTCCAGTAGAGCGTCGTTTAGATGAACCATTTAATAGCGTGGTAGGCAAAATTGATATTGTGACGTTACAAGCTAGCCACAAATTAAATGATGCTTGGAAATTAAATACAAGCTACGCTTACACCAAAGATAGTTACAATTATTGGCAAGCACGTGTAACGGCGATTAACTTGGCTAACAACCGTGCAACGCGCCAAATTGAGGGAATTCAAGGCTCAACACAACGCAACCATAGTGCAAGCTTTAATGCTGTAGGTGAAGTGGTAACGGGCGATATTGCACATCGTATTGTAACGGGTATGGATATGGGCTATACCAATTTAGATATTGGTCGCTATCAAGCAGCGAGTAATAGTGCAATTTCTATTATCAATCCTGTTTATGGACAAGTAAGCACGGATAATATGCCGTTAGCAGCTGCAAATGGTCACCAATTTGCGAAATTAAAAACCATCGGTGTTTATCTTCAAGACTCTGCTTATTTAACAGATAAATTGATTTTATCTGGCGGTTTACGTTATGAGTATTACGACCAAGAAGCTGGCCGTGGAGGTCGTACAACACCAGAGCGTTTATACACCGATGATCATGGCGGAAAAATGCTTTATCAGGGCGGTTTAGTGTATAAATTTACGCCAGATTGGTCTGTGTATGGTAACTATGCCCAATCATTCCGTCCGCAATTAAGCCGTGCGGCAGTTACAGAAGGTTTAAAACCAGAAGAGGGCGAATCTTACGAAGTGGGTACTAAATTTGAGAACGGTTATTTTAGCACTAACTTAGCTCTCTTTAATATTGAGAAGAAAAATATGTCTGCGACAGAAAGCCGTAATGGAACAAACTATACCTATTTAATTGGTAAAGTGCAGTCACGTGGTGTGGAATGGGATATTAGCGGTAAATTAACTGATCGTTTAGGTGTAACGGCAACTTATGCTTATACAGATACCGAAACGAAAGAAAACCGCAATTTACCTTATTTAGCAGGCAAATCACTTGAGGGTGTGCCAACACACCAAGCAAGCATATTTGCAAATTATGATTTAGGTAATTTTGCGAACGGTCAATGGCGAATTGGTGTGGGAGCACGTTATTTAGGTTCTTGGAACGTATATAACACACGTAATGCAACGGGCAACCAAGTTGATTACCGTGAAACTTATAAAGTACCTCACGCTATTGTAAGCGATGCGTTTATCTCTTACCAAACTCAGCTTGCAGGCAAAAATGTGCATTTACAGCTAAACGGTAAAAACTTAGGTAATAAACGCTACTATGTTTCTACTCAAGGTTTAAACAACAACATCATTCCACTGGCTTATGGTTATGAGCGTGAATTTATCTTTAATACCAAAGTAGAATTCTAATCTTAATTCTGGTTTACAAGCGGTTAAATTTTTCTTACTCTTTGCATTGCAAATTGAATGAGGAATTTGACCGCTTTATTTTTAGGATTTAATGATGATGACCAAACAATCTTACCGAAAACTCGCGTTAATGCGGGTTTTTGCATTTTCGCTTTCCGCATTTATTTTTAACACGACAGAGTTTGTGCCTGTAGCTCTGCTTTCAGATATTGCCCTAAGTTTTGAGATGGAGACCGCAACCGTTGGGCTGATGATTACTGTATATGCGTGGGTGGTGTTTCTCGGCTCGTTGCCATTGATGTTGCTTACCGCAAAGGTAGAACGCAAGAAATTACTGCTTTCGATTTTCGCTCTCTTTATTGTCAGCCATATTCTTTCCGTGGTAGCGTGGAATTTCTGGGTATTGCTCATCTCTCGGATCGGTATTGCTTTGGCACACGCCATTTTCTGGTCGATTACCGCCTCACTCGTGATTCGAGTTGCACCTAAAGATAAAAAACAACAGGCATTGGGGCTGTTGGCATTAGGTAGCTCACTGGCGATGATTTTAGGTTTACCGCTAGGGCGACTGATTGGGCAGTCATTGGATTGGCGTTCCACTTTCGCTGTAATTGGTGTTATTGCAACGTTGGTTATGCTGTTAATGTGGAAATTGCTCCCTCATTTGCCAAGTAAAAACGCAGGCTCATTGGCAAGCATTCCTGTGTTGATGAAACGCCCGCTTTTAGTTGGGATTTATCTGCTTGTGATGATAATTATCTCAGGACACTTTACCACTTACAGCTATATCGAACCTTTTGCTATTAAAGTCAGCCAGTTCGCTCCTGAAATTGCAACAATGATGTTGTTTATTTTTGGTTTAGCTGGAGTGGTGGGCAGTTTTTTATTTGGGCGTTTATATGCAAACAATCCACGAAATTTTATCGCTTGTGCGATGATGTTAGTGATGCTCCCGCAACTTCTTCTTTTCCCGCTTAAGCATATTGAAATTGCTATTTTCTTGCTCGTATTCTTATGGGGAATTGGCATTACCAGTTTGAGTATCGCACTACAAATGCGTGTACTCCAACTTGCCCCCGATGCGACGGATGTTGCCTCTGCCATTTACTCAGGAATTTATAATGTTGGCATTGGGGCAGGTGCACTATTCGGCAGTATCGTTATTCATCAGTTAGGTTTGGAATACATCGGGCTAATAGGTGGTGGACTCGGGATATTGGCATTGTGTTGGCTTGGGTTTATTACGGTGAAGTTTGTGAAAAAATAAGGGGCTGTCCTAGATAACTAAGTTAAATTCCCCCTTAACTAATTTGATGATTCAAAACGGGGATTTGTTAATAGAGTTAAAGTATTTGATAAAGCGATTTCATTTGATTTAACAATTTCTTACGTGAAAACAAAAATTGCCAGCGGGTTCCCCCAACTTGTTGCCAGAGAATACCTGCACGGATGCCCGCAAGTAGAGTGGCTCGGATTTTTTGCTGAATATCTGGACGAACGAGGTAATCTTGCATACCTAATACGTGGATTTTTGTGCCAAGTGGGCTAATCACGTCGCTATAAATGGCGGCAAGATTAGCTACCATTTGGTCTGCCATAATATCGCCTTCGTAAAGCAAAAGTTGTCGCTCAATTTGTTGCAAACGTTGTACAAGTTGAGTTTTAGATTCAGGTGATTTATTTAGTTTTTGGCTAAGTGATAACAGGCTTACCCAATATCGTCCGATTTCTGTATCGAGTTTGCCATTGCCGCCGCCAAGTTGAGCCAGTGCGGTTTCTATACCTGTTTTAAGGCGTGTCAAATTATCGCCATAGATAGAAAGCGTAGAATCAGGTTGAGTCACAAGCAAGCTTTTCATCAGTATTGCCATATCTTCGCGGTCTTTTACGAAACCGTTGTGTGCAAATTGTTGTACTAATGTCGCTGCTTGACAGGTCGCAGCAAATGCAACTGCAATATCTTGGTAGTTTTTTGTCATAAAAATTCTGATCTATTAAATAAAATTAAGCCAATAATTGCCCATTATCTATTCGATAAACACGGTCAAAGTGTTCTAATCCTTGCAAACGATGGGTAATCATCAGCAACGTGCGTGCTTGGCAGTGTGCAAAAATAAGCATTAAGATCTGTTGCTCGGTTTCGCGATCTAATCCTTCGGTCGGTTCATCAAGTAAGACTAATTCTGCATTGCTCAAGAGTATGCGAGCTAATCCCAGTCTGCGTTGTTCGCCCCCAGAAAGCGGTCTTCCACCTTCTCCAAGCCATAAATCTAGGTCTTGTTCTTGTAAGAGATAAGCAAGTTCCACCTGTTCTAAAACCAATTTAAGTTGCTCATCGGTAGCGTGAGGATTTCCCATCAAGAGGTTATCACGTAATGTCTGGCTGAAAATGTGTACACGTTGGCTAAGTGTCACTAAATGTGATCTTAATGTTGCTTCAGGGTAATCAGCCACATTGCAATTTGCCAGCAAAATTTGACCGCTTGTTGGATCGTAATGACGATTAAGCAACTGGAAAATGGTTGATTTTCCGCTGCCAGTTTTGCCTAAAATAGCCACTTTCTGCCCTTTGTTTACTTCAAATGAAAGGCCATTTAATGTAGCTTGATGGTTTGAAGGGTAGTTGAAAGTGACTTTTTCAAAACGTACAAGCGGTTGATTTTCAGCAATCTTTTGCCATCTGGTTGAGCCATTAAACTCTACAAGTGGGCGTTGTTCAATCAGATCATTTAAGCGTTCGGCTGCCGTAATGAGCTGACCTAAATGCAAGAATGCAATGCCAATGGGCATTAAGATTTCAGCTGATGCCATCACGCAGAAAATAACCAGTGCTACAAGGGCTTCAGGGTTATCTGCACTTGAAGCGTCAATTGCAGTAGTAACCAATAAAAACACTACACACACTAAGATGCCATTCATAAAGGTCAGCAGTGCATTCGAAAAGCCCGTTAATTGGCTCTCTTTGCTTTGTGAAGTTAGCCAAGTTTGTTCAGTTTTTTCGAGCTTTTCGGTCATTTGCGGGACTAAACCAAAGAGTAAAAATTCCGCATTGAGCTGAACCCACTCGATAAATTGACTGCGATATTCGGCCCTTGCCTGAATAATTTTTTTGCCTGATTTCTGCCCCAAGCGGTAGAAAATGGCAGGGAAAATGAAAAGCAGGGCAAGCAATGTGCCGCAGATGATAATTGTTAATAACTCAGAGACAAATGACAAGCCAATCGCCATAAAAGCAATTACCATTATTGCACTAATAAATGGCGAGAGTAGGTTGAGATAAAGGGTGTCGAGCGTATCTATATCCGCGACTAAACGGTTTAGCAATTCGCTATTTCTAAAGCGATTTAGACCGCTTGGGCTGAGCGGAATCAGCTTTTTAAAGACGGAAATACGCAGCTCCGCCAGCACGCGGAACGTTGCATCGTGTGTGACCAATCGCTCGAAATAGCGCGAGAGGGTTCGCCCAATCGCTAAACCACGTACCCCTGAAGAGGGGTAGAAGAAGTTAAATAAAATCGTTGAGCCAACTAAAAATGAGGCAGCTAAAAACCAGCCCGAAAGGCTGAGCAATCCAATGCTGGCTGAAAGGCTTGTAATGGCGAGGATTGTGCCGAGCAACAAGCGTCCGAAATGGTTGCGATAAAGTGAAAGAAATGGGAAAAGTGGTTTCATTAAAATGTATAAAATTTGCTATTGAAATTTCCCCTCTTTAGCAAAGAGGGGAGGGGGAGATTGATTCGCTACGCTCACACTTCGTGCCGTTGCTAAAGCAACGTTCAAACGTAAGCGTTTGTGGCAGAATCTAATTTACCTTGTACTAAATTAGCCCGTTTATAATAAAAATAACCTTTAGGAGAAGTTTTCAATTAATTTCTTCGCGAATTGCGCATGTCAAATCTCCCCTAACCCCTCTTTTCTAAAGAGGGGGATTATTTTTCTTAAGCTTTTTTCTTCCGCCCTTTAAACCATTTAAAGGCAAAATAAATAGCGACTAAACCAAGCACCGCAAAAATAGCATGTTGGCCGTGTTCTACTTGCTCTTTTAACCAGTCTAATTGTTGAGCACCGTAATCACCCAAATATACCCAAACAGGCACAGAAATAATTGCTGCACAGAAATCGACCAACACAAAGCGGGTAAAGCTCACGCGGCGAGTAATACCTGAAACCAAATAAACTACAGCACGTAAACCTGGTAAGAAGCGTGCTAAGAATAATAGGCGGTTACCTTGTTTTTCAAAGCGTTCTTGCACCATTTTGTAGCGATCTTCGGTGACAATGTTACGAATAAGCGGGAAATGGAGGATTTTTTCACCGTAAATACGACCAAGCCAATACATTGTGCTATCGCCGATCAATACGCCAAGCATACTGACAACTAGCATCCAATGCACGTTGGTGTAACCTAAACCCGAAATAACGCCGCCTGAAACAAGGGTAATATCTTCAGGAATTGGTACGCCAAATCCACAGGCGATTAATACGAGAAAAACTGCCCAATAACCGTAACTACTAAAAAAGCTAATTAAAAATTCCATTACCTTCCCTTATTTGTTTAAATTTTTGACGGAATGACGTTTCACTAATTCAGGGTGAAACTCAAGCGTTTGTGGTAAAGAAGCGGTTTCTTCTTTCTTAATTCGCTCTAATAACAGATCCAATGCCTTTGTACCTAATCTGGATTTCGACTGGTGCACGGTCGTTAATGGCGGAGCGTAAAAGCGCGAGTTGTGAATGTTATCGTAGCCGATAATGGAAATATCATTCGGTACAGAAAGCCCTCGTTCGGTAATCGCTGAGATTGCCCCCAACGCCATCACATCATTAAAACAGAAAATCGCAGTGGGCAATTCTTCCAAGCGGAACAGATTATTCATACATTCGTAGCCATCTTCTGGTTCAAAATCGCCTTCAACAACCCATTTGTCTTCAATAGGTAAACCCGCATCATTCATCGCTTTTAAAAAACCTTCAAATCGGGTTCTAGCGGTCGTTTTTTCTAGATTTCCTGCAATCACACCAATTTTTTTATGGCCGTTTTCAATTAAATGCTGAGTCGCCAAATAACCGCCTTCGAAGCTGTTATCTAAGATTCGGTCGCTTTTTCCATCGTGCGTGCCCCAATCCATGACTACCATTGGTACGTTTGTGCCATTAAATAGTGCAAGTGATTTTTCGGTATATTCGGAACACATAACCAAAATGCCATCTACGCGTTTTTTGATCAACATATCCAAATGGTTTTGGATTTTTTCTGGGTTATTTTGCGTGTTGCACAAAAAAAGCGAGTAGCCTTGACGGTAACAATGTTCTTCCACTGCAAGCACAATTTCTGCGAAGAATGGGGCTTCGCTTGTGGTAATAATCATCCCAATAGATTTAGTCGTGTTCACTTTTAAACTACGCGCCACGGCACTTGGGGAATAGTTGAGGGCTTGCACTGCATCCCATACTGCTTTGGTGGTATCTTCTGCCACAAAACGAGTTTTGTTGATGACGTGTGAAACGGTAGTTGTTGAAACCCCTGCATATTTCGCTACATCTTTAATTGTTGCCATAATATTTGTCTCTAAAAATAAAAATTAACGCTCTATTATAGCGAAAATTTCCGATTTTAGTGATAGGAAAACGATTTCTTTACATAATTGACGTGTTGTTTACCCATTCAGTGCTTGCGTAATCAATGGCTCAAAAAAAGCATAATCGACTAAAAACGAGTCGTGCCCAAAATTAGAGTTGAGCTCATGATAGGTTAAATTTACGCCCGCATCTTGCAATTGCTGACGACTTTTTTGTACATCGCGTAATTTGAATAGCTGATCGCTAGTAATCGCAATTAGGGTATAATTTGCTTTAATTTTAGCCAAAGCGGTATTTAAATTTGGATAGTTAAATGCAGGATCATAAAGATCTAATGCACGTAATAAGCGTAGATAACTGTTGGCATCAAAACGATCTAAGAATTTCACACCTTGATAACTTAAGTAGGATTCTACTTGAAAATGATCGCCCCAGAATTGCCCATTTTGCTTGGTTTCACGTCCAAATGCTTTAGCGAGCTGTATATCGGTTCGATAGGTTAGCATTCCTAACATTCGAGCAATTTTTAAGCCATTGTCGGGGGCTATACCATCGTAATAATCACCGTTATTATAATGCGGATCGTTAATGATTGCTTGACGCATCACGTGGTTAAAACCAATTGCTTCGGCACTCATTGAAAGCGAGGAGCAAAGATTGATAACATTATCCATAAAATCAGGGTAATCAATCGCCCATTGGGTGGCTTGCATACCACCGAAAGAGCCGCCGATAACTGCATGCAAGTGGGAAATGCCTAATGCATCAATCAAGGCTTTTTGAACTTTTACAATATCTTGCACCAAAATGAGAGGAAATTGGCTGCCGTAAGGTTTCCCAGTGCTGGGATTAAATGAAGAGGGTCCCGTTGTGCCTTTACAGCCGCCGAGAACATTTGAGCAAATAAAAAAGTATTTGTTGGTATCAAATGCAAGATTTGGACCGATAAAATCTTGCCACCAGCCTTTATCCATACCAGAAAGTGCAGGCTCTGCATCGCCTGTGAGTGCGTGGCAGAGTAGTATTGCATTGTTTTTTTCTGCGTTTAATGTGCCATAGGTTTGGTATGCCACCTGAACAGGCGAAAGCTCGCCCCCGAGTGTCAGTGAGAGAGGTTTATCCTCAAATAATGTGATACTTTGTGCCATATAACCTTGATTTGCAAAATAAAGCAGAATTTTACCGCTTGCGAGATGAAATATGCGTAAGGTAGCGATAGCAGGGTAGTTTGTCAAGAAATTTTAGCCATCTAAACGTCTAGAAAGCTAATCTATAACTTGTTATTTTAAAGTGAGTTCAATAAAATCGGTTTAAGCCATTATAAATTGTGATTGATTATGTTTAACCTATTCCAAAATAACACTATTAGAGCCCGTTTAGATCTTGTTCAAAAAGCATTTTGGGCTACCTTAAAATATGGATTTTGGATGCTTATTGCTCTGAGTTTTTTGCTGATCGTAATTGATATTACAACAAGCTATTGGGTGCGAGATCGTATTTATACTGACATCAATAAACTACCTAATTATCGGACAGCAGTGGTGCTTGGCACGGCGAAATATTACACTACAGGTGCCCCCAATCTCTATTATAAATATCGGATTGAAACTGCACGAGACTTGATTAAACAAGGAAAAGTACAACAACTTTGGGTTAGTGGCGATAACAAAACGCCTTACTATAATGAACCACGGGTAATGGCGAATGATCTCCGAAGACAGGGTGTGCAAGCGGTGCAAATTCAGCAAGATTTTGCAGGTTATCGTACCTTAGATTCGGTTATTCGAGCTGATAAAGTATTTCAATTACCGCCATTTGTAGTGGTTAGTCAGCGTTTTCATTGTGAACGAGCGATGTTTATAGCGAAAACAAGAAATATTGATGCGGTTTGTTTTGTCGCAAAATATCCAGAAGGACATTTTAAAGTGCGAATAAGAGAGTTTTTTGCACGAGCGGGCATGGTATTGGATTATATACTAGATAGGCAGCCTGAAACTTTAGAAAAAGGAAAAGAAGCGAGATAAAAATAAATGAGATAGACTAATATCTAGTCTATCTCATTTTCTTAACTCTCTAAAAAAGATTAGAACACTCCAGCGTGTAATGCACGTACAACATTATCTGCTTCATCATTTTTCACAAGGGTGCAAACGTTATTTGTGCTTGCACCATAGCTGATTAATCGGATGTTAAAGCCTTCTAATTGGTGGAATAACTGTTTTGCCACACCAGCTTGGGTGTGTAGATTATTACCAATAATGGCGACTAAAGCGAGATCGTTTTCTACATGAACGTGGCAGAGTTCTCTTAATTCATCTAATAAATCTTGAGAAAGCATTTCTGCTCCTGTTGAAGTTGAACCTGTTTTATCTAGTGTTAATGCGATGCTTACTTCTGATGTGGTAATCACATCTACAGAAATGTTGTGTTTTGCTAAAATTGCGAACACATTTGCTAAGAAACCTTTAGCGTGAAGCATTGAAAGGCTTGAAAGTGTGAGTAAGGTTTGATTACGACGTAAAGCAATTGCACGGAAAGTTGGACGAGGTTGTGGATCGCGCGTTACCCAAGTACCGCCTTGTTCTGGTGCTCTGCTTGAACCAACGAATACTGGGATATTACTACGCACAGCAGGTAATAAGGTTGCAGGATGAAGTACTTTCGCACCAAAGGTTGCCATTTCAGCCGCTTCGTTAAATGCCATTGTATCGATACGTTTTGCATTTGGTTCAACGCGTGGATCTGTAGTGTAGATGCCTGGTACGTCAGTCCAGATTAACACATCATCTGCGTTTAACACCTCTGCTAAAAGTGCAGCAGAGTAGTCTGAGCCACCACGACCTAATGTAGTAGTTTTACCTTCGGCATCACGACCGATAAAGCCTTGTGTAATTGCTACTTTACCTTCTGCAATAAGCGGTTTTAAAATCGCATCAGATTGTAATTTGGTTTTTTCATCGTTTGGTGCTGCTTTACCATAGTGGCTGTTCGTCGCCACGATTTCACGCACATCGACCCAAACAGCAGGATAGTTACGTTCTGCACATAATTGAGTGAAGATTTTAGTAGACATCATCTCGCCGTGAGAGATGAGTTCATCCGCAAGTGCAGTTGAAGTAGCAAGGCTTGCTGATTCGGCAAGAGCTTCAATGCGAGCTAATAATTTATCAATTTGAGCTGAAATTTCTGATTGATGTTGTAATTTTTCGATAATGTTATATTGAATTGTGCGAACAGTTGCGATGATTTCATCGCGACGTTCCTTCTCGCAACCGTTTGCGAGCTCAACTAAATAGTTGGTTACACCTGCAGAGGCAGATAATACCACAACGCACGTGTTTGGATCTTGAGTTACAATATTTGCACATAATGACATCGCTTCGAAATTAGCGACACTTGTACCACCAAATTTAGCTACAGAAAGTTTAGACATAATAAAAATTTCCTATTATTAAGGGATGATGTTGTGATTTTAGTGATTCGAAAGGAAATTGAGTAGATTTGTGGGCGAGCCATTCCTCAGAGCACTCCATTTAAAATCGCTTTAAGCGAGATTTAAATGACAGCTAGTAGGATTCAACCTGACCTAGCCGATGTTCATTCCAGTCTAGTGAATTCACACCTCGGCAAGCACTCCCATCAATTAATCGTCAAACGGCCCTAGTTGCCTAGAATTAATCTGCCTGAGTGTTGCACCTCTCTTTATCGATATTTACTTACAAATGTATTTATCTAATAAGTATAAGCTATACTTATGTTTTTTAAGCTTACAGGAAGTTAATTTAGAGAGCAATCATTTTATTAAATATAATTTAATAATTTTTTAAAAGGCGGTGACTTGAAGCCGAAATCACTTCAAAAGTCATAAAAAATGCACAGAAAGGTCTTTTTTTATGCGGTTAGTGAAATATTTTATTTTTATCGTTGACAAGAAGTTCATAATCCGTAAAATGCACCTCGTTATTAAGCACAACACCTCAAATGCGGGAATAGCTCAGTTGGTAGAGCACGACCTTGCCAAGGTCGGGGTCGCGAGTTCGAGCCTCGTTTCCCGCTCCATTTTCAGATCTTATGGCGTGTTAGCAAAGCGGTTATGCACTGGATTGCAAATCCATGTAGATCGGTTCGACTCCGGTACACGCCTCCATTACTTAAGCTCTTAACTCATCACAAAAGCTCAAAAGTCTATATAAAACAATAACTTTGCTTATTTCAAGAACTCAATAGAACTCATTAAAACGCATTAAAGCAAGTGAAAATAGTATGTGCTTTAGTAGGTGATAATTTTGTCGTGAGTGAGCCCGCATTGTTCTAAATAATCGCCCCATTGCTGCATAACAGGAATGCGTTGTTTGAGGTAATCGTGGCGGTTATAAGTCGCTTCAAGTTGATCATCAATTTTATGAGCAAGGACCTTTTCTGCCGTGTTTCGCTCAATGCCTATATCAGCTAAATAGGTTCGGATTATCGATCTTATTCCGTGCGATGTCAAAATGCCGTAATAGCCATTCCGTTTCAAGGCATTATTAACCGTTTCGCTGCTCATTGGCTCTTTATCTGGGCGTAAGCTGTGAGCAAAAACGAATGGATATGTGCCATTCCATTTTTTCATTTCTTCTAATACCCAAATCGCTTGCTTACAGAGTGGTACTGTATGCGGTTTCTTTTCATTTCGCCTGCCTTTCATTTTCTCTTTCGGGATATGCCAGAGACAGTTTTCCCAATCAATTTCATGCCATTCTACGCTAACGACTTCTGCTGGGCGAACTGCTGTGAGTAAGCTCCAGAAAATAAGCAACTTGGTTTTTGTGAGTATTTTAGCGTGGAAAATGTCTTCGATTAGTTTTGGCACTTGGTTTGGCAAAATGGTGGGGTTATTTTTTGCTGCCGTAAAATGAAAGGACTTTCTGGCTTTTTGGCAGTTGTGAATGTCTATAAGTCCAGTATTCTCGGCATAATCCATAATTTCTACCACAATTCGCAGTGTTTTTTCTAAAGCGTTAGAAAATCCTTTTTGATAAAGTGGCTGGAGCGTTTTGATTAAAATACGGGAGTTAATCTGCGAAATCGGTATATCACCTAACAACGGGAAGATGTGGTTTTCAAGCCGTCGCCAATCTTCATTCATTGTTTTTTCCATTACGACTTTTGACTTTAAATTTTGTCGCCATTTGATGGCCACATTTTTGAATGAGTTTTCTTTCTCCTCTTGTAACAAGAGCGTTTGCTGTTGTTGATGCTCAAATGGATCGATATTCTGAGCAAGCAACATTTTATATTCTGAGCGTTTTTGTCTTGCTTCGAGTAGCGACATTTCTGGGTATGTACCGAGTTTTATATCGGTTCGTTTTTTTGCAAATGGTTTGATGTAGGCAAAACGCCAGACTTTGGAATGGTCGGTAACTTTCAAAAATAAACCGTCACCATCCCTTAAAATGCCTGTTTTGGCATTCTTGATTTGTTGAATAACCAACGGTTTTATAATTCTAGCCATTATTTGCTCCTTAAGATGGTTGATTTTTACGCAGATTTTCAATGTACTGATCAATCTCTTCTTCAATGAAGAAAACATAACGTCCATTTCTAATCGGCTTTGGGAAATCTTCTCGATAGGACGGATGTTTTACGTTAACCCATCGATCTAATGTGGTTCTGCTTGTGCTTAATTTTTTGACAACAGATAATCGTGATATTAGTCTCATATTTCTCTCCAATAAAAAACCCTCCGTGTGGAGGGCGTGGGTTTATAAAATCATTTTTGCGAGTTGGTTAAAGGCGTTGTAGCCTTTGTACCAGTATTCGATG
>NZ_CALIFA010000036.1:0-27617 GCF_938021905.1 Pseudohaemophilus parahaemolyticus
AGAGCCACCAAAACCAAAAGCCCCGCCAAAAGAGAAGCCGAAAAAAGTCGAAAAACCAGTTAAAGCATTGGAGAAAGGCAAAGAAGTTAAGCAAGGCATCGTGGCAAAAGCCCAACCAAACATCCCGCAAAGCCAAACCCCAAAAGAAGGTGTTGTAAATGGTAGCCAAAATGGCAAAGGGAATGTAGGCTCCGCCAAAGGCGTTGAAAATGGCAATGCCGCCAAAGGAAATGGCAGTGATGTAGGTAATGGCTCAGCGGCTTCAGGCACTGAAATTAATGCCTACAAATCTGCTTTACAACGAGCTTTACAGCGCCAAGCAAATAACGCTTATCCAACACGTGAACGAATGATGCGAAAAATGGGGACGGTAACACTTAGTTTTACTATTTCTCCTGCAGGGCAATTAATAAACGTGAGCGTGGTTAGCTCATCAGGTAATAGCAACTTAGATGCCGCTGCCGTAAAAGCTGCACAATCCACGAAAACATCACCACCACCAGAAGGTTTCCCGAATCATGTGACTGTGCCAGTGAAATTTTCGATTGAGTAATGTCTAATCAAATATTATATAAATAAAAACAAAGTGGGTAAGAACCGTTATTCTTACCCACTACTTTTTTACAACAAGAAAAAGCTAGACTTTACGTCTAGCTATTTTATCAGAGATTATAATTTAGGGCCTGCAGTAACTAATGATTTTCCTTCATCATTGGTTGTGTATTTTACAAAGTTTTTCACGAAACGACCCGCTAGATCTTCTGCTTTTGCTTGCCATTGTGCTTTATCTTCGTAAGTGTTACGAGGGTCTAAAATATGGGTATCTACACCTGGTAAAGTTTTTGGAATTGCCAAGTTGAAGATCGGTAATTCGCCCATTTCTGCTTTTTCGATTGAGCCATCTAAAATTGCATCAATGATACCGCGAGTATCTTTAATTGAGATACGTTTACCTGTGCCGTTCCAACCTGTGTTTACTAAGTAAGCTTCTGCACCAGCGGCTTCCATACGTTTGACTAACACTTCTGCATATTTAGTTGGGTGAAGGGTTAAGAATGCCGCACCAAAACATGCTGAGAAGGTTGGAGTTGGTTCAGTAATACCACGCTCTGTACCCGCTAATTTTGCGGTAAAGCCAGATAAGAAGTAGTATTTAGTCTGTTCTGGTGTAAGTTTAGACACAGGTGGTAACACACCAAATGCATCAGCAGTTAAGAAAATCACTTTTTTCGCGTGCCCTGCTTTTGATACAGGTTCTACAATGTTATCAATGTGATATATTGGATAAGACACACGGGTATTTTCTGTTTTTGATTTATCAGCAAAATCAATAGAACCATCTTCACGTACAACCACGTTTTCTAATAACGCATCGCGACGGATTGCACGGTAAATATCTGGTTCATTTTCTTCACTGAGGTTGATAGTTTTCGCATAGCAACCGCCTTCGAAGTTGAATACACCTTCATCATCCCAACCGTGTTCATCGTCACCAATAAGTTTACGTTTTGGATCAGTTGAAAGCGTGGTTTTACCTGTACCAGATAAACCGAAGAATACAGCGACATCACCATCATTACCTACGTTTGCAGAGCAGTGCATAGCAGCAATATCTTTTAATGGTAAGAGGAAATTCATCATTGAGAACATCCCTTTTTTCATTTCGCCACCGTACCAAGTACCACCAATAAGTTGTACCGCTTCGGTTAAGTTAAATGCTACAAAGTTTTCAGAATTTAAACCTTGTTCTTTCCAATTCGGGTTGGTTATTTTTGAACCATTCATTACAACGAAATCTGGCTTGAAGTCTTTGAGCTGTTCTTCTGTTGGACGAATGAACATATTTTTTACAAAGTGGGCTTGCCACGCTACTTCAGTAATAATACGAACGGCAATGTGATGGCGAGGGCTTGCACCACAGAAACCATCAATCACGAATAAGCGTCTGTTTGAAAGCTCGTGAGTGACTAATTCTTTCAAACTTTGCCACGTGGTTTGGTTCATTGGTTTGTTATCATTTTTTACTTCATCGGTTGTCCACCAAATATGATCTTTGGTAGTTTCATCGTAGATGATATATTTATCTTTCGGTGAACGACCTGTAAAAATCCCTGTATCTACTGCAACAGCACCTAAATTCGTCAGGCGACCTTTCTCATAGCCTTCTAAATTTGGGTTCATCTCTTCTTCAAAGAGTTGCTCGTAACTTGGGTTATGCACAATTTCTTTGACGTTAGTAATGCCGAGTTCTGCAAGTTCTTGTTCGATACGATTTAACATAAATCACCTCACTCCAATGTGTGTATTTAAGAATTAGGGCAATTCTACCCCGTTCTGATTAAAAAAAATGCCAACTACTTCACATTTTTGAAAAAAGTGAAAAAAAATTGAAGAAGATTTGAAGTTTTTGCTCCGTTTACATGAATGACTTTTCTGGCAATAACAAACTTTTCCATTTTTTGTAAAAAGACGGTAAAATTCTACCGCTTTTTAAATAAGGAACAAGAAAAAGATGCGTGTATTAGTTGGTTTTTTAGCATTTCTGCTGATTTTCTTTCAATATAATTTCTGGTTTGGTGAGAATGGGTGGAATGATTATCGAGATGCCTCAGCAAGTCTAGAAGCTGTCAAAAAAGAAAATGAACGTTTGGCAATACGTAATGGATTAATTGAAGCGGAAATTTATGATTTAAAACACGGTGTGAACGCCTTAGAAGAGCGTGCCCGCACGGAACACGAAATGGTGAAATCAGACGAAGTGTTTTACCGTATTATTCCTAAAAATGGGAAGTAAAATGAGCAGACAAATTTTTGCAATTATTCCTGCATCAGGCGTAGGTAGCCGAATGAAAGCCAATATGCCAAAACAATACCTAAAATTGCTTGGAAAAACAATTTTAGAGCACACGCTTTCTATTTTCTTAGCTCATCCACAGGTTGAAAAAGTTGTGGTTGCTGTTTCAAAAGAAGATCAGTACTATCCTGAGATACTCTTATTACAAGATCCAAAAGTCGAGGTGGTTTTCGGTGGTGAAACCCGTGCAGATTCAGTATTCAATGCATTGCAAAAAGTGCCAGAAAACGCATGGGCATTGGTACACGATGCCGCACGCCCTTGTTTAAAGCGGTCAGATTTAGACAAACTTTTGCAAATTGAAGATGAACAAGGTGGCATCCTTGCTACACCTGCTATTGATACGATAAAGCGTACCCAAGATGCCAAAACGATTTCACATACTGAAGATCGTTCAACCTTATGGCACGCATTAACCCCGCAATTTTTTCCCTCACAAATGTTGAACAAAGCATTATCGGCGGCGTTTTCTGCAAATGCGATGATTACTGATGAAGCTTCTGCAATGGAGTTTTTAGGTTTTCATCCACAATTAGTGGCTGGCAGAGCTGACAATATCAAAATTACCCGCCCTGAGGATTTAGCTTTGGCAGAATTTTATTTAACGAGAAACGATTAAGACAGATTTAAGAGGATTACAAAATGATTCGAATTGGACACGGTTTTGATGTACACGCTTTTGGGCAAGATCGTCCATTGATGATTTGTGGCGTAGCAGTGCCTTATCACACAGGTTTTATTGCACACAGCGATGGCGATGTGGCGTTACACGCCTTAACCGATGCATTATTAGGTGCAGTTGCATTGGGCGATATTGGCAAACTTTTCCCTGATACCGATATGCAATATAAAAATGCCGACAGCCGTAAATTATTGATTGAAACCTATCGCCGTGTACGAGAGCAAGGTTATAAAGTAGGGAATGTAGATGTGACCATTATTGCACAAGCCCCCAAAATGCGACCTTATATCGACCAAATGCGTCAAACCATTGCTGATGATTTACAATGCGATGTAATGCAAGTGAATGTCAAAGCGACAACAACTGAAAAGCTAGGTTTTACAGGACGAGGCGAAGGGATTGCGTGTGAAGCAGTAGTGCTTTTGACTAAAATCTAATAAGTAAAATTGCGGTATTATGTAGCAGCTTCATAAAGCTGAATTTACGATTCCTGAGCCTGTTGAAGGATAAGTAATTCCATCTTTAAAATGCCAAAACCCAACTATTTTTTCCTACATACCTAAAAAAACCTCATATCTTTTAAAATATGAGGTTTTTATTTAAGTGTAGTTAGGAATTAACCCATACCGTATTTTTTTAATTTTTTGCGTAATGTACCACGGTTAATGCCAAGCATAGTTGCAGCACGAGTTTGATTACCGCGAGTATATTGCATCACCATATCAAGCATTGGATGCTCAACTTCAGATAATACTAATTCGTATAATTCTGTTGGATCTTCATTGTTTAATTGTGCTAAATAATTCTTTAATGCTGCTTTTACGTTATCACGTAGTGGTTTTACTACTTGTTGAGCTTGTGCATTTAGCATCGTAACCGTTAATGGGTTGTTTACTGGTTGTTCAATCATTTCCTTTATCCACTTAATCTAAGAGATCTTCTACAAAACCTTCTAATGCATTGAGTTGTGCTTTCGTACTCTCTAATGCATTAAAAGCACGCTTAAAAGTTGAGTTTGGTGCTAAATTTTCTATATACCAACCGACATGTTTCCGAGCAATTCGATATCCTTTTTCTTCACCATAGAACTGATGAAGATCTTGGATATGTCGCAACATAAAGCGACATTTTTCTTCCGTTGGTAATATAGCATAATAACCATTCTCTAAAAAATCATTCACTTCCTTGAATATCCAAGGGCGACCATAAGCTCCTCTGCCAATCATTACAGCATCTGCACCCGTGTAATCAAGCACAAATTTCGCTTTCTCAGCAGAAGTAATATCCCCATTGGCAATAATTGGAATGGAAACTGCATTTTTGACCGCTTTAATGCTTTCATATTCTGCTTCTCCGTTGAATAAACAACTTCGGGTACGTCCATGAAGCGTTAAAGCTTGAATACCCGCTTGCTCTGCAATTTGGGCAATTTCTACGCAATTTCGATTCTCAAGATCCCAGCCTGTTCGAATTTTTAAGGTAACAGGCACATCGACGGCATTCACCACAGCATTTAAAATATCAGCCACTAAACCTGGCTTACGCAAAAGGGCAGAGCCTGCCATTTTTTTGTTTACCTTTTTAGCGGGGCATCCCATATTGATATCAATAATTTCAGCACCATAGCTCACGTTTACCTTTGCTGCTTCTGCTATTTCAATAGGATCAGCTCCTGCAATTTGTACAGCATTAATCCCAATTTCTTGATGATGAGCTAAACGCAGTTTAGACTTTTCGGTATGCCGTACATCAGGGTTAGTTGACATCATTTCAGAGAAGGTAAGCCCAGCACCAAGCTGGCTACATAAACGGCGAAATGGTTGGTCAGTGACCCCTGCCATTGGTGCGAGGAAAATACGGTTTTTAAATTCATATTGTCCAATTCGCATTATTTCTCCGAACTCTTCTTAAAATATCAACGAAAAAAGATGCAATTCCATACTGCATCTTTTTACAATTTTGCTTAATTGTTATTCAACATCAGCAATTAAGGGAGCGTATCATACGCATTTTTCACACGTTTGAGAAGAGTGATTTTTAAACAATTTAATAAAAAAGGTGAAAAAATCTGCTTGATTTTTTTGTTTAAGCAATTTTCTCTTGTAAAAGCACGCCTTTCAGCCCATTCCAATTGATTTCAGCTATCACAGCAGGGTAAAAATGTACGCTTTGTTGATATTGTGTGAATGTTTGGACTAAATCAAATACAAGAGGTAAATGTGAAACAATAAGCACCTGATTTGCCCCCTCTTCATTTAAAAAGGCAAGATAATCTTGGATCATATCAGGCGAACCATTTGGTGTAATCTCATCCCACTCCTCAATAATATTTGCAAAATTTTGTGAAAAGCCAACCGCTTGCATTCCTTGTGTCAGAGCTGTAAGCGTTTGCTTAGCTCGAAAATAAGGGCTAACCAATATTTTATCGAGTTGAATATTTCTTTTTATACACTGTTCACCTAGCCATTTGCCCTGCAAAAATGCTGCATTTTTTCCCTTTTCTGTTAAAGTTCTTTCGCTATCTATTAGAGCATTAAAATCTGCCTCACCATGACGCATAATCCAGATGTTCATAAGCTGTTTCCTATTTTTTATTTCAAGAATTATATTTTAGTCGTATAATACCCCACGTTTTGTACAGCTATTACTGTATCAAGAAAATTTTTTAAAATCTAACTTTCAATATTGGAGTAATCAATGTCTCGAAAATTAAGAAGAACTAAAATTGTTACCACATTAGGTCCTGCAACAGACCGTGGCAATACTTTAGAAAAAATTATTGCAGCAGGTGCAAATATGGTTCGTATGAACTTTTCTCATGGTGTTCCGGAAGATCACATTGAGCGTGCAAATAAAGTGCGTGAAATTGCGGCTAAATTAGGTAAAACCGTGGCAATTTTAGGTGACTTACAAGGTCCTAAAATCCGAGTTTCTACGTTTAAAGATGGCAAAATCTTCTTAAACATCGGCGATAAATTTACTCTAGATGCAGATTTACCACGTGGTGAAGGCCACCAAGATGCGGTAGGCTTAGACTATAAAAACTTACCAAACGATGTAGTGCCAGGCGATATTCTTTTATTAGACGATGGTAACGTTCAATTAAAAGTATTAGAAGTAGATGGCGTGAAAGTTCATACTGAAGTAACTGTGGGCGGTCCATTATCAAACAATAAAGGGATCAACAAATTAGGTGGCGGCTTATCTGCTCCAGCATTAACTGAAAAAGATAAGAACGACATCAAATTAGCCGCGAAAATCGGTGTTGATTACTTAGCGGTATCATTCCCACAATCAAGTGCAGACTTAAACTACGCACGTCAATTAGCACATGAGGCAGGTTTAGATGCGAAAATCGTGGCGAAAGTAGAACGTGCTGAAACCGTTGCGACGGAAGAAGCAATGGATGATATCATCTTAGGTGCAGACGTAATTATGGTGGCTCGTGGTGATTTAGGCGTTGAGATTGGTGATGCAGCATTAGTGGGTGTTCAAAAACGTTTAATCCGTCGTTCACGTAAATTGAACCGTGTAGTGATTACAGCAACCCAAATGATGGAGTCCATGATCAAAAAACCAATGCCAACCCGTGCAGAGGTAATGGACGTTGCGAACGCAGTATTAGATGGTACTGATGCAGTAATGCTTTCAGGCGAAACGGCAAACGGTGATTATCCAGTTGAAACGGTGAAATCAATGGCTGAGGTGTGTTTAGGTGCAGAAACAATGCCAAGCATCAACATTTCTCGTCACCGTATGGAAGGCACATTCACGCACGTTGATGAGGCAGCGGCAATGTCTGCAATGTACACTGCAAACCACTTAGAAGGCGTTTCTGCAATTATCGCATTAACTCATTCAGGTGAAACGGCTAAATTAATGAGTCGCATCAGCTCAGGTTTGCCAATTTTTGCATTATCGCGTAATCCGCGTGCATTAAATCGTGCAGCATTATATCGTGGTGTAACACCTGTATTCTACGATGAAGAGAGCCGTACCATTGATGGTGCAAAAAAAGCATTAGCATTATTAAAAGAGCAAGGCTACTTATTATCAGGCGATTTAGTGTTATTAACTCACGGTGATGAGTTAAAAGAAGGCGGTACCAATACTTGCCGTATTTTAAAAGTTGAATAATCCCTGATAAGCAAAAGGCCCGTTTTGTGATAAGCTGCATCTTAAGAGTTGGACCAAACAACCAGCTGATTAAGATGCAGATTTTTTATAACTAAATATCGCTAGCTTTTCGGCATATAGAACTAAATAAGTCTCACTTTTTCGGGTCAGATCGATTTATCTACTTGCCTTTATTTTTTTAATCACTATAATAACAGGCTCTTATGTTCGCAAGAGCATAATCCAATGGGGGTGTTATTGGTTCCTCGCAACGGTGTTCAGCTTACTTGGTCAGGTTCGGAAGAAAGCAGCCTGGGTTGAAATTTCTGTGTGCCGAGGGGTGCTGGTAACAGCCCCACCTTTTTTCTATTTACCTGCCTCTTTTTTCTCTTCTTTTGGTAAACGATATAACTGATGTTTATACAAATAGCTTGGCAGCAAGGCTTGAGCTAATGCATCTTTTTTCTCCTCCTCATCAACGGCTTTCGGAATCAGTTTTTCGTTGTCTTTATCGTATGTAAAGCTCTCAATCGGCGTATTTGGACGCATTACAATCACATCATTATTCGCTTTCAGGACAGCTTGTGTCGCATCATATTGCATAATTGCACGATTTGGCTCAACATTTTGGGTTAAGTCATAGCCCATCATTGGGTTTTCGCTGCTAATTCCCGCTACAGACAGCAGAGTTGTAGGCATATCAAGTTGGCTGACTAAACGGCTATCACGTTTTGGCTCGATATGATTACCGAGCAATAACGCAGGAATATGGAAATGACGAATCGGCACTAAATCATCGCCTGTTGCGCGCGAGTCGTGGTCGGCAATAATTAAGAAAATCGTATCATCCCAATAGTTCGATTTTTTCGCTAATTCGAAGAAATGCCCTATCGCATAATCAGCATATTTCGCTGCATTATTACGTGTCTGTTTTGGCTGTTCATGCAGTTTAATTTTTCCATCTGGGAACTCAAACGGATCGTGGTTACTTGAGCTAAACACGAGGCTAAAGAACGGTTTGCCTTCATTGTGTAACTGGGTAAAAGTTTCGTTTGCTTTGTCGAATAAGTCTTCATCGCTTACGCCCCAAGTCGCTTTAAATTTGGGATTAGCGTAATCATTTTCATCAATGATACGAGTGAAACCATTGCCGTAAAAAAAGCTTGCCATGTTGTCGAAATGTTTTTCGCCTCCATAAATGAACGAGGTATCGTAACCTTGACGACGTAACAATTCTGCAATGCTAAAGAAGTTATTTTGACTTTTCGTGAGTTTCACGACCGCACGAGCTGGTGTTGGCAAGAAACCGGTGGTTGTTGCTTCAATGCCACGTACAGAACGCGTACCCGTTGCATATAGGTTTTCAAACAACCATCCCTCTTCGGCTAATTTATCTAAGTTTGGAGTTAATGGTTTGCCGCCAAGCGTGCCGACAAATTGTGCACCAAGGCTCTCTTGAAGCAAAATTACGATATTTTTCGGTTTACCCGTGTAACTTGCTTGGTTGTAAGTCAGTGTCGGAATTTCGCTTGAAATGTAATCTGAATCTGGACGACCACGCAATTTTTTCACACGTTCGAACATCTCTTCATCCGACATTTTGCCATATTGTTCTGCTGATTTTTCTTCATCTTTCAGCTGTTGCACCGCATAAAGTACAGAGTAGCCAGAGTTTAATACAAGAGAGTTTACGAGCGGATCGCTTGAAAATGCGACCATTGCAGGGTTAATCCCACGGTGAGCAAAACTTGAACGTCCACCGACAAACACCAATGTTGCTACAAGCACGGCAACAAGCGGTCGAATTTTCCAACTCATTTGTAAACTACGGGCAGAAACCTTTTTCACCGCCCAACCTGCCAATTTCCAATAAGCAAAAATTGCCAATGCCATCACCATAAGGCTAATAATCACCGTGGTTAAATGTCCGTGAATAAGCATCGTAAATACTTCTTTTGGATAAGTCAGATATTCAATAAACAAGCGGTTCGGACGCAAGTCAAAGGTTTCGATAAAGTTAGGCGTTGCCACTTCCATAAACAGAATGAATACGGAACCTACAGTAAGCCAAATGCGTAAAATTGCTTGCCAAATTTTGCCAATTACATTGTTACTGAGCAATAGTACGCTAAATAAAGCAGGTAAACCAAATAGCCAGCAAAGGGCTGATATATCAATTCGAAAGCCTTGCAACATTAGTTGCAACCAGCCATCTACCGCATTTACCCTTTCTGCTTGCCATAAGCCTAGGGATAATCGAGAGATTGAAAGTAAAATTAAATTGATAAAGGTAAAAAAGAGAATGGGGAATAGAACCGAACGTTCTTTCCTTTGAGTTGATTGCTTCATAGCAATTCCTTAATATGAAATGAAAATCCATCGCATTCTACGCCATTCATTTGTTAAATAATAGTAGCATGCGAAAATAAAAGCTGTTTGCAAAAACAGACATAGAACGGTAAACTTTGTTCACACTTTATTAACGAGAGAAAGATAAATGGCTAAGAAACCAACACCCAATTTTGAAACAACATTACAAGAGTTAGAAAGCATTGTAACGCATTTAGAATCAGGCGACTTATCGCTTGAAGATGCTTTAAATGAATTTGAAACTGCGGTTAAACTGGTGCAACAAGGACAAGAATACTTGCAAAAAGCAGAACAACGCATTCAAATTCTTCTTAACAAAACACCTGAAGCTGAACTCACCGATTACTAATATGACTTACTCTCTCTCAACCGATCTTGCTGAAATCCAGCAACGCATTAACCACTATCTTTCTACTCAGCTTGAAACGCTCAAAACTATGCAATCACCGCTCGCCGATGCGATGGCTTACGCTGTCTTACTTGGCGGAAAGCGAGTTCGTCCGTTTTTGATGTATGCGACTGGGAGAATGTTAGGCGTACACTTAGCAAAAATCGATGCTTCTGCAGGGGCAATGGAGTCTATCCACGCTTATTCATTGGTGCACGATGATTTACCCGCCATGGATGATGATATGTTAAGGCGCGGTAAACCAACTTGCCATATTGCCTTTGATGAAGCCACCGCAATTTTAGCGGGCGATGCATTGCAAAGTTTTGCCTTTGAACTGATTGCAGACGATGAACATCTCCCCCCTTTGCAAAAAATTCGCCAAATTCAATCGCTTGCAAAAGCCTCTGGTGCAAAAGGAATGTGCTTGGGGCAAAATTTAGATTTGCTTGCGGAAAACAAAGCAGTTTCATTAGAAGAATTAGAATTTATTCATCGTAATAAAACAGGGGCGTTAATTGAAGCATCTGTGTTAATGGGTTTTAACCTTTCTGATTATGCAGAAGATAAACGTATTGAAATGAAGCTTCAACGCTATGCCCAAGCGATTGGCTTAGCTTTCCAAGTGCAAGACGATATTTTAGACATCATTGGTGAAACAGATAAAATCGGCAAAACCGCAGGGGCGGATGAACAGCACAATAAAAGCACCTATCCAAAACTATTAGGGTTAGAAGGTGCACAGCAAAAAGCCGAAGGACTTTATCGAATCGCGATTGATGCCTTAAGTGAGCTAAATTTTGATACTACAGCATTAAAAGAGTTGGCGGATTTTATTATTCATCGCGATATTTAAAATAAAAGCATATAGACCTTCTATATGCTTAGGCTCTACCGCCTAGCAGCTAAATGTGACTGAATTAAGTTCATAAAAGCATCTCCAAAACGTTCTAATTTTCGTTCGCCCACACCGTTAATATCTAACATTTCCGCTTTTGTGGTTGGTGTGAACTGTGCCATTTCTTCGAGGGTGGCATCGTTGAACACCACGTAAGGCGGTATGTTTTCTTTATCGGCAATCTGTTTGCGTAAGAAACGCAAGCGAGCAAATAAATCTTTGTCGTAGCGGGGGCTTGCCTGTTTTTGACTGTATGCAGAAGCCGAGAAAGTTAAGCGTGGCGTAGCCAGCTCCAACTTCACTTCTGAACGTAATACAGGACGTGCCTCTTCGGTAAGTTGCAAGGCTGAATTATTCACAATGTTTTGTTTAATTAAGCCTAAATGAATCAACTGGCGAATCACGCTTACCCAATAATCTTGGCTTTGCTCTTTTCCGATCCCATAAACACTGAGTTGGTCGTGTCCGTATTGGCGAATTTTTTGATTATTTAACCCTCTCAGTACGGCGATAACGTGGTGCATTCCGAAAGTTTGCCCTGTACGATAAATTACCGACATCACTTTTTGTGCATCAATCAGTCCATCGTATTTACGAGGGGGATCGAGGCAAATATCGCAGTTTTTACACGGTTCTTGGCGGGATTCGCCAAAATAGTTGAGTAAAACCAAGCGGCGGCAGGTTTGTGATTCAGCAAATGCACCAATGGCTTGTAATTTGTGTTGTTTAATATCGCGTTGTTCGCTTTCTGGTTCTTCCAACAGCATTTTTTGCAGCCACGCATAATCGGCTGGGTCGTAAAACATTATCGCTTGCGAAGGCAAGTCATCACGTCCAGCACGCCCCGTTTCTTGATAGTAAGATTCGATACTTCTTGGCAGGTCAAAATGTACCACAAAACGCACGTTAGATTTGTTGATCCCCATACCAAAAGCAACCGTTGCAACCACCACTTGAATGTTATCGCGCTGAAAGGCATTTTGTACGGTTTCACGTTGTTGAACGCTCATTCCTGCGTGATAGCACATTACAGAAATGTTTCTCGCACTCAATTTTTCCGTAATCTCTTCCACTTTTTTGCGGCTGTTACAATAGACAATCCCACTCTTGCCTTTTTGCCCGGCGATAAATTTTGCTAACTGTTCCATTGGCTTGAATTTTTCTTGCACGGTGTAGCGAATGTTCGGACGGTCAAAACTACCCAAATAAGTGTGCGGGTCGTTTAAGCGAAGATGGTGCAAAATATCCGCACGTGTGGTTGGGTCTGCCGTGGCGGTGAGTGCCATAAGCGGTCGATTTGGGAAAGTATTTCGCAAATTGCCCAAAAGAGTGTATTCAGGACGGAAATCGTGCCCCCATTGTGAAACACAGTGGGCTTCGTCAACCGCAATAAAGCTGATTTTGCAATGAGAAATAAAGTGATAGAAACCTTGGGTCATCACTTTTTCGGGCGAAAGATAGAGCAATTTAAGCTGCCCATTTAAGGCTTTTTGCTCAACGGCTCGCTGTTCTTCAAGCGTTTGGGTTGAGTTGAGATAAGCGGCTTCAATGCCGTTTGTAAGAAGCTGATCAACTTGATCTTTCATCAATGAAATCAGCGGCGAAATCACAAGGGTAATCCCTTCTAAACAGAGGGCTGGCACTTGATAGCATAATGATTTTCCACCGCCAGTGGTCATAATAACAAGCGTGTCCTTGCCCGCAAGCGTGGATTCAATCACCTCTTGCTGACCTTGACGAAATTGCTGATAACCGAATACGTTTTGTAGTACGGTTTGTGGGGCGGAATATGGTTGCATTGAATGTAGGGAGGGCTTTAGCCCATCACTGGGTTTAAATTGAAAATGGTGGGCTAAAGCCCACCCTACGAATTAAGAAGTAAATTTAACCTCTTCCCCATGTCTTGCGAAGGCTTCTTCTAGATGCTGCCAGAAAGAACGCCCTTCAGCGGTTTTCCATTCATCATCAAGATATTTGAAATGGAAGCCGCCCAGTTTACTTGCAAGCCAAAGTTCAAGCATTGCTTCTTGTTTGTTGATGATAATTTGTGAATCGTCATCGAAAGTTAAAGTACAAACCGCCCCTTGAATTTCGGCATCAACCGATAAACCTTCATCATCAATTTTTTCTTCGATTTCGTCCCACGTTTGTTCAACTAATTGGTGAAATTGTGCTACGTTCATTTTTATTCCTTATTTAAAATAAGCTTTCTTACCAAAAAATTTTTTATTTAATTTTGCAAATGGGCGTTTAACTTCTTTTACTAATCTAATAATAAGTGGTAATTTCTTTTTATTTTTCTTATCCCTTCTTTGATCTCTTTCACCACCTTCTCCTCCCATAACACCAAAACTAGATGTTTGAGGATTTAATAGGCAATCTTGGATACATACTGCAGGTTGCATTTGCCATACAGTATATTCTTTTTTTAGTAAAAGTTGCTTAAATAATAAATTGTCTATCTCAATATCTTTAATTTCCTTTATATTTTTAACTAAAAAATCGATTCCTTTTTTAGTAACAATATAGCCTCCAGTTCCAGAATTTGATTTGGTTAATTTATAAAATTTTCTACCTAGGTATTCTTTAATAGAAAAAACAGATAATATAACAGTATCAAAATTTTTCTCAATTTTCACAATGTCAACATTATCATCAATATAGTTATTATTATTTAGTAATAAATTAGCATTTTCACCTAAATAGATGTCATCTTCAAAAATACAAATATAATCAAGCTCTTTTTCTTTAGCTAAATAATATAAAGCGATATGGCTTAATGCACAAGCTATTTCTCCTTTAGTAAGAGGGCTATTAGAAATATCAATGCCTAATTCTTTCGCTTTTAATTCTAAATTATTTGGGGTAATAGCATCAAAAAATTCAAAGGTAATATTTTGCTTACCAAATTCTTTGGTAATATGCTCTCTTCGATCAGTTGCTGTTGTTAAACTAATTACATAATTGTGTTGTATATTTTGCATAAATCACCATTTGCAAATTTTTCTAAAAATTCGACCGCTTACAAACTTGGTAATTCTGTCATTGCCCAACGAGGTTTTACACTCACACTTAAATCGGTTTGCTCACCATGTTTTAAGCGAAGGAAGCCTGTGTAAGCAATCATCGCGCCGTTGTCAGTACAAAATTGCGGTCGAGGGTAGTAAACCTCTCCGCCAAGGGATTTAATCATTTCGGCTAAATCGGCACGCAGCTGTTTATTTGCACTCACACCGCCCGCCATCACTAAGCGTTTGTAGCCTGTTTGTTGTAAGGCTCGTTTGCATTTGATGATGATAGTATCGACCACCGCTTGTTGGAAAGCGTGAGAGATGTCGCAACGGGTTTGTTCGTCTAATTTACCGTTCTCATCCAAATTGGTATTAATGGTGTTTGCGGCAAACGTTTTTAAGCCTGAAAAGCTAAAGTCTAAGCCAGGACGATCCGTCATTGGGCGTGGAAAAACAAAGCGATTTGGCGTGCCTTTTTCCGCTAATTTTGAAACTGCCACACCAGCTGGATAATCCAATCCAAGCAGTTTACCTGTTTTATCAAAGGCTTCACCCGCAGCATCATCGATAGATTCGCCAAGCAATTCATATTGCCCAACACCATCCACTTTCACTAATTGTGTATGTCCGCCTGAAATAAGTAGTGCGACAAAAGGAAATTCTGGCGGGGTCTCTTCCAACATTGGAGCGAGTAGATGCCCTTCCATATGATGTACGCCGAGTGCGGGGACGTTCCACGCATAGGCAAGCGAACGGGCTATAGTTGCCCCTACTAATAATGCGCCCACTAAGCCAGGGCCTGCGGTATAAGCCACGCCATCAATCTCGCAAGCGGTCAAATTTGCTTCTTTTAATGCAGCTTCTATCAGTGGCACGGTTTTGCGGATATGATCACGTGAAGCCAATTCTGGCACCACGCCGCCGTAGTCTGCGTGCATCTCAATTTGGCTGTAAAGCTGGTTGGCAATTAATCCTTTTTCTTCATCATAAATGGCAACGCCTGTTTCATCACAAGAAGTTTCAATGCCGAGAATTTTCATACTATGCTTTAAATACTAAAAAAGCCACAGAAGCATTGAACTGCTGTGGCAAAATAAAATGAAATTAGAACTGTTCGCCGTAAGCTGGTTTAGTTACGTTTGGATATTCTTTACCTTTATTCGCTTCAATCAAGGCATCTACTTTTTGAGCAGAATCATTCAAACCCATTTGTTCAAAGGCTTTTTTCATATAAGGTAACGCTTCAGCAGTGGCTTTTGTATCAGGATAGAAACGTATCATTTCTTCTACACGGTTGGTCATTGCCACATAAGCATCACGCTTGTCGTAGAATTTCACCACTTCAAGTTCGTGTTCTGCCATACGGTTTAACAAATATCCCATCCATTGTTGTGCTTCTGGTGCATATTTGCTATTTGGAAAATCACGTACGATGGTTTGGAAGCTACCGTAAGCATTTCGCACCGCATCAATTGAGCGAGAAGCACGATTTACGCCAAAGAAATCTTGAATAAAGTTATCGCCTAAACGAGCATTGGAAAGTGCCGCAAGGTAGAAAACATAGTCTGTATGAGCACTATTTGGGTAAGCACGCACAAAACGTTCTGCAATATCTAATGCTTTGTAGTATTCGCCTACTTTATATTGTGCATAAATTAAGCTCAATTGTGTTTGTTCGCCGAATTGCCCTTGAGCATTGCCTTTTCCGCCAATGGCATCTAAATAGCGGATCGCTGAGTTATAATCGCCATCTTGCAAGTAAGTTTGACCTTTATTATAAAGATCTTGAGCTGACGCTTCTTCGAGTTCTTTATTTGAATTTGAGCAACCCACAACGAGTAAACCCGCTAAGATCAGCGAAGCAAGAGAAGTAAATTTACGCATAATAATTACCTTAAAGAGATAAAAAAGTGTCTAAGATCAAAAGTTAATGTACAATACTTGCAATAGACCAAAGGCACTTCATTAAGTTCGTACGAATTGCCTTATTTTATAACACGCTCACAAATAAGCAATAGATAATAGATTAAATAGGAATAGACAAATGGCTCAACAGATGACGCTAACTGCAGAGGTTTCTGCCGATTTATTAGGTGCAAGGCTTGATCAGGCACTTGCGCAACTTTTCCCCGATTACTCACGCTCACGTTTAAAAGTTTGGATCGAAAATGATTTAGTGAAAGTCAATGGCAAAGTGGCCAATAAAGCGCGGGAAAAAGTTTTTGGTGGTGAATTGATTGAAGTGTTGGCAGAAATTGAAGAGGAAGTGCGTTTCGAGCCTCAAAATATCCCACTTAATATCGTGTATGAAGATGACGATATTATTGTGATCAACAAACCGAAAGATTTAGTCGTACACCCAGGTGCGGGTAATCCAGATGGCACAGTATTAAATGCACTACTTTACCACTATCCATCGATTGCAGAAGTGCCACGTGCGGGTATCGTACACCGTTTAGACAAAGATACAACGGGTTTAATGGTGGTCGCGAAAAATATCCCTGCTCAAACGCACCTAGTAACTGCACTACAAAAACGCCAAATTACCCGTGAATATGAAGCTGTTGCGAGTGGCATTATGACCCAAGGTGGTAAGGTTGATGAGCCAATGGCTCGCCACCCAACCAAACGCACCGCAATGGCAGTACATCCAATGGGTAAATCTGCAGTCACGCATTACCGCATTATGGAGCGTTTCCGCAACTATACCCGTTTGCGTTTACGCTTGGAAACAGGGCGTACACACCAAATCCGTGTACATATGGCACACATTGCTCACCCGCTTTTAGGAGACCAACTTTACGGCGGTCGTCCTCGCCCACCTAAAGGTGCAAGTGAAGAATTTTTAGCAGTATTACGTTCATTTCAACGCCAAGCCTTACACGCCGCGATGTTACGTTTAGAGCACCCTATCACAGGTGAAATCCTGGAATGGCACGCCCCATTGCCTGATGATTTTGTGAAGCTCATCCAAGCCTTAAAAGACGATTATACGTTGTATAAGGATCAGTTGGATTATTAATTAAAAAGGGGGCATAATAGACAAAAATGTTGGTTTTGATTATTAACTATAATCCTTACCAACTGTTTTGCCACATGATATAGGTTTTGACGGATTAGCAACTATTTGTCTACTATGCCAATAAATACGTTTACGCTCGTCCAGCACTTCCTAATACTCCCGATGAAATGCCCATCATTTCGTTGGCTTCTAACCAGCGGTCAAGATAACCTGTGTTGAATAAAGTTTTGTTGTTGGATTCAGAATAAATCCACATATTCTGGGCGATTTCTTGTTGTAGTTGTTCGCTATTCCAAGTAGAGCAACCTAAACAAACAATAAAGTGTTCAGGCGCATCTGTTGTGCCTAAGGTATCCAGCACATCGCCCGATGTGGTTAGCATAATGTCATCTGTGATTTTATAAGAGTGCAAGAAAGATTGTGCCGTTTTGGTGTGGACAATAAAGCCGCGATCTTGGCTCACAGGACCACCGCTTAATACCATCTGATCTTTTTTGTAATCACGTTGATTTGCCATTTGGAAATCCATTTTAGTGAGCAATTCCAATACAGATAAATCGGTTGGCATATTGATGATTAATCCCATGGCTCCGTTGTTATTGTGTTCACAAATATAAACAACGGCACGATCAAAATAAGGATCGTCCATATCTGGGGTTGCAATTAAAAATTTACCTTGTAAGTTTTCTAACATTCTCTTTTCTCGTTAAATATCACCAAAGCAGACTTGTAAAGCGGTAATTGCTGCGAGGGAGGCAGTTTCTGTGCGTAATACTCGTTTGCCCAATAACACCTCAGTAAAGCCTTCTGCCTCTGTCATCGTAATCTCTTCGGGAGAAAGCCCGCCTTCAGAACCAATGAGCAATCGCACGCCCTCTTTCGGCATATTCGGCAATTGACGGATCGTATATTGGGCTCTTGGATGTAAATTCAACTTAAGCATTCCATCTTGCTCTTTGCACCAATCAGTAAGTTTCATCATTGGACGAATTTCAGGGATTTCATTACGTCCACATTGCTCACAAGCCGCAATCGCAATTTTCTGCCATTGTTGTAATTTTTTATCTTGGCGTTCTTCAGTGAGTTTTACGCCACAGCGCTCTGACCAAAGAGGCGTAATAGTTTTTACGCCTAACTCTACGGATTTCTGAATGGTAAACTCCATTCGATCACCACGCGAAATTACTTGCCCTAAATGAATATGCAAAGGCGATTCGCGATCATCTAATTCGCTAGAGTGAATTTTTGCAATAATTTGTTTTTTTTCGACCGCTTGTAACGTGGCGTGAAAGATATGGTTAGATCCATCAAATAAAATAATGGCGTCGCCCTCATTCATTCTCAATACACGCCCAACGTGGTTGGTGGCATCTTCGCTTAGAATACAGCTTGTTTGATTTGCTATTGGAAAGGGATGATAAATTCTAGGTATTCTCATAATAAAAGGTCACAGGTATATTTTACTAAGAAAAAGCCGCCATATACCACGTACGTTTAATAACCTACGGCATATACAACGACTTTCTATTTACTTGAATATTAGATTTGTGGACCTTAAGTAATTATTCCTAAGCTCGCACCACGTCTGCTATTTTAACGTGAAATATATACTCTGTATAGAATTACAAAATCTCTTTCGCTTTTGTTACAACGTTTTCAACGGTGAAACCGAAGAGTTTGAATAACTCGCCTGCCGGTGCAGATTCACCGAAGCTATTCATACCTACGATACGACCTTCAAAGCCTACATATTTGTACCAGAAGTCTGACAATTGTGCTTCAATAGCAACGCGTTTAGTCACTGAACGAGGTAATACTGATTCACGGTAAGCCTCATCTTGCTTATCAAACACGTTGGTGCTTGGCATTGAAACCACGCGTACTTTTTTACCTTCAGCTTCTAACACTTCTGCTGCTTTCACCGCTAATTCAACTTCAGAACCTGTTGCGATTAGGATTAAATCTGGCGTACCTGCTGCGTCTTTTAACACATAACCACCACGTGCTACATTCGCTAATTGCTCTGCAGTGCGATTTTGTTGTTGAAGATTTTGACGAGTGAAGATTAACGCACTTGGGCCATCATGACGCTCAACGGCAGCTTTCCAGGCAATTGCAGATTCTACTTGGTCAGCTGGACGCCACGTTTCAAGATTTGGAATGTAGCGTAATGCCGCAGTCTGCTCAACTGGTTGGTGAGTTGGACCATCTTCACCTAAACCGATTGAGTCGTGCGTATAAACGAATAACACGCGTTGTTTCATCAATGCTGCCATACGTACAGCGTTGTGAGCGTACTCATAGAACATTAAGAAGGTCGCCCCGTAAGGAATGAAGCCACCGTGTAAAGCAATACCATTCATAATCGCAGACATACCAAATTCACGTACGCCGTAGTTAATGTAGTTACCATCTACGTTGTGATCTGCACGAATTGGTTTAGAGCCAGGCCATAAAGTTAAGTTTGAGCTAGCTAAGTCCGCTGAACCACCTAAAAACTCTGGCAACACGTGAGCGTAAGCTTCAATCGCATTTTGTGATGCTTTACGGCTTGCAATGTTTGCAGGATTTGCCTGTAATTTTTCGATAAATGCTTGGCTTTCTGCTTCCCAATTTGCTGGTAATTCACCACTCATACGGCGTTTAAATTCTGTTGCTAATTCTGGATAAGCGGTTGAATATGCTGCAAATTTTGCATCCCAAGATTGTTCTTCTTCAGCACCTTTTGCTTTTGCATCCCACGCTGCATAAATGTCTGCTGGAATGACAAACGGCTCATGTTCCCAGTTTAGAAATTCGCGTGCTGCTTTAATTTCTGCTTCACCTAATGGTGCACCGTGGCAGTCGTGCGAGTTACATTTATTTGGTGAACCGTAACCAATAATAGTTTTACAGATAATTAACGTTGGACGTTCTTTCTCGGCTTGTGCATTTTCAATCGCAAATTTAATTTGCTCAGGATCGTGACCATCAACATTACGGATTACTTGCCAGCCATATGCTTCGAAACGTTGTGCTGTGTCATCGCTAAACCAGCCATCTACGTGACCATCAATAGAGATATTATTGTCGTCATAGAAAGCAATTAACTTGCCTAAACCTAATGTGCCTGCAAGCGATGCTGCTTCGTGTGAGATCCCTTCCATCAAGCAGCCATCACCTAAGAATGCGTAGGTGTAGTGGTTCACAATGTCGTGGCCTTCACGGTTAAATTGTGCTGCTAAGGTTTTCTCTGCAATCGCCATACCTACCGCATTGGTAATACCTTGACCAAGTGGCCCTGTGGTCGTTTCAACACCTGGAGCATAACCATATTCAGGGTGACCTGGCGTTTTTGAGTGTAATTGGCGGAATTGTTTTAAATCTTCAATAGAAAGATCGTAGCCTGTTAAATGTAAAAGGCTATAAATTAACATTGAGCCGTGACCATTTGACAATACAAAGCGGTCGCGATCAGCCCATTTTGGATTGTTTGGATTATGCTTTAAAAAATCACGCCATAACACTTCTGCAATATCAGCCATACCCATTGGTGCACCAGGGTGACCAGAATTGGCTTTTTGGACGGCGTCCATACTTAATACACGAATCGCATTTGCTAAAACTTTACGCTCAGCCATCGTCATTCTCCCGTTCATTTTGATTAAATTAAGATTATTTTTGATTGCTCGTGATTGTAATCAAGTTTATTTCAAAACTCAAAAAAATCATCTACTTTTTGTGATCTAGCTCACATAAATTCTGCATTAAATTAGCGGTTGATCTTCGCTCAACTTTCACTTAGAATACGCACTCTTCTAGGCGTTAAGCATAAGCTTAACATATTATTAATCACATATGGTGCTTATCAGCGGTTCAATTATAATAATAGTTGAAACAAGATAAGCGGCGATATGGCTTCTTATGAGGTTCTCCAATGAAACAAGGTATTCACCCAGAATATACTGAAATTACTGCAACATGTTCATGCGGTAACGAAATCAAAACTCGCTCAACAGTGGGTAAAAACTTAAACCTAGACGTTTGTGGCAACTGCCATCCATTCTATACTGGTAAACAACGTGTTGTTGATACTGGTGGTCGTGTTGAACGCTTCAACAAACGTTTCAGCATTCCAAGCACAAAATAATTTATTTTGTAAAAAAAGCCTCGCATTTGCGAGGCTTTTTTGTCTACTATGTCTTTATGATGTTAAGATGCGTAGTAAGAAAAATGAGGCTGAATTTTATCTAAATTCAGCCTCATTTTTCTTACTACAATTTTATTTAATTAGTGAAAGATAGCGTGCAAGATATAGTAAATAATAATTGAAAGTACTGCACCTGCTGGTAAGGTAACAAACCACGATGCAACGATATTACGGATAATACCTAAGTTTATTGCCGCGATACCACGTGCAAAACCAACACCTAAAATTGCACCTACTAGGGTTTGTGTGGTGGAAATTGGTAAGCCTGTACCTGATGCAAGTACAACAGTTACCGCACACGCAAATTGTGCTGCAAAACCACGGCTTGGTGTAAGTTCAGTAATACCTGTCCCTACCGTTGCCATAACTGATTTACCCATTATTGCTAAACCAACACCCATACCTAATGCACCTAATGGTAATACCCATGGTGCCATACCTGTTTTACTCGCGATATCACCACCGTTTGCCACGATAGATTCAACCGCAGCTAATGGACCAATTGCGTTTGCTACATCATTTGAACCGTGTGCAAAGGCCATTGCACAAGCGGTTAAAAGCATTAAAATACTAAAGATTTTTTCAACGCCACCGAAACTAGATTGGTCTTTTACTTTATTTGTAAAGGCTTGGCTACGAAAATAGATTGCACCTAATACGCCAGCAATAATTGCTAAAGTAATTGAAATACCGAATGTTTGCCAACCAGAAAGATTTAAACCCACGTGTTTTAAACCTTTTGAGATTGTTACGATAGCAAGGATAAAAATAGTTACCCCCATATAGAATGGGCCATATTTTTTTGCTTGTTTGAATGGCTCTGAGCGGTTAAAAATCAGTTTTTGTGAATTAACAAAGATGACAAAAGCAATAATCCCTGCAAGCACAGGCGTAATGAACCAACTACCCACGATACCTGTTAATTGACCCCATTGGATTGATTCGCCACCAACAGTGACCAAGGCAAAACCAATTACCGCACCAATGATCGTGTGTGTACCTGAAACAGGCCAACCCATTTTGGTTGCAATAATTAACCATACCCCTGATGCACAAAGGGAAGACATCATGCCAAGCACGAGGATTCCAGGCGTATCGGTAAAAGCATCGGCTTGAATAATACCACTTTTAATGGTATCAGCTACTTCACCACCTGCTAAATAAGCACCAGCAAGTTCGAAAACCATTGCGATCATAATCGCTTGTTTAACAGTGATTGTACCTGAACCTACCGAGGTTCCCATTGCATTTGATACATCATTTGCACCAATACCAAATGCCATTAAAAAGCCTAATACGGCTGTCACAATCACTAAGATTGAGCCATATTCTTGTAAAAGTTCCATAAGTTCTCCTATGCTTTTGCAAGCATTAGCTCGATTCGCGAACCAATACGCTGAGCTTGATCTGCTAAGATGCTGATTCGCTCAATACATTTATATAAAAACATAACATCAATAGGGTTTAATTCCGCTTCTAAGCCGAAAAGCGTACGACGTAGGGCGATTTGAAGTTGATCCGTATCATCTTCGATTTTATCTAGCTCTAAAATCATGTCATTCACGAAGTGACGTTCTCGACCTCGGAAACCTGTTTCAAGCAACTCATCAAGCTCACCTAATACTTTGCGTACTTGGCGACAAGAATCGAGGCTACGGAAGATAAATTGACGAAATGCGGGTTGCATAATTTCTGGCACTTCCAAATGACGGCCAATAACACGAGTTGCGATATCTTTTGAATAGTTTGCTAATTTATCCAGTTGCGTAACAATTTCTAATAAATCTGAGCGTTCAACGGGAAGGAATAATCCGCGAGGTAATTTTAATCGAATCTCACGTTTGAGGAGGTCAGCATTACGTTCTAATTCCACAATATGGTTTCGAATTTCTTCTGCCGCATCCCAATCGTGATTGAAAGAAGCTTCAAAAAAGGGGTCTAACAGCTCACTGCATTCAGTTACTTTTACAGAGAGTTGTTTGAGAGGTTTGAGTGGCGATTGGGCGAATAAACCTAAAATGTTATTCATTGCCATAAAATTTCTCCGTTATAATGAATTTAAAATGATCTTGCTGTGAAAAGTAGACAAAATCGCCTATATTTTACTTAATGTTATTGGAAAGATCACGGGGTAATTGCGGTAGGAACTTGTACAAGCGGTTAAATTTTACAAAAATTTTGTAGAATTTAACCGCTAGGTGATTTGAGATTAGCTATAAACGGAGAAATTAATAAATTTTTTAAATCAAATATGATGTACCACCAATCTTTTTCCTTGGTGTTTTAACACTTCCGCATCCAAACCAAATATGTTTTTTAGATGCTCGGTTGTGATGATTTCTTCAGGTGTACCTATCATCACAATTTCTCCATTTTTCATCGCCACAATCGTATCAGCATAAGCTGCTGCCATATTGATGTCGTGCACTACCATTACAGTGGTAAGTGCCAATTCATCAGTCAGTTTTCTTAACAATCGCATTAACTCACGGGCATGGAACATATCAAGGTTATTGAGCGGTTCATCAAGCAATACGTGGCTAGTTTTTTGGCAGAAGGTCATTGCAATTAAGGCACGTTGGCGTTGCCCACCTGAGAGTTCATTCAAAAAACGGTTGGTAAGATGGAGTAGCTCAAAACGCTCAAGGGCTTCAGCCACAATTTCATGATCAAGCGGTTGAATTTTGCCTTGATGATGCGGATAACGCCCGAACATCAGCAAATCTTGCACAGTAATGCGGCTGTGGATCACGTTGTCTTGGGTTAAGATCGCCAAATGCTGTGCAATAGTGCGAGAATCGGTGGTCGAAATATTGTAATTATCTAGCAAAATTTGACCGCTTTGAATCGGGTTTAAACGGGCCATGAGCGAGAGCAGGGTAGATTTGCCCGCACCGTTTGCACCCACAAGAGCAGTAATACCCCCATTTGGAATAGTGAGGTTAATGTTTTTTAGAATCGGACTTTGCCCGATGTGATGGGAAAGATTTTTAACTTCGATCATTTTTGTTTTTTGAGCATTAAATAGATAAACACGATGCCACCTAAGAATTCGATCACGACACTTAGCACACCTTGTAATTTGAACAGTTGTTCAAACACCGCTTGCCCTAATACCAACGTGATGGCAGATATGATGAATGTGAGCGGAATACGAATAGCGTGTTGCATTGTTGGGCTGATGGAGTTCACAATGGCACAAACCAGTAATCCTAAAAAGAGGATTGGTCCGACTAAAGCGGTGGACACCGACACCAACAAGGCACAGCAAATCAGCAGTTGATGCGAAAAGCGGTTGTAGTTAATACCTAAACCAATGGCTTTGTGTTTGCCGAGCATCAATACATCTAGCTTGTGGCGTTGTGTCCAAATCCAGATACTACTTAGTAAGGCGATGATGATTCCAATGGTTAAAAGGGTTGGATTGGCACTATTAAAGCTCGCAAAAGAGGAGCTTTGTGCGACGGCAAATTCTTCTGGATCGATCATACGTTGCAGAAGGTTGTTCACACTACGGAAGAATACACCAAACACCACACCAATCAATAACATTCGGGCGATATCGGCATTGTCTTTGGTGAGTGTGCGGAATAGCAATAGAGCGGCACCAAGCATCAGCAAGGTTTCAAACGCAAATTTGTTTGCAATCGGAAGTTGAGTAAAACCGAGTCCACCGAGTAAAAACACGAGTACGGTTTGAAGCAGCAAGTAGAGCGCGTCAAACCCCAAAATACTTGGCGTTAAAATCGGGTTGTTCGTCAGCGTTTGAAATAATAAGGTTGAAACGCCAATGGTATATGCTACCGTCAGCAATAACAACAGTTTTTTGCCACGAAACGGCAGAATAAAATCCCAATTCCCGTTGCTGTTAAACAGCATAAAAAACAGACTGCTTACAAGCAGAATCAGACTTGAAATAATCAAAACTCGGGATGTTTTCATACTTTTTTCCCCCTAAAGAGCAGATAGAGGAAAATCACTGTGCCGACGATGCCGAAAATCGTGGAAATCGGCACTTCAAACGGATCGTTTACCACTCGCCCGAGAATATCGCACATAAGAATGAGGTTCGCTCCAAATAACACCACAACAGGCAGATTCTGGCGAAGTCGATCGCCTGCCAGGCGTGAAACGATGTTCGGTACCACTAAACCGATAAACGGAATTTGCCCAATGGTGACGACAATTACCGCGGTAATCATGGCGACAATAATCAAGGCAATCCACGTCATTTGATGGTAGTTAATGCCAAGACTGGTGCTGATATTCTGTCCAAGTCCTGCGATGCTGAGTTGGTCAGCAAGAATGTAGATGATGACGGCTAAAGCTGCGGTTAGCCAAAGCAGTTCATATCTTCCTGCTAAAACGCCTGAGAAATCGCCTGCAAACCAAACGGAAAGTAGCTGCAAACTGTCGGTTTCGTAGGCAATAAAGGTAGTTACCGCTTCAATAATATTGCCGAAAATAATCCCCACTAATGGCAACATCAGTTTTTGATGGGGCGGTAGATTACGCATTAGCAGCATAAAAATTGCCATACCAATTAGTGCCGTTACGGTTGCAAACGACATTTTGAAAATGAGTGGCATTGCAGGGAAGCAAAGGCTTGCAATTAAAATCCCCACCGCTGCACTTTGGCTTGCCCCAATCATACTGGGTTCTATAAAACGGTTTTTCAGCACAATTTGCAGCACCATTCCTGCCACGCTGAGTGTTGCACCAACAAGGATGACAGCAAGGGTGCGAGGTAAGCGGCTAATAAAGAAAAGTTGTGATTGCTCAGACTGGCTAAACAATTCGCCCCAATGAAAATCCGCTACCCCCACGGACATACTGAGGGGGCAGAGGATTAAAAGTAAAAAAAGATTAAAAAACGTGAGCTTTCGCATTATTTAGAGAAGGCTTGTTTGATGTGGTTAAGATCTAAACGCATTTGTTCTACGCTGCCAGCTGCAAGGTATGCTGAACTGCTGAGGTAAATGACGTGTCCGTTTTTCCATGCCTTTGTTTGATGGACTAATTCGTTATCTAACACTTCTTGTGCTGTTTTGCCCTCTTCACCAATGGCTGCGGTGCGGTCTAACACGAATAACCAATCTGGATTTACTTTTTGTAAGTATTCGAATGAAATTGGTGTACCGTGGTTTGCTCCTTTGGTATTCACTTCAAATTTTGCTTCAGGAATATTAAGAGCAGAGTGAACCCAACCTAAGCGACCAACAGGACCAAATGCGGACATTTTGCCACCATTAACAAGCACGATTAAGCCATTTCCTTTACCTTTTACCGCTGCTTTGGTTTCGGCGATTAAGGTTTCAAGCTCAGCTTTTAATTTTGCCGCTTCCGCTTCTTTATTGAATAATTTACCGTAGTTTTCAATATTGTTTAAACCACCTTGTAAAGTATTCACTTCTTTTGGTGTGGTTACATCAATAGTTGTTGCAATCTCTTTTAGTTCATCGACTTTTTTTGCTGCACGGCTACCTACAATAATTAAGTCTGGTTTTAAGCTGTTTAATGCTTCGTAATTTGGTTCAAAAACAGTACCGATATTCACCGCTTTTTCTGTTGCTGGTTTTAAATATGGCAAGGTACGAGCCACATCAGGACTACCTGCAACAGGTACGCCTAAATGTGCAAGCGTATCAATTGCTGCAGCTTCAAATACAGCAAGTTTGGTTGGTGTTTGAGTGAAAGTAACATCACCACGAGCGGTCGGAATGGTCACATCTTTTGCAAATGAGAGAGAAGAGCAAGAGACAGCAAAGGCTAAGGTAAGTAGTGTTTTTTTGAACATAAATATTCCTATTAAATAGAAAATGACAGAAGGAGATCTTATTGAAAACAATTCTCAAGAAAGCTGTAATCTTACCCGATAATATTTGAAATAGGAAGATCTATAGATAAAAATGCTTGCTCACTACTTACCTTTAGTTATGAGCTGGATATTTACAAGCTATTCAGCAGCATAGCCTTGTTTAGGTAGAAGTTTTCCATCTAAATAAGCCATCTTGTTTCTTAATTCAAGGCGTCCTTCGGTAAACCATTTAATCACAAGCGGATAAATTTGATATTCTTGCTCACGGG
>NZ_CALIFA010000037.1:0-6995 GCF_938021905.1 Pseudohaemophilus parahaemolyticus
TTGAAGACCGCGGAAACCGTAACTTTGTACTTGGGCCAACTCACGAAGAAGTGATCACCGATTTAGTCCGCCGAGAAGTTTCTTCATATAAACAGCTTCCACTTAACTTATATCAAATTCAAACTAAATTCCGTGATGAAGTGCGTCCTCGTTTTGGTGTAATGCGTTCGCGTGAATTTATTATGAAAGATGCGTACTCATTTCACACTACACAAGAAAGTTTGCAAGAAACCTATGATGTGATGTACCAAGTGTACAGTAACATTTTTAACCGCTTAGGCTTAGATTTCCGTGCGGTACAAGCGGATACTGGGTCTATTGGTGGTTCAGCTTCCCATGAGTTCCAAGTGTTAGCTTCAAGCGGGGAAGATGATGTGGTGTTCTCTACCGAATCGGATTTTGCAGCGAATATCGAATTGGCAGAAGCAATTGCTGTAGGCGAACGCCAAACACCAACGGCAGAAATGTGTTTAGTTGATACACCAAATGCGAAAACGATCAATGAACTTGTGGAGCAATTCAACTTGCCAATCGAAAAAACCGTGAAAACTCTGATTGTGAAAGGTGCAGACGAAAATCAACCGCTTGTGGCGTTGATTATTCGCGGCGACCACGAATTAAACGAAATCAAAGCACAAAAACACCCGTTAGTAGTAGATCCCCTTGAGTTTGCGGACGAAGCAGAAATCAAAGCAAAAATTGGTGCAGGCGTGGGATCATTAGGTGCGGTAAATCTTAATATTCCTGCAATTATTGACCGCACTGTGGCGTTAATGTCTGATTTTAGTTGTGGTGCGAATATCGACGGAAAACATTACTTCAATGTGAACTGGGAACGCGATGTTGCAATGCCAGAAGTTTTTGATTTACGCAACGTAGTTGAAGGCGATCCAAGTCCAGATGGTAAAGGCACGCTTCAAATCAAACGTGGTATTGAAGTGGGGCATATTTTCCAACTGGGTAAAAAATATTCTGAAGCAATGAAAGCGACCGTTCAAGGCGAAGACGGTAAACCACTTGTAATGACAATGGGTTGCTACGGTATTGGGGTAACTCGTGTGGTGGCATCAGCGATTGAGCAACACCACGATGAACGCGGTATCATCTGGCCATCAGACGAAATCGCCCCATTCACTGTGGCGATTGTGCCGATGAATATGCACAAATCTGAAAGCGTACAAAAATACGCTGAAGAACTTTACCGCACTTTACAATCACAAGGCGTTGATGTGATTTTTGATGATCGTAAAGAACGCCCGGGCGTGATGTTCGCTGATATGGAATTGATTGGTGTGCCGCATATGGTGGTAATTGGCGAGAAAAACCTAGACAATGGCGAAATTGAATATAAGAACCGCCGTTCTGGTGAGAAACAGATGATTGCAAAAGATGAGTTGCTTGCGTTCTTGAAAGAGAATGTGAAGGCGTAATATATTTAACGGCTAGGCTTTGCCTAGTCGTTTTTTTATCCAAAGAAGGGAGAAATATGAAAAATAGATGGAAAACACTGATGCTTGCAATGCTGCTTACAGGATGTGCAACAAAAGAAATCATCAATCCTCAAGAATATGACGCAACAAAACATGCCCGTATCCGAATCTTTAATATAGGAAACGATGGCGAAATCAATGTAACAATCATGGATTGTGAAAAAGATAAGAGAGGAATACATCTTCGCCCTACCGGATGGTTTAACGGCAGTGGGCAACATCGAATAGGTATGACTCAAACCGAGGACTCAGATATCGCCCAGAAGGAAAATTATACGTTTAGAGAATATGTCATTCCTACGGATAAAATAATCAATCTCACCCCATCACATCAAATCAGTAAAGCTGTTTGCCGCGTTGCGGGAAAACCTTGCCAGACCGAAACAACACAATTATGTCAGTACGGTCCAATTGCAGGCTATGATACTATCCGAAAATTTCTGATGAAAACCATTACTTTGGGTGCCACCGATGGAGGAGAACGCCGAGATGATCGTGCATCATTTATCCCTAAAGCCGGGCATCAATATGAAATTAAGCCAATGGGGTGCTCAGTTGTTTTGAAAGATATTACTGAGGAAAACATCACAAACGTTTCACTTTCCCCATACTACAAATGTCCCACAAAATAACAATGAAAAAACTTTATCTTATTTTAATTTGCTTGCTCACGAGTTGCGTTATCCATATTAACAAGCCCATAAAAACCACAGAAAAAATTTATGCCTTTATGATTGAAAAAAATAAAATTTATCTGATAGGTGAGCAGTCGGACTATCTTTTACAAAATCAAGATGTTGAAGCAATGCAACATTTCTTGACTAGCCCTTATGCAAAACAAACACTCTTTTTTACAATGAAATTAGATAGCCTTGATAATGAGGTCACTGGCGAATACACCGTTTATTTAGACGAAAGCAAATATAGTAAAGAGGAAAAAGAGCAGTTGCAAAAACAATATTGGTTTAATCCTATTAGCCATATTCATTCTAATTTCTTATCAGCAGTAAAACTTAGAAATCCGAACTGGAAAGCTAATCAGCCAGCATTAAAACGGCAATACCGAGCATTTGGAAAGCGAATTCGCTTTAATAATAGAGATGAAATAATCAGTAAATTTTCAATGCCTGAACCAATCGAAATTTCTTTAGTGCGAAGAACATCACATAAAGAAGTTATAGCCGATGATATCGCCTTAGAACTGACAACTATAACGTTATCAATGCCTGTTTATGTAGCTTATACAACATTAACTACTGCATTTGTTGTACCCATTGCAGTAACACAAGGTATTATTTATATTTTAAATAAACAATCTAAGAAGTAACCTACAAAAAACCGACCAATCGACCGGTTTTCTTTTTAATTTTGCAATTATGCAAACACTACTTGAACATCAATTAGGAAGGTAATGCGGCAATGTCTGCAATGTTCGACTTACTAAAATAAGAGAGCATTTTTGAAAAAGAGTGTAAAGGTGTAATATTTCTTTGAATGTAAAAACAATGGCTAGGTCAACCCTAGCCATTTTTATGCTTGCAAGCGGTCAAAATTTCATTATAATTCAAAAAGTTTTGAAACGAAACTTTATGGTTTAAGAACTATGTCAAAACGAAACACCCAACAACGCCGTCAGCTGATCGTTTCGATGCTGATAGAACAAAATGAATTAAGCGTGGATTATCTCGCCCAATTCTTTGAAACCTCTGAAGTGACTATCCGTAAAGATTTACGCGTATTAGAAGAAGGCGGTTTCTTGCTTCGCCGTTATGGTGGGGCGATAAAAATGCCATCGGAAATGATGGAAGAAGAAAGCAACGATGAGCAACTTTCAAAACAAAAGTTAGCTATTGCCAAAGCAGCTTGTGAAATTATTTCTGATCACAATCGCATCATTATTGATAGCGGTAGCACCACTGGGGCGTTGGTAAAAGCCTTGAATCAAAAAGGCTTGGTAATTATGACCAATTCTCTTTCTCTTGCCAGCGAACTAACGACCTTGGAATGTGAACCGACGGTGTTAATGACAGGTGGAACTTGGGATGCTCGCTCAGAATCCTTCCAAGGCAAAGTGGCAGAAAATGCCCTTCGTTCTTATGATTTTGACCAGCTCTTTATTGGGGCTGATGGATTAGATTTAGAACGCGGCACAACGACGTTCAATGAGTTAGTCGGGTTAAGCCAAGTGATGGCAGAAGTGAGCCGTGAAGTAATTGTGTTAATCGAATCACAAAAGATCGGAAGAAAAATGCCCAATGTGGAACTTGATTGGTCTAAGATTGACAAAATCATCACTGATAGCCAATTAAGTTACGAAACGAAAGTTTTGATTGAACAAAACGGCGTAGAAGTGATTGTGGCTAAATAGTACTTATTTTATCGTATATTTTCTCCGTTAATTACTACTGCCAAATCTCCCCTACCCCTCTTTGCTAAAGAGGGGCAAGGGAGATTTGGCAGAAGAAAAAACGGAGAAATCTATAAATTTAAACTCAAATTAAACAAACATTAGGAAACAAATTTATGTGTGGAATTGTCGGTGCGGTAGCACAACGTGATGTAGCAGCAATTTTAGTCGATGGATTACACCGCTTAGAGTATCGTGGTTACGACTCTGCGGGCGTTGCCGTATTAGGTGCAGATAAACAAATGAATATTTTACGTCGCGTGGGTAAAGTGAAATCCTTAGACGATGCGTTAGAAGCCAAACCATTATTAGGTGGAACAGGGATAGCACACACCCGCTGGGCAACCCACGGTGAACCCTCTGAAGCCAATGCACACCCTCACCGCTCAGGCAAAATTGCGGTGGTTCACAACGGTATTATCGAAAACTACGAAGAGTTGCGTGCAGAGTTACAAGCACGCGGTTATGTGTTCCAATCACAAACTGACACCGAAGTGATCGCCCATTTAGTGGAATGGGAATTCCGCACATCAAATTCATTATTAGAAGCAGTACAAAAAACCGTGAAACAACTTCGCGGTGCATACGGTACCGTAGTATTAAATGAAGAAGAACCAGAGCATTTAATCGTAGCACGTTCAGGTTCTCCGTTAGTTATCGGTTACGGCATCGGTGAAAACTTCCTCGCTTCTGACCCGCTTGCACTATTAAGCGTAACCCGCCGTTTTGCTTACTTAGAAGAAGGCGATGTGGCAGAAATCACACGTACTTCAGTTGATATTTACGACCGCAACGGCAACAAAGTAGAACGTGAAATTCTTGAAGGCAACTTCGAGCAAGATGCAGCAGATAAAGGGCAATATCGCCACTATATGCAGAAAGAAATTTTCGAACAACCAGTGGCAATTATGAATACCTTGGATGGTCGCATCAAAGAAGGCAAAGTGAATTTAGAAGCTATTGCACTAAATGCTGCGGAAATTTTATCGAAAGTGGAACATATCCAAATCGTCGCGTGTGGTACTTCTTACAACGCAGGGATGGTGGCACGCTATTGGTTAGAATCAATTGCAGGTGTGGCATGTGATGTAGAAATCGCCTCTGAATTCCGCTACCGCAAATTTGTGACTCGCCCAAATAGCTTGCTTGTAACCATCTCACAATCAGGCGAAACCGCAGATACTTTAGCGGCATTACGCTTGGCGAAAGAGTCTGGCTTTATGGCAGCGATGACCATCTGTAACGTAGCAACCTCTTCATTGGTTCGCGAATCAGATTTCGCCTTTATGACCCGCGCAGGCGTGGAAGTAGGCGTGGCTTCAACTAAAGCTTTCACGACTCAATTAACTTGCTTATTACTTTTAACGGCGGCATTAGGTCGCTTAAAAGGCAACGTTTCAGCAGAGCAAGAAGCGGACATCGTTCATGCATTACAACGTTTACCTGCGTTAATTGAAGCGGCATTAACCCACGAAAAAGAGATCGAAAAACTCTCTGAAGATTTTGCAGATAAACAACACAGCTTATTCTTAGGGCGTGGCGAACTCTACCCAATCGCAATGGAATCGGCGTTGAAATTAAAAGAGATTTCATACATTCACGCCGAAGCCTACGCAGCGGGCGAATTAAAACACGGACCGTTAGCATTAATCGACAGCGAAATGCCAGTGATTGTAGTTGCCCCTGAAAATGATTTGCTCGAAAAAGTGAAATCAAACATTGAAGAAGTGAAAGCACGCGGTGGTCAATTATTTATCTTCGCCGACCACGATGCAGGCTTAGGCTACAAAACCTTGGTATTCCCGAAAGTTGATGAAGTAACTGCTCCAATTTTCTACACCGTACCACTTCAACTACTCTCATACCACGTTGCGTTAATTAAAGGGACTGATGTGGATCAACCACGTAACCTCGCGAAATCGGTGACGGTTGAGTAATTTGAAAGAATAAAACAAGCGGTCATTTTCCTGATGCGATTTGCAAAATGCGTGGGGAAAATGACCGCTTTATTATTTTAATGAGCATTACCACATCCAGGTAATGTACGGTCTACCACTAAGTTCCCTTCAACAATAGCTGAAACAGTAAAGAAATTTTGTTTTACATACACAGCAACATCAGACAACGCAACAGCACATTTATTAGTTTGAATAGCACGATCTGTCGCTTCATCAAAACGAGCATAAGGATAGGCTGAATGCTCACCTCTCGCTCTCTCTTGAGTAACTGCCAATTTACCAGAATTCAAATTAACATTTTTTGAGCTCATCAATGTATAACCGCCTATACGATGAACACAAGCTGAAAGTAAAATTGCCACAAGACCAATAGATAATGTCTTAATTCTCATCACTAGTTTCTCCAAACTTTTATCAATATGTTTTACTTGTTATGTCAATAACAAGTAAAAGAAGTATACTTCTTTGGAAAATCAGGCATAAAAAAACCCTCCAGCATTGCTGCTAGAGGGCTTAATATTGATTTGCTGATTAAGCTACTGCTTTCTCAACAACACGAACTAAAGTGTGTGCTTTTGTTTTTGAAACAGGACGACATTCCTTGATTTCAACTACATCACCTAATTTAGCTTCGTTGTTTTCATCGTGTACGTGTAATTTAGTTGTACGACGGATAAATTTACCGTATAACGGGTGTTTTACCTTACGTTCAATAGCAACAACGAAAGATTTTTCCATTTTGTCGCTAACAACTTTACCTTGTACGCTACGAATTTTATCAGTCATTACTCACCCGCCTTCTCAGTTAAAATGGTTTTAACGCGTGCGATATCACGACGCACTTGTTTAGCCTGATGGGTTTGTTGAAGCTGACCGGTGGCTGTTTGCATACGCAATTTGAATTGTTCACCTAGAAGGTTCACTAACTCATTATTCAGCTCTTCAACACTTTTTGTACGTAAATCTTGAGCTTTCATTACATCACCGTCTTAGTTACGAAGGTAGTCTTGATTGGCAATTTAGCAGCTGCTAATGCAAATGCTTGTCTTGCGATCTCTTCTGACACACCATCCATTTCATAAAGTACTTTACCCGGTTGGATTAAGGCTACCCAGTACTCAACGTTACCTTTACCTTTAC
>NZ_CALIFA010000038.1:0-5962 GCF_938021905.1 Pseudohaemophilus parahaemolyticus
TTAAAGAACAAAAAGAAACGACGCACTGCATATCAATCTAAATCATTCACAACAGCGCGTCGTTGTGTGAGGTGCATTATAGAGAAAAATTAAAACCGTGCAAGCACTTTTTGCAAAAAATCTTGATTTTTTAATCGAGAGAACACATTTAATACAATTAGAATAAAACTCTAGCTAAAAATGTCGATTAACTGCTCTTGCAATCCACTTTGGCGCTGCACTTTTGCTTTTATACTTGTCATCCACGTTTTTTCCTCGCCAAATAACGTAAATTTTTCTTTCGCACGCGTAATTGCCGTATACACCAATTCTTTCGTTAATACTAGTGAACTAGCCAATGGCATCACAAATAAAGAATGTTCAAATTCTGAACCTTGTGATTTATGAACCGTCATTATATAAGCAGCTTCATACGCTGGCACTCGGCTAATCGACAAACTTAAATAATCACCATTTACTTTCGTATCAAAATAAACCCGTAATGCACCAGTTTCATCTGTCAGAATAAGACCAATATCACCACTATATATATGATGTTGGGGTGCATTTTCGGTAATCAAAATCGGCTTTCCAACATAACTGTCTCGTGAATGCCCAAATTTTACTAACTTCGCTTTTTGCAATGCCTCCGCAACCAATTGATTTAATCGATTTGCTCCTAACTCACTCACACGCAACGCTGCCAAAAATCGAACTTTTTGAAACGCCTTAAATATCTCTTCAATAGAAACAGATTCAGGCTGGCGTTCTCTTACCTTTGCTTTTTGCAAATAATCGCGATATAACTCCACCGCTTTTTGTACCACCAAATCCGCACAATGTTGTATCCACTGGCTTTTCTCAGTAAATTCAGTAACCGTTGGATATGCTACATATTCCAAGTCCTCATACTGACTATTTGCAATAGTTTGCCAAGATTTTACCGCTTGTTGTGCATTCACTTCTTTTGCCAATAAACCAATGCCCGAATTTTCATCAAAACGAAAACTTTTACGTAAATGACAAAGCGAATCACGAATCGCTAAGCCGTCAGATTGAGCCGTTAATTGATACCCCGTTACTGAAGCCACATAATCGGTATGTGCTTGGCTGTAACCTTGCGTAATAAAATAGCCAAGTTGAGCCATAATCGCCCCAGCCTCAACAGAAGCAAGCTGATCTTTATCACCCAACATAATCAAGCGTGTACTTGGCTTGAGTGCACTCGTCAATTTTTCCATTAAAAATAAATCAATCATCGAAGCTTCATCAACGACTAAAAGATCCAAATGTAGTGGATTTTTCTGGTGATAGATGGGCTGATCACTTTGCGGACGCATTCCCAGCAAACGGTGAATTGTCGAAGCATTAATTTCCATCTTCTCTTTCATCACTAGCGGTAAATTTAGCTCATCCAAGTTCGCAATAATTGATTCTTTTAAGCGAGCAGCCGCTTTCCCTGTTGGAGCAACCAACGCAATATTCAGTAAGCTCTTATTTTCTGCTTCTTGTTTTAATTGCAATGCTGCCAACAAGCGAGCTACCGTTCTGGTTTTCCCTGTACCTGGTCCGCCAGAAATCACGCAAAAACGTTTACACAGTGCCGTTGCAACTGCCACTTTTTGCCAATCAATTTCGTCTGTTTGAGTAGCACCAAACAATCGTTCCAAAATCTCACGCTCTTCTTCCACATTTGCATTTTCTGTCTCTGTTTCAACCGCTTGTTGCAGGTAACGAGCAATCTGATGTTCCGCTTGCCAATAGCGATAAAAATAGATTAACTCGCCTTGAAACAGCATTGGGGCAACTTGAGTTACATCGCGACTAAAAGCAATGTGATCAGCCAAAATTTCTTGCCATTCAAGCGGTAAACTTTGCTCAATCTTTTGCGAAATCGCTGCCAACCATATTGCCTGCTCTGGATTATACTCTCGCAAGCCAAACGGATTTTTTACCGCATTCGAACTTAATCGCACTGCACTATGCCCTTGCATCACATTAAACGAAACAAGAGCCGCTAAAAACACCGCCAAATTCTGTTGTAATGACGAGTAGTTGTAACCTTGCTGTTTACGATCAATCAATTTAGCAAATTGATAATTGATTTCTGAAATGATTTTTTGCTCTTTAAGCGTATGAAGAAGGGTTAGCATTGCGGTAATCCGTTGAAAATGAGTGGTTAAATTATCTAATTTTTGCAATCCCTTGTCCAGAAATGAAGTTCGAGCGTATAATGCTTTTATTTTTGAAGTGATAAAAACAAGATGAAACCAGCCATTGCAACCATCAATAGTGCGGCACTTCGCCACAACATTCAGCTCATAAAATCCTTCGCACCTCATCAAAAACTACTTGCTATGATCAAAGCCAATGCCTATGGGCAAGGTCTTCTTCCTGCTGCTCACATTCTAGCCGACCAAGTAGATGGCTTTGGTGTTGCACGGCTGCGTGAAGCACTCGAAATTCAAGAAACAGGCTACACAGGCAAAATTTTATTAGTTGAAGGTTTTTTTGATCGTGAAGAGTTGCTTAAAACCCTTTCGCGCCGCTTTGACAGCGTGATTCACTGCTATGAACAGCTCGAATTGCTAGAGCAAGTCGCCAAAGAATGGGAAGAGGAGCAACAAAAAGGCTTTTGGAAACGCAAAACTAAGATCTATTTTCCGATCAATATTTGGTTAAAAATTGATACAGGAATGCACCGACTAGGTGTGCATCCTGAACAAGTGGATGAGTTTTATCAACGTCTTAAAAAATGCCCGTTAGTTGAAAGCATCAGCTTTGTCAGCCATTTCAGCCGTGCCGATGAATTAGATTGCGGCTACACCGAAAAACAAATCGCTACCTTTGAACAAGCCACTCAATCTTACCCAGAACATGCTCGCAGTATTTCCGCTTCTAGTGGTATTCTCTATTGGAAGCAAGCACATTACGAATGGGTACGCCCAGGCATTATTATGCATGGCATTTCCCCCCATTACGAACCCATCACTCATCTTGGTTTCCAACCCGTGATGACACTTTCCTCTTCTCTCATTGCCGTCCGTACGCACAAAGCGGGCGAACCTGTTGGCTATGGTGGCACTTGGGTTAGCTCGAAAGACACTAAACTTGGCGTTATCGCGATGGGCTATGGCGATGGCTACCCTCGTAATGCACCTGAAGGGACTCCTGTACTGATTAACGGTCGCAAAGTACCGATTGTCGGACGCGTTTCAATGGATATGCTTACGGTCGATCTTGGTGCTGATAGCCAAGATAAAGTAGGCGATGAAGCGATATTCTGGGGCAAAGACTTACTCATTGAAGAAATCGCTGAACACATTGGCGTGATTAGCTATGAGCTGATAACCAAACTTACCCCACGCGTGATTTTTGAATATCAATAACCAGATAACAAGCGGTGAAGTTTACAATTGAATTTGTAATTTACCGCTTACTCTGCATAAAACCTTCCACTTCCCTGCAAATACACATCAATCCTTTCTCCAATCTTAAGCTCTGGCATATAACCCATTTCAATCCAAATTTCATGGTGATTTATCGCAATTTGGACAGCGGTCGTTCTGCCTCTAAACTCAATGTTTTGCACGATAGCCTCAAAAGTCGAGACCGTACAAGCGGTACTATTTTGCGAAATATCGACCAAGCTGAATTGTTCTGGACGAAGCAAAATTTGACCGCTTGTCGCATCACTATCCGTAGGCTGAATAGGCACACATCCAAACTGGCATTGCACCATATTTTTATCAACCCTATGGGCAGGTAAGACAATGCTTTCGCCTATAAATTTTGCTGTTTCAAGATGATTAGGCGACCAATAAAGCGAGCAAGGTGTGTCAATTTGTAAAATTTTACCTTGCTGAATAATGGCGATTTTATCAGCGCAGCGTAAGGCTTCATCACGGTCGTGGGTAACAAAGATGGCGGAAGCACCGCTTTGTCGAAGTGCTTGAAGCATCTCTTGGCGAATCTGTTGGCGGAGATGTTCGTCCAAGGCACTAAACGGTTCGTCCAGTAAAATTAATTCTGGGCTGGGGGCAAGTGCTCGTGCAAGAGCGACACGTTGTTGTTGCCCGCCAGAAAGTTGATGCGGGAAGCGTTCGGCTAATTCGCTGATACCCGTTAGTTTCATCGCTTGTTCGATACGGGCACGCTCTTCTATGGTCTTGCCCTTGCCATTTCCCAAGCCATAAGCAATATTGCGATACACATTTAGATGAGGGAACAGCACGCCCTCTTGCACCACATAACCGAGATGGCGTTGTTGCGTTGGTAGATTGCAATTCTCGCCAAAAATTAACCGCTCTTTGAGCCAAATTTCTCCGTTGGTCGGCTGCTCAAAGCCAGCAATAGCACGCAACAGCGTGGTTTTTCCACAGCCAGAAGCACCGAGCAAAAAGAGCATTTCACCCCGTGCTAAGGTCAGAGAAATATCGTTCAAAACTTGCTGTTCGCCAAAAAATTTATTTAGATTTTTGATGGTGAGTAATGTCTCTTTCATTCTATTTAAATGCATATTTTTTTAACAAAAACACAGGAATACCCGAAAAAAGCACCAACATCAACGCATAAGGTGTAGCAGCAGCATATTGAGCATCGCTGGTATATTCCCACACCGCAGTAGATAAGGTTTTGATGTCATTCGGTGTAAGCAAAAGTGTGGCAGTCAGCTCTTTCATCAAATTTAAAAAGACCAATGCAAAGGCGGCAGCAATCCCAGGTAGCATCGCAGGCAGAGTAAGCGTTCGGAAAATATAAAGCGGACTCCTCCCAAGGCTTTGCCCAACTTTTTCAATATTATCGGAAAGTTGCTCCAAAGCAGCACGAAGCGTAGTTTGAGCCATCGGCAGATAGAGCATAAAATAAGCAACAATCACTACCAAGAAAGTTTGATAAATGGCATTGGCGTAGTTTATCGTAAAATAAACCAGCGATAACGCGATCACCAAGCCTGGCACAGCGTGAAGCAAATAAGGTAGGCGGTCAATCCAGATAGTTAATTTACTACTATAACGAACGGCAGCCCAAACCAGCGGCAGTGCACAAATCACGGTAAGCAATGCACCCAAGCCTGAAATTGTCAATGAATGGCTAAAAGCTGCAAAAAATTCCGAAAAATCGAACGCTCTTTCGCGTGAATTTCCTACAATCAGCCAGTAGATCAACATCACTAGAGGAACACCGATGCTCAACATAAAAATGCAGGAAAAGAACGCAAAAGTGACACATTGTTTGCCGAATGAAAGCTTTTTAACGGGATAAGGTCGTGTAACGCCTTTACCGCTGTTGTACAGTGTTTGTTTACCTCGAAAAAAGATTTCACCGAACACAATAATAACACAAATTGCCATTAACACTGCAGAAAGCAAGGCTGCCGAGCTGTTATTAAACGACATTTCATACTCTTGAAAAATCGCGGTAGTAAAGGTTTCATAATTGAGAATCGACACTGCACCAAATTCAACCAACATATGTAAGGCAATCAGTAATATACTGCTGCCAATGGCAGGTTTAAGTTGCGGGAAAATGGCATGCCAGAAGGTATAAGTTGGGCTTTTACCAAGAGAAAGACTGATTTCTTCTAACGAACGATCGAGTCTCTTTAAAGTCGCAGAAACAGGTAGATAAGCCAGCGGAAAAGAACTGAGCATCATAATGCCAATCGTGCCCCAAAAGCCTTCCACCCGAAAGGTTAGGCTAATCCACGTAAAGCAACTGACAAAGGCTGGAATACAGAGAGGCAAGCTCATTGCTACTTCAAAAAAGGCTTTGCCGAAAAAACGGCAGCGTTCAAGTAAAAAAGCACAAAGCGTACCAAGTGAAATAGCACCAATAGTGACACAAACCATTAAAAGCATTGTGTTGCTTAATAATTCAGCTATTCGAGGGCGAAACAATAGTTCAACACTTCGCGTTAATCCCACTTCTGTCGCACGTAAAATGACATACAGAAACGGCAAACATAACGGAAGCCCGATTA
>NZ_CALIFA010000039.1:0-1788 GCF_938021905.1 Pseudohaemophilus parahaemolyticus
TAAAGATAATCCGCATCAAACACATAAATCCCCATTGAAGCAAGCGAAACATCAGGTTTACCCACCATGGCTGGCGGATCTTTCGGTTTTTCAACGAAAGCTTTTACTTTCAAGTTTTCGTTCACTGCCATTACGCCAAATTCGTGTGCTTCAGAACGTGGCACTTCAATGCAACCAACGGTACATTTTGCCCCGCTATTTACGTGATCCATCAACATCACGCTGTAATCTTGTTTGTAAATATGGTCGCCCGCTAAGATCAAAATATATTTCGGGCGATAGTGATTTTTAATAATAGCCATATTTTGATATACCGCATCTGCTGTGCCACGATACCAAGTGGAATCATCGATTTGTTGACGGGCAGGCAGCATATCCACAAATTCGCCACGCTCTTGCGGTAAGAAAGACCAACCCGTTTGTAAATGGCGAAGTAGAGAGTGTGCCGCATATTGAGTCACTACCCCAATTCGGTTTAAACCTGAGTTAATACAATTAGAAAGTGCAAAATCAATAATGCGACGATTACCACCAAAATAAAGTGCTGGTTTTGCACGTTTATCTGTCAATTCATGTAAGCGTGAACCGCGTCCACCTGCAAGGATAAGTACCAAAGTATTTTTGACCAAGTCATATTTGTTAAGGTCTCTCGCTTTCATAGGGATCTCCATAGTCTTTTGGTTATTCATTGCTCAATGCACAGAACCCCATCGAACATAGTTCGGCTTGCTGTGTATTGAGAGTTAAATGGTGTATGCCATTCAGAGGCGTCCATTCCCCTGCAGGTAGGCGAAATGCCTGGCCTTCGGCTTTGGCGTTAATCAATAAAAGCCAACGATTCTCTAAAACTACCTGTAATGCTTTGGTTTCTCGATTTTGCCAATCTTCAACTGTCATCGGTTCGCCTACAATGTTCAGCCATTGCACATTCTCGCCCGACCACCATTGATCTCGGTTTAAACTGCCAATTTGATTACGAAGTGCAATCGTTTGTTTGGTCAGTTCAAATAATTCTTCGTTAAAATTTGCCCATTTAAGCCAAGTAATCTCGTTATCTTGGCAATAGGCATTGTTATTACCATATTGGGTATTACCAAATTCATCGCCCGCCAACAACATAGGTGTGCCATTGGCAAGCAGCAAGCTCATTAGCAAGCCCACTTGAGCGAAAGTGCGGTCATTTTCCACCGCACTTTTTTGCGGTTCAGAAAGGCTATCTGTTGAGCCTTCAATACCGTGGTTATAACTGTAATTTTCATTGCGACCATCACGATTTTCTTCGCCATTGGCTTCATTATGTTTTTGGTTGTAACTCACTAAATCTTTAAGCGTAAAACCATCGTGGGCGGTAATAAAATTAAGTGTAGTATGTGGCAAGCGGTCATTTTTCTTGAACAAATCACTAGAGCCTGCAAAGCGTTCAGCAAATGTGCTGATTTCGCCACTTTTCCACAGCCAGAAACGGCAGAGATCATCGCGGAATCGGTCGTTCCATTCGGCAAAATAACTTGGAAAATTCCCGACTTGATAACCGTAATGCCCAATATCCCACGGCTCGGCAATTAATTTAATATTTTGTAAACTTGGCTCATTTTTTATGTCAGTAAAAAGCTGAGCTGATGAGTTGAAATCAGGTGTATCACGCCCAAGCACCGAGGCTAAATCAAAACGGAAACCATCAATGTGGCATTGCTCCACCCAATAACGCAGGCAATCTACGACCCATTTTCTCCCTACATCAGAGGATAAATTGAGCATATTGCCGCAGCCTGTCCAATTGATATAACG
>NZ_CALIFA010000040.1:0-48686 GCF_938021905.1 Pseudohaemophilus parahaemolyticus
AGCCACCTACGTTGTGGTGTGATTTAATCACATGTGCTTTACCGGTTTTGCTTGCGGCAGATTCGATCACGTCAGGGTAGATTGTACCTTGTGCCAACCATTTGACATTAGTGAGTTTTTTCGATTCATCATCGAATACATCTACGAATACTTTACCGATAATTTTACGTTTCGCTTCAGGATCCGATACACCTGCAAGTTCACCTAAGAAACGACTTTCCGCATCAACACGGGTAATGTTCAAGCCGAATTTATCGCCAAACATTTCCATGACTTGATCGCCTTCGTGTAAGCGGAGTAAACCGTTATCTACGAATACGCAGTGTAGATTTTTACCGATGGCACGATGTAAAAGTAATGCAACCACAGAAGAGTCTACACCACCAGATAAACCTAAAATCACTTCATCATTGCCCACTTGCTCTTTAATGCGAGCAACGGCATCTTCGATAATGTTTTCTGCTGTCCATTTGGTTTCGCAACCACAGATGTTTACTACGAAGTTGGTTAATAATTCCAAGCCTTTTTTAGTATGCGTTACTTCAGGGTGGAACTGCACACCGTAGAAACGACGGCTTTCGTCTGACATTGCTGCGATAGGGCAGGTTAGCGTTGTGCCAGTTACTTTGAAGTTTTCTGGTAAGCGCGTTACCTTATCGCCGTGGCTCATCCAAACGTCTAATTTTGGCTCAGAAGCGGTTAAATTATCGTTAAGATTTGCAAAAAGTGCGGTGGAATTTTCAAGAGAAACGGAAGCATAGCCGAACTCTCTGTGATCAGACGTTTCGGTTAAGCCGCCAAGTTGCATCGCCATAGTTTGCATTCCATAGCAAACGCCTAATACTGGTACACCAGCATTAAATACATATTCAGGTGCACGCGGGCTATTTTCTTCAGTTGTGCTTTCAGGACCGCCAGAAAGAATGATACCCGTTGGAGCAAATTCACGGATTTGTTGTTCGGTTACATCCCAAGCCCAAAGTTCGCAGTACACACCGATTTCACGCACACGACGTGCAATCAGTTGAGTATATTGTGAACCGAAGTCGAGGATCAGGATTTTGTGATTGTGGATATTTGTCATTTATAATGCTCTTATTATTGATAGTGTAAGCGGTTTATATTATTTAAAACTTTGCAAAAACCAACCGCACTTTAAACAGCAAAAGGCAGGCTAAAGCCCACCTTAAAGATTAGCCCATACGATAGTTCGGTGCTTCTTTAGTAATAGCAACATCATGAACGTGGCTTTCTTTAATGCCTGCACCGCTAATGCGAACAAATTCTGCTTTGGTGCGTAGTTCATCAATCGTTGCACAGCCAGTTAAGCCCATACAGGAACGTAAGCCACCCATTTGTTGGTGGATGATTTCTTTTAAGTAACCTTTGTATGGAATACGGCCTTCGATACCTTCTGGTACGAGTTTGTCTGCAGCGTTATCAGATTGGAAGTAACGGTCTGATGATCCTTTCGCCATCGCACCTAATGAACCCATACCACGGTAAGATTTAAATGCACGACCTTGATAAAGTTCGATTTCACCCGGTGCTTCTTCAGTACCGGCAAACATTGAACCAACCATTACACAGCTCGCACCTGCTGCAATAGCTTTTGCAATATCACCAGAGAAACGGATACCACCGTCAGCGATAACTGGAATGCCACGATCTTTTAATGCCGCAGCGGCATCTGCGATAGCAGTGATTTGTGGAACACCTACACCGGTCACGATACGAGTAGTACAAATAGAACCTGGTCCGATACCTACTTTCACTGCGCTTGCGCCTGCATCTGCTAATGCGATTGCGCCTTCAGCCGTTGCTACGTTACCCGCAACGATAGGCAAGTTTGGATATTTTGCGCGAGTTTCGCGAACACGTTGTAATACGCCTTCGGAGTGACCGTGAGAAGAGTCGATTAACAATACATCTACGCCCGCTTTTACTAATGCGTCGATACGTTCTTCGTTACCTGGGCCTGCACCCACTGCCGCTCCGACACGTAAACGACCGAATTCATCTTTACATGCATTCGGTTTTTGTTCCGCTTTTTGGAAGTCTTTAACGGTGATCATGCCTTTTAATTTGAAAGCATCGTCAACAACAAGCACTTTTTCTACGCGGTTTTGGTGCATTAATTCTAAAATTGTTTCACGGCTTGCACCTTCTTTTACGGTGACTAAGTCTTCTTTTTTCGTCATTAATTGTGAAACAGTTTTACTTAAATCTTTTACGAAACGCGTGTCACGACCAGTAATGATACCGATTAAGTTATTTTCGCCATCTACAACAGGGTAGCCCGCGAAGCCGTTTTTCTTCACCAGTTCTGCTAATTCTGCAAGGGATAAATCAGGTGAAACGGTGACAGGTTCAGACACGATACCGCTCTCAAATTTTTTCACTTTACGTACGCGATCTGCTTGGCGTTCAATGGTCATATTTTTGTGGATAAAACCGATACCGCCTTCTTGTGCTAAAGAGATTGCCAATTTGGTTTCTGTTACGGTATCCATCGCCGCAGAAAGCATTGGGATATTTAAGCGAATTTCTTTAGTGAGTTGAGTGGAAAGGTTGGCAGTGTTTGGAAGAATGGTAGAGTGTGCAGGGACGAGTAGAACATCATCGAAGGTAAGGGCTTCTTGTTTGATTCGTAAAGACATTTGCAATAGTTCCTTAATAAAATAAAAATTGTGCCAGAAATTATTGCGGGCGAATTATACAGGGCTTTTCTGCTCCTGTAAATCATAAAAATGCAGAATTAAGCAATCGTTTGCCGGTTCTCAAGTGCTTAGGGAAAATGCGTAGAAAAATTGTTTAAAGAATGTAATAACTATTAAAGAAATCAGTTTATTTACTTGAATAGCGATAAATAGTCCTTATTATGGTACACTAAGAAATTAACAGACAGCGTTTTATAGAGAATAAGGCAGAATGGGAAGAAAACGTAGTGCCAGCTCGTCACGTTGGTTGGCGGAGCACTTTAAAGATCAATTCGTGCAGAAGGCACATAAGCAGAAACTACGCTCTCGGGCGTATTTCAAATTAGATGAAATCCAAAAAACAGACCGCTTGTTTAAACCAGGAATGACCGTGGTGGATTTAGGTGCAGCACCAGGCGGGTGGTCTCAATACGCTGTCACGCAGATTGGCGGAAAAGGGCGTATTATTGCCTGTGATATTTTAGATATGAATCCAATTGTTGGAGTAGATTTCTTACAAGGTGATTTCCGTGAAGAGAGCGTGTTAAATGCACTGCTTGAGCGTGTAGGTGATGATATGGTGAATGTGGTAATGTCGGATATGGCACCGAATTTCAGCGGGATGCCGTCGGTTGATATTCCACGTGCAATGTATTTAGTGGAATTAGCGTTAGATATGTGCCGTCAAGTATTGGCACCAAAAGGCAGTTTTGTGGTCAAAGTATTCCAAGGTGAAGGCTTTGACGAGTATTTGCGTGAAATTCGAGCGATGTTTAGCAGTGTGAAAGTCCGGAAACCAGAGGCTTCGCGTGATCGTTCACGAGAAGTTTATATTGTGGCGACGGGCTATAAAGGCTAATCTTCATTTTTTATTTTTCTAGTTATTTCTAGTGTAGGGGCTTAATCTTGAACGATTTTGTGAAAAATATCATCCTTTGGGTAGTGGTTGCGATTGTGTTGATGACTGCCTTTGAAGGTTTCAATTCAAACTTTGGTAACAATGCCAATAATTCGGTGGCATATTCGACTTTCTTAAATGATATTCGTACGAATACATTAAAAGATGTAGATATGACGAGCAACAGTGAAACAATTAACGTGACCAAAAAAGATGGTACGAAATATCAAACTGTGATGCCGATGTATGACCGTGATTTGTTAGCTGATTTATCGAAAACAGATGCAACGGTAACAGGTCAGCCAGAAGAACGCCGCGGATTATTAACGCAAATCTTAATTTCGTGGTTCCCGATGTTGCTTTTAATTGGCTTCTATGCGTTCTATATGCGTCAAATGCAAGGCGGTGGCGGAAAAGGGGCATTTAGCTTTGGTAAGAGCAAGGCGAAAATGCTGACTGCAGATCAAGTTAAAACCACTTTTGCAGATGTTGCTGGTTGTGATGAAGCGAAAGAAGAAGTAGGCGAAGTGGTTGATTTCTTACGCGATCCAAGCAAATTCCAAAAATTGGGCGGGCGCATTCCAAAAGGGATCTTGATGGTTGGCCCACCTGGAACAGGTAAAACCTTGCTAGCGAAAGCGATTGCGGGCGAAGCCAAGGTGCCCTTCTTTACAATGGCTGGTTCCGACTTTGTGGAAATGTTTGTCGGGGTAGGTGCTTCTCGTGTACGTGATCTTTTCGAGCAAGCGAAGAAAAACGCCCCTTGTATCATCTTTATTGATGAAATTGATGCGGTAGGTCGTAAGCGTGGTGGTGCAGGCTTCAGCGGTGGGCACGATGAACGCGAACAAACCTTAAACCAAATGTTAGTGGAAATGGACGGTTTTGAAGGTTCTGAAGGCGTGATTATTATCGCGGCAACTAACCGTGCTGATGTATTAGATGACGCATTAACCCGTCCAGGTCGTTTCGACCGCCAGGTAACCGTTGATTTGCCAAACGTGAAAGGGCGTGAGCAAATTTTGCAAGTTCACTTGAAAAAAGTACCGCTTGCAGAGGGTGTTGATGCAATGCAAATTGCGCGTGGTACACCTGGTTATTCGGGTGCACAATTAGCGAACTTAGTAAACGAAGCTGCGTTATTTGCCGCACGTAAAAATCGCCGAGTAGTAACGGTGGAAGATTTCGAGCAAGCCCGTGATAAAATCAATATGGGGCCTGAACGTCGTTCTAATACGATGACAGAAAAAGAGATCATCAACACCGCATACCACGAAGCAGGGCACGTTATCGTAGGTTACTTAATGCCAGAACACGATCCGCTTAATAAAGTGACTATTGTTCCACGTGGTCAAGCATTAGGCTTTGCCCAATTTTTGCCAGAAGGCGACCGCGTAAGTGAAACGTTCACCAAATTAGAAAGCCAACTTTCTACCTTATTTGCTGGTCGTATTGCGGAAGGCTTGATTTTTGGTGAAGATAAAATTACTACAGGGGCTTCGTCTGATATTCATCGTGCCACTCAGATTGCACGTGCGATGGTGACTCAATGGGGCTTTTCGAAAGAGCTTGGTCCAATTTTCTATCAAAATGAAGATGGCATGGGTGCAATCAAAGGTGTTTCTCAAGATTCACAAAAATTGATTGATACCGAAATGCGTAAAATCATTGATCGTAACTATAACCGTGCGAAACAGACGTTAGAAGACAATATCGATATTTTACACGCAATGAAAGATGCGTTATTGAAATATGAAACGCTTGATCGCAAACAGATTGATGACTTAATGGCACGCCGTCCAGTGGGAGAGCCGTCTGGTTGGAATGATAAACCAACACAAGATCCATCACACAATAATAAAGCAGAAACGGCAGAAAAACCTATTCGAACAGATTTAGAAATCGATCCAAAAGAAGGTGATATGGCGGATAATTCATAATTCTTCTTTACATTTCGTAAGCCAGAAATAGTGATATTTCTGGCTTACTTTTTGCCTATATGTTGGTCGCTTTTGGGGTTATAATTGACAATTGCATTTTACTCGATAAAATAAAGTGCTCGTAATTGTGAATTATTCGCAATTCCGTTCTTTTATTTAGGAAGCAGAATGAATTGGCAAATAGAATTAAATAACAGCTTTTCTTGGTTAATGAGTGCGTTGGTTTTCCTTTTAGTTGGATTATCCATCGCACTCTCTTTTTTGCGTAAAACGGACTTTGGCAAACAATTTTGGCGAGTAGCACAGCCAGCTTGGGCGGTAAGTCATAAAGGGAAAACCTTAGGGCTGATTATTTTGCTCTTGCTTTTTGTACTGCTAGAAGTACGAATTAGCGTGCTAAATACCTATTTCTACAACGGCTTGTATAAATCATTGCAAGACAAAGCGGTCGATGCGTTCTGGTTTTTTGCGGGTATTAACGCCTTACTTGTGTTGGTTAAAATTACGCATTCCATCGTGAATTATCTGATCACGCAAGCCTTTGAAATTAAATGGCTTGAAAAATTGAATGCAGAAATGCTAAATCGTTGGCTCGATCATAAAAATTACTATCTACTTCGTTACCAGAAAGATCTGCCCGACAATATCGATCAGCGTATCGAACAAGACGCCTCAGCATTTATTTCGGGCACGGTTTCAGCGGTAAAAGGCGTGCTCAATGCGATTGTTGCGACCATTGAATTTACCATTATTTTGTGGGGGTTGTCAGGGTTGCTAATGCTGTTTGGCTTGGAAATTCCGAAAGGTGTTGTCTTTTTTATCTATATTTTTATTCTTGTTGCAACTGCACTTTCGGTTTGGATTGGTCGTCCGCTTATTCGTTTAAACTTTAATAAAGAGAAGTTACAAGGAGATTATCGTTATTCGCTTATTCGCGTGCGTGAAAATGCGGAAAGTATTGCGTTTTATTCTGGCGAAGAGAAAGAGAGAAAGCACTTGCACGAGCGATTTAATTTCATTATTCAAAATCGCTGGGAGATTGTACGAAGAATGTTAGGGTTAGACGGCTTTAACACAGGGGTGACTCAAACAGCGATGATTTTACCGTTAATGTTACAAGCACCTCGATTTTTTGCTGGGCAGGCAACACTTGGTGATATGCATCAAACTGTGCAATCTTTTAACCGTTTGATGCGTGCCCTGTCGTTCTTCCGTTTGTTTTATGAAGAATTTACGCTCTATCAGGCAAGACTAAACCGTCTGTACGGTTTCTTTACTACACTTGATCATTTGGATAGCCTTCCTAGTCAGCCAACTTATCCTTGCACAAAAGGGTTTTACTTACGTGACTTTGGAATCAAGGATGCAAGCGGTCAAATTTTGCTTTCAAATATCAATATTGAATTGCAGGCAGGCGATGCGTTGTTAATCCAAGGGGCTTCTGGTGCAGGGAAAACAACTTTGTTAAAAGCCTTAGCGGGAATTTATCCATTTGAGACTTTTGGTGTGGCAGAGCAGGCTTGTTTAAATAAACCGCTGTTTTTACCGCAACGCCCTTATATGCCAGAGGGAACATTGCGTGAGGCAATTTGTTATCCAAATTTAAAGGTCTCTGATTTTGAAATTCGTCAGGCAATGGAAGTCTGTTCATTGGATAAATATACTAATTCATTAGATGTGGATATGGATTGGCAAGCTACGCTATCACCAGGGGAGTTACAACGTGTTGCTTTTGTCCGTATTGTGTTGGCAAAACCGCAACTGATTTTCTTAGATGAAACGACATCAGCATTAGATGAACCAACGGAGGCAATGTTATATCTCACAATTAAACATTGGTTGCCAGAGAGTATTATTATCAGCGTGGGGCATCGGTGCACGCTTCAGCAGTTCCATAATAAGCAGATAACCTTAGGCAAACCACGCTTTGAATGTGCGTATAGCTAATTTATTTGCAAGCGGTTAAATTTTTTTGACCGCTTGCAAATTGTGCTAGATTCTCGCCATTTTTTTTGACATAATACACCCCGTTTTTTGTCTATTTTAGATAGAAAACAGAACTTATTTTTCAACACAAAAACACACATCTATCATCAAACTAGAAATTGGGGTGCTACTTTGTGGTCGGTTTTCTAGGATAGATGGAGGCTAAACCCCGTCTTGTCTTTCATAAGTGGCAAGGCAAACAACTTTAAAGGAAAATTCTTATGGCACAAGTTTCTATGCGCGATATGCTTAACGCAGGCGTTCACTATGGTCACCAAACTCGTTACTGGAATCCAAAAATGAAACCATTCATTTTCGGTGCTCGTAATGGTGTTCATATCGTAAACCTTGAAAAAACATTACCATTATTCAACGAAGCATTAGCAGAATTAACTCGCATTGCAAGCAATAACGGTAAAGTATTATTCGTAGGTACAAAACGTGCAGCGTCTGAAGCAGTTAAAGCAGCAGCAGTAGATTGCCAACAATTCTACGTAAACCACCGTTGGTTAGGTGGTATGTTGACTAACTGGAAAACAGTACGTCAATCAATCAAACGTTTAAAAGATTTAGAAGCTCAAACTCAAGACGGTACTTTTGATAAAATCACTAAAAAAGAAGCGTTAATGCGTACTCGTGAGTTAGAAAAATTAGAGTTAAGCTTAGGTGGTATCAAAAACATGAACGGCTTACCAGATGCGATCTTCGTAATCGGTGCTGACCATGAACACATCGCTATCAAAGAAGCAAACAACTTAGGTATCCCTGTATTTGCTATCGTTGATACTAACTCTACACCAGATGGCGTAAACTACATCATCCCAGGTAACGATGACGCAACTCGTGCGATCCAGCTTTACTTAGATTCAGCAGTAGCTGCAATCAAAGAAGGCAAAGGGTCAAATGTTGAAGCTGAATTAGCAGCAGACGCAGAATAATCGTTATTTTGAAATAAGGCATAGCCCTTAAATCATCTGAGAGCAGGGGCTGAAAAGTAATCCCTGCTTTCTCTTATCTAAAATTCATTTCTGAGGAATAGTAAAATGGCTGAGATCACAGCATCATTAGTAAAAGAACTTCGCGAACGTACTGGCGCAGGTATGATGGAATGTAAAAAAGCGTTAGTTGAAGCGAACGGTGATATCGAATTAGCGATCGACAACATGCGTAAATCTGGTCAAGCTAAAGCAGCTAAAAAAGCAGGTAACACTGCGGCTGAAGGCGTTATCTTAGCACGCGTTACTAACGGTTTCGGTGTTTTAGTTGAAATGAACTGCCAAACTGACTTCGTAGCAAAAGATGCAGGTTTCGTAGGTTTAGCGAACGAAGTTGCAGACTACGCAGTAGCAAACAAAGGTATCTCAATCGAAGAATTAGCAGCGAAATTTGAAGAACAACGTGTTGCATTAGTAGCTAAAATCGGTGAAAATATGACTATCCGTCGCGTTCAATTCTTAGATGGTCAAGTAATTGCTCAATACTTACACGGTGCGAAAATCGGTGTATTAGTTTCTGGTGAAGGTTCTGAAGAAGAATTGCGTAAAGTAGCAATGCACGTTGCAGCATCTAAACCTGAATTCGTAAACCCAGAAGACGTTTCAGCAGATGTGGTTGAACACGAACGTCAAATCCAAATCGATATCGCAATCAACTCAGGTAAACCAAAAGAAATCGCTGAGAAAATGGTTGAAGGTCGTATGAAGAAATTCACAGGTGAAGTTTCATTAACTGGTCAAGCATTCGTAATGGATCCTTCACAAACTGTAGGTGACTACTTAAAATCAGTGAATACTAAAGTTACTAACTTCATTCGTTTAGAAGTAGGTGAAGGTATTGAGAAGAAAGAAGAAGATTTCGCAGCAGAAGTAGCGAAAATCACTGGCGGTAACGCTTAATTCTTTCTCTTATGAGAACTAAAAAGCAGGCTTTATGCCTGCTTTTTCGCTTATTTGATGGCAACCATCGAACCAAAATTAAAGCATTGGAACCAGAGTTCAATTTGGCTAAAGCCTGCTTCTTGTAATCGTTTTTTGTGAGTTTCAATACTATCGGTGAGCATTACATTTTCCAGTGCAGTGCGTTTTTGGCTCACTTCTAACTCGCTATAGCCATTTGCACGTTTGAAGGTATGGTGCAAATCAATCAGCAATTCATTCATTGTTTCATTTTCAAAGGTAAATTTCTCCGAAAGCACCAAAATTCCATTTGGATTTAAACCTTGGTGGATCTTTTTCAATAAAGCTAAACGATCAGCACGAGGTAAAAATTGCAGAGTAAAATTGAGTACAACCATTGAAGCATTTTTAATTTCTACTTGACGAATATCATCACATAAAATTTCAACGGGTACATTAGAGTGATAGGCATTGATATGAGCTCGACAGCGTTCTACCATTGCAGGTGAGTTATCAATTCCAATGATTTGTGCTTGCTTGCCTTGAATATTTCGACGGATAGATAAAATCCCAGCTCCGCGAGAGCAGCCTAAATCATAAATATTAGAATGGTCGGTCACAAAACGTTGAGTCAACATTCCAATTGCGGTAATGATATTGGAATAGCCAGGTACGGAGCGTTGGATCATATCAGGGAAAACTTCTGCCACTGCTTCATCAAAAGTAAAATCGCCCAATTTTTCAATTGGTGCGGAAAAAATCGTATCTTTCATATTGTTCCTATTTTCTATGAGTTTTTTTCTAAAAATTTCTGGATTGCACGCACAACTGTTTCAGGTTTTTCAGCGTGCACCCAATGATGGGCATTTGCAACGACAAAAGAGACTGCTTTCGGGAATTGAGCTAAAATTGTTTCCGTATCTTTTGATTGGATATAATCGGAAGCCCCACCTTTAATAAAGAGCGTTGGTTTGTCAAAATAGACCGCTTGCCAATCCATAATGTTGAGATAATTCGCTTTAATACTTGTAAGATTAAAGCGGAAATAGTCAGGCTTTTGCGGGTCAAAGGCTTTCAGCATAAATTGTTGTTCGCCTTCATCTTTTACAAACTGACTGAGCACTTTTTTTGCCTCTTGTCGGTTGGCAGGTTTTGCTTCTTTTACTGCAAATAAACCTGCAAAATTAGCATCGTGGCGATGCGTTGGGTTCTTTGTGGGAGCAATATCAATTATCACCAATCTATCGACTAATGCAGGAGCGATATTGGCAAGTGTCATTGCTGTTTTGCCACCCATTGAATGCCCGATCACAATCACATTGGATAAGTGTAATTCAATTAGTAAGTTTTTAAGATCTTCAGCCATCAACGTGTAATTCATTTCATCTACGTGAAATGATACACCATGATTACGAAGATCTACGCGTAAAATATTAAATTGGTCGGCAAAATTGCGAGCAATAATACCAAGATTATTCATATCGCCAAACAAGCCGTGTAAAAACACCATTGTTTGGGCATTTGGGGCTTCGGTGGCAGGTTGGAGTTGATAATTTAAAAGTAAATTTTTATTCATAAGTTATTCTTTTCACTAAATTTGAGCGATTTTTATCTACAAAAAGATCCTGAACTTGATTATAATGCAAAACAATATTCGCTCAGTAAAATTCAAGTAAATTAAGGGGATAAGATGAAAAACATCGAAATTGATGATGAATTATATCATTACATTGCGAGCAGAACACAATCAATTGGCGAAAGTGCTTCAGATATTTTGCGTCGTCTATTACGTTTACCTTCATCACCTCAACCATTTGCTCTAGTTCAGCAAAATGTGATCGATGAATTAAAAGCAACATCGAAGCCAAAAGTAAAACCTAATGAGGGAGTTGATACTAAAGAGCAACATTTTCAAAAGATTGAGAACGTATTGGTTTCAGAAATTTTTAATCAACCATCGAAAGGTGTGGTGCGTTTTTTAACATTGCTTGAGGCTTTATATCAACACAATCCTAATGCTTTTGCTAAAGCGACGGAAATGGTAACAGGAAATTCAAGAACCTATTTTGCTAAAGATGAAGCATCATTATTAGCACACGGAAATAGCGTAAAAGCGAAACAAATTCCAAGCTCGCCATTTTGGGTGGTGACTAATAACAACACTAGTCGCAAAGGTTTAATTGTAACCAATGTGATGAGAGAAATGGGGTTGCCTAAAAAATTGATTAAACGCGTGCAAGGCTTATTTGTTTAAACTACTATGGTGAAATCTTCGTGTTTTTTGACTGCTTGCTGGGGGAATAACGCAGGTAGTAAAGCAAATGATAAGGTGAATGTGGAACAACGCACCGCTATTGTTTGGGAAAAAGGGGAAAGCCGCTTTTTCCCTTTTTTGCCTGAGCAAATTTGTTGGCAAGACTTTCACCATCTTATGGCTCAAGTGGCTAATTTTCTCTCTTCGCTGCCTTCTTTTTCACAAGCTCAATTGATTGGCTATCAAGGTTCACATCGTTTAATAGGTTTGCTCAGTTATTGTGCGGTGATAGCATTAAATAAAAAGATCTTAATGCTTAATCCTGCATTTTCATCAGAAAAAACAACGCAACTTTGCGAGCAATATAGCACTCAGTTTTTGATTACCGATCAGCTTTTTACAAATTTTGATGAAAATCTTACCGCTTGTGAATTGCCTACTTTAGATTATGCCTCTCCTGCTACTTTAACGCTCACTTCTGGCTCATCAGGTTCGCCAAAAGCCGTGGTGCATAGCATCAAAAACCATCTAGCGAATGCGGAAGGTGTGTGTGAATTACTTGATTTTAAACAAGGCGATAGCTGGTTACTGAGTTTGCCGTTGTTTCACGTTTCAGGGCAGGGGATTGTGTGGCGTTGGCTTTCACAAGGGGCAACGCTCTATGTGAATGAAGATAAAGCAGATTTTTTTAAGCTACTTTCTCAAGTTTCGCACGCCTCCCTTGTGCCTACTCAACTGCAACGTTATTTGGCATCAGAGGAACTTCACAAACGGTCTAAAAAACAAACTATTTTGCTAGGCGGTGCTTCTATTCCAGCGGAATTAGTCCAACAAGCGAAAGAGCAGGGCATTACCACTTTCTCAGGCTATGGAATGACTGAGATGGCGTCCACTATTTGCACCGTGAAAGATGAGTTAGATAATGTTGGTAAACCATTAGCTGGACGGGAAATTCGTTTGGTGGAAAATGAAATTTGGGTGAAAGGTAATTGTTTAGCTCTTGGTTATTGGCAAAAAAATGGCGAAATTCGACCGCTTACGAATGAACAAGGTTGGTTGCAAACGAAAGATCTTGGTTGTTGGAATGAGCAAGGTCATTTGATTGTTAAAGGTCGATTGGACAATATGTTTATTTCGGGTGGGGAGAATATTCAGCCTGAAGAGGTAGAAAAAGTGTTGTTTGCTTCAGGTTTACTCAGGCAGATTTTTATTGTACCGATTGCAGATGTTGAGTTTGGCGAACGCCCTGTGGCGGTGGTGGATTTGCTCGAACCATTCTCAACACAAGCGGTCGAAAAACTACAAAATTTTGCGACACAGCATTTAGAAAGATTTAAACATCCTATTTGCTACTTGCCGTTAGATGAAAATTTACAACAAGGTGGAATTAAAATTTCCAGACAAAAACTAAAAGCTGAGGTTGCCGTTAAACTAGGGCTCACCTGTAAGGATAATTTATGATGAAGAAATATTTTTTCGTTTTTGCTACGATGATTTTTGGCATCTCACTCGCACAAGCCGATTTACCGAGTGAAAAAGCATTGCAGGCACAGATTGCAACGTTGCAAAAAGCGGAGCAAACCAATGCAACGAAAGCAACATTAAAAACCTTGCAAGATACTCAATCGTTGTTGGCTCAAATTGCGAAGCAGAAAGTGGATAATGAAGCGTTAAATAGTGAGATTGAACATTCCAAAGCGAGTCTAAAAAAGAGCCAAGATAATCTTACCAAATTAAAAAATAGTACGGTGACAGTGCCGTCATTTGAACATATTTCGCTAGATGATTTGCAGGGGTTGCTTTCAGCTAAGCAAGAGGCATTGAATAATTTACAAACAGAAATGGCATCGCTAAATGGAAAATTAGTCACCCAAAATGCAGTGCCTGATAAAGCACAAGCTGCTTTAAGCGACAATGTCACGCGCAAACAAGCGGTCAATTCTGCCTTATTAGATGCAAACATAAGTGATGAGCAAAAAGTGAATTTAACCACAGAATTGGCGTTGTTAGATTTACAAAATAGCTACAATCAAACTTTACTGCGAGGCAATGAAGATCTTTCGGCACTCTATAATAGTCAGTTGGAAGAGAAAAAATTACAACAGCAACAATTGCAAAATGAACTTGCTGCTATTCAGCAAGCGATTAGTGAAAAATTGATGCAGGCATCTAAAGTCAAAGTAGAGCAAGCAACGCAAACGCTTGAAAAAAATGTGAATGCGGAGAGCAATCCTGTGATTGTTCGTGCATTGGATTTTAATGCCAAAATGTCACAAGAATTGCTTGATCAAACCACCAAAATGAATGAGCTTTCGCAAGAAAATTTGCGTATTAAAGGTGTGTTGGATAACTTAGAGCAAACACAACGTAATTTGGATGAGCAGATTAGTTCTTTGCAAGGCTCGCTTGTGCTTTCGCGTATTATCAATAAGCAGCGTGCGGTTTTGCCACAAGATGAGATGATCAAAGGTTTGGCAGAACGCATTAATGAACTCCGTGTGAATATTTTTGATATGACTGAGTTCAAAGATAAAATTGCGGATCCTAAAAGTTATATTGCGAAGCTCGAAAAAGAGGAGAAAAACACTTTTACAGATGCTGAAAAGAAACAGCTAACGGAGATTTTATCAGCTCGTACGAAAACTTTTGTGGAATTGATTAAATCGATGAATACTCAGTTGAATTTGGCGATCAACATTGAACTGACACAGAAACAGGTACAAACCATCAGCGATGAGTTGCAACAAAAATTGCAACAGCAAAGCTTTTGGGTAAAAAGTAATAATGCGATTGATTTTGCGTGGTTTGCGAAATTAGGTGCAACACTTGGATTTCAGTTAGAAGAGATTGGCAAACAGTTCGATTTTTCAAATTGGCGTGACAATGTGATTCCTGCCACGCTCTTAATTGGTAGTTTATTGTTGCTCATTGGTTTGATTTTGCGTCAAAAAGAGAACATTAAACGCCAATTAACCGAGATCAATAACAGAATGAAATCGGTAGAAACCGATAGCCAATGGAATACACCTAAAGCGATTCTTTTAACCACGATTTTATGCTTGCCAAGCACCTTTATGTTTTTAATGGTGTTTATTTTGGTGACTTACATCTGTTTCCAAGACCCACTTCCAATTTGGCCGTGGGGTTTGAAAATGGCAGGATATTGGTTCTGCTTTGCGTTTATGATGGCAATTTTGCGTCCGCACGGCATTGGTTATCAGCATTTTGATATGCCACAAAAAAGTAATGAGTTGTTCTATAATATTCTAAAACGCTCCGTTTGGGTGATTGGATTATTGCTGAATACTTCTATTTTTGCCAATGTGGAAACAGGCATTACATATGATGTGTTAGGCGAAATTATGACCATAACTGTTCTAGTGATGACCGTCTTTATTATCGCACCGGGATTTAGAAAAGCGATTTCAACGTATCAAAACACAGCAGAGGATATTCATGCACCCAAAGGGGCATTAAGTTTTGTGCGTTTGGTCTTGTTACTGGCACCGATTGCATTGATCGTGTTGATTGTGATGGGTTATTACTACACATCATTGGTCATCATTGAACATCTGATTTCAACTTATTTTGCGGTAACCACTTGGATTATCATCCGCAATGTGTGCTACCGTGGCTTTACAGTTTCTTCCCGCCGTTTAGCACATCGCCGTTTGCTTGAGAAAAAAGAGTCTTTAGCGAAACAGGCAAGCAATGAGCAAGCACATAACTTCGGCGAAGAGGATGTACCATTTGAAATCAAAGCAGATGAAATGGCTGTGAGTGAGATCAAAAATCAGATGCTAAAAGTAACTGATTTTGTGCTCTGGGTTGGCTTATTTGCGGCGCTTTATTGGGTTTGGTCTGATCTTATTACCGTTGCATATTACTTAAAAGGCGTAACACTCTGGCAACAAAGTGTGACGACTGATGCAGGCGTGGTGATGGAGTCGATTACCTTGCTTAATCTATTGGTTGCACTAGTGATTATTGTGGTGACCTATGTGTTGATTAAGAACTTAAGTGGTTTGTTGGAAACTTTTGTTTTCCCACATCTTTCGCTTTCTCAAGGTACGCCTTATACCATCAGCACCTTATTAACCTATTTATTAGTGGTGTTAGGAGCGGCTTTTGCCTTTTCAACCTTGGGAATGTCGTGGTCTAAGCTACAATGGCTCTTTACGGCATTATCGGTTGGTTTGGGTTTCGGTATGCAAGAAATTTTTGGGAACTTTGTTTCAGGCATTATCATCTTATTTGAACGTCCTATTCGTGTTGGTGATATGATCACCATCGGTTCATTTAATGGAACAGTGTCGAAAATCCGTATTCGAGCAACTACTTTAATTGACAATGACAAAAAAGAAGTGATCGTGCCAAATAAAGCTTTTATTACTGAACGCGTGGTGAACTGGGCATTAACCAGTTCAATGACTCGTTTAGTGATTAGTATCGGTGTGGCATATGGCTCAGATTTAGAGTTAGTGAAGAAATTATTACTTCAAGCTGCCGAAGAAAATACCACAGTAGTTAAAGATCCTGCACCCATGGCATATTTCCTCTCATTTGGGGCAAGCACATTAGATCACGAGTTGCGTGTTTATGTGGGGCAATTAAGCGAACGTATTCGCACCATTGATCAACTCAACCGCCGTATTAACGAACTTTTCGAACAATACGGAATTGAGATTGCCTTTAATCAGTTGGATATTTTTATCAAAAATCAAAACACTAATGAAGAAGTGAAATGGGCAACGGAAGATTTAACCGCAAGAAATTAGGATAAGAATGTTTAAAAACACCGCAAGTATACTCTTTTCCTGCTTATTCAGCCTCACGCTTTTTTCCCATGAGGTTTGGGCGGAAGTTTCTCAAAACCGAGCGGAAGAGAGTTTAAGGCAGCAGATTAGTGCATTAAGATCGGGCTCATTAGAGTCAGCTGAAATGAATGCTCAAGATCAAAACCTGGAATTAACCAAGCATTTTAATGAGCAAACTTTAAAGCAAAAAGCAGATTTTGCGGTATTAGAAAAGCAGCTGCAAGCCTTGCCGCAAGATCTCGCACAGGTGCAAAAACGTACTATAGAGAATAAAAAAGAAGTAGATGCGGTTTCAGAAAATAGCTTTAATTCGCTCTCATTAGCGGATCTGATTAAGCAGCAAGAAAGAATTGAAGCAGATTTGCAGAGTGTGCAGTCTCAATTGTTGGCATTAGATGCTCAAATTTCGAACGACCGCAATTTGCTTAAAAATAACCAACGTTTATTGAATGAAAATAGCGTACGGTTGCAAGAGATTAACCGTGTAAAAAGCTTGCCACCACAGAGCCACTTACTGAATGAGATGGAGCGCTGGGATGCTGAAATCCGTTTTATTGAAGAGAGCAATCGTTATAACAATTTACTCAGCAATAATGCAGAGCGATTGATTGCTTTTGATGAAGCAAAACGAAGCGAGGCTGCAGCACGTCAAGCGTTAATGCAAAAGCAGTTATCGGTATTGCAAGAGGTGCTTAATACTAAGCGTTTAGAAGATTCCGAGCAAAAGGCAAAAGATGTCGCTAGTCAACGCATTGCAAGTAGTATTGAAAATTTCTTAATTACAGATGAACTAGATCATAATAAAGAATTAAGCCAATTTTTGGTGCAACAAACTAAGAAATTAAATACGCTTTCGCACGATGATTTACGGATGCGAAATGTGTTGGAAAGCCTTACTCAAACGCAACGCAATATTGACGAGCAAATCAGTGCATTGCAGGGCACACTTGTGCTTTCAAAGGTAATTAATAAGCAGAAACAAACGTTGCCTACCGAAAAAATTAACAACAATTTAGCGAAATCGATTTCAAATGTGCGGGTTAATCTGTTTGAATATTCGCAACAACGCGATGAGCTTTATAATATTGATGATTATGTCCGCAATCTGACACATAACTTGGAAGAACCTTTAACGAATGAAGAGAATAGTGCGTTAAATAATATTCTCAAAGAGCGTCAAAAATTGTTGGATGAGATTATTAAGTCATTAAACAGCCAGCTTAATCTTTCGATTACGATTGAAAATAACCAACGCCAAGCCTTGGCGATTGGTGATGCCTTGCAACGTAAACTACAACAGCAAAGTTTCTGGGTAAATAGCAATAATCCGATTGATTTTGCGTGGCTTAAGGCTTTTCCTGCGTTAGCATTTGCAGAAGTAGGTGTTTTGACCGATTATGTTGGGATTGAAAACGTACAGCCGAATTTATTATCTACGGTGTTGTTTACCTCTATTTCCTTGTTGATTGCATTACTTATCAATTGGAAAAAATCGGCAATAAAAGACCGCTTGGCAAGCCTTGCTTCACGAGTAAACACGCTGACTAACGATAGTCATTGGTTGACGCCAGAAGCGATGTTTTGGACAATATTGTTGGCTTTACCAAGTACACTGATATTTTTCACCGCTTATAATGCGATAGGGTTTCTTTTCTTTAACGACCCGATTGCAATTGGGCGTTGGGGTGTGCGAGTAACGCTTTATTGGTGGTTCTTTGCGACGATGCTTTCATTACTTCGTCCAAATGGTTTAGCATTCCGCCATTTTGGCATGCCGCAAGAGAGTAACCGTATTTTCCAACGTATTATCAAGCAATCAATTTGGATTGTCGGTTTATTATTGGTGTCGTCTATTCCATCGCAAATTGATGAGATTGGCTATCTCAACGATGCGATTGGACAGGTGATGTCAATTATTGCGTTGGCACTTTGCCTTTTTGTGGTTCGCCCATTGCTTAACCGAGCGATTCGTGAATACCAAAAAGCTAAGAAAGAAGAGGGTACAACGAACACAAGTATTAGCTTATTCCGTCTATTACGACTGATTTTAGTGATTGTGCCTATCTCATTGATTATCCTCATTATTTTAGGCTATTACTATACCGCAGTTTATCTCATTACCCACTTGCTCAATAGCTATTTTGTGATTTTGCTTTGGGTTTTTGGGCGCTATTTTGCATATCGTTTTGTGGCAATCTCCGCCCGTCGTTTAGCATATCGTCGTTTGCAAGATAAACGTCGTAAATTGCGTGAACAAGTGTTAGAAAACGGCACAAAAGAAGATGAAACTATCAAGCTCTCGGTAGTAAACCAACAGATTTATCGTGTCACCGATTTGATTGGCTGGGTGGTGCTGTTTGTATCACTTTATGTAATTTGGTCGGATCTGATTAGTGTCGCCTACTACCTTGATGGCGTGATTTTATGGGAGAGCAACGAAGGCAATCAGGTTGAGTCGGTTACGTTACTCAACTTAATGCGAGCCTCGCTTTATGTGATAATCACCTATGTGTTGATTAAAAATATTACGGGTATTTTGGAAGTGACTGTTTTCTCAAAAATACCTCTCTCCAAAGGGACGCCACAGACGATTATTACGATGTTGACTTACGTTATCGTGACGTTTGGCAGCGTATCTGCATTTTCAGCACTGGGGATTTCGTGGACAAAAATCCAATGGATCTTTACCGCCCTTTCAGTCGGTTTGGGTTTCGGGGTGCGAGAGATTTTTGGCAGTTTCGTATCAGGCTCTATCTTGCTGTTTGAACGTCCAATTCGAGTTGGCGACAAAGTGACAGTAGGGCAGTACACGGGAATTATCACAAAGATTCGTTTACGTTCTACTACTTTGCTAAATTCGGATCATATGGAAGTGGTATTACCAAACCAAGCCTTCGTGACGGATCGTTTTATCAACTGGACGCTGAATAATACTATCACTCGCTTACAAATTTTCTTTAAAGTGAGTTATGATACCGACCTTGATTTGATGCAGCGATTACTTCTACAGGCAGTTAACGAAGCACCAAAAGTGTTGAGTGAGCCAAAAGTGGAAATCAATATGCTTCATTTTGGCGATAATGCATTAGAACACGAGTTGCTCGTGTTTGTGGGCGAATTGGGTGATCGCATAGAGACAATGAACTTCTTGCAATATCGCATCAATCAGCTCTTTAGAGAAAATGGCATCCGTTTTGCACTCAATCAGCTTGATGTTCACTTGCATTCTGAAGATAATCTGGCAGCACAAGCGGGTAAAATCGCATAGAATTTTGCAAATAACAATAAAAGGAAAGCAATATGGCAGGCAACAGCATTGGACAATTATTTAAGGTAACCACTTTTGGCGAATCGCACGGTATTGCATTGGGCTGTATCGTGGATGGTGTACCGCCGAATATAGAATTAAGTGAGGCAGATCTTCAACCCGATTTAGACCGACGTAAACCAGGAACATCTCGTTATACTACTCCTCGTCGTGAAGATGATAAAGTACAGATTTTATCGGGCGTATTTGAGGGGAAAACTACTGGCACGAGTATCGGGTTAATCATCAAAAATGGTGACCAGCGCTCCAAAGATTACGGTGATATTATGGATAAATTCCGTCCAGGTCACGCTGATTATACTTACCAACAAAAATATGGTATTCGTGACTATCGTGGTGGCGGTCGTTCTTCCGCTCGTGAAACTGCAATGCGTGTGGCTGCAGGGGCGATTGCAAAAAAATATCTGCGTGAACAATTTGGTATTGAAGTACGAGGCTATTTATCGCAAATTGGCTCGGTTAAAATTGATCCTGAAAAAGTGACAGATATCAGCAAAATTGATTGGAATGAAGTGAATAGCAATCCATTTTTCTGCCCAGATCCTGTGGCGGTCGAGCAGTTTGATGAGCTCATTCGTGAACTCAAAAAAGAGGGTGATTCTATCGGAGCGAAACTCACGGTGATAGCTGAAAATGTACCTGTTGGTTTAGGTGAACCCGTGTTTGATCGCCTAGATGCTGATTTAGCCCACGCCTTAATGTCCATCAATGCTGTGAAAGCGGTCGAAATTGGCGATGGTTTTACAGTGGTCGAACAAAAAGGCAGCCAACACCGCGATGAAATGACCCCAGAAGGCTTTTTATCGAACCACGCAGGCGGCATTTTAGGTGGTATTAGCTCAGGTCAGCCGATTATTGCTAATATTGCATTAAAACCAACTTCTAGCATTACCGTACCAGGTAAAAGCGTGAATTTAAACAACGAAACAGTGGAAGTTGTTACCAAAGGCAGACACGATCCTTGCGTAGGCATTCGAGCCGTGCCAATTGCAGAAGCGATGATGGCAATTGTGCTGCTTGACCACCTACTTCGCTTTAAAGCACAATGTAGATAAATTTTAGCCTATTAAGTGTATGCTTAATAGGCTTTATTACGTTTTAGCTCTTATTATTTAAGGTAAGTTGAATTTGTTTTAAACAATCGCCATTTTATTTAGTGTGTTTATGTTGTAATTTGCTTGTAGCCTTGTTATTGTAAAAATAATAAGCGGAAAAGCATCTTTATCTTTTTAATTATTAGGAAATAGCAATGGGTAAGTCATTAGTTATTGTTGAGTCACCAGCCAAAGCGAAAACAATCAATAAATACTTAGGCAGTGACTATGTGGTGAAATCAAGTGTCGGGCATATTCGGGATTTGCCGAAAAGTGGCTCAGAAGAGAAAACAGAACGAGCGAAACCAATTTCCACTAAAGGAATGAGCGCCGAAGAAAAAGCAAAAGTGAAAGCGGAAAAAGAACGTAATGCATTGGTAAAACGTATGGGAATCGACCCTTATCACGGTTGGAAAGCCAATTACCAAATTATGCCTGATAAGCTGAAAGTAGTTTCAGAGCTTAAAACGTTGGCGAAAAAAGCCGATCATATCTATCTCGCCACCGACTTGGATAGAGAAGGGGAAGCGATTGCCTGGCATTTACGTGAAGTGATTGGCGGTGATGAAAGCCGCTTTAGTCGTGTGGTATTTAACGAAATTACCAAAAATGCGATTAAAAAAGCGTTTGAAAATCCAGAACATCTGAATATCGACCGTGTAAACGCACAGCAAACTCGTCGCTTTTTAGACCGTGTGGTGGGCTTTATGGTTTCTCCACTACTTTGGAAAAAAGTGGCACGCGGTTTGTCAGCAGGGCGTGTACAATCTGTTGCAGTAAAATTATTAGTAGAACGTGAACGTGAGATCAAAGCCTTCCAACCTGAAGAGTTTTGGGAAATTGTGGCGGATACGCAATCAAATGGCAGAAAACTACCGCTTGATCTAACTAATTATCTCGGCAAAAAATGGCAAGCGAAGAACGAAGCAGAAGCAATGCAAGCGGTCAAAAACTTACAACAATCTGCGTTTATCGTTACCGACATTGAGAAAAAGCCGACCAGCTCAAAAGCAAGTCCGCCATTCATTACTTCAACGCTTCAACAAACGGCAAGCACCCGTTTGGGCTTTGGCGTGAAGAAAACGATGATGTTGGCTCAACGCTTATATGAAGCGGGCTATATTACCTATATGCGTACTGACTCAACTAACTTGAGCCAAGATGCGTTGAATATGGCTCGTGGTTATATCGATAAACAATTCGGCTCGCAATATTTACCAGAAAAACCAAATTTCTACTCTAGCCGTGAGAATGCTCAAGAGGCTCACGAAGCAATTCGCCCATCAGATGTAAATGTCACAATGGCGGATTTATCGGGTATGGAGAAAGATGCTGAACGTTTATACGACTTAATTTGGCGTCGTTTCTTAGCGTGCCAAATGTTGCCAGCACAATATGATTCAACCAGCTTAACCGTGACTGCTGGCGATTATGAGCTAAAAGCAAAAGGTCGCGTATTGCGTTTTGATGGTTGGACAAAAGTGTTACCTGTACAAGGAAAAACAGCAGAAGATCAAGAGTTGCCAAATGTTGAGTTGAACGAGAAATTAGCATTACAAGCGGTTAATCCTAGCCAACATTTTACCAAACCGCCTGCACGTTATTCAGAAGCGGCATTAGTGCGTGAGTTGGAAAAGCGTGGTATTGGTCGCCCTTCAACTTATGCCTCAATTATTTCGACTATTCAAGAGCGTGGCTATGTGCATGTTGAAAACCGCCGTTTCTATGCAGAGAAAATGGGCGAAATTGTTACCGACCGTCTAAACGAATCATTTGGCGATTTAATGAATTATGATTTTACTGCGAATATGGAAGAAACGCTCGATAAAATTGCAGAAGGTCGTGAGAATTGGATTGATGCGTTAAATGCATTTTTCAAAGATTTTTCCGAGCAACTCACTCAAGCAGAATTAGATGAGCTGCAAGGTGGTATGAAGCCAAATAGTATTGTACCAACCAATATAGATTGTCCAACTTGCGGACGCAAAATGGCAATTCGTACCGCTTCAACGGGTGTATTCTTAGGCTGTACAGGTTATGTATTATCACTAAAAGAGCGCTGCAAAACCACGATGAATTTAATTCCTGAAGAGGAATTGATTAACGTTTTAGATGAAGATTCAGAAACTAAGGCGTTAATGGCACGTAAACGCTGCCCGAAATGTGATTCTGCTATGGATAGTTACATTATCGATCCGCACCGTAAATTACACGTTTGTGGTAACAATCCAAATTGCGATGGGTATTTGGTCGAAGAAGGCACATTCAAAATTAAAGGCTATGATGGTCCTATCGTGGAATGTGATAAATGTGGTGCGGATATGCACTTAAAACTGGGGCGTTTCGGCAAATATATGGGCTGTACCAGCTGTGATAACACCCGTAAACTTCTAAAAAACGGTGAAGTTGCTCCACCTCGTGAAGAGCCAATTCCGTTCCCAGAATTAAAATGCGAAAAAGCAGATGCCTATTTTGTATTACGTGATAGTGCGGTTGGGGTGTTTATGTCGGCACATAACTTCCCGAAAGTGCGTGAAAGCCGTCCTGCAAAAGTGAGCGAATTAGCTCAATATCGTGACCGCTTACCAGAAAAACTGCAATATTTGGCAGATGCACCGTTAACTGACCCTGAAGGTAATACAGCGATCATTAGTTTCAGCCGTAAAGAGAAACGTCAATATGTGACTTCCGAAAAGAATGGCAAGAAAACGAAATGGATTATGGATTATGTTGATGGGAAGTGGGTAATGCGTTAATTTCATTTTAAATTTAGGCAGATTGAATAAAATCTGCCTTATTTTTTTAGTAAGAACGAGAGGCTTATGTACAAACTGTATCAAATTTGTCACAATAGCAACTGCGTAAAACGCAAAATAAATCAACTCAATAAGGAAACCAATATGACAAAAAATCAGTATGCCCATCAACGGGGTAAGATTAACGATAGCGCAGTTAAAGCATTAGTCACCGATCCACTTTTCCGCCCTCGAGTGGAACGTAATAAAAAAGGTAAAGGCAGCTATCAGCGTCACGAAAAACATAAAGGTGCAAACCGAGGTGAAAGCCCATTTAAAATAAACCGATTATTTTAAATGGGCTTTTTCTTAGGTTTGTTATTTCACTTCATAATTTCCAGAATGAGTGGTTAGATCTTTTTTTCTTGCTGTAGAGAAAGTATAATTTTTTCGTTCAAACTCACCTGTTGCATTATCTAAAAAGAATTGTCGATACTCTTCCACCCACATTGCCGTTGCACCACAAACGGCAATAGGCATTACCACAAAATTCACAAACGGAATCATAGTAAATAGGCTTACTAAGGTACCAAATGTGTAATTCATCCATTTATTTTGGCTTAAGGCATTACGCATACGCGGGAAGCTGATTTTATGATTATCAAACGGGTAGTCGCAATATTGAATGGCAACCATCCAAGCCCCGAAAATAAAGGCAAGCACAGGTACGGCTGTTTGCCCTAAAACAGGTACAAAACCAAGGAAAAACAAAGCAATTAAACGTGGCACGCTATACATCATTTTTTGCCATTCACGTTTGAACATTCGTGGAATATCTTTGAGCATGCCAAATAATGATGCATCATCCAGCGGTTGATGAGTAAGTTGTAGTTCCACTTTTTCGGATAATAGTGCATTAAATGGGGCGGCAATAAAATTTGCCAGTGTAGTAAAGGCAAAGTAAAAGCTGACCAGCAATAATACGAAAACTAGTGGGATAAGGATAAACGAGATCCAATCTAACCAAGATGGAAGTAAGAGTTCGACCCAATGGTTCATGCTACTTAAGAAAAACCAAGAAAGCCCAATAATCAGTAATACATTAATGATTAATGGAATGATGACGAATGGTAAGAATTTTTTCTGTGCCAACAAGCTCCAGCCTTTGATGAAATAATGAAAACCCGCTGAAACTTGATTTTGTGGAGATGAAAATAACAATGACATAAAAACCTTAAATGCTCAAAATTTTGTTTGAAATATGGTAAGCTATGCCATCTTTTTTCGCAAATAGTGAATCTTAAATTTTTAGATGATTTTCTGGAGGATTTATGGAACTTCATATTATTTTCTTTATTCTGGCAGGATTGCTGATTGCAATTTTGATAGGGTCAAGTTTTTTGTCTAATCGTCGCGAAAAATCGCGTCTTTTTTCTAACTCTTTTTCACAACGTCCACCTTCAACACCTATAAATAATGTGCCGTCAGAAATTCATTCTCATTTTGATACATCGCTACATTCACAAGTAGAAAATGTAGCAACATCAGAGGTAGAAGTACAGTCTTCAGCAGAAATTCAACGTGATGTACAAAACTCACTTAGCGGAATTAAAATCCGTTTACCAGGACAAGAAGAAAATAATGTAGTAAGGGAATTAGAGCGAGAAAACGCCACGCCAATTTATGGTCAATCTACGTTCAGTCCAATTTATAGTAGTCAATTGGTAGAGCAGAATGTCGCACAATATGTAGAACAAGTGGTAGAGCCAGCAGTGTCGGTAACGATAGAGGAGTCTATTTCAGTTGCTCAAGAATCCATTGAGTCCGAGCCAGAAATCCCTGCTGATATGATCACGTTTTATGTAGTGTCGGCAGAAGGGTATCAATTTGAAGGTGAACACGTGGTACAATGCTTAGAAGCATTAGGCTTTGAATATGGAGAATATAATATTTTTCATCGCTATAAACATTTGGGGAATAGCAATTCGCCTGTGATTTTTAGTGTTGCGAATATGATGCAACCAGGCGTGTTTGATCTTAACAATTTAAAAGATTTTTCAACCATTGGTTTAGTGATTTTTATGCATCTACCAACTGACGGCAATCTGAAAACTAATTTAAGATTGATGTTACAATGTACGGAACGCTTAGCTAGTGCATTAAATGGCTTTGTTTTAAACGATCGCCACGAAATCTTTGATGAAAATGCTCGCATTGAATATTTAAAACGCGTGAGCTAATCATCTGCATACTTTTTAGGAAAACAGACCGCTTGCAAGCGGTCTTTTTTATAGACCCTTTTACTAAATTCGAGTTTACTATGCCTTTATTTGCAAATACTTTAAATCAACAAGCAATTTCAGCAGCAGAGTTGGAACAGCTTCGCCAAACATTGCGTAAATATGAATATCACTACCACGTGTTAGATAATCCGCTTGTGCCTGATGCGGAATATGACCGCTTAATGAACGAACTCAAAGCGATTGAAAAAGCCCATCCCGAACTGGTTGCTCCTGACTCGCCAACGCAACGAGTAGGGGCAAAACCGTTATCAGGCTTCACCCAAATTACTCACGAGTTACCTATGCTTTCGCTTGATAATGCTTTCTCTCATGAAGAGTTATTAGGTTTTTTGCATCGTATTGAAGGGCAAATTCATCGTAATCCTGAAACGATGGTATTTTGTTGTGAGCCTAAATTAGATGGTTTAGCAGTCAGTATTTTGTATGTGAATGGTGTTCTTACCCAAGCTGCAACTCGTGGCGATGGTACAACGGGCGAAGATATTACTGCCAACGTCCGCACTATTCGCAATGTACCGCTGCGTTTAAATATGGATAATCCGCCAGCTAGACTTGAAGTGCGTGGTGAGGTATTTATGCCTCAAAAGGGATTTAATGCGTTAAATGAAAGAGCGTTAGAGCACGGCGAGAAAACCTTTGCGAACCCGCGTAATGCGGCGGCTGGGTCTCTTCGTCAGTTAGATCCTAAAATTACCGCACAACGCCCGCTTACACTGAATGCATACGGTATCGGTATTTATGAGGCTGAGCAGCCTTTACCAAACACGCATTTCGACCGTTTGCAATGGTTAAAATCAATTGGTATTCCTGTTAATAACGAAATTCGCCTTGCCAAAGGGGTAGAACAATTAGCTGAATTTTATACGGATATTCAAGCCAAACGCCCCAAATTAGGCTATGATATTGATGGCACGGTGTTAAAAGTTAACGACATCGCTTTACAGGAACAGCTTGGCTTTATCTCTCGTTCGCCACGCTGGGCGATTGCCTATAAATTCCCTGCACAAGAAGAGATGACTGTGCTTAATGATGTGGAATTTCAAGTGGGGCGAACAGGGGCGATTACGCCTGTAGCGAAGCTTGAACCTGTATTTGTGGCAGGGGTTACGGTCAGCAATGCAACTTTACATAATGGCGATGAAATTGAGCGTCTTGGTATTGCGATTGGGGATACCGTGATTATTCGTCGTGCGGGAGATGTGATTCCGCAAATTATTGGTGTGGTGACAGAACGTCGCCCTACTAACGCAAAAAAAATCGTATTTCCGACTGCTTGTCCTGTGTGTGAATCGGCAGTGGTTCGCGTAGATGGCGAAGCGGTAGCACGTTGTACAGGTGGGCTGTTCTGCGAAGCCCAACGTAAAGAGGCGTTAAAACACTTCGTTTCTCGCAAAGCAATGGATATTGAAGGCGTGGGCGAGAAGTTGATCGAGCAATTGATGGCAAGTGAATTGATTAAAACGCCTGCAGATCTGTTTAAGCTCAATAAGACTATCTTGATGCGATTAGAGCGAATGGGCGAAAAATCGGCTCAGAATGTCTTGAATAGTCTAGAAAAAGCGAAACAAACTACCTTACCGCGTTTCCTTTTTGCATTGGGCATTCGTGATGTGGGGGAATCAACTGCACTCAATTTAGCTAATCATTTTGGTACGCTTGAGGCAATTCAGGCGGCAACCTTTGAACAACTGCAAGAGGTGCAAGATGTAGGCGAAGTGGTGGCAAATCGTATCGTTTCATTCTGGAAAGAGCCGCATAATGTCGCCGTCGTAGAAGCTTTACAAGCTCAAGGTATTCATTGGCAAGTGGTCGAAAAAGTGGAAATTGCTGACAATCCCCTCAAAGATAAAAATGTGGTATTAACTGGTACATTAAGTCAATTAACCCGTGATCAAGCCAAAGCGTTATTGCAAGGCTTAGGTTGTAAGGTTTCTGGTTCAGTTTCAAGTAAAACGGATTACCTAATTGCAGGTGAAAAAGCGGGTTCGAAATTAGTCAAAGCACAAGAGTTGGGTGTGAAAGTATTATCTGAACAAGAGTTTATTGACTTGATGAAATAATATGAAAAAAAAGCTCATTTCGTTTGAAATGAGCTTTTCTTTTGTAGTTTGTTAGATATCTAATTCTGCATATAATGCATTCGCCTCAATGAAATCACGACGAGGCTCAACTTCATCACCCATTAGCGTGCTAAAGAGTTTATCAGCTACAATGGCATCGGTAATGGTCACTTGAAGCATTTTACGAGCAACAGGATCCATAGTGGTTTCCCATAATTGCTCTGGATTCATCTCACCTAACCCTTTATAACGCTGGATAGTCAAGCCCTTACGAGACTCTTTAATTAGCCACTCTAAAGCTTCTGCAAATGAGTTAACTGCTTGCTGACGTTCACCTCGTTTTACATAAGCCGTTGGTGTCAGTAAACCTTTTAGCACTTGCATTAATGCAACGATACGAGAATATTCGTTGCTGGTGATAAAGTTAAAATCGAAACTATAAGTTGTATCAATACCATGTGTGGTAACAATAATTTCTGGTTCATAGAAATGACGTTCTGTGTTAAAGAATACGTTACCACGATAGAAACTTCCATCTGTTTCTTTTTCTGATAATTGATTTACAAAGTTTTCTACCCAAGCGGTAATATTAGCTTCTTCTTTTGCAAATTCAGTAGAAAGAGCAGGAGAGTAAATTAACTCATTTAATAAAGCAGAAGGATAACGATGCATTAAGCGTTCAATCAATTTTTGTACTTGATTGTATTGTGTGATTAAGTTTTCTAATGCCATTCCGTTTAATGCAGGTGCATCGCTACTCACAAACAAGCTGGCATCTTCAAGAGCGATAGAAATCTCATACTGTGCCATTTCATCGTTATCTTGGATATAACGCTCTTGTTTACCTTTTTTCACTTTATAAAGTGGTGGTTGTGCGATGTAAATATAGCCGTTTTCGATAAGCTCTGGCATTTGACGGTAGAAGAACGTCAATAAGAGCGTACGGATGTGAGCACCATCCACGTCCGCATCAGTCATAATAATGATTTTGTGGTAGCGTAATTTTTCGATGTCAAAATGATCACGACCAATTCCTGTTCTTAATGCAGAAATTAAATTAGTGACTTCTTTAGAAGAAAGCATTTTGTCAAAGCGAGCTTTTTCTACGTTTAAGATTTTACCTTTTAATGGCAAAATAGCTTGGTAGTCTGAGTTACGACCAGATTTTGCTGAACCACCCGCAGAATCCCCTTCCACAAGATAGATTTCTGAATGGGCAGGATCTTTTTCATGGCAATCAGCGAGTTTATCAGGACGTTTAATGCTTGAACCGCTTTTGTTATAGCTAGCTTCACGAGCTTTTCTTGCTGCTTCACGTGCACGAGCTGCAGAAATAATCTTTTCTACAATCAATTTTGCATCAGCAGGATTGAGCTCTAAATAGCTCTCCAATGCTTCATACATTGAACTTTCTACTGCAGAACGTACTTCTGACGAAACTAGTTTATCTTTAGTTTGAGACGAGAATTTAGGATCTGGCACTTTTACTGAGATCACCGCAACTAGCCCCTCACGAGCATCTTCACCTGATGGATCAATTTTCGCATCATTTTTTTTCAGTAATTTGCTTGAATATTTATCAATGTAATTTTTCAATGCTCGCGTTAATGCACCGCGAAAGCCAGATAAGTGTGTACCGCCATCACGTTGAGGAATGTTATTGGTGAAACAGTAAACATTTTCATTGTAAGAATCATTCCACTGCAGTGAAATTTCTACGCCAATCTCATCTTTCTCAGTAGAAAGATAGAATGGGGTGTTGTGAATCGTCGTTTTACCTTCGTTTAAAAATTCAATGTAAGCTTTAATACCACCTTCGTAGTGGAAGTGTTCTTCTTTGCCATCACGCTCATCAACTAAACGAATAGAAACGCCTGAATTTAGGAATGAAAGCTCTCGTAAACGTTTAGAAAGAATGCTGTATTTGAACGTTGTTTCATGTTTGAAAATATCAAGGCTTGGCCAAAAACGCACAGTTGTTCCTGTTTTTTCTGTTTCGCCAATAATCGCAAGGGGAGCATCTGGCTCGCCTAGACTATAAAATTGCTCGTGTACATGTCCTTCACGACGGATGGTAAGTTGTAATTTGGTTGAAAGAGCGTTTACCACAGATACGCCTACGCCATGTAAACCACCTGAAACTTTATAAGAATTATCATCGAATTTACCCCCAGCGTGAAGTACGGTCATAATTACTTCTGCCGCAGAAACCCCTTCTTCTGGGTGAATACCAACAGGAATCCCACGACCATCATCTTGCACAGAAACGGAATTATCTGAGTGAATCGTCACGATAATATCTTTACAGTGGCCTGCTAATGCTTCATCGATAGCGTTATCTACCACTTCAAACACCATATGGTGTAAGCCAGAACCATCATCGGTGTCCCCGATATACATCCCAGGTCGAGTACGTACAGCTTCCAAGCCACGCAATACCCTAATGCTTGAAGAATCATAAGTTTGTTGGTTTTGTTCAGACATTCGTTGTTCCTATGTTTTACAAAAATAAGTGGCTCGCATTCAATTCAAATAAGCCGAAAAAATTGTAGTGAATTATAACAGAAATTAAGTTGAATTGAGAAAAATAGGCAAAAAAACACCGCTTGTGAGCGGTTAAATTTGCTAGACAAACGGTAACTTCCCCGCTAGGATTGAGCCATTTTTAATGGCTATTGTTAATTTTATGTTACCCGAAACCGAATACCCTTTAGAGCATCATCCTTTCAATCCTATTTTACCGCCTCAAGCCAAAGTGGTGATGATGGGCACGTTTCCGCCTACAGATGAAAAACGCTGTATGGAATTTCACTATCCGAATTTTCAAAACGATATGTGGCGAATTATGGGCGAGGTGTTTTATGGCGATAAAGATCATTTTCGCGTAGGTGATGAAAAGCGGTTCGACCCTGTGCGAATTGAGGCATTTTTGCAAGAGAAGGGGATTGCACTTTGTTCTTCGGCGAAAACGGCAATTCGGTTGCGGGGTAATGCGGCAGATAAAGATTTGAAAATTGTTGAGCCTGTTGATATGGACGAGCTTCTGATTGATTTGCCAAAAGTGGAATGGCTTTTTACCACAGGTGGATTAGCGACGGAAACCTTGCTCGGTTTATTGCCTGAAAAAGTGAAACCACCAAAAACGAATGAGTGGATTAATTACCCTTATTCTGTAAATCGTCCGCTAAAATTATACCGCTTGCCATCCACTTCTCGGGCTTATCCGCTTAAATTTGAGAAAAAAGTGGATGCCTATCAAACCTTTTTCAAAATGGTGGGGCTGATTTAATGAAATACGATTTACACTCACACAGCACTGCTTCAGATGGTTTATTAACCCCAACCGAATTGGTCAATCGAGCTGTTGAGCAAGGCGTGGAAATGCTGGCTTTAACCGACCATGATACTGTGGCAGGCATTGCTGATGCGAAGTTTGCGGCTCAAAATCAGCCAATCCGTTTTATCAGCGGGGTAGAGGTGTCAATTGTTTGGCAAGAAAAGAACATTCATCTTGCCGCACTTAATGTGGATGAAACACATCCTGAATTAGTGGCGTTATTGGATAATCAGGCAGCATTGCGTGAACAACGAGCGGTCGAAATTGGCGAAAAACTTGCAAAGGCTGGCATTCCAGATGCCTACGAAGGGGCAAAAAAATTAGCTAGTGGCGAAGTGACTCGAGCTCATTATGGACGCTTTTTGCTTGAGCAAGAATATGTACGCAATATTGAACACGCATTCAAAAAATATTTGGGGCAGGGTAAACTCGCTTATGTAAAGCCGAAGTGGTGCGAGATGCAAGAGGCTATTGAGACCGTACATCAAGCAGGCGGTGTGATTTCGATTGCACATCCACTTCGCTATAAAATGACGGGACGTTGGGTGCATCGTTTGATTGAAGATTTCAAACAAGCGGGTGGAGATGGCATTGAGGTCGCAGGCTGTGGACAAACACCAGATCAACGTCAATTGATTACCCGCTGGGCAAAAGAGTTTGATTTGTATGCCTCAGGCGGCTCAGACTTTCATTATCCAACAGGTTGGATTGAGTTAGGAAGAGGATTAACCCTCCCGCAAGAATGCAAGCCGATTTGGGCGTTGTTTTAGATAAAAAGGCAGATCATCATCACGATCTGCCTTTATCTTTGTGCATTAGCTCATCGTATTTTGAAAATGATGAGTAAAATCAGATTGATCTTTGGTATAGAAGGGTAAGCCAATTAAACGATAATGAGGTGTATCTTTTCTTAAGATATGTTCCTTACCATATACATTATTTGCAAATTACAGCCACTTTTCAGCCGCTTGTTGGTCGCTCTCACGCCCTTCAATCCAGCGTTCACCGTGTGTTGTGGTTTCTCTTTTCCAGAATGGGGCTTTGGTTTTGAGGTAGTCCATGATGAATTCGTTGGCGGCGTAAGCGTTGCCACGATGGGCGGAACTCACCCCCACAAGCACGATTTCATCGCCTGTATAAAGTTGCCCAATGCGATGAATTACCGCAATGCGTTGCAATTCCCAGCGGCTACGGGCTTCTTCAACAATTTCGTGCAAGGCTTTTTCGGTCATAGCAGGGTAGTGCTCCAGATATAAGCCTGATACATCATCGCCTAAATTCATTTCTCGCACTTTGCCGACAAAAATGGTGGTTGCGCCTACAGAGTGATGTTCGCCCAGCCAGCGGTAAACGTCGTTTTGATCGAAAGGTTCAGTTTGCACTTTTACGAGTGTGCTGTTCATTTTAGCCTCCAGTCACAGGCGGAAAGAATGCCACTTCATCACCGTCTTTGATGCTTGCAGAAAGCGGGGCGATGCTTTGATTAATAGCGACTAATAATTTACCTGCTTTTAAGGCTAATGCCCATTTGCCGCCTTGTTCAGCTAAGTGATGTCGTAATGCTTCTGCGGTCTCAAATTGTGCTTCTACTTCTAATTTATCTACGCCTACCAATTCACGAGTTTGGGCAAAAAAAAGTACAGTAATCATTAATTTTCTCCTATTTCGCGACAAAATTGCCCGATTTTCCGCCACTTTTACTGAGTAAGCGAACTTGCTCAATCACCATATCTTTTTGCACCGCTTTGCACATATCGTAAATGGTCAGTGCCGCCACGCTTGCCGCAGTTAAGGCTTCCATTTCTACGCCTGTTTTGCCTGTGAGCTTGCAAAGCGATTCAATGCGAACTTGGTTGGTTTCGGGTAAGGCTTCAAGTGAAATTTCTACTTTAGAAAGCATTAGTGGATGGCAGAGCGGAATTAAATCCCAAGTGCGTTTTGCTGCTTGAATACCTGCAATGCGAGCTGTGGCAAAAACATCGCCTTTATGGTGGTTGCCAGAAATAATCATCTGTAACGTTTCAGGATTCATTCGGATAAAGGCTTCAGCACGAGCTTCACGCACGGTTTCTTGCTTCATTGAAACATCGACCATATTGGCTTCGCCGTTTTGATTGATATGAGTAAATTGTGTCATAGTAAGAATTTTATTTAAAAATAATATAGCTGTTGTAAGTGAGTAGCAACACGTCCCTACAAGAGAATCAACCGCCAATCGAGGCTAAATTATTGCGAATGCCACTATCGCCAATGTGCAAATAGTGATGTTCTCGCTTGTCTTGCAAGGCAGATTTTAAACGCATTTCGAGCTGTAATTTTTGCTCATCAGATTGCAATAAATCGCGAATATCCACGCCTTCCTCGCCAAATAAACAGAGGTGTAATTTGCCTGTGGCAGAGACGCGTAGGCGGTTACAGCTGGCACAAAACGATTTTTCATAAGGCATAATCAAACCAATTTCGCCCACATAATCGGGGTGCGATAATACTTTCGCTGGTCCATCGGAAAGCGATTTTGGTTGTAATACCCAACCTTCTTGTAAAAGGCGTTGTAGTATAGATTGCCCAGAAAGATGCTGCGTTTTGAAAAAATGATCCATCTCACCCGTTTCCATCAACTCAATAAATCGCATTTGAATAGGTTGATGTTTGATCCAAGCAAGGAATTTGTCCAACTCAGGCAAGGTATATTGCTTCATCAGCACCGCGTTCACTTTGACTTTTTTGTAGCCTACAGCAAAGGCTTTATTGATCCCTGTTAAGATTGATTGCAACTTGTTTTCGCCTGTAATCAGTTGGAATTGACGAGAATCGAGGCTATCTACGCTCACATTAATGTCGGTGATGCCCGCTTCTCGCCAAAAAGCGACATCTTTTTCCATACGGTAGCCGTTAGTGGTTAGCGCTACTTTGCGAATGCCTTGTGTTTGGGCGATAGTATGGGCAATTTCGAGGAAATCTTTACGTAAGGTCGGTTCGCCGCCTGTGATACGGATTTTTTCTGTGCCAAGTGATGCAAACGCATTCGCCACCCGTTGAATTTCAGAGAGTGTTAAAAACGTTTGCTTATGAGCAGGAGGCTGGTAGCCATCAGGTAAACAGTAGGTACAACGAAAATTGCAGACATCCGTAATTGAAAGTCGCAGATAGGTATATTGACGCTGGAAGCGATCAACTAAGCCAGAAATCACATTTTCGCCGTCATTACCTACATTTTTAATAGGAATAATCGGACTTTGCATAAAAAAGACACCTTTCTAAACACGAGTGGCTCGTTCATTTCTTTGCGAACCATTGAGCAATTTCTTGCTACTGGCGAGTTTGCCATATCAGAGACTTAGGCAAGCAAGCTCGGAGTCATAAAAATAATAAAATTGACCGTATTTTAATGGAGTTGAGAAATAACGCAATAGCCCGCAAGCGGTAGATTTTGAAAAGTTTTTTGCAAAAGGTAGATCCGCAAAGAAAAAGCGTTTTATAATACGGACATTTATTTGTTTAACAAAAACTTAACGAGAACCCGATGAAAAACAAATTTTTAGCTTTTAGTGCCTTTAGTGGCTTTTTCTGTATCGCACTGGGTGCGTTTGCCGCTCACGGCTTACAAAATGTGCTTGAATCCAAAGAATTTGCTTGGATTCAAACAGGCATTCAATATCAAGTTTTCCACACGCTCGCCTTGCTTGCATTAGGTTTATTCCAAATTGCAAATCAAGTGCAAAATCCGCCCGCTTGTCGTGCCAAAGCTTTCAACATTATCGGCGGAAGCTGGATTTTAGGCATTTTGCTTTTCAGCGGTAGCCTTTACAGCCTTGCATTTACTGGCGTGAAAGGTTTTGCGTGGTCAACCCCGATTGGTGGTATTTTATTTATGATCGGCTGGTCGGCTCTTTTTTACATTAGCGTGAGAACTCGAAAATAATGAACAAACTTGCGTTATATTGCCGTGCTGGCTTTGAAAAAGAGATGGCGGGCGAAATTACCGAAAAAGCGGCAGAATTAGGCGTGTTTGGTTTCTCCAATTTAAAAGAGAATAGCGGTTATGTGATCTTCGAATGCTATCAAGCAGGCGATGCAGATCGTTTAGCACGTGAGCTAAAATTCGACCAGCTCATTTTTGCTCGCCAAATGATTGTGGTGGGCGATTTGTTGCAAAATTTACCCGAAAATGATCGAATTTCGCCGATTATTGAACAATATCAAGCCTTAAATCCACGTAACAGCAGCGATGTTTTTGTTGAAACGCCCGACACGAACGAAGCAAAAGAGCTTTTGACTTTTTGCAGAAAATTTACCGTGCCACTGCGTAGCCATTTGAAAAAACAGGGCTGGTTGGGCAAATCAGAACAGGCAAAGGGTAGCGTGAGTTTGCATATCTTGTTTGTACGTTCTGGTTGTTGTTATGTGGGCTATGCTTATAATGATAACCGTTCACCGTTTTTTATGGGTATTCCGCGTTTAAAATTCCCTGCCGATGCACCAAGCCGTTCCACGTTGAAATTAGAAGAAGCGATTTTAACTTTTGTGCCACAAGCAGAAGAGAAAAAACGCTTTACTGAAGAGATGACAGGTGTCGATTTAGGTGCTTGCCCAGGTGGTTGGACGTATCAGCTTGTCAAGCGAGGCTTGTTTGTTTATGCAGTCGATCACGGTAAAATGGCAGCAAGCTTGCACGATACAGGACGGATTGAGCATTGTGCGGAAGATGGTTTTAAATTCCAACCACCAAAACGCAAGCAAATCGATTGGCTCGTGTGTGATATGGTGGAACAGCCGATTCGTATCAGCAAATTGATGGCAAAATGGCTTATCAATGGTTGGTGTCGTGAGACGATTTTCAACCTTAAATTGCCGATGAAAAAACGTTATCAAGAAGTACAACTTTGCTTGAATTACTTGGAAGAGGAGCTCACCAAACAAGGATTCTGGTTTAAGATTCAGGCGAAGCATCTTTACCACGACCGTGAGGAAATTACGGTACACGTGGCGGTTTTAGGCAAAAAATAAAGAACCTCCGTAGGGGAGGAGTTCCCTCTATAAAACTTATTCAAAACAATAAAAGGAAGCAAAGATGACATTAAAAATCGGGATCGTCGGTGCTGGCGGTCGAATGGGGCGTAACTTAATTCAGGCGGTTCACCAATTTGAGGGTGTTGAACTGACTGCGGCTTTTGAGCGTGCAGGTTCATCACTCATCGGTGCAGATGTGGGCGAATTAGTTGGCTTGGGTAATTTAGGCGTGGCAATTAAAGCCACATTGGCAGAAAATCCAAATTTTGACTTACTCATTGATTTTACTCGTCCAGAAGGCACGTTGGAACATATCGCCTTTTGTGTGGCGAATCATAAGAAAATGGTCATTGGTACGACAGGTTTTGATGATGTTGGCAAGCAAGCGATTCAAGCCGCTGCAGAAAAAATCAGCATTGTATTTGCTTCTAACTACAGCGTTGGCGTGAACTTGGTATTCAAACTGTTAGAAAAAGCAGCAAAAGTGATGGGCGATTATTGCGATATTGAAGTGATTGAAGCACATCACCGCCATAAAGTTGATGCGCCATCAGGCACGGCGTTATCTATGGGCGAACATATCGTTAAAACTCTTGGACGAGATTTAAAAACTCACGGCGTGTTTGAACGCAATGGCATTACAGGCGAACGTAAACGTGATGAAATCGGCTTTGCAACTATTCGTGCAGGCGATGTGGTGGGTGAGCATTCCGTTTGGTTTGCTGATGAGGGCGAACGTGTAGAAATTGCCCACAAAGCCTCTAGCCGTATGACTTTCGCCAACGGTGCAGTACGTGCTGCTAAATGGCTTGAAAGCAAACAAATAGGCTTATTTGATATGACAGATGTGTTAGACCTGAATAATTTGTAAGAATTTATTGTAAACGCAATGATGTTGATGCGTTAAAGAAAGTTCCCCTCTTTTATAAAGAGGGGTTAGGGGAGATTCTCACGATATCAAATTTTCCTCTGATCTAATTCACATCGCATCAAATCTCTCTCAGCCTCTCTTTTCTAAAGAGGGGAGCTATATAGGAAATATAAAATGACCAAATTCAACAATATCGAAACCACTTTAGTGCAACTGGGCAATCGTACTGACCCTAGAACAGGCGCAGTGGCAACACCTATTATTTTATCGACCGCTTACGGGCGTGATGGCTTGGGTGAATCGACAGGCTTTGACTACACTCGAACCAAAAACCCAACTCGTGCCGTGTTAGAGCAGGGGGTTGCTGATTTAGAAGGCGGTGATGCAGGTTTTGCAACCGCTTCAGGTATGGCGGCGATTCAGCTGATTATGTCGCTATTTAAATCGCCAGATGAATGGATTATTTCTAGCGATGTTTACGGCGGTACTTACCGCTTGTTAGATTTCTGCTATAAAAACAATCATACCGTGAAACCTGTGTACGTGAACACTGCAGATGTGGCGGCGATTGAAGCGGCGATCACACCAAACACTAAAGCAATCTTCATCGAAACCCCATCAAATCCGTTAATGGAAGAGTGTGATGTGGACGAGATCTCAAAAGTGGCGAAAAAACATAACTTGATTTTGATCGTCGATAATACCTTCTTAACCCCAGTGTTATTCCGCCCAATTGAACACGGTGCAGACATTGTCATTCACAGTGCGACCAAATACCTTTCAGGTCATAACGATGTATTGGCAGGTTTAATCGTTGCTAAAGATTCTGAAGCGACGAAAAACGAAGCAGGTCAGAACTTAAGCGAGCGTTTGTACTATATCCAAAACGGGGCTGGTGCAGTGCTTTCTCCATTTGATTCTTATCTTGCTGTGCGAGGTTTGAAAACACTTGCGTTGCGTATGGAACGCCACCAATCTAACGCGACTGAACTGGCAAAATTCTTAGCAGAACAGCCAGAAATTGACAGCGTACTCTATTCAGGCAAAAGCGGTATGCTTTCTTTCCGTCTGCAAAAAGAAGAGTGGGTGCCGAAATTCTTGAAAGCGATTCAGCTGATCACCTTTGCGGAAAGTTTAGGTGGTACGGAAAGTTTCATTACTTACCCTGCAACCCAAACGCATATGGATATTCCTGAACACGAACGTATCGCCCGCGGGATTACGAACACCTTGTTGCGTTTCTCAGTAGGGCTTGAGCATATTGATGATTTAAAAGCAGATCTTCGCCAAGCCTTCAATCAATTGAAATAATATGTAAAAGCGTATTTCTTTAAACCTTAAAAAGAAGTACGCTTTTTTCACACAATAAATTAAATTCATAAGATAAAAATTATTTGCATTTAAATATAATCGGATTAGAATATTCTTGCCAATTAACCATATTTTTTAAAGGAGATTAAAATGAAAAAATTATTGGCTGTATTAAGTGCGGTGGCACTTTCAATGGGATCTGTGTATGCTAAGCCACTGAAAGTGGTGACAACATTCACTGTTATTCAAGATATTGCACAAAACGTAGCAGGGGATTCTGCTGTTGTTGAGTCAATTACCAAACCAGGTGCGGAAATTCACGAATATCAACCAACCCCGCAAGATATTGTGAAAGCTCAATCTGCTGATTTGATTTTATGGAACGGGATGAACCTCGAAATGTGGTTTGAACGTTTCTTCACCAATATTAAAGATAAACCAGCCGTGGTGGTGACAGAAGGCATTGAGCCGATGTCTATCTTTGAAGGTCCTTACAAAGATAAACCAAATCCGCACGCTTGGATGTCGCCAAAAAATGCGTTGGTATATATCGAAAATATCCGCAAAGCGTTGGTGAAATACGATCCTGAAAATGCAGAAAAATATAATGCAAATGCGAAGGCCTATGCGGATAAAATTATGGCATTAGACCAACCGCTACGCGAACGTTTAGCGAAAGTGCCTGAAGGTCAACGTTGGTTAGTAACCAGTGAAGGGGCATTTAGCTATTTAACTCGTGATTATGGCTTCAAAGAGCTTTATCTCTGGGCAATTAACTCAGATGAACAAGGCACACCAAAACAAATTCGTAAAGTGATTGACGGTGTTCGTAAACATCATATTCCTGTTGTATTTAGTGAAAGTACTGTTTCTGACAAACCTGCAAAACAAGTAGCGAAAGAAACAGGAGCAAAATACGGCGGCGTGCTTTATGTTGACTCACTTTCAACCAAAGATGGTCCTGTTCCAACTTATATTGACTTATTAAAAGTGACTGTTGGTACCGTCGCAGATGGATTTGACCGTAAATAGAAGGAATAAATAACCAAAATGAATACTTCCCAGACTTCACTCATCGTAAAAGATGTTAGCGTGCGTTATAACAATGGGCACTTAGCGTTACACGATGTCACATTTTCTCTTGAGAAAAGCACCATTTGTGCCTTATTAGGTGTGAATGGCAGTGGTAAATCAACGTTATTTAAGAGCATTATGGGGTTAATTAACCCGAAAGGCTCAATTGAATTATGTGGTTTATCTGTGAAACAAGCACTTAAGCAAAACTTAATTGCTTATGTACCACAAAGTGAAGAAGTGGATTGGCAGTTCCCTGTGTCAGTTTACGATGTGGTGATGATGGGGCGTTATGGTTATATGAGCTTTTTGCGTATTCCTTCTGCAAAAGACAAACAAAAAGTCCAAGAGGCGATGGAGCGAGTGAGCATTGCTCATCTTGCTGATCGCCAAATTGGTGAACTTTCGGGCGGTCAGAAAAAGCGGGTTTTTCTGGCTCGCTCGCTTGCTCAAGAGAGCAAAATTATTCTATTAGATGAGCCGTTCACAGGCGTGGATGTGAAAACAGAAAATGCGATTATTGAGCTACTTAAACAGCTTCGTGATAGCGGGCATCTAATTTTAGTTTCTACTCATAATTTAAGCACTGTACCAAGTTTCTGCGATCAAGCAGTGATGATTAACCGTACCGTGCTTGCCACAGGTTCTATTGAACAAACCTTTACACCAGAAAATTTAGAACGAGTGTTTGGTGGTGTGTTGCGTTATCAATTTCAAACTTCACATTTTAATCAAAATCCAAGTCAAAAAGCGGAGTAGAGTATGTTGGAATTATTACTCGAACCCTTTAGTTACGACTATATGTTTAAAGCCATTGCACTAAGCGGTGTGATTGGGGCGGTGTGTGCGTTTCTTTCTTCCTATTTAATGCTCAAAGGTTGGTCATTGATTGGCGATGCGTTATCGCACGCAGTTGTACCAGGCGTTGCTCTGGCGTATGCTTTTTCTCTACCTTATGCGATGGGTGCTTTTTTCTCTGGATTTTTTGCTACGCTTGCGATTCTTGCTGTGAAATCCATAACTAAACTCAAAGAAGATGCGGTCATCGGCTTTATTTTTACCACCTTTTTTGCCTTGGGCTTATTTATTATTTCCATTCATCCAACTTCGGTAGACGTGCAGTCGATCATTCTCGGCAATATTCTGGGCATTGCAGATGAAGATGTAAACCAAGTATTGATTATTCTGGGCATCACTATCGTGCTTTTACTCTTTTATTGGAAAGATCTCTTGTTGGTTTTTTTCGATGAAGTGCAAGCCAAAGCAGTTGGGATTTCACCGCTTAAGTTAAAAATCATCTTTTTTAGTTTGCTCAGTGCTTGTGTGGTGACTGCACTGCAAAGCGTAGGTGCGATTTTAGTGATCTCAATGGTAGTTACCCCAGGGGCGACAGCCTATCTTCTAACTGATCGCTTCGGCAAATTGTTGATTATTTCAACACTATTAGGCGGTATTACCAGCGTTGTTGGGGCTTATGTCAGCTATTACATTGACGGTGCAACAGGTGGTTGTATTGTCACATTGCAAACTTTGATTTTCTTAATCGCATTTTTCTTCTCGCCAAAATATGGCTTGATTCCACGCCGATTTGCAAATCAATCCGCAAAAACCATCGCTTGTGAAGCAGGTCAAGGGGGCAGTCTATGATGAATGCGATTTATCAATGGTTTGCTGAACCGCTTGCGTTTCCTTTTATGCAACAGGCGTTGATTATCGGGCTGGTTGTAGCGATTATCTGTGCGACGTTATCTTGCTATTTAGTGCTAAAAGGCTGGTCTTTGATGGGGGATGCGATTTCCCACGCGGTGTTACCAGGGATTGTACTTGCTTATATGCTCTCTATCCCGCTCGCAATTGGTGCGTTTTTCTCTGGCGTTTTTTGTACCATTGCCGTAGGCTATTTAAAAACAAATAGCCGAATTAAAGAAGATACCGTGATGGGCATAGTATTCTCAGGGATGTTTGCTATCGGCTTGGTCATGTTTACCAAAGTAGAAAGCAACCAACATTTGATGCACATTCTATTTGGCGATTTACTCGGGATTACTGTCCACGAATTCTATCAAAGCTTGATTATTTCCACCTTTGTGTTCCTTGTGATTGTCCTCAAACGTCGAGATTTCTTACTTTACTGCTTCGATACAATGCATGCCCGCACTGTGGGTTTAAACACTACATTCTTGCATTACAGCTTGCTGGTATTATTGGCGTTAGTCATTATTAGTGCCATGCAAGTAGTCGGCGTAATTTTGGTAGTCGCTATGCTTATTACTCCTGGGATTACAGGCTATATTCTTACCAAACGCTTCGAACGAATGATGCTCATCGCAATTTTAACCTCAGTAAACAGCGTTTTCTGGGGCATTTTCCTCAGCTTCCATTTTGATGCCGCAACAGGACCTTTCATTGTGCTCATCCAAGCGGTTGTTTTCTTAACGGCATTAGCAGTGGTGCAGTTGAAGTTGAGGAAGTAGGAATAATTATGTAATTTCTTCGTTTATCTACTCCCCTCTTTGCTAAAGAGGGGGATTATTAACTGGAAAAGTTATTTTCCCCCTTTCACCAATGCCCATCTAATTAAGCTATCTAGTCCCCAGCCGATTAAGCCAATAATGACCACAACTGCCATCAATTCGGAGTAGGCGAGGCGATCGCGGGTATCAAGGCTAAAATAGCCTAGCCCTTCATTCACGCCAAGCATTTCACACGGTACGAGAATAACCCACGCAATGCCCATTGAAACACGTAAGCCTGTGAGAACGTGTCCTACAATAGCTGGGACGACAATTTTGCAGAGTGTCTCTTGTTTAGAGGCAGAGAGTGAGCGGGCAAGTAAAAGCCATTGCGGATCGATGCTTTTCACGCCTGCACTGGTGGAGATAATCAGCGACCAAACGGAAGCGAAGGCGAGTAGCATTACGATAATTGGCATCCAAGAAAGTGGAGAGATCATTCGTAGCAGTTGAAACGCGGGCGTGCACCATATTTCTAGTTTTTTGAAGAAGCCTAGCAATAAACCGATGGGTACGCCGACAATAAGGGAAAAGCTTAATCCGACGAAAATGCGTTGTAGGCTAGCAAACAGATGTGGGAAAATTTCGCCCGAGCTAATAAGCCAGATAAAGCTATCAAGTGTAGGCAGAGGGGCGAGTGTGCTGGCAAGCGAGATGCGTTGTGAAAGCCAATATGAACTAAGTTGCCAGATAATCAGCAGGGAGAGTAGTCCACCTGCACTAAGTAATGTTTTTTGTTTCATTGTTGTTCCTTTTATACATCAATTTCTTCAACACGCTCAAAACCATTTTGTAATCCAAAAACGGTTAGATAATCACCTTGTTCTAAGGATTTTTTCATAAATTGAGGGGCATTCAATTCACGTGCAACTTGTGTTGGATTGAGTTCAGCAAGAAAACCGTTATTGCCCGATAATTTCGTGGTTTGTAAAAATTCAACCAACTTTTCCATATAAGAATCAAACGGATAAGGCTGGAAGCCAATGCGTTGTTGATGCCCGTGCGTGTGCCATTCGGGGTGTTTTACTGCACCGCGAGCCAGATATTCCGCCCATTGCTGTTCGCTAGGGGCTAGCACTTTTTCTAAAACCTCTTGGCTGTGCGGTGTGTAGCCATTACCACGTGCAAGAGTTTTTGCTACCTCAAGCGGTTGATTTACGCAGAAAACTTGCGATTCGGTTAGGGCATTTACGACTTTTTGTGTCCATTCTGGGCGTTCTGTCACATCTTGTTCGTGCATCATCGTTAAGCAGCAAGCGTGATCTCGCCAAACATCAGCACTAAATCGCAAAATTTTTTCAACGCCTTTGGCTTCTGCCAATGCGTTAAAAGGTTCAGCAACAATAAATCCAGCAATCACGCTATTTGCTAAGGCAGTTACCATATCAGAAGGCGACATTACTACTAATTTCACTTCGTTTTCTTTCGATTTTTTAGTGGTTACACTTAGATTATTTGCTTGCAACAGCTGTTGCACCACAATATTATGGATAGAATACCAGAACGGAATAGCAACAGTTTTTCCACCAAGATCAGAAATTCGTTCAATCTGCGGTTGCACGGTAAGAGCGGAACCTGCCAAGTGATTCCACATAACCGCTTTCACAGGTGCATTTGCGGCATATTTTAGCCAGAGCGACATCGGTGAAAGTAGATGGACGAGATTCACTTCACCACTTAAAAAAGCTTCGACCAGTTGCGACCAACTGCGAAACATTATAGGTTTTTCGGCTTTGATGCCCTGTTTCTCAAACAATTTTTGAGCGTGAGCGACAAGCAGAGGAGTGGGCATCCGTAATCGGTAAATAGCCAATGCGGACAGGTTGTTCGGGCTGATTAGTTCGTTTTAGCTTTTGTGCCTGCAAAAGCGGTGCACTTCCTGCAAAGCTAAACAGACTGAGAAGTTTTAGAAAATCGCGACGACTGTTCATTTTTTATTCATTGTTTATTCTTTTACTAAATCACAAATTCAACAGTTTGCTCTTGTTTTTTGTTATTTTCGTTTCGTTGTAACGTTTTTAGAATATCAACACGAATTTCATTAAGTAGTAATAAATTCTCGCGTGGATAAGAACTGACAATATCCCAACGTCCAACAATATTGGCAGGGCGGTTACCAAGCAGAATAACCTGATCAGCAATCGCAAGGGCTTCGTCAATATCGTGGGTAATCATCACCACGCTGGTGTGATGGCGGTCGATAATCTCTCGTGTCATCAGCTGCATTTGTTGGCGAATAATGGGATCAAGTGCTGAGAAAGGTTCATCCATCAAAATTAACTTAGGCTGACGAGCTACTGCACGGGCTAAATTTACTCGTTGAGCCATTCCGCCAGAAAGCTCATGTGGCATCGCATTGATGGCGTGCGTTAAGCCAACTTCTGCAATGGCATTGTCTACATTTTGCGAAATTTCAGCTTTATTTGACCGCTTGTGGCAGGTGAAATCTAAACCAAAGGCAACGTTCTGCTGTACATTAAGCCAAGGCAAGAGATTGGCAGATTGAAATACAAAACTAACTTCGGGTTGCGGTTCGGTAATCGATTTATCGAAGAGCGTAATTTTCCCAGCAAGTGGTTTATCTAACCCTGCAATAACGCGGAGTAGAGAAGATTTTCCTACGCCGCTTGGGCCAAGAATGCAAGTTAGCGATTTTTCAGGCACATCAAAAGAGACATCTTGCAAAATTACATTAGTTTGATCATTTTTGCGGTAGCCTAAGGCGATATTATTAACAGTAAGAGCCATATCATTTGTTAAAAAGTTGTTGTAGATGGCGTTACAATAAAAGAGGAGTGCTTGTGAGGGAAATATCCTTGCTTAATCCTTTATAATTTTTTGTTCTAATAGTTTTCAGAACAAAAATGAATAATAAGTAGGTTTTTATTATTTCTCAATCGTTTGCTTTTTGTCTAATATCGCTCCAACTTTATTTTTTAACGATTAAAGGGGCATTTTATGGCTAAATATCTATCAACTGAATTTATTGAATGGTTAAACCAACACGCAGCAGAGATTGATCAATCAAATCAATATGCTGATGAGTTATTTAAACGAGTGGCACAAGAAGGTATTTTTAAAATTGGTGTGCCTGAAGTATTGGGTGGTAAAGGTGGTTCATTCCAGCAAGCGATTGAAGCTGTGCGTGAAATTTCTACTTATTCCTTAACGGCAGGTTTTATCTCTTGGGGGCATCGTACCTTAATCCAAAATTTATTAAGCAGCAAAAATAGCTTGCCGCGTGAACGTTGGCTAGATGATTTATTAAATGGCGAATTATCGGGTGGCACGGGCTTATCAAATGCGGTGAAATTCCTTTCAGGCATTGAAGAATTACAAGTAACAATTGTAGAAGAAGGCGAAAAACGCTATTTACAAGGTCGCTTGCCGTGGATTACCAATCTAAAAGAGAGTGGATTTATCACAATTTTTGCTGCGGAATATGCAGATGGAAGCAAACCACCTGTGATTGTTGTGTTACCGTATAACGTAAATGGTGTGACTCGCACGAAAGAATTATCGCTTGTAGCACTACAAGGCAGTAATACGGTGGCGATAGAGTTAAATCACGTGGAGCTCGATCCTGATTGGATCATCGCAGAAAATGCGGGGGAATATTTAGCCCAAGTGCGCCCAACTTTCTTAGGTTTACAATGTGCAATGGCATTTGGTTTGGCAGCACGTAGCCTTGCGGAAGTGAAAAAATCACTGGATTACGTGGATAATCGTTCTGTGCTAAAACCAGAATATGATGAACAGGTACAAAAATTAGCTAATTTAGAGCACCGTTTAGCAGAAGGATTAAATCAATCCAATTTCTTTATCGACAATCCAAAAGCCTTGTTTGATGTACGTATTGAAATTGTAGATGTGGTTGCCTCAAGTTTATTGCTTGAATTACAGGCTTCTGGCGGTCGTGGCTACTTGCAAAATGCAGGTTCAGATTTCATCCGTCGTTGGCGAGAAGGGGCATTTTTGCCTGTAGTAACACCGAGTGTTTTACAGTTAAAAACCATTTTGCAGGCAGCTAAATAAAGTTATTGCAAATCCTAATAAAAAACAAACCGCTTGTAGCGTTCCTGCTACAAGCGGTTTGTTTTTTGGAACTTTTGCGACTACATCAATTTTCTTATCTTTTGACCTAGATCATAACTTAAGTTCATTTTCTAATTACATTGAAGCATTAGGATTATAATTCGGGCAGTTTAATTTTTGTACGAGGTTCAATATGGAACAGGAACATCAACGGGCGGTAACAAGGGCGTGTGTTCAAGTGGCGTTATTGCTGTTGCAACACGGGGCGGAGAGTACGGTGGTGGTACAAATGGCTCAGCGATTGGGTGTAGCATTAGGTGTAGAGAGTGTAGAGTGTGCTTTAACGGCGAATGCAATTGTGCTGACAACACTTTCAGATGAACACTGCATTACGACCACGCGGAAAAACAGCGATAAAGGAATTAATATGCAGATGGTCACTGATGTGCAGCGGATTGTAATTGCGGTGGAGCATAAACTATATGATTTAGAGATGGCACAACAAAAGTTGAATCGATTAAAACCGCTGAAATATCCACCAATACTAGTGGTCGGAATGATAGGGCTTTCTTGTGCTTCTTTTGATCATCTTTCAGGGGGAGATTGGGTGATTTGTGTGATTACTTTTTTCGCTTCTGCAGTGGGAATGTTTGTGCGGCAAGCCTTATCAAAACGGCATTATAATCCGTTGATTGTATTTGCGATGACCTCTTTTGTAGCATCGCTGATTTCGGGGTTAAGCTTGAAATATCAGTGGGGAAACGATCCGCAAGTGGCGTTAGCTTCGAGCGTTTTATTGCTTGTACCTGGTTTTCCTCTTATCAATTCGCTGGCGGATATTTTGAAAGGCTATATCAATATGGGGATTGGGCGTTGGACAATTGCTACTATTCTCACTTTTGGGGCTTGTTTGGGGATTGTGTTTGCGTTAAGCGCGATGAATATTTCGAGTTGAGGGCATTAAAATGGATTTTATATTCAGTTTGTTAGACGATATGTTCTTTGCAGCCATTCCTGCGGTAGGGTTCGGCTTGGTGTTTAATACACCTATAAAAGCGTTGAAATATTGTGCTATTTTAGGTGCGTTAGGGCATGTTACCCGCACATTATTACTGCAAATCCATACTCCTATTGTCTTTGCTACTTTTTTTGCTACCTGTGTGATTGGCTTTATTGGTGTGCATTTATCTCACCGTTATTTAGCACATCCAAAAGCATTTACTGTTGCGGCAATTATTCCGATGATTCCTGGGGTATATGCCTATAAGGCAATGATTGGGATGGTGCAGCTTCATCATTTCGGCTTCTCTGAAATTAGGTTTGAAAATGCGATTAGTGCATTTTTAAATACCACCTTTATTCTGGGGGCGATTGTGTTTGGATTGGCATTGCCGGGTTTGTTGTTTTATCGGGAGAAACCTGTGGTGTAATATTAGCGTAGGGACGGGTTATCTCCGTCCAACTTTTTACTACACTAGCGATGTGCGATGAGTCATAATGTTCTCCTTAAATAATCCTATTAAAAAGGGCTAATATGATTAGCCCCTATGTAATTTATCGTCTAATTAAAACGCTACACTCTCTTTTAAGCTTACAGTTAAGTTGAAGATTAAATGTTCTGGGTGGCTATCTTTGCTATCTAAGCAGTAATAGCCTTCACGTTCGAATTGGTAACCTTGTTCTGCTTTTGCGTTTGCTAAACTTGGTTCAACAAAACCGTGTTTTACTACTAAAGAATTTGGGTTTAAGACGCTTTCGATCTCTTCTTCCGCACCGGGATTCGGTACAGTGAATAAGCGATCGTATAAACGGAATTCTGCAGGTTTGGCATGTGTTGCAGAAACCCAGTGGATTACACCTTTCACTTTACGACCGTCTGCAGGGTTTTTACCCAAGGTTTCAGGATCGTATGTGCAATAAATGGTAGTAATTTTACCGCTTGCATCTTTTTCTACACGTTCTGCTTTGATCACATAAGCATTACGTAAACGCACTTCTTTACCTAATACTAAGCGTTTGTATTGTTTGTTTGCTTCTTCACGGAAGTCAGCTTCGTCAATGTAAAGCTCCTTCGTGAAAGGCAATTCGCGAGAGCCTAATTCTTCGCGATTTGGATGATTTAGTGCTTTTAACCACTCTTCGCCTTCGAAGTTTTCAATCACTACTTTAACAGGATTAATTACAGCCATTGCACGTGGTGCATTTTCGTTTAAATCTTCACGAATGCAGGCTTCAAGGGCAGAGTATTCCACTACGTTATCTTGTTTAGTCACGCCAATACGACGACAGAATTCACGAATAGATGCTGGCGTATAACCACGGCGACGTAAACCAGAAATGGTTGGCATACGCGGATCGTTCCAACCATCTACAATTCCGTCGTTTACCAATTTTAATAGCTTACGTTTAGAAGTTAAAGTACCTTCTAAGTTTAAACGTGAGAATTCGTACTGATGCGGTAATGGGCGTTCAATACTGATATTGTCTAACACCCAGTCATATAAACGACGGTTGTCTTGGAATTCT
>NZ_CALIFA010000041.1:0-4215 GCF_938021905.1 Pseudohaemophilus parahaemolyticus
TTTCTACATAACTGCGGAAATCAGCAAAAGCTTGATAATAATCGTGGTATTGCAAGCCTTGTAATAGTTGATGATAACGCTGAGGATCTTCTGGTGAGAATTTACCTTCAATAATTTGATCTACAACTGTGCGTAATTGAGCATCATTCTGATAGTATTCAAATGAACGATAGCCGTCGCGACGAAGTTGTTCCACTTGCTCTACTGTATTACCGAAGATGAAAATATGATTTTCGCCCACGTTTTCCAAGATTTCCACGTTCGCACCGTCAAGTGTACCGAGTGTCAATGCACCATTTAAGGCAAACTTCATATTACTAGTGCCAGAAGCCTCTGTGCCTGCAAGTGAAATTTGCTCTGAAATATCCGCTGCTGGAATAATTAGCTGTGCAAGGCTCACGCTGTAATTTGGAATAAACACTACTTTCAAGCGGCCTTTCAAACGTTCATCGTTGTTGATTACATTCGCCACATCATTGATTAAATGAATGGTTTGTTTTGCCGCATAATAAGCTGAAGCTGCTTTACCTGCTAAAATAAATACGCGAGGTTGCCAATCTTTTTCAGGGGTGGCAAGCATTTCATTGTAGCGAGCGATAATATGCAACACGTTTAACATTTGTCGTTTGTATTCGTGAATACGTTTTACTTGCACGTCAAATAAAGCGTACGGATCAAGCTCTACCCCTAACTCGCGTTTTACGTACTCCGCTAATTTCACTTTATTGGCAAATTTAATGTCAGCGACAGCCTCTTTAAATGCTTTTTCTTGTGCGAACGGTTTGAGTTTTTCGATTTGGCTTAAATCGCAACGCCATTCTGAGCCGATATATTTATCAAACAATGCGGCTAATTGTGGATTCGCCACGGCTAACCAACGACGCGGTGTGATACCATTTGTTACGTTGGTAAAGCGTTCAGGGAAAATACGAGCAAAATCTGCAAAGGTTGAAGTCACCATTAAATCAGAATGGATTTCGGCAACCCCGTTGATTTTGTGTGAACCTACCACGGATAGCCAGCCCATACGCACTTTGCGTTGATAGCCTTCTTCAATCAGCGAAACACGACGGATAAAATCGTTGTCAGTCGTCACATAAGTACGGACATATTCTAAGAAGTGATCGTTAATTTCAAAAATCATCTGTAAATGACGCGGTAAGATTTTCGCCATCATTTCCACTGGCCAAGTTTCTAACGCTTCGGACATTAAAGTATGGCAGGTGTAAGAGAAAATATTACGCGTCATCTCCCACGCTTTTTTCCATTCAAAACCTTCGTCGTCCACTAAAATACGCATTAATTCAGGAATCGCTAATGCTGGGTGGGTATCGTTTAAGTGGATCGCCACTTTATCCGCTAAGTTTTCAAGGCTATCGTGGGTGCGTTTGTGACGGCGTAAAATATCTTGAAGTGATGCAGAGACTAAGAAATACTCTTGACGTAAACGTAATTCGCGACCATTCCACGTAGAATCATCTGGATAAAGCACGCGAGATAAGTTTTTATTTGCAGAGTGCTCTTCTAATGCTGCCAAGTGTTCACCGCGGTTAAAGTCTGCAAGGTTAAACACTTCGCCTGCGTGTGCTGACCATAAACGTAATGTCGCAGCAGAATTATTTTGATAACCTGGAATCATTTGGTCGTAAGCAAGTGCGGTCACTTTTTCGGTATCTTGCCAAATACATTTTTTGCCTTCGAAATGAATGTTTCCACCAAATTCTACGATAAAGCGTTTAGAGGGACGAATAAATTCCCACGGGGCACCTTTTTCAAGCCACGCATCAGGGCGTTCTACTTGCTGACCGTTTTCAATTTTTTGGCGGAACATTCCGTATTCATAACGAATACCGTAGCCCATACCTGGTAAACCAAGGGTCGCAATAGAATCCATAAAGCAAGCTGCTAGACGACCTAAACCGCCATTGCCTAAGCCTGGATCAACTTCTTTTTCCAATACTTCTTCTAAATCCACATTTAATTCAGAAAGTGCTTCCTGTGCTAATCCATAAATGCCTTCTGCAATCATTGCATTAGAAAGCGTACGCCCGATTAAAAATTCCATTGAAAGGTAGTAAACACGGCGAGAATCTTCTGCTCGAGTTTGGCGAGCAGTCGTGATCCAACCCTCTGTTACTAAATCACGCACAGCGTGGAGAGTTGCATTGAGCCAATCGCGTTGGCTGGCTTCGCGTGGAGAGCGACCGATTAAAAAAATAAGTTTGTAAACGATTGATTTTTTAATCGCTTCAACGGTCATTTCAGGACGATTATATTGGAATGGAGAATCAAAGTTATCCATTATCATAGGTAAAACCTCTATTAGAATGCTAAGAAATGATTAACGTAGGGTGTGTGAATTTGCAAAATTCGCGCACGTTTGCAAAAATCAATCAAAATTTGACCGCTCTTTGAGTGCGTGAATGTTGTTTACACAGCCGACAAAAGTAGTTCGAATTTTATGCTTATCTTTGCAAAAAACAAGCACAACCACACCGCTTGCAAAATATTCTTTCACAAGCGGTGTGATTGTTAAGAAAGTTTACGAATAAAACTACAAGCGTTCATAAAGTGTTCTATATTGCTCTGCAGCCTTACGCCAGCTGAAGTCTTGTTCCATTGCATCGGTGCGAACCATCGTCCATGCACGCGGTTTTTGCCATAAGGCAAAGGCACGTTGCAAGCAATGGCGGAGAGCTTCAGGCGTTGCACTTTCAAACACAAAACCTGTTGCGGTGCGAGCTTTGATGCTTTCTGAAGTGCTATCCACCACCGTATCCGCCAAACCACCTGTTTTACGAACAAGTGGCAGTGTGCCATATTGCAAACCATAAAGTTGGGTTAAGCCACAAGGCTCGAAACGGCTTGGCACTAAAATCACATCGCCACCTGCCACCATTAAATGCGAAAGGGCTTCATCATAGCCTATTTTTACCGCAATATTGTTAGGATATTGTACTGCAAGCTCACGAATACCTTGTTCCAAGTGCGGTGCACCTGAACCTAAAATCATCAACTGCCCGCCTTGTTTAACAATTTCATCCGCACTTTCAATCAATAAATCGACACCTTTTTGCTCAGTTAAACGGGTGACCATCACAAATGCCAAGGCAGATTCATCTTGTGGCAAATTGAAAAATGCTTGCAATTCAGCTTTATTTTTCTTTTTGCCTGCCATATATTTCAGTTTGTAATGGTGCGGAATGTATTGATCCACGTTCGGATGCCAAATATTTTCATCCACGCCATTTAAAATCCCCACTAAACGACCTTGAGCTTTTAAGCCAGAAAGCAAGCCTTGCAAACCATAGGCAAATTCAGGTGTCGTGATTTCTTCTGCATAAGTTGGGCTAACAGCCGTGCTTGCATCAGAATAGAACAAGCCTGATTTTAAATAAGAAATTTGTCCGAATAACTCCAGCCCGTCCACATTAAACATTCCCGCAGGCAAACCAATTTCGTATAAATGATGATAAGAAAACTGCCCTTGATACGCCAAGTTATGAATAGTGAACACCGATTTCGCAGGGCGACCTTTATTGAACAGATACGCTGCACATAAGCCCGCGTGCCAATCGTGAGCGTGTACCACTTCTGCACGCCACCAGCTATCTAAACCTGTAGCTAATTCTGCCCCTACCCAACCGAGCAAGGCAAAACGTTTGTAGTTGTCGCCGTAGTCATTGTAATAGGCATCGTGATAAGGATTGCCTTCGCGACCGTATAAGTGCGGTGCGTCAATCAAATAGATCCCGACACCGTTATATTCTCCATAACGCAACACCACGTGCCCAGCGAAGTTGTCAAATTCGGCAACCACTTGGGTATTCGGAATGCCTGCTGTAATTGCAGGATAAGCAGGCAATAAAACGCGGGTATCTAGCCCGATTTGGTTCTGTGCTTGGGGTAATGCCCCTAAAACATCGGCAAGCCCGCCTGTTTTTAAGAGCGGATAGAGTTCCGAGCAAACGTGTAAGATTTTCATTGAGTTTTTTATTTTCCCTATAAATATGAATAACGCTCGATCAGCCCCCCTCTTTAGAAAAGAGGGGGTTCATAAAGTGCGGTCAATTTTCACCGCATTTTTCCTAACTAATCTAAATGCCCATCTTCCTCAATCTCGTGTCCCTCAAGTTTCTTTAGCATTTTCGGGGTTACAAGAATGACTTTGCCTGTTGAGCTAATACGGAAGCGTTTTTTATCTTCTTCTATATC
>NZ_CALIFA010000042.1:0-2165 GCF_938021905.1 Pseudohaemophilus parahaemolyticus
TTAAATCATCTTCCACTAAAAGCAATTGTGCTTGGCGAAGAGAAACTTGTGCATTCGCTAAGTCTGAAAGTAATGGTGTACTTGGTAGAACTGGAGCAGTTGGTGTTACTACAGGTTTATTTGGAGTCACCACAGGTTTGCTTGGAGTTACTACAGGATTACTTGGGGTAACGGGTGCTGGGGTGACCGCATTTTTAGAATTCGCTAATACCCAATTATTTCCTTCTTTTGTGAGGAAATATTGGTAAGCCCCTAAATCTACACGATTATTCGGGTTCGTTAAGCTAAATGCAGCGTTACCACCATTGGTTTCGACAAGTGTCACTTTTCCGTTAGCAACATTTGCACCTTGGTTAGTTACACCAATTTTATGATTACCTTCAGCAGTGCCTTTAACAACGATTTTATCGTTTTTGTTTTCAGCGATATTCGTATTGAGGTTAAATGTGCTAGAACCTGTGAGGTTATCTTTAATTGTTAATGTCTTGTATTCAGAAGTCGGAGTAAATGTAATCTCAGAACTGTTAGCATCTAGGTTATTCAATGTGCTTGATTTATTGAAGCTCCATTGGCTATTAGACATAGATAAATTGATTTCATTCTTAACTGGCGAATCTGGATTTTCAAGAATTGCACCAGTTAGTTTTGAATTCTTACTCGCTGTAAGGTTTAGATGATAGACACCTGCAGCTTTGGGATCTAAAGCATCACCGCCTTCTTCTGCTTCAATAGGGAAGTTTTTATCATTAAGTGAGATTAATGCTTGAGTAGCATTTAATGTTGTATTTTCTAAATTAATTTTAACTAACTGCTCATCGCCCAATGGGAATGCGAGTAAACCATAACCTGTATTACTTTCTGAATTTGTTAGTGTTATTGTTTGCGATCCGCTATCTGATGTGGTGAATAAACCACTTTTATTGTTAAGAGTTACATTTAAACCATTAGCTATAACCGTCTGAGCTGCATTCTCATCATTTGTACCGATGTCAAAAGCAAATTGCATATCTTGATTTCCAGTAATTTGTACATTACTGATATTTGCTATATCTTCTGCACCATATAATGCGTAGGCAATATCATTCTTTCCATTCATCTTGATACTATGATTGGATGAATTGATAACTGAGGTCTTTTGAGATTCAATTGCACTAGAACCATCGTTATTTATTTCAATATCAGCTTGTGTATTAATTTTGCCATCACGAGATTCAATCGCTGCGTTGCCACTTGAATCACCATAAGCATCAGTTATATTGTGAATTTGTGCGTAATTTTTCTCAACAATGAGTTTTGAGCCTTTTTCTAAAGTAGCAACCGCCCCTGATATATCTAAAAGTGAACTTGAAGGGTAGTCTTCTTTAAGTGTGGCATTTACACCAGATTTAAGAGTAATGCGATTATTTCGATCAGTAAGGTCAAAAATACCAAATAGTGAATCGCTAGAGGCTAGTGGTTTTCCTCCATGTGTGCTAGTTCCAACATCGGTTTTAGCGATATTTTGGTAGTTTCCTCGAGTAATAGTTACATTAATTGCATCACTAATTGATGTTTGTTGGTTTTTGTTGAAAGTCCAATTAGGTGATGTACCCCAAGAATACTGACATCCTGTTGAGTTTGAGCAAGTGAGATCTGTTGCCCATGCCGAATTAACTAATCCTAACGCCACAGCCACCAGACTCACTTTAAAAGTGCGGTCAAAAATTTTATTGTTTTTCATATTAATTCCTTTGGATTATAAAAAAAGCCAACTTATTGAATAAGTTGGCTTGAATTTTACCGATTTAATAATTAACCTGCAACTGCGATACGTTTCATATCTGTCATATAACCACGTAACTCTTGACCAATTAATTCAACTGGGTGGTTACGGATTGCATCGTTTACATCGCGTAAAGTGATGTTGTCGATAGCAACTACTGGTGTTGGTTCACCTAAATCACCTTTTTGTAAGGTTGGGATGATTTCTTTAGCAAGAATTGGCGTTGCTACGTTAGAGAATAAGTAGTTACCATATTCTGCAGTATCAGAAATGACCACGTTCATTTCGTATAAACGCTTACGTGCGATAGTGTTAGCGATTAACGGTAATTCGTGAAGTGATTCATAATAAGCTGATTCTTCATAGATACCGCTTGCTACCATTGCATCAAAGGCTAATTCAA
>NZ_CALIFA010000043.1:0-28558 GCF_938021905.1 Pseudohaemophilus parahaemolyticus
TGAGTAGGTAACTCATTAGTCTGTTTAACAGTTTCATCTTGTTCTCCTATTGTTTTCTAAAATAAAGAGCGGTTAGATTTTTCGCTGTTTTTTCCAAATTGTTAAAGAGCAGGTTGCGTGATTAAGCCGCCGCTTTGTGGTCTGGGTTAGGCTTTAAACCCAACAACACCGCTGTTTTATGGGCTTCGCCCCAAGTGCCTTTCAGCTGTCCGCGAAGTAAATCGGAAATCGCTTGCTGATCCACACCAAAGTGCCTTGCCCATTCGCTACGGTTAATCCCGTGCAGTAAGAAATAAGCCCTTGCACTCTCTAGCGTTTGCGGATACGGCAAGGGGTGAAATACCTTGTTTGTCATTTCTTCTCCGTGTTGTTTTGTGGTAAATTATGGCAATCAATTTTTATTTGCTAAGGAACAAAAAATGGAAAATCAGATTGCCGAATTAAAAAACGAAATTGAACAATTAAGAACCGAGCAAGAAGAACTCACACTTCTTTTATCTACTCAATCTCTCTTACTAAATACTGTTGCTTCTGCCGCATTAGGCAGTAAGGAAAAACAAGCTGTGAGCCAAGTTATTCGAGAGATGTTGGATACCCACGCCGTTTTCGCTGTTCAAGGACGCGTGCCAGAAGTTGTTCAAAATCGTCTAAAGACGTTTGCAGATTTAATGGCTCGCCAGGCGGGCGAGCAATCTCCCGAATAACCTTCGCCACCTGTGGCTTTTTCAAAAAATAAATCAATAAACGGCTGAACATAAACACCTCCTTCTTTCTGTTGCTTTATGGTTCGTTTGTTGTTGATGTGGCAAAATATAGCGGAATAATTCCGAAATAACAAGTGAAATTTCCGAAAAATCTAAATTATTTTCGGATCATTTCCGATAAAAGGCTAAAAATATGACTATTGGGGCAAGAATTAAGCAATTACAGAAAGAATTAGGTTATTCAAGTGCAGAAAAATTTGCAGAGGCTTTAGAAAAAACGACCGCTTCACGCTTAAGTGATGTTATTAGAGGTAAGCAAAAACTGCCTGATGACTTGATGTTTGAACTAATCACCAAGTTTAATGTGAATGCAAATTGGATTATTGCTGGAATAGGAGATATTTTTATCGGAAAAATTCCGAATAATGAACTTTCACCCTCAGAACAAACCCTGCTCGAAGACTACCGAGAAAGCAACGAGCAAGGCAAAGAAGCCATAGAGAAAACCGCAAGTGCTTTGGCGGCGACGGCGGCACTTACGGCTTGTAAAGTAGCGTAGAGTTTTTTACCAACCATAAGGAAACCATTATGATCAATTTTATTCCACTCATCTTATTTGTTGTGTTTTGGTATGCAGTTGCAAAACATTTCAAAGCCAAGGGCAAAGGAGCGTTCATTCGCCACATTACAGGCTTTTTAGTCGGAGCTTTAGGATTGATAGTCAGTGCTATTATCATCGCTCCAAAGCCTGATGCAACAGCAACAACTGAAACAAAAACAGAGGTTGTAGCCTCAAAAGAAACTGTTAAAGAGGAGCAAAAAACAGTAACTGAAGTGGTAAAAGATGAGCCAAAAGCAGAAGAACCAGCTAAAACAGAAGAGCCTAAAAAGCAAGAGCCTGTCGTAGCTGAAATACCAAAAGCAGCAGAGCAACCCGCAGAAGAAAAAGCAACAGAAACGGCTAAAGAAGAAGCAGAAGAAGAGCCGGCTCACGATATTGGTATGAATCTCTCTCAATTTTCTCAAATTGTAAATACAAACTTTAAAGAAATGAGTTCACCATTCAAAATGCCTAAAAAGCCAAAATTTGAGAAAAATGATAACTATGATCTAATGAGTTACTCTTTTTCAAATAATTTTGCTATGAATATCACTTTGCAAAAGAAAACGCATAATATCATCAGTGTTGTAACAATCATTACACCATCTCAAAACACTACAGATAACCTTGTGATGCTATTCTCAAATTCAGCGTTATTATCTGCTGCCGAAGGTAAAGGTGGAATGAAAACAGCAGGAAAGAAATTTATTCAAACACAAACCGCACTTTCGGAACAATTCACCACTGAGCAAAAAAGTGTATCAGACAGCTTCATTTATAACGGCAAGAAATATGAAGTCGGCTTCATCAATGGTGTAGGTATTATGTCATCTGTTGGCTCTGCCGAGTAAGGAAGTATAGATGAAAAAATCCCTCAAATATGCCGCTTTTGCCTTATTAGGCGTGGCGGCTGCCGTATTTGCTAAAGAACAATTCCAATGCGAAGGCAAACGCACCTGTAAAGATATGGATAGCTGCGAAGAAGCCCGTTTCTACCTTACCCAATGCGGCGTAAGTAGCCTAGACCGCGACAAAGACGGCGTACCTTGTGAAAGTATTTGTGGTGGGAAGATAAAGAAATAATTGAGGAACTGAGGAATTAAGATGACAACTGAACAACAAAACGATAAATTAGACATCGTTATCCGTAACGAACAAGATGCTTACGATTTTCTGAAAAAACTTTCAGATGATGAGCTTCCCGAATTAGATAATCTAAATATTCAATTTATCGATTGGCCCGTAATACAAATGAAAGTTGTTGGTGAACGTTATCATTCAACAATCACTCCACCGATAATGAAGGCATTTTTAAAACTTCAAGAAGGGATATATAGAGCGTATGCTATTGCAGTATATGGTGAACCAAAGCGTTTATCTGAAGCAGAAAAGAAACAACTAGAGCTTGTGATTAAGGTTGCCGAAGGTTGCTCTGAATTTGGTGACGGCGGTAGTATAAATTGGACTGAACTTTTTAAAGCACTTATAGCGAAAATGCCAAGTAAATATTTGTTAATAGGAATAATGACATTTCTTGTTCTTTATTTTGGTGAAGGATTCTACCAAGATTATTTGGGAGATCTTAAGCATCAAAGAGAACTCTCTGCGACAAAAGAAACAGAAAAAGCACTAATACAGGCAATATCTATTCAAACTGAATTAACCAAAGAAACACTTGAAGCCAATAAAGAAATAGTGAATAAGGTACTTGATCGACACCCAACATTAGAAGCTATAAAAATACATTCTCAAGAAACACAGAATGAATTTTTGCGTAGTGCGTCTGATGCCGATAAGGTACAACTTCAAGGTGTATCACTAACAGGTGCGCAAGCTAAAGTATTAGCTTCAAAACCAAGAGAAATTCAACCTGAGTTTAAAGATGTTCGTTTAGATGGAATGTATAGAATAATTACTGTTCACACCGAACTAAAAACCGGATTTAAGGTAAAAATTAGGAATGAAACAACTGGAAATGAACTAACAGCGGAAGTACAAGACGATACCTTTGAAAATCAATACAAGCAAGCAATTCAGAACGGTACTTTTGAGAAACGTCCTGTAGAATTAACCATTAATGCTAAGCAGAAAGTCAAAGATGGCTTAATTAGTGATGCAGTAATTATTAAAGCGGTATTACATCAAAAGCAAAAATAATTATCTAAACCAGTTTAAAATCAGTTCCCACCTATATTCAGTACACTCCAGTTATCAAGTAATCCTTTATAACTGGAGTTTTTTATGCACACCTCACCCATCACCAAAATCGTGATCCACTGCTCAGCCACTCAAAACGGCAAGCAACTTCGCACCTCTACCCAAACCGCTGCTCAACGCATTGATGACTGGCACAAACAGCGTGGCTTTCAGCGTTTAGCTGGCAGTTACAAGCAATTCAATCCGCACTTACAACATATCGGCTACCACTTCGTGATTGATACCGACGGTACAGTTGAAACTGGTCGTAAAGAGGGCGAAACAGGCACACACGTCAAAGGACATAATTTAAACAGCCTTGGCATCTGCTTAGTCGGCGGTATTACCAAAGACAAACGCAATCACGGCGAATATACGGAAGCCCAATGGAAAGCTCTGCACCACTTGCTTCGCCAATTAGAAGCCAAATATCCCAGTGCTCGCATTTGTGGACATCGTGATCTAAGCCCCGACCTCAACGGCGACGGCACAATCAGCCCAAACGAATGGATTAAAGACTGCCCGTGCTTTGATGTGTGGAGCTGGCTGGATAGCGAAGAGGTCGTGAATGTTGAGCATTTATTTAAGGGATAAACGATGAGTGCATCAATACGTTTTCCAAATCATCAGAAGCAATTTACACGAGGTTGGCGAATGAGTAGCAACGCCAAACGAAATCGCAAAATCAACGGTGGCACAACCGCTGCTACTGCCTTTTACTTACGCTGGAGTTACTAAAATGAAACGAGAAATTCGCGGAATTACCTTTTTCTCTTTGGTATGGGAAATCATTATTTTCGGTGGTTTTATTTCTGCCAATGAATTAGGCATTAAAAACCTTGTACAAGCCTATGAATGGTTCTTTTACTTTATGACCGCACTTGCGATATTGGCAATATTCTTTGGCTCTTCAAAGCCGAGATTCCAATACACCAAAGCTAAGTATCATTGGGAAATGATCACAAATACTTTGCTTGGCATTATGTTGGCATATTACGGCTACTTTGTTTGTGCAAGTATCCTGACTTTCTTTGGCTATGCTTCAGCCCAACAAAACTATTTCAACAAGGAAAAAGAAAATGAAAAAACTGAGTGAGTTGATTACCAACGACAACGGTCGCCTTTCCACCACTGCCTTTATTCAATTTTTTGGGGCGTTATTGATGGCTGGCATTTTGATTTATGCCGTGTGGTTAGACCGAGCCTATGTAGGAGAACTCTTTAACACCTTCGCCCTATTTTGCGGTGGTGGCGTGGCGACCAAAGGTTTTGCTAATGCGTTAAATAATCGGGGGCAAGAAGAATGATAGCTTACTTAATTTTAGGTGGGGTTGCGGTAGTTTTGGTCAGCGGTGCGATTGCCTGTTACAAAATTCGCAAAGCTCAACAGGAAATCGACCGCTTGTTTAAGCAAAACGAGCAACTGCAACAGGAAAAGACAGTGGCTCAAACCCAAGTCAAACATTTTGAAGTGAGAAAGAAAAATGAAGAAAACACTCGTGGCTCTCGCCGTGATGATGTCATTAACCGCTTGCAACAGTCGGGCGATCTCCGTGATTAACCCCAGCTGTTCGGGCTTTGGCATAATCAAAGCCAGTCGCCAAGATACCACCGAAACGCTCCGTCAAATTGCGGTGCATAACGCGACCTATCGGGAAATCTGCAAGGAGACGAACAATGACCATTAACGTGGAATTTTGGCACTTGGTCGGGTTGTTGTTGTCGTTTCTTGGTTGCTGTTTTGGCTTTGCCAAGATTTTAGTATCGCAGTTTCAAAACAGTTTGAGTGAACGCCACCAAAACCAGCTCAAAGTAAACGACAAAGTGGAAGAATTGGAAAAGCAATTCAACCAAATGCAGTCGAGTCTGCCGCTCGTTTATGTCCTGCGTGATGACTACATTCGCGGACAAACAGTGTTGGAAGCCAAAATGGATGCCCTACACAAAACCTTAAGTGATTTATACAAAATGGAGAGTGCAAAATGATGGAAAAAGCCCGCCGAGAAGGTATGCGTTGGCACTTGCTCAATACTTTACACAAAGCGATGCCATACACCACCAGCGAACAATTTTTGCGTGATGTGATGGCAGGCATTTACCCAAATGTCACGCCGCACGAAATCCGCCAGCAGTTGGAATACCTTTCCGACCGCAAACTGGTGGAACTGACCAAACAACCGCACGGCGTGTGGTTTGCCGATATTAACCGCTTGGGCGTGGATATTGTGGAATACACCATCGACTGCCAAGCAGGAATTGCACGCCCTGAAAAGTATTGGGCATAGGGGGAAATCATGGCACCTCGCTCAAGTATTGAAAAACTGCCTGAAGATGTCCGCCGTTGGCTGGAGCGTGCCTTAACCGAGAATGGCTTTTCCGGCTATGTCGAACTGGAAAACCTACTGCGTGAAAAAGGCTACCAAATCAGCAAGTCGGCAATTCATCGCTATGGGCAAAAAATTGAACGCCGCTTTAAGGCAATCAAAGATAGTACCGAAGCCGCACGTATTATCGCTGAAGGCGCAGAAGATAAGGAAGATAAACGCAGTGAAGCCTTGATGGGGATGTTGCAGTCGTCTTTATTTGATGCCTTGGTCGATATTGAAGAAGCCAAAGATGATGAGATGACCCCGATGGAGAAATTCCAAGCCCTAAGTTTTGCAGGCAAAAATGTGGCATCACTCATTCAAGCAAGTACTAAGCTCAAAGTCTATCAAGCCGATGTAAGAAAACGAGCAGAGCTTGCTGCTGAAGAAACGGAAAAAATTGTTATTCAGGCGGGCTTATCAGCCGAAACTGCCGACAAAATCAAACAGCAAATTTTAGGTATTGCATAGTGAAAGATCTCATTCCCTTTGACCCAAACGAGCTACTGTTGGGCTATCAAAAACGTTGGATAGCAGATAAATCCCAGCTCAAAATTGCCGAAAAATCTCGTCGAACAGGTTTGACGTGGGCAGAAGCTGCTGATGATGCTTTGATTGCCAGCCTTGCTAAAAAAGATGGTGGCTCTGATGTGTTCTACATTGGGTCAAACAAGGAAATGGCACGTGAATTTATTGACGCGGTGGCAATGTGGGCAAGGGCGTTTAACTATGCAGCAGGCGAAATTCAAGAAGAAGTGTTGCAAGATGAAGATAAGGACATTCTGACCTATGTAATCTATTTTGCATCAGGCTTCAAAGTAAAAGCCCTTTCCAGCAACCCGAAAAACTTACGTGGTATGCAAGGCGTGGTGGTTATTGATGAAGCAGCCTTTCACGAATACCTTGCGGAAGTATTAAAAGCCGCTCTTGCTCTCACTATGTGGGGTGCAAAAGTGCGGTTGATTTCTACCCACAACGGTGCGGACAACCTTTTCAATGAGCTGATTTTAGATAGTCGGGTAGGCAGAAAACGCTACTCAGTGCATACGATTACCCTTGATGATGCCTGTGCTGAAGGGTTATACCAACGTATTTGCCAAGTCAGCAAGCAAGAATGGACAGCCGAAAAAGAAGCAGAATGGAAAGAAAACCTACTCAATGACACGGCAACCAAAGAAGATGCGGAAGAAGAATACTATTGCGTGCCGAAAAACGGCACAGGCTTATGGCTCTCACGAGCGTTGATTGAACGCCAAATGAACGAAAACACGCCCGTAATCCGAATGACGGCAAAAGATGGCTTTAGCCTTGTACCTGAGCCGACACGCTATCAGGAAATGCTGGATTGGTGCGAAACCACGCTTCAGCCGATTTTGCAAACCTTAGATGAAACGCAATTACATTTTTTAGGCGAAGACTTTGCTCGCAGTGGCGATATGACGTCCTTTGTGGTGTTAGCACAACAGCAAAACTTAACCAAAAGCGTTCGATTGATTGTGGAGCTGGGCAATATGCCTTACAAGCAACAAGAACAAATTGTGCTGTTTATTCTCAAGCATTTGCCACGCTTTGCCGGTGCAGCTTTTGATGCACGTGGGAATGGGGGCTATTTAGCTGAAGCTGCTCGTGATGCCTTCGGCTCATTGGTGGATTGCGTGCAGTTATCGGAAAAATGGTATCGCGAACACACCGCCCCATTTAAAGCCGCGCTCGAAGATGGCGAACTCGACAGCATTCCAAAAGATGCCGATATTCTTGCCGATTTGCGTTCATTCCAAGTGGTGAAAGGCGTGCCACGCATTCCCGATAAACGAACCAAAAGTGCAGACGGCAAAAACAAACGCCACGGCGACACCGCAATTTCTTTATTGCTTGCTCATTATGCTAGCCGTCAGTTGGTGCAGTTGCCTGTGAAAGCCCACAGTCGCAAACCAAGAGCCAGCCGAAAATTAACGCAAGGATATTAACCATGATCGCATTTGTAACTTTAACCATTTCTGCCGCTGTTGGTGGGTATTTTTATTGCTTGCCGCCTTTGTGGATTATGAAAAATAAGGAAAGCCAATGACACCAAAAAAACAAGACCTAATCCGCGTCATCGCCAGCCGTGCCAACGCCATTGACTATTGGTCGTTTATGCACTACCTGCCGAACCCTGATCCTGTGCTGAAAAAAATGGGCAAGGATATTTCGGCTTACCGTGAAATCCTATCCGACAGCCACGTTGGGGGCTGTGTTCGCCGTAGAAAAGCAGCCATTAAAGGGCTTGAGTGGCGTATCACGCCCACAGGCAATGAAAAAACGGACGAGATTTTGACCGCACTTTTCGACCGCTTGCCGATGAGCCAAATCATCAGTGAAATACTTGATGCCACGTTGTTTGGTTATCAGGCGTTGGAAGTGATGTGGGAAAGCGAGAACGGCTTACTGTTGCCAACGGCAATCGTAGGCAAAACGCAAGAGTGGTTCGTCTTCGATGAAGAAAACCAGCTTAAACTTCGTACCAAAGAGAACATCAACGGCGAAGAACTGCCGCCTTATCGAATGTTGCTTGCCACACAAAATGCGACCTACATCAACCCGTATGGCTTGGGCGATCTCTCGCTCTGCTTCTGGGCGGCAACGTTTAAGAAAGGAGGCTTTAAATTCTGGTTGGAATTTATGGAAAAATATGGCAGCCCGTGGCTGGTCGGTAAACACCCACGCCAAGCCCAAATTCACGAAATTGATGAACTTTTGGATAGTATGGAAAAGATGTTGGGAACCGCCGTAGCTGCCATTCCTGAAGATAGTTCCATTGATTTAAAAGAAAGTGCAAGCAAAGGGGCAAGCTCACAAGTATTCGATGATTTCTTACGTTACTGCAAATCAGAAATCGCCATTGCGTTACTCGGTCAAAACCAAACCACTGAAGCGGAAGCTAACCGAGCCTCTGCCACCGCAGGGCTAGAAGTGACGCGTGATATTCGCAACGATGACGCCAGCCTTGTGGAAGGCGTGTTCAATCAGTTGCTGGCGTGGATTTGTGAACTCAATTTCAGCGTGGACACCTTGCCAACCTTCGAGCTATTCGAACAAGAAAGCATTGACAAACTGCAGGCGGAACGTGACAAGATTTTGACTGAAATCGGCGTGAGCTTTACCGAGCAATATATCCACCGCACTTATGGTTTTGAAGACGGTGACATCATTATGCAAGCGGTCGAAAAAGCGGAAAAATCTGCCAACACTGCCGACTTTGCCGAACCTATCCCGAAAAGCGTGATTGAGACCATCGGCGAACAGTTAGAAGTAGAGGGCGAAGCCCACGTTGAACATTGGCTGCAAAGCATTCGCAACCAATTAGGGCAAGCCGAAAGCCTTGAGGATTTCCGCAATCAGCTGGATAGCCTTATTCCTGAATTAAGTTTTGCGGAATATGGCGAACTGCTGGCGTGGGGTTCAACCGCTGCCCAATTTGCAGGGCGACAATCTGTAGAAGATGAGCGTGCAAAGTCCCCCTCTTTAGTAAAGAGTGGCTAGGGGAGATTTACCAATGAAATTCACCTTTGAAAATCAAGTCAAATACTTTGAGAAAAAGCTCAACCTACCGACCAACAGCTACCTTGACGTATTAGGCGAAGAACACGACTACTTTTTTATGGTCGCAGGAGCAAATCGTAATGAAGTGCTGCTTGCCTTTCGCGAAGCGGTGGACGAAGCCATCAACAACGGCGAAACACTGGAAGGCTTCCGCAAGCGTTTTGATGAGGTTGTCGCTCGCACAGGCTGGGATTACAAAGGCGGCAGAAACTGGCGTAGCCGTATTATCTACGACACCAACGTTTACGCTGCCTACAATCGCGGTCGTTTGCAACAGCATTTAGATTTGGCTGATGTGATGCCTTATTGGGAATATCATCACCACGATAATAGCCACCCACGCCAAGAGCATATTGACTTAGACGGCACAATTTTGCCGGCCAGCGATCCATTTTGGCGTTATTACTACCCCATTAAAGCCTATGGCTGCCACTGCACCGTTATTGCTCACGATGAAGATGACCTCAAGGAAATGGGCAGAACCGTCAGCCCATCGCCTGAAATCGAATGGCAGGAAAAACTAGTCGGCACACGTTCCGGCAATCCACGAATGGTACGCGTGCCGAAAGGTTATGATGTAGGATTTCAACCGCATAATTTTGACCGCTTGACTGCAGGGCGAAATGCGGACGTGGATCAGCTGTTATTCAATAAGTTCGTCAATGCCGAGCCAAAACTTGCCAGCCTACTGATTGAAAACGTGTTACAAAATCCGCGTTCCGTGATGATGTTAAACGGCGCGATGAAGTCGATGGTAGATACCGTTGCCACCGAAAAAATGGCACGTGGACAAATGAAAAACGTGGGCATAATCCCAGCCAAAGTGATTGATAAATTGACCGCACTTGAAAAAGCTCCGCAATCTGCCGTGATTGCCGTGCGTGATGAAGATGTATTGCACGCCCTGCGTGATACCAAGCAAGCCAAAGGCATTAACTTGCCGATTGAGTTTTGGGAACAGTTGCCAGAGAAGTTGAGAAATCCAAAGGCGATAGTATTAGAACGTGATCAAAAGTTACCAACATTGCTTTTCATTTATGAAACTGAACAAGGAAAAGTCGCAGTAAAAATGGATTATGAAGTAAAAATCAAAGATGAATTAAGCAAGAAAAAATTAGCACACAAAGTCAATTTAGTTCGTACTGCAAGCGTAATTAAAGGCGAATTGGATTGGTTAAATTTGAAGAATAGTTTTGATTTGCTATGGGGAAGTTTGGACTAATCCGCAGGTTTGCCTGATTCGAACAGGATAATACGGGCGACAAACCAATCGTAACCTTTCCAGTAGGAAACCCCCTGCGGTAACTTAACTATACCCCCAACTTATTTTTTAATCAATAGGAGAATAAATATGACTGAACGTGTTACCCAAGAACATTTGGAATCTATTATTACCGATAAAAAATTCCACCGCTTAACTGAAACCCTCACCATCTGTGTTTTAACCTTACGCAATGGGTTCACCGTAACAGGCGAGTCTGCTTGCGTTTCACCAGCAACCTATAACCAAGAAATTGGTGAACGTATTGCCTTTGAAAATGCCTTCAATAAATTATGGCAACTTGAAGGCTATGTATTGAAAAATAAACTCGCTGGCTTTTAGTTATGATTAAAATCAGCCTTAACGACACGCAAGCGGTGGAAAAACTCCACCGTATTGCAAGCCAACTCAAACAACCCCGCAAGCTCTACGGTGTGCTGGGCGAAACCTTGAAAAAAATCCACGCGGAACGGTTTAAGCAGGAAGTTGATCCTGAAGGCAATAACTGGCAGTCGCTTTCGCCAAAAACCTTGGCACGCAAGCAGAAGAAAGGTAAGTCCACTAAGATTTTGCGACAGGACGGCTATTTGTCGGATAAAACCGCCTACAACTACAACGACAAAAATGTCGAGTTTGGTTCTGACGCTAAATATGCCCGCTTGCACCAATTCGGTGGCAAGGCGGGGCGTGGGGGGAAAGTCACCATTCCTAAACGTCCGTGGTTAGGCGTAAGCGAACAAGACGAGCAAAAACTCTTGCGAAAAGCCACCGCACTTTTGCAACGCCAAATCGACCAAAATCTGTAATATCGTTCAATTTTCAAAAATAAGCCCTAAAACGCCCATTGTGGCGTTTTATTAGCAATTCGATAAATTATCGCTTGAATAACCTTGAGCGTGTTTATAAACACCGATAAACACGCAAAAACGCCCCATTCGCTTCCTTTTCACTTTCGATTTCCCATTTTCATTCCTTAAACCAGTTTAAAAGCTACAAGCGGTCGTTTTTCCTATGATGTTCGCAACACAAGGAGAACAACCGAATGACCCTGATTGAAATTTTCAAAGCCGGCAAACGACTAGATGCAAATGGCGTAGAAGTGGAAATTACCATCGATGATTTGCAACAAGCCGTCAATGCCTACGACGTAAACTTTCACGAATCCCCCGCGGTAGTTGGACACCCAAAACACAATGCACCTGCCTATGGCTGGGTAAAACGCCTTGAGTTGGACGGTGATGTACTCAAAGCCGAGTTCAACCAAGTGGATCCTGAATTTGCCGAAATGGTGGAAAAAGGACGATTTAAGAAAGTGTCGTCTTCGTTCTATCTTGCCGATAGCCCAAACAATCCTTGCCCGGGCAGTTTGTACTTACGCCACGTCGGTTTCTTAGGGGCAATGCCACCCGCCGTAAAAGGCTTGCGTAACCCTGAATTTGCCGAAAACGAACAAGGCGTAGTGGATTTTTCCGACTGGGCGGAAGCAGGTTTGTGGCGACGTTTGCGTGAATGGCTGATTGGCAAACACGGACAAGATGAAGCCGACAAAGCATTGCCTGATTATTTAGTCAATAGCGTGGTAGAAGAATCTATCCGCAATGATTTGAAACGGTATCAACAAGATGAAGCAGGTTTTCCTGTGCCGAATTTTAATGAACCGAATAACCCAACTTCAGACCCAGCTCAATCAACCGAAGGAGAACTTGAAATGACACCTGAAGAAATTGAACAGCTCAAGGCAGAAAACGAAAAATTGAAAGCCGAAAAAGCTGAAACCGCGCTCAACCAAGCCAAAGCCGAAAATGCCGACTTTGCTGAAGGTTTAGTGAAAGCGGGCAAACTTGCCCCGATTGCTAAACAGCAAGCGGTAGATTTATTGAACTATGCTTCCACCACAATGCAAGGTGGTGTAGTTGAATTTAGCGAAGGCGAAAACCTACACAGCAAACTCAAAGCCTTTTTGGGTGCTCAGCCACAAGTGGTGAACTTCGGTGAAGTCGCCACCAAAGACAAAGCGGCAGCACCGCAAGATGGTACGGTGGAATATGCCGAAGGCACAAACCCAGCCAGCATCGAAGCTGACCAAAAAATTATGGCGTATGCCAAAGAACACGGCGTGAGCTACACCGCCGCCTTTAACGCAATTTATCAATAGAAGGGAAATTTATGACTGCTCACAATCTCGCAGCACTCCGTGTGCAAGATCCTGTTTTAACCAAATTGGCACAGGGCTATCACAATTTAGAACTCATCGGAGAAGTGTTAATGCCGACCGTCGAAATCGACAAAGAAGCGGGCAAAATTCCGAAATTCGGTCGCCTTGCATTCCGCTTACCAAGTACGGTGCGTAACTTACGCGGCACGTCAAACCGTTTAGACCCTGAAGACATCACGGCAATCGACGTGGCGTTGGAAGAGCACGATGTGGAATACGCCATCGACTACCGCGAGGAAAACGAAGCGATTTTCTCGCTCCGTCAATTCGCCTTAAACACCACCCAAGATGTGATTGCACTCGGTCGTGAAAAAGAAGTGGCAACGCTCGCCTTAGACGAAAACAAATACGACAGCGGCAACAAAGTCACGTTAAGCGGTACATCGAAAATCACTAGCAAACAAGCAGACATCTTTGCGATGTTCGACACGGGCATTCGTGCCGTGAAGCGTGCGATTGGTCGCAAACCGAATGTATGCGTGATTGCAGGCGATGTGTGGGCAGCATTAAAAGAACACCCAGCTGTCATTGAAAAACTCAAGTATTCACAAGTGGCGATTGTAACGCCTGAAGTATTCGGCAAGTTGATTGGCATTGATACCGTAAAAATCGGCGAAGCGGTGTATGAAGAAAGCAATCAACTTAAAGACATCTGGTCTGATGCCATTGTGCTTGCCTATGTTGCGCCACGTTCAACCGAACGCAAAGGCACAGTGTATGAGTCGTCTTATGGCTACACCGTCCGTCGTCAAGGTGGCTTATTTGTGGACACCTACAAAGAAAACGGTGGCAAGCTTGAAGTCATTCGCACCACCGATATTCACAAACCGCACTTACTCGGTGCATCGGCTGGTTATTTGATTAAAGGTTGCCTATAACCCCAAAAAATCCCCCCTCTTGAGTAAAGAGGGGTTAGGGAAGATTTGTAACACCGTTTCACTAGGAGAAACCAATGAACAAAAAACTTTACGTTGTTATCGGCACCATGGCCATTCTGCATAACGGCAATCGTTATGAACAAGGTGCAAAAATTGAATTAACCGATGAAGAATACGCCCAAATCTCGCTTTATGTGAAGCTAGATGAAGCTGAAGACGAAAAACGCAAACAGGCGGAAGCTGAGGCGGAAAAAGCTCGTCTTGCGGCAGCAGAAAAAGCCCGCAAAGAAGCGGAAAAGGCAAACAAAAACAACAAAGGCGAAGGTAAAGAATAATGTACATTCAGGCACAAGATTTAACGGAAGTGGTGAGCGAAGTGGTGCTTGTGCAACTCTCTAATGACAACACAAGAGCAACGGAAGTCGATTATGCCGTATTAAACAAGGCGTGCGAATACGCTACCGAAACGGTGGACGGCTATTTACGTTCACGTTATTTGCTACCGTTAAATGATGTGCCAACGCTTGTACGTAACATTTGTCTACAACTGGCTCGCTATTGGTTGTATTCACGCCGTCCCGAAGGCAAAGGCTTTCCCGACAATGTGAAAGAAACCCACAGCCAAGCCTTAAAAGATTTGGATCGCATTGCCAGTGGCAAACTGCATTTGGGCTTAACGGAAATCGGCGCGGAAGGCGATGACAGTTTGCCGTCTGCGTTGAAATTTAAAGCCCGTGCACCGCAGAAATTGGATTTGTCGGGTTATTAAGGAGCGCATCTATGAGTGCCACTTTACCGATTTTGCAAAGCATCAGAGATCATATCGAACAGAAGACCACGAGTTTCAGCATCGAACTGTTCCCCGATGACTTAGACCGCTACAACCTCACCGACCAATATGGTGCGGTGTTGGTGCAGTATGCAGGGTCAAAATTTGAAAGCCTTGATAGCACCGACATTATCCAACAACGCCGCAAAGTATTAGTGGCTTTGACCGTAATTGCTCGCAGTCAGCACGATGACTCAGGGGCGTTGGAAATGCTCGACCAACTCAGGCTGGCGATTGTGGGATTTCGCCCGACAAATTGCACCGCTTGTAGCTTAGTGAGTGAAGAATTTGCAGGTGAAGACGATGGGCTTTGGCAATATCAACTGATTATTCAAACCGAAACGTGGCAGGTGGAAGTACACCAGCCGCAAAATTTACCAAAATTTACCGCGGCACGTTACCGCCGCAAAGAACCATAAGGAGAACATTATGGCGTTTCATCACGGAACGAAAACAACACGCGTGGCAGGTGGCTCTGTTGCGGTGGAAACGGTGGACGGTGCAATTATTGGCATCGTAGGGACTGCACCTATCGGCACAGTCAATGAATTGACCGTGTGCCAAACCACCAAAGATTTTGCTCAATTTGGTGTGATTTTAAACCAAGGCTTTACCCTGCCTGATGCCTTTGATGTATTAGCACGCTATGCTGCAGGTAAGGTGTATGTGGTCAATGTGTTAGATCCGAAAAAACACAAAACTGACATTACAGACGAAGTCTTAACGCAAGACAGCTCCACCTTAATGGCAAAAACAGCGAAAGCAGGCTTATTGAACATTAGCATTCAATCATCTAGCCAAACCTTGCAAGAAGGCACTGATTACAGCGTAAACTTGCAAACAGGCGAAATTACCTTTACTACACGCCACGAAGGGTTAAAAGCGACTTACGCTTATGCTGATCCTGAAAAAGTGACCGAAGCGGACATCAAAGGCGGTATTGACGCTGCTACCGGCAAACGCAAAGGCTTGGAATTGGTGCGTGACGGTTTCAATTTATACGGTGCGGATGCCAAAATTTTAATCTGCCCAGAGTTTGACAAAACGGCAAGCTGTGCAGCGGCTCTTTCAACATTAGCCGAACAGTTAAAAGCAGTGGCTTATGTGCAATTGCCGAAAGGCACATCGCTTTCTAAAGCGATTCAAGGGCGTGGTCCACTTGGCACGTTAAACGCTTCAGCAAGCTCTGAACGTGTTCGCCATTTCTATCCCTATGCGTTGGGTTCAAGCAACACATTAGAAAGTTTAGCGGTACACGCAGCAGGCTTGCGGATGAAAACCGATACCGACAAAGGCTACTGGTTCTCTACCTCAAATCGTCAGTTGCAAGGCGTGATTGGAATGGAAGTGCCATTGACTGCTCGTGTGGATGATGAACAATCAGAAACCAACCTGCTTAACGCAGTAGGTATTACCACAATTTTTAACAGCTTCGGTACAGGTTTCCGCTTATGGGGTAACCGTTCGTCAAACTATCCAACCGTGACCCATATCATCAACTTTGAAACGGCGTTACGCACAGGAGATTTGATTGATGAAAGTATTCGCCGCACCGAGTTGCAATTTATAGACCGCCCGATTGATGATGCGTTGATTGACAGCCTATTGGAAACAGTAGACACCTATTTGCGAGCCTTGCCAAGCATTGTAGGTTATCGCGTCAGCCTTGACCACGATACCGACTTGGTGGATGAATTTAGCAAAGGTCACGTGCCGTTGATGTATGAATACACGCCGAAATTGCCAGCCGAGCTTATCAGCAATAAATCGGTAATGACCCGTAAATACTTAGTGAACTTGGTGTCACAACGCTAGAAGGAGAAAATTATGAGTACCGCAATTCATCAGATTGTGAACGCTAACACTTATATGGATGGAAACTCCCTTTTAGGCAAAGCCAAAGAGTTTAAATTACCGGACATTGAGTTTGAGTTCATTGAACATAAAGGCTTGGGTTTACACGGTACGGTAGAACTACCGGCAGGTTTAAATGCCATGGAAGGTGAAGTGATTTGGGGTAGCTTTTATCCTGAAGTGCGCGCAAAAGCCTACAACCCATACAAAAACGTGCAATTAATGACCCGTTCTAACTTGCAGGTGTTTGATTCGCGTGGACTTGCCGCTGAAGAACCGCTTGTGACCATCATGAACGTGGCATTCAATAAAACCACTGGCGGTAGCTTGAAAAATAAAGAAGCAACGGAGCATTCCGACACCTTCAAAATTTATTCCATCAAGCAAACCTTGGCAGGAAAAGAAGTGTTGTTTGTGGACGTGCTTGCCAACATCTACCGCGTAAACGGTCAAGATGTGTTGCAAAAATACCGCACTAATATCGGGCAGTAATTCTTTAAAGCAGTTTAAACGACCTTTAAAGCCCATTTAAGTAAACTCCTTTGTGAAAGTTAAACAACACACTCACAAAGGAGTTTTTTATGTCTCAAAAAGTCGATGCAGTTCGCACAACCATTAAATTGTCTAGTCCTGTTCAATTACCTGATGGCACAACGCTCGAAGAGTTAAAAGTGCGTGAACCATTGGTAAAAGATTTTCGTACAGCAAGTCAGCAAGGTAAAACTAACGAAGATCGTGAAATTATCGTTGCAGCACTTTGCTGTGGTTTGGTGTTGGAAGATATGGATTTAATCAAATGGAAAGATTATGTTCAGGTACAACGATTTCTGTTTGGTGCAAGCAGTGAAGATGGAGACGCTGAATAATGCGATTGCCGACATTGTTTGGTGGTTTGGTTTTTCAGCAGAAGAAATTGATGGTTGGACACTAAAAGAACTTGATGATTGGCTTTTTCAAGCCAATCGTCAGGTTAAGGCGGGTTATGTACGAGCTTGACGGTATAGCCCAACAAGCCAAGATGAAATACCAACGAAAGTGGCTGTGATAAACGAAATCGCAGCCATTAACGGTGAGAAAAGTAAAGCAACAATAGAGCCTAAAATTAAGTAAATAAAGCCACCGAAAACGAATGTCATCAAGCTACTTGTTGCGTCAATCATTCCTACCCAATACCACCAACTAAAGGCGATAAAACCAGCGGCAAATAACATTCCTGTGATGACCCAATAGGTTTTTTCAGCAGTGCTGTAACCGCCCCACTCTTCAATAACCTCTTTGAATAAATCAAACATAATAAGCCTCCTGAATTTTTCGTATATTTAACATAGTGAGTAAAAAATGGCAAACAATTTAGTTCTCGGTTTAGTAATTGGTGCTTCATTAAAAGGCAGTTTTTCTGCTGCTTTTGGTAAAGCCAATCGAACCGTAGAAAATCTCTCTAAAAGTTTGGGCAAAGCCACCAAAATGCACGACCGAATGGGGGCTTCTGTTACCAAAATGCAAGCTAAGCAAGCCGCATTACATCAAAAAATGCAGTTGGCTTATCTTTCAGGCGATAAAAGTATCAGCAAACTCACTCGCCGATATGAAAAAATGCAAACCCAAATTACCGCACTTGTTGCTAAACAACAACGTTTTACTTCAGCAATTCAATCTTCTGAGAAAGCTCAGAAATCATTATCTACCGCTATTGATAAGCAAAAAGCCCGCAAACAAGATCGCGATGAATTAAAAGGCAAAATTTTAAAATCTGCGGGTGCAACAGCTTCAATCGCTATGCCAACTTGGACAGCGGTGAAAGGCTATATGGAGCAAGAAAATGCGGCAACCGATCTTAAAATCACAATGATGAAAAAAGATGGTAGTTTTGGTGCATTTGAAGAAATCAGCAAAATTTCCAAAGAGCTGGGGCGTGATTTACCAGGTACTACTAAAGATTTTTATCGCCTTTCTCAAGCTCTGAAAAAACAAGGTTTATCAGATCAGATTCTCAAAAATGGTGCTTTAAAAACTTCAGCAGAATTAAACGTCTTATTAGATATGGATCAGCAATCAGGCGGTGAATTTTTAGCGAAGTTTATGGAATCCCATCGCTTAGATGAATCTGAACTGGCAAAATCTGCCGATTATTTGCAACGAGCAATGTTTGCTGGTGGCTTGAGTAAGGAGCAGATGTATGAATCAATGAAATACTATGCTCCTAAACTTAACTCGATGAAGCTGACAGGAGCAGAAAACACCGAAAAAATTCTTGCGATTGAAGCTATGGCAGGACAACAAGGCTTAGAAGGTTCAACCTTTGGTACAGGGTTAAATATGATGCTATCCCGAATGAACAAAGGTCCGAAGATGATCCGTGATGCCAAAAAAGGAATGAAAGCCGAAGCTCGGGATATGATGGAGTCGGTAGGCGTTGAGTTTAACTTCTGGGATAAAAAAGGTTCATTTAAAGGCGTAGATGGCATGCTCGCCGAAATGCAGAAGTTTGAAAAAATCCGTCAAAAATATGGCGATGAAGGTGTTGGCTTAGTTGCAGAAGAATTGTTTGGTATTGAAGGTGGTCGTCTTGCTGATATTTTAGCTCAAAAAGGGGCGAAAGGCTTGGACGAGATGATTGCCAAAATGCGAGAGCAAGCCAGCCTGCAAGAGCGGATTAAACTCAAGACCGCAATACTTAGCTCTGCTTTAGAAAGCTTAGGTGGCGTTTGGGAAAATGCTGTGGGGGCTTTTGGTTCAGCGTTTGCTGGGGATATAAAATCGTTAGCAAATGATCTGCAAGGTTTTATTGAAGATACACTCACACCATTTATCAATGAGCATAAATCATTGATTAAGTGGGGCGTTGCGGTTGCGGGTGGTTTAGCTGGATTAAGCACCGTTGCATTTGCCACAAAATTTGCTTTTAGTGGTTTGGCTTCAGTTTTTTCGGCAGCATTTATGCCATTTAAAGTATTTAAGGCAATTAAAGCAGCCAAAGAACTTGAAACCTTAACGGGTACAGTTACCAAAACAGGTAGAGTAATGAAATGGCTTGGTTCAGCCTTTGGTGTTGCGAAAAAAGCCTTTATTGGATTAGGAAAAGCTTTCCTCACCAACCCTATCGGCATTGCCGTTGCCGTTATTGCAGGGCTGGCTTATTTACTTTGGGATAACTGGGACTGGGTCAGCGAAAAATTCAGCCAAATGTGGCAATGGATTGGCGAGAAATCAGCTCAATGTGGACAAGTAATTTCCGATATTTGGAATGGGGTCACGACTTTCTTTAGTGGCATATGGGAAAACATTACCACTTTCTTCAATTCAGGCATTGGCAACATCACCGCAACCATTCTGAACTGGTCGCCGCTTGGTTTATTCCAGCAAGTATTTTCTACTGTGTTGTCGTGGTTTGGTATTGATGTGCCAGCTAAATTTACCGATTTCGGCAAGAATATGATTGACGGGTTAGTCAATGGCATTAAAAACGCTTGGGAAGGTGCAAAACAGATTGTCTCAGACTTAGGCGACGGCATTAAAGGCTGGTTTGCAGAAAAACTCGGTATTCACTCGCCAAGCCGAGTGTTTAAGGGCTACGGTGTAAACGTGGTGGAAGGCTTGGCAATCGGGATGGATAACGCCCAGCCAATCGCCACGGAAGCCAGCAAAAATCTCTCAAGTGCGGTGAAATTTGAGCCTGTTTTAAATAGCGTTGAAACCGCCTTTAAACCGCTATTAAACGAGAAAAAAGGCTTTTTAGGCACACTGTGGGACGATGTGAAATTCGGGGCGAATTTTGTCGGCAATCTGCTTGGACTTAATCAATCGACCGATTTCCGCACACCTAATTTTAACCCTGACGCAAACAGTCAAAATCCGTCAATCCTTCGCGATTATCAACCGCTAAATAGAAATGCGGTTACCAATAACGAAACCAATCAGCACAACGGCATTGTGGTCAATTTTAACCCGACCATTAACGTGAACGGTAGCCAGAATCAGGGCGTGTTGGAGCAAGTTCAGCAAGGTATGCAAATGAGTTTGTATGAATTAGAAAAAGCTATCGAACGAATTATGGATCAGAAAATGCGGAGAGCTTACTAAGGAGAAACAACGATGTATTTTATGCTAGGTAATATCGCCTTTGAGCCTGTCAATTTGACCGATTTCAACGAAACCCATTCGGCAGATTTTGCCGAACACGCGGTGCTTAAAGGCAAGCCAAAACTGCAAGCTATGGGCGAGAAACTGACAGATTTATCCTTTGCGATTCGCCTGCACCACAAAATCGGCGGCGTGGAAAGTCGTTATCAATCGCTACTTTCGGCAAAAGCTAAGCAAGACGCTCTTGCCTTGATGTGGGGTTCAAAATACAAAGGCAATTTTGTGATCACCGATATTTCATCAACCACACTATTTACCGACGGCAAAGGTAATGCCTTAGCGCGCGAGATGAATATTAGCCTGAAAGAGTTTGTCGGCAATGGGCAAGCAGGCTTGCTTGGTGCGGCGTTGAATGTAGGCGGTAAATCGCTGCTCGGTTCGATTTTGCCGAAAGGCTTAACCAACACACTTTCAACTGTGAAAAGTACGGTTAGCCGTGGCGTGGAACTCTACAACCAAGGCAAACGTGCGGTGGACGAAGTTCGCAACACCGTTGCAGTAGTTCGCCAGTTGGCACACGATCCTGCGTCCGCATTGGCGTATTTGCCGAGTGCGCTTGCTAATTTAGACAACGCCTTGGGTGGTTTTGGTGAACTGGTCGGAATGCAATCTGCTTTCGAGGGCGTTCGCCAGTATCTGCCTGCCATTAGCGAATTTAGCCGTGATGTGTCTGCGATATATGATGATTTGCAAATAATGAAACAGAGTTTCAGTCGGGCGTCTGCTGATAGCGAATGGAATAACTGGTTTACGCCTGCCGATAATGCTTTAACTGAAATCAATGAGCGGCTGGATAATTCCGCAAATTCAGTGGCAAAAATGACCGCTTGGATCGTGTTGCGTGAAGATGAAAACGTGGAGAATGAAAATGACCCAAACCGTCCTTAAACACACTGTCAAACAAGGCGAACGCTGGGATCATCTCGCCTATTATTACTATGGCGACGCACTGGAATATGCTCGGATTATTAGAGCCAATCCACACATCAGCTTTTGCGAAGTGTTGCCGACAGGGGCGACAGTGTTTATCCCTGTGCTAAATGTGAAGTCGACCCAAAACGAAAATTTACCGCCGTGGTTAAGAGGAAATAATGAGTAAAGTCCAAACGCCCGATTTTTCGCTTTTTTATGAGAAAACCAATATTACCGCTGACATTGAGCCGTCTTTGCTGGAATTGACTTACACCGACTATTTGGAAGGGCAATCGGATGAGCTTTCTGTATCCTTTGAAGACATCAGCGGTAAGTGGATTCGCCAATGGTTCCCCACACAGGGCGACAAACTCAAGGCGGCGATTGGCTATCAGGGCGAGTCTCTGGTGCAAATTGGGGCGTTTGAGATTGATGAGGTAGAATATGGCTATCGTCCGTCCAGCATTACCTTGCGAGCCTTATCCACTGGCATTAGCAAAGCTAACCGCACGCTAAAGCCGAAAGCCTACGAGAACACCACGCTCGCCCAAGTAGTGGCAGCGGTGGCGAATCGCCTGAAGCTCAAATTGGTGGGCAAAATTCGCCACATTCCCATTCAACGCATTACCCAATATCAAGAGCGTGATGTGGAATTTCTTGCCCGCCTTGCTCGTGAATATCATCACAGTTTCAAGATTGTGGGCAATCAACTGGTGTTTACCGATAAAGATGAACTCGGGCAAAGTCAACCTGTGGTCGTGTTGGATGAAAGCGAATGTATTAGCTTGCGACTGCGAGATCGGATTAAAGACACCGCAAAGCAAGTGGAAATCAAGGGCTTTGACACAAGCGGTAAAAAAGTGGTGAAAAAAAGCAAAAAAGCCACCGCACTTCGCCCGAAAATGCAGCAGGCACAGGCGGCAAGTGGCGATACGCTCAAAATTACGACACGTGGCGAAAGCCAAGAACAGATTGATGCCAGAGGCGATGCAGCATTAAGCGAGCAAAACGAAGACCAAAGTGCAGGCGATATTACCCTGATTGGCAACCCAAAACTGGTAGCAGGTTCGACTATTTGGCTTAAAAATTTAGGCGTGTTTTCAGGTAAATACTTAATCAAGCAATCACGCCACACCTTTAACAAACGGGGCTACACCACGAGCATTGAGGTGCGAATGTTGGAATTTATCCCCGATGATTTGATGACTTTAGGCATGGAGATGACGAATGCAAACCCATAATTTTGGTGCAACCTATCAAGAAGGCATTGTGTCGGCAATCGACCCGAAAAGCCATAAAGTGCGGTGTAAAATTCCTGCCCTTGAAGATTTAGAAACCGCGTGGCTTTCTTTCCTCACGCCCAACGCAGGCGGCAACCAGTTTTACTGCTTGCCTGATGAGGGGGAATTGGTCGCGATACTCCTCGATGCGCGAGGTGAAGGTGGTTGCGTCTTAGGCGCAATCTACAACACGCAAGACCCGACGCCTACGGGCGACAGTAATATTTGGATGAAGAAATTTTCTAACGGCACGGTAATTAAGCACGACCGCAAAAGTGGCAACGTCGAAGTGTCTGCCATAGGTGATGTGCTGATTAAGTCACCTTCGAAAGTCACCATTGATTGCCCGGAAACCGAAACCACAGGCAACCTGCTGGTGAGCGGTGCTTTAATCTATATGCAAGGCATGACGGGTAACGGCGGTGGTTCCGGTGCAACGGCAACCATTAACGGATCGTTAGAAACCAAGGGTGGTGATGTGAAAGCCGACAATATCAGCCTGAAACAACATAAGCACACTGAACAAGGCGATGGCAAACAGACCTCCGCCGCACAGTCATAATTCTTTAAATCAGTTTAAAATCCAGCCCTCTCATAGCCTTGTATCATCAAGGCTATGAACACACAAAACACACTCCTCACAACACACTGGCAACTTGCACCAAGTCTTGATTCTCAAGCGGTGCAAGGCGTTGATGACATTCATCAGTGCATTGACCATATTCTTTCCACGATGAAAGGAACAGATGTGTTGCGTCCTGAATTCGGCTCCGATCACTTTCAATATATCGACCAGCCGGAAGACATTGCCATTCCCAACATCGTGCGGGAAATTACACTTGCTCTGCAACGTTGGGAAAAACGCATCAACATTGATTCAGTGGACGTTGACGGCATGGCTCCGCACTTTGAATTTGTGATTTATTGGTCACTTACCGATGATGTGTATCGCGAAATTTACGCCACGAGGGTTGCTCAATGAATAGATATGATGTGAAAGTCGTTGATGACAATGTAGAAAGCATTTTACGCGACGCTATTGCGCAGTATGAAAAACGTACCGGCAAAATCTTACAACCGGCACACATTGAACGTTTACTTATCAACGTATATGCATTGCGTGAGAGCCTAGCGCGCCAAGGTATTAATGAAGCCTTTCGCCAAACCTTTCCACAATACGCCACGGGGCTTGCTTTGGATTTATGCGGGGAAACCTTTGGTTGTTATCGTTTATTGGATAAACCGGCTCGCACGATTTTACGTTTTAGTATCACAGGCGATCACCCATCCGTTTTAATCCCCAAAGGCACGCGTGTAGCGGTAACAGATGACATCGAATTTATCACACTTAATGATGATGTGATCACTCCATTAATTTCTTATGTAGAAATCGAAGCCGCCTGTAATAAAGCCGGTAAAGTCGGCAACGGTTGGGAGCTTGGGCGTGTAAAAACACTCAAAAGTGCGGTCAATTTTTCAGGTGAAATCACTATCGCTAACATTGATGTGCCAAGTGGCGGTTTAGCGCGCGAAGAAGATGACGACTACCGCAAGCGAATTCTTGCCGCACCGGAAGCATTTACCAGTTGTGGCTCAATCGCGGCGTACGATTATCACACCCGCGCTGTATCGCAAGACATTGCCGATGTGAATGTCTCCAATCCACGTGGCGGTTTAGTGCGCATTACCGTGCTCACAAAAACAGGCTTGCCTGATGGTCGTTTGCTTAATGATGTAAAGCAATACGTTAGCCCGGAACGCCGTCGTCCGTTATGCGATACCGTCGAAGTGATTGCACCGACTAAGCGTGATTACCAAATCAACGCCACATTAACGCTACTCGACGGCTACCGCGAAGACATTGTGAAAACCAAAGCCCACGATGCGCTTCAGTTGTATTTATCCGATAAAACCAAAAAACTCGGCATTGACGTTGTGCCGTCTGCCATTATCAGCGCATTGCGTGTCGATGGCGTGTATGACGTGAATCTGATTGCCCCGGCAAAAATCATCGTAGGTGAAACCGAATGGGCAAACTGCACAGCAATCAATATCGATGTCGCACTGGAGCGCAGTAATGGCTAATTTGACTTACGCGGATGTGATTGAGCGTGAAACCAAATACAAAACCTTGGCAGATTTAAGCGGGCGCATGAATGCGTTGGATAAAAGCAAGGTGATGACGACTTTAGTCGAATTGCTTGATGATGAATTTATCCCGTTACTCGCTGGAAAATGGAGTGTGACGGGTTACGACGGCGCATTTTTAGCAGAAAATGACCATTCAAAACGAAGTTTAATTAAAGCAGCTATTGAACTGCACCGCTACAAAGGCACGCCTTGGTCGATTCGTGAAGTGTTGCGCCGTTTAGGTTTTGGCGAGATTGATATCGACGAAGGATTAAAAGCACGGACTTATGAGCATAAATTTGTACAGACGATTCCGTTAAGCGATAAATGGGCTTATTACGCCATCCGACTGAATCAACCGATTACCAATGACCAAGCACAACAACTACGTAAGATTTTACGTAATTTCGCCCCTGCACGTTGCACATTAGCTGTACTGGATTATAAATCTGTACCGCTATGTTACAACAACAAGGCCCGTTATAACGGCAGTTATAACCACGGTTCAAACTAGATTAAACCTCATTTAAAGGATAGTTATGGCTAATTTAAAAGAACAAGAAAATTGGGAAGACGGAGTTTATCAAATTGAAGAAAACGATCCTGTGCTTGGTGGTGAGAATGGCATTACGAATAAGCCACTCAAGCAATTAGCGAATCGTACCAAATATCTCAAAGCTGAAATAGAAAAACGCTACATCGCACAAGATGCTTCAACAGAACAAAAAGGGCTTGTTCAACTCGACTCAAGCACTGATTCAGATGCGGAAGATAAAGCAGCAACGCCAAAAGCTGTAAATGCCGTTAAATTGTTAGTAAATGCTGTACGAAGTGCGCTAAGTAACTATATTCCGAATAGTAAAAAGTCAAATGCTGATAACAGCTCAAGTTCAGACACTATTGCAACGAGTTATGCTCTTAAAAAGGTACGTGATATTGCAACAACAAGAGCAACAGACGCAGTTGCTGGACAAACAGTACTGTCACATAAAATAAATGGTACAGATAAGACAAAAGCAGCAACAGAGTTTGCGCTAAATGAATTAAATAAAGAATTAGCTGGTAAAGGCGTGCCTATTGGTGCCGTAGTGTCATTTCCCCGTGCGGTAACCAATCCAGTTGGTTTTTTAAAAGCCAATGGCACAACATTTAACCAACAAACCTTTCCCGATTTATACCGCACTTTGGGCAACAGCAACCAACTTCCTGATTTAACCCGTAGCGATGTGGGGATGACGGCTTATTTTGCCGTGGATAATATCCCTGCAGGCTGGATTGCCTTTGATGAGATTGCCACACAAGTGACCGAACAACGTTACCCCGAGTTATATCGCCACTTAATCGACAAATATGGCTCAATTAATAGTGTGCCTAAAGTAGCAGATAGATTTTTGCGTAATGCGGGCAATGGGCTCTCTGTAGGGCAAATACAAGAAGATGACTTAAAACGACATGTGCATAGAGTACCGATAGACTACGATTCTTGGTTCGACGACTCAAGTCAAGGAAGAAATAATTCGTATTTTGATTATACAACATTTGCTCAGTCTTCAGATTTGTGGAGCACCCTTGGTTATGACAATGCAGATGGAGATAATGGCTTTGTGTCCCCAAAAGACACCTCTCAAATGGCAACAGGTGGCGATGAAACTCGCCCTAAATCTCTCGTGCTAAAACTTTGCATCAAAGCCCTTAATAGTTTTGATGATGTGGTCTTTTGGATTAAATCCCACGGTGAAGTAACCAATGCTGGCACGCTTGATGCAGGGCGATTAGCGCAAGATATCCAGCAACTTAGTGCAAAAACTCAACAAATAGAACGCCAATCAAATCAAAACGAAAAACTCTCTCTAGAACTTAAAAATCAATTATCTCAGATAAAAAATAAAGAACCCACGTCGCGCAAGATTTGGCAAGGCAATGTAACCAATGGTAGTGGTGTGCTTACACTCTCAGAGAGTATCATAAATAAAAATTTAGTTTTTTATTTACAACCATCAAGTGGGCATACTTTGAGCAACAATGATGTAAATACCGTGTCTTGTTACATTGATAGCACTCTGCCAGATGTTCGTCGTACTCGGTTTGCATTTACAGCATACTGGGATGGTGGTTTACGCAATTTTAAAATTGAGATCGTTAGCGAAAAACAAATTAAGTTAATTGATGCTAGTAGTTTTTATCTCAAAATGATTACAGCGAGTGACTAGATGATTAAAGTATATTTTTTAAAATCAGATCTTAATCAATATCAGATTTTCCCGGTGCCATCAAACACTGGAGAATTTGTCGAAATTGAGATTGAAAGCGAAAACGTCCTTAATACAAAGCAGCTTGTTTTAAAAGGCGGTCAATATGTCCTTGTTGACAAGGATACTGGCGTCAATCAGGAGGTTGTTAAAAAGTTAATGGACGGCATTGACGACCACGCAGCAAAAATCTACAGCACATGGACTCGATTTGAGAGCGAGTATCGTGAACGCCAAGCGGCGGCAGAAGCCTTTAAATCAGCAAATTATGAGGGCGAGTGCAGTCGATATATCTCAGACTTTGCGCAACGAGCAAGACTGGATAATAAAACCGCCACAAACCTGATTTTGACTCAGGCGGCAGGGCTCGAAAAACTACAAATGGAGCTTGCCAACCAACGTATGCGCAAGTATGAACTCAAAGCCCCTAATCTCACACTTGAGCAGTTGCAATCAATCCATGATGACATTATCAAGCAGATGGATAACTTGATGGAGGCATATCAAAATGGCTAAGGTCTATTTGACGATGTACAAACACAAACGAGACTGGCGCAAAGAGCCAGCCAAAGCGATAGCCGACCGCATTACTCGATTTTGCACAAAGGGCAAATACTCGCACTGCGAGATTGCCATTGAGCGTATTGAGTTTGGCAACGGGCATCATTATGAGCATGCGACAGTATATGACTGCTACTCATCATCGGTACAAGACGGTGGGGTGCGTTGCAAACAGATTGATGTGTCCGATAACACCAAATGGGATTTAATCCCACTCAACGATGTTACTGAGGAACAAATCAAAGCCTATTTTAGCCGCACTTTGGGATGTAAATACGACTGGTGGGGTGCGCTAGGAATCGTACTTGGAATCAAACAAAAACGCTCTAAGTATTTTTGTAGCGAATGGTGTTTTAATGCGATTTGCGGTAGCGAGAGCGGTTGGCGATTTAGCCCAAATCAACTAGCGGCTATATTTAATAAAGAGAAAAGTTAAAAGGAGAGTTTACCCTGCACAAAGTTTAATTCAGTAAAGAAAAGACGGCGATAACAACGGCACTAGGAATGCTCGTTGTTACCAGCTACGCAGAACGAGCCTGCATATAGCCATACGCCGCCTACCTTGCGCAAGGCGGGCGGATTGTAACAAATCTTTTGATTAGGAGAAATATATGCAGTCAATTAAAGCAATCCGTTGCACATTTTGTAACAAATTATTGGCAAAAGTGGGGATAGTTGGTTATTTAGAAATCAAATGCCCTCGTTGCAAAACCGTTAATACTACACGTTAATTTGATTTGAGTGTCAGAATGCCTTGAGCATCGGAACGCCATAGAAAGGAAAAACTATGGCAAATCAAA
>NZ_CALIFA010000044.1:0-21523 GCF_938021905.1 Pseudohaemophilus parahaemolyticus
ATGTTTTTACGTTAAATTTTGTACTCATAATCGTTGATCTAATGTGATTAAAAATATTGGTATTATACTTGAATCCGTAAAACGGATAAAGGCGAAAAAATGCAGTTGAAAAGAATAAAAAAGAGGCTTTTACATTGTTTCAGTTACAACATAAAAGCCTCTTTAAGAACAGATCCTAGGCTACCAACGATACCCTAATTTCACACCAATTGTTCTCTGTTTACTTAATTGTGAACCTTGAGATTGAGCCGCATATACCGACATATGGAAATGCGAGATCTCACCACTTACACCCAATTCTTTTTGCCAATAACGCCCAAACTGTTGTTGTAAAGTCGCCTGATTGATTTTAGTTTGCACGCGAGCATTTGAAGCATCGACATAATTTATTGAGAAATACGGTTTAATTGTTACATCTTGAGCTGGTGTAAAGGTGTAATCTACTTTAGCCCCTGTAGTATAACTATTAAATGCTATTTTCGGTGTTTGGATATTCACGCCTTCGTATTGGTAATTTTCGCCTTCAATAAAATGGCGATTTACACCAAGATGAGACTGAACACCTAATTCTCCTAAACGGAACTGATAGTTTGCATTAAGACCATAATTCATCACACGACGATGGATTTTTGGGCTTTGTTCACCTGAAATTTTACTTGAACTCACCCCATAACCAGCGTTAACACCCAATTGCCAATTATGCCATTGATATTGTGCAAATGCTGACACCATCGAGAGATCCATCTGATTAGAGATCTGCTCATCAAAGGTATTATTAGCACGACTATGTGAGAAAATCGCCCCAAACCGTCCATTCTCAACTTTTTTCTTAACACCAATTTGGCGTAAATTCATATTTTGTTGATAAGCACGGAAATCATCTGAATCATAACGTTTTTTATCTTGAGTAATATTCGTCCATACCGAAAGATCTGAATCCGAAACCAAAACTCTATCAAGCTCATGTTGAACTGAAAGCATGCTATTTACCGTTGCAGACAATTCAGAAAGAGCGCTATTTGAATAACGACTAATAAGCTCTTTTTGCTTGCGTTTCGCTTCTTCGGCTTTACGTTGCTCTTCAGCTAAGCGTTTTGCTTCTTCGGCTTTGCGTTGTTCTTCGGCTTTACGAGCCTCTTCAGCCTTACGAGCTTCTTCGGCTTTACGAGCTTCTTCAACCTTATGAGCTTCTTCCGCTTTGCGAGCTTCTTCAGCTTTACGTTTCTCTTCCGCTACACGTTTTTCTTCCGCGATACGTTTCTCTTCCTCTTGGCGGAATTGAGCAGTAACTGGCATGGTTTGCTCAACGGTTTGGCGTTGTTGAGCATTTGCTTTGTGATGCTCTGCTTGCGTTTTGTCTTGTTCGACTTTTGCTTGCTCTGCCGTTAATGCTTGAGTTTGTGCATTAGTGCTATTTTTAAGATTTTCGACCGCTTGTTGTTTAGCAATAACAGCTTGATTTGCCAGATTAAGAGCACTTAAGCTACTATTATTTTGTTCTGCTGCTTTTGCTTTTTCTTGAGCCGCGGTTGCTTTCTCTTGCTGTGTTTCTGCAAGAGTAGTTTTGAAGGTTTGAGCCTCTTTATTTTGATTAGCTTGTTCTTTTAAGTCGCGTTCAAGTAATGCTTTTTTCGCTTTCAATTCTGCATTGTTAGTTTGTGCTTGTCGGAGAAGCTCTTCTGCGATGATAAGCTCCTCTTTCACTTCTTCAAGTGATAACACCATAAAATAGAAAGCCTGCTTTTCAGCCTGTAAAAATGCCCCTTTTTCAGATAACACTTTTTCTTCTTCAGCAACAGCCAGTGCTTTTTCTTGTTGCTGTTTTGTAAGATTAAGCTGTGTCAGTTTAGCTGTGGCAAACTCAATTTGAGCTTCCTCTTTTTTCACCTGTGCTGTCGCTAAAGCAATATTTGCTTCATCTAAAGCTTGAGCAGTTTCTAGGCTTTTAGCGGATTCGTACGCATTGGTTGCAGTCTGTGCTTTTTCTTGAGCAGCTTGTACTGTAGCTTGTGCTTGGGTTAGTGCCATTTCTTTCTGATTTTGCACTTCCTGTGCTGCGTTTTGGTTACGTTGAAGTGCTGCTAATTCCGTTTTTAATGTGTTGAGATGGCTTTGATCAGGCAATGCTTCAGATAATACTGAACTTTTTGACCGCACTTTTTCTTCTTGAGCATGACGTTTTTCGGTTAATGCCGTTTTTTTCGCTAATAATTCGCTTAACTTTTGAGCTTCATTGGTTAAGTTTTGAGTTAACTCTTGTTCTTTAATTGGATTATATAGACGATATTCATTCCCTTTTTTAATTAACTCATAACGCCAAGTACCTGCATCAACGTGTTGATTGGCTAAGGTAAAGTTTAAGCCTGAATCTACCGCTTGTTTAAGGGTAACTAGTGTTAATTGTTCAAGTGTTGTGGGTTCTGCCCCCGTATTATGCACATTAAGCTTAAAGTCACCTTGTGCACGTCCATTAATTTGCAATTTATCGCCTAAATATTGAGTCAGATAAGTGCGATAATTAAACGTCCCATTGCCACTTAAATTGCCGTTGATAGTAAGCGTATTAAATTGGCTATTATTTGTTTGAGTCGCAAAATCAGGATTCAGCGTAATTTCACTATTATTGAGTGCTAGACTACCTAAACTTGTGTTTGCTGGCATTGTCCAGTTCGCATTATCCAAACTGACTTGAGAGCCATTTTCACCGCTTATTTGATGGGTAAATTGAGTATTAATAAGATTAAAATGAGCGTTATTACTCAAACGAACATCGCCAGTTAAAGTTGCATTATTCACCGTGGCATTTGCCTGATTACTCAAGTGCAATGCTCCTGTTTGTGTTGCGTTGTTACTCAAGGTAAATCGACTCTGTTCGGTTAAATTCACGTTGCCAATTAAATCCACGAATCCTGATGCAACGAGGCTCGCGGTATTAGATAACTGCACGTTGCCATTTACTTTTGTTCTTGGTAACGAATTGATGGTTTTTTCATTAGTCAGTTTTTCTGATTTACATTGAGTGAGTCCTGCCCAATCAGAACGAATGCAAACTAAATTTTCTTGATTTGGTGTCACACCAAAAGTTGCTGAGGCGTTGTTATTAATTGTCCAATTACCATTAATTGCAGAAACATTGCGAGAAACCACCGCTTGCCCGCCTTTAATTTGGAGGTTTTCAGCCGTAAACGTGCGGTTAATCCAATCATCATCGATGATGACCTCTCCTCGAGTTGAACCTTCTATCTTGGCATGATTTTGATTTAAATGATTGTAAGCATGAGGCGTTGGACGACCACTAAAAATTAAGTTACCGCCATTTTGGGTAATATTCCCTTTTAAATTTGTTCCACCTGATAGAAGGAAGTGATTATCTTTGTTAAGCGGATTGTAATTAACATTCAAACGTCCAGTATTTTTAGTATCATCTTTATCACCAAACCAACCATTAAAAGCAATATCTCGTTTATTGGTTAAGTCGCCTCCTTGATTATTGGTAGTATCACTGCCAGTAATGATAATTTCTGATGCTTGAGTTGCATTGTGGTTAACTAACATCGCTCCTTCGTCAGTATTTTGAATACGTTTGAAAGTTAATGAGTTACCATTAAGATCTAATCGTCCTCCACGAAAGCCGAAATAAATATTGTTAGGATCAACTTGATCTGCACTATTTAGTTGAACAGTTGCTCTACCGCTTACAATGCCAACTTCTTTAAAGGCTTGTTTTTGATTATTATCATCGGCTTGTTGATCTAAAATGACCTTGCCGTTACCTACACTAATTGAGCCTAAGTTTTTACCTTTTGCTTGAATATGTAACGTTCCTTTACCAATTTTAGAAAGGCGATCATTTTCAACACCATTTACTTTCCAAGTAACGGTACTATCTTCACTTACATGTATGCCTGCTCCTTGCCAAGTTGCATTATTTTCTGAAGAGACTGTAAAGTCACCTTCAAAATATAAACCGCCTGCTCCTTGGTTAATATTATTAGTAAAAGTGACTTCACCTTTTGCATGGTCAATAAATGAGATATTTTTACCATTATTTAGTCTTGGTTTATAAGCATTTACACCACCTGCAGCATAAACAGGTTCTTTATCTTCTACTTTTAATGCTTCGTTAAATAACTGAACAGTTCTGACTTTAAATCGAGGCATACTCACTTTTTCATTCGTTTGAGTAACCGTACCTGTTCCATTATTATTTGAAGAAAATGAATAATGACCGTTACTTCTTGGTTCTAAAAATGTTATAGGTAAATCCTCTGAAAAGACATTGTCATAAAACCAATCTTTTCTAATTAATTGGAATCCATTTCCCGCCCCCAAGAAAGGGTTACCTGTTTGCAATACAGCATTTATGAGCCATTTTCGTTTTTCCGCATCATAAATAAACATTGGGGAACCACTATCGCCTAAAGAACCAGCAATTGGCAAAGGTCCATAATCATTAGGTTTTGTTAGATCTCCATTTAAATTTACCGTACCATTACCAGCCCCACCTTGTGAATGCGTGTTGCCAGCAGTTCTCCATTGATAGCCACTAGCAATCCAATATGAGCTATTACGTCCCTTTTCTTGATCTTCAGCGGTTCTCCACCATTGTCTACCTGCACCAATACGAACACGTTCAGGATATCTAGTATGATCTGCATACGTATTTCCATGCATTGTTTCTGTCATTTCTATCGGCTCAGCATCAGTGACAAATTTATGTAATCTAGGCATGTGATAATCCCCATCATAAGGATTATTTTTATCTGGCTTATAATTATTCCGCTTTACGATCTGATAACTAAAACGATGCTGATCGGGGTTATTTCCTTCTGCTCCAAAATCAACGTTATTATATCCACCGTTATGTGCCACGCTCACAATATACTGATCGCCTACTAATGCAGCCACACCGTTGCGCGACACCACAGAAAAATCAATCATCGGTGCTTTTGTCATCGATGTGCCAACTAAATTTCCATTTTTATTGTAAACCTCAATATTTTGAGCCCCAACTGTGAACTTCCCTTTATTCTCGGCAAAATCACGATAATATTGGTAATTAATACCAAAATAAGTATGTCCTGCCGATGCTTGTGATGCTATCCCTAATGAAATACAAGCGGTTAAAAAATTAAGACGAAATACAGTTTTTTTCATAAGATTGATCTAAAAGTGCCTCATATTTTAAATTTAGCAAAAAGTGGTTATTTTATGAATACATTTTAATCAAAAGATTAAAAGTATAGAGAAAATAAAAGCCAGGTTAATGCTAGAGTTTCAAATGGTTTGCAACAATAGAGGTTGCAAATGATTAGAATTAAAGAAGTTTTACTATTCTATGTAATCTAGTCACTAGAAGATAATGAAAAATTTTATAGTTATGTAATTGTCCCTCTTTTTTGACCTTAATATAGCGGTTACAACGGAACTGAATAGAAAAAACCGAGCTTTAAAAGCTCGGTTTTATTTATGTGTTTGCAAATTATAAGTTAAATTTTACCGCTTATTACGCTAATTCCGCACGTAATTTTTTGGTTACATCCACCATCACTTTTAATTGGTCGATAGTTTCTGCCCAACCACGTGTTTTTAAACCGCAGTCTGGGTTTACCCATAAACGTTCTTTTGGAATTACTTTTAACGCTTTGCGTAATAAGTGTTCAATTTCACCTGCGGTTGGTACACGTGGGCTGTGGATATCATACACGCCTGGACCGATGTCATTCGGATAGTTGAATTTCACAAAGGCATCTAATAATTCCATATCTGAACGTGAAGTTTCGATGGTAATTACGTCTGCATCTAATGCCGCAATCGCAGGTAAAATATCGTTAAACTCAGAATAACACATGTGAGTGTGAATTTGAGTATCATCTTGCACGCCCATTGAGCTTAAACGGAATGCCTCGCCTGCCCATTGTAAGTATGCATCCCAATCAGCACGTTTAAGCGGTAAACCTTCACGAATTGCTGGCTCATCAATTTGGATAACTTTAATGCCTGCTGCTTCTAAATCTAACACTTCATCAGATAACGCTACGCCGATTTGTTTACATACGGTTGAACGTGGAATATCGTTACGCACAAATGACCATTGTAAAATAGTTACAGGGCCTGTAAGCATTCCTTTCATTACACGGTTAGTTAAACTTTGTGCATATTGAGACCAACGTACTGTCATTGGCTCAGGGCGAGTCACATCACCGTAAATTACTGGTGGTTTTACACAACGTGACCCGTAGCTTTGTACCCAACCAAATTTAGTGAAGGCGAAACCGTCTAATAATTCCCCAAAGTATTCCACCATGTCGTTACGCTCTGCTTCGCCGTGAACTAACACATCTAAATCCAATTCTTCTTGGCGACGTACCACATATTCGATCTCTTTTTTCATTGCCGCTTCGTAATCTGCGAGAGATAACTCACCTTTTTTGAAGCTAGCACGAGCGTGACGAATTTCAGTCGTTTGCGGGAATGAACCAATATTTGTGGTTGGCAGAAGCGGTAAATTTAACCACGCATTTTGCTTAACAATACGTTCTGCAAATGGCGATTTACGCTGATCTGCACCTTTTGGTAAGTTTGCTAAACGCTCCGTTACTTCAGGGCGATGAATGTCTTTTGACGTTGCACGTGCATCTGCTGCCGCTTGGCTTGCATCTAATGCTGCTTGCACAGAAGCTCTACCATTATTTAACGCTTGTTTTAATACGTTTAATTCTTCCACTTTTTGTAGCGTGAAAGATAACCAGCTATAAAGTGCAGGATTTTTCTCTTTTAATTGTTCTTCCACTTCTAAATCAAATGGGGTGTGCAATAATGAACAGCTTGGTGCAATCCATAAACGCTCGCCTAATTTCGCTTTTAATGGCTCTAATACATCTAACACTTTGTTTAAGTTTGCACGCCAGATATTACGACCTTCAATCACACCAGCTGATAACACTTTGCTGTAATCTTCAAATGCCGCAAGCTGTTCTGGTGCACGTACTAAATCTAAATGTAAGCCCGCAACAGGTAAGGTTTTTAATAACTCAGCGTGTTCAGCAACTGAACCAAAATAAGTGGCTAACAATAATTTTGCGTTCACTTTGCTTAATTCAGCGTAAACAGATTTATAGGCTTCAACCCATTCTGTAGGTAAATCCAATGCTAATGCAGGTTCATCAATTTGAATCCACTCCGCACCTTCAGCGACTAATACATTTAAGATCTCAACATAAACAGGCACTAATTGATTTAATAAATCGAAACGGTTAAACGCTTCGCCTTTTTCTTTACCTAACCATAAGAATGTTAATGGGCCAACAATCACAGGTTTAAAGTTTAAGCCTAACGTTTTTGCTTCACGGATTTGGTTTACATAATGTGCTGGGTTAGCTTTGAAAGCGGTCGTTTTTTGGAATTCTGGTACTAAATAGTGATAGTTCGTATCAAACCATTTGGTCATTTCAATCGCAAATTGATCTTTGTTACCACGTGCAAGTTGGAAATATTGATCAAGGGTTAAATTTTGGCTATCAAAACCAAAACGAGCAGGAATTGCCCCAGTTGCCACTTGTAAATCTAAAATATGATCGTAGAACGTGAAATCGCCCACTGCAACAAAATCTGCATTCGCCGCTGCTTGATGTTTCCAGTTTTTTTCACGCAATGCTTTCGCTAAATCTAATAAATCTTGCTCGGCCAATTCTTTACGCCAATAACGTTCTTGTGCAAATTTTAATTCACGTTTTGCTCCTACACGAGGAAAGCCTAAGATGTGTGCTGTTGTCATAATGTACTCCTGCTATTTTAAATCGGGTTTGTTTAGACGTTTAGCCGTCTAAACTGCTTGGTTCACATCTTCTAACTTTTTCTTACATTATGCAACCTCATAATTTTCTTATTGATTATGAAAATTTTTAATATTTTAGGGGGGGAAAACGGAACAGTAACTTTAGTTTACATCGACATGTTAGTGTTGGGTTTGTGAGTAGGCAACGAGAAACTGTGGTTTGCCGACCTAAAAAGGTCGGCGATATTTTGGAGAGTAAATTTAGAGATACTGTAGTGATCTCTTATCACATTGTAGATTCGCGATTATTTATCACGAAAAACGCCACGAATAAATTGGATAGAAAGGAAGAATAAGAAAGCAAGCACGGCATATAAAACATAGCTTACAATCGGTTGGGATAGCGTTTCGCCTTCGGCAAGTGGCTTGATAGAAACTACGTTGCGAAACTCATTCATCCAGTTAATACGCCAACCGTAATATTTGATTTGTACGCGTTGATGCTCGTTCGCATAGGCTTGTGCTTTCGCCTGCACATCAGCAGAACCGAATTTGAAGTAAGGTGGCAATCCCCAGCCCGTATCTTCATTACGATAAACCATGGTTTTTTTGCTATCTGGATTCTCGGTGAATAAGAAATATACATCGCGTACTTCGCCATCTGCAGGGTTAGATTTGCTGATGACGCCATCTTTGTCCATTCTGCGCACTTCCATTCCAGTTACCACCGTTTCATCGTAACTTGGCATTACGTAGTTTACTGTGCCTGCGATGACGATGAAAAATGAGAGCGAAACAAGAAATAAGAAATATTTGAGGATTGATTTCATACTAAGTCCTACACGTTAATTTTGAATAATTTTTGCACATTCTGTGTGGTGATACGAGCCAATTCTTCAGTCGAAACACCTTTTAACGTTGCCAAATACTCGCACGTTTCACGCACATAAGCTGGCTGATTTGGCTTGCCACGGTAAGGAATTGGCGCAAGATACGGTGAATCGGTTTCGACCAGTAGGCGATCAAGCGGTAGTTTTCTGACCACATCCCGTAATTCTTCTGCATTGCGGAAGGTAATAATACCCGAAATCGAAATATAAAAGCCAATATCCAATGCACGTTTTGCCATCGCATAATCTTCGGTAAAACAATGTAACACACCGCCACATTGTTCTGCACCGCCTTGCTCAAGCATATTCATGGTATCTTCGCGTGCTGAACGAGTGTGAATAATCAGCGGTTTATTGACCTTTTTCGCTACATCAATTTGAGCCGTAAATTGCTCTTGTTGAAGCATTTTAGTTTCAGGTGTGTAGTGGTAATCTAAACCTGTTTCGCCAATGGCAACGACTTTATTGTCTTGGGCATAAGCCAAGAGTTTGTCGTAATCGAAAGGTTCTTCATCTACATTAAGCGGATGCACACCGCAGCTTAGTGAAACATCATTGCGATGAGCGGTAAGCTGTTTCATCGCCTCAAAACGTCCAAGTGTAGTGCAAACAGAAACAATATGTCCCACGCCACGTGCTTTGGCTTTTTCGATCACTTCATCCACGCTTTTATGTTGCGTTTGATAGTCTAAGCCATCAAGGTGGCAGTGGGAGTCAATAATAAATAAGTCGTTCAAATTTAGTTCCTAACGTAGGATGGGATTCACCCCACCATTTTATGATATTGATATTTAACGGTAGGATAAAGCCTACCCTACGATAAAAAATGCAAGCATGGTGCTTGCATCTTTAATTAAAAAAGCAAAATTACTCTTCTTCTAATTCGTTTAAATCCAACGCTTCAGGCGAAAGAATAATGCCCGTTAAGTCTGCATACACGTAATCTTCTGGGAAGAATGTTACGCCACCGAAATTCACAGGTGTATCAATTTCGCCAATTTCGGTATCGTCCGCACCAACAGGGATCGGGGCTAAAGCGTGAATGCCAATATCTAAGGTTTCCAACACATCTAACTGACGCACCGCACCATAAACAATAATACCTTCCCAGCCATTATCGACAGCTAATTGTGCTAACTCCGCATCAATCAACGCACGGCGCACTGCACCACCGCCATCAACGAGTAGCACTCGACCGTTACCCTCTTCTTCCAAAACTTTTTCAATTAAACCGTTACTTTCAAAGCATTTTACGGTTGTAATTTGACCACAGAAAGAAGACGCACCGCCAAAGCTTGAGAAGATTGGCTCAACCACATCAACTTGGTCTGAATAAATATCGCAAAGTGCTGAGGTATCAATACGCATAATATGCTCCGTTTTATTTTCGTTTTAATGTGGCAAGTATAAACCTAAGTGGCGAATTTGCAAAATTTTCTAGGAATTCGACCGCTTATTTAAAGAAACATTCATATGTTAGGAAATATCAAATACCAAATAATCTGTGTATTTATGTTAAAATGCCCGAAATTTTCTAACTGAACAAATATTATGCAAAACTTAACGCCTTTTCATACCTTTCATCTGCCTGTTAAGGCTTCCAAAATTATTGAATATACTAATGTCGAACAGCTTTTAACTGCGTGGCAAACCGCAACTCACGCTAATCAACCTGTTTTGCTTTTAGGGCAAGGCTCGAATGTACTTTTTATCGATGATTTCCACGGTGTTGTGCTGGTCAATAAAATGCAAGGCATTGAACAGCGTGAAGATGCGGACTTCCACTATTTGCACGTGCAAGGCGGGCAGGATTGGCACGAACTCGTAAAAATAGCACTTTCACTGAGCATTTACGGCTTAGAAAATTTAGCTTTGATTCCAGGTGTGGCAGGTTCGGCACCAATTCAGAACATCGGTGCCTATGGCGTGGAATTTGCGAATATATGTGATTTTGTCGATGTTGTGCATCTACCAACGGGCGAACGTTCCCGCTTAAGCAAAGAAGCCTGTCGTTTTGGTTATCGAGACAGCATTTTCAAGCACGAATGCAAAGACGAATATGCAATTATTGCAGTTGGTTTGAAATTGCCAAAAGCGTGGAAACCTGTGCTGAATTATGGTTCATTGGCACAGTTTGATCCTGAAACAGTAACGGCTCAGCAAGTGTTTGAGGAGGTGTGTGCTGTGCGCTCGAGCAAATTACCAAATCCAGACGAATTTGGTAATGCAGGCAGTTTTTTCAAAAACCCTGTGATCGATGCTGCCACTTTTCAGCAAATTCAGACCGCTTATCCGAACATTCCAAACTATCCGCAAGCGGATGGTACGGTCAAACTCGCTGCAGGTTGGTTAATTGACCAATGCGGTTTAAAAGGCTTCCAAGTGGGCGGAGCTGCCGTGCATGCCCAACAAGCGTTGGTGTTGATTAACAAAGAAAACGCTACAGGAATGGATGTTGTGAATTTAGCCAAAGCTGTTCGCCAACAAGTGCGTGAAAAATTTGGCGTAGAGCTGCACCCTGAAGTGCGTTTTATGGGCAAAAATGGCGAAATTGATAGTGAGTTGATTACTAGATAATATTTAACGCTTAATTGATTAAAAAAATTTTATGGTACCTATCAATATTCAATTCTCTATAAGGAAACCGTTTGTATTGTAAAATATAGTATTTTTCTCTAATAAGGTATAAAATTGCAACATTTTATAAAAGCATTACCGATTTTATGGGCTTTAATGATATTGCTCACAGAATTTTTAAATGGTAGGATTTGCGAACTTTTTACTTTATTGAGAAAAACAACATGTCAAATCAACTTCGTAATGATCCGAAAAAAGTGGCAATTGCCTCAATGATCGGCACTGCAATCGAGTTCTTCGATTACTATATTTATGCAGCAGCGGCTGTGTTGGTCTTTAACACGCAATTCTTTAAAAGTGGCGATCCAGTTTCTGATGAGCTACTTTCCCTTTCTACTTTAGCATTAGCTTTCTTTGCTCGCCCGATTGGTTCTGCATTATTTGGACACTTCGGTGACAGAATCGGTCGTAAAAAAACCTTAGTTGCCTCTTTATTATTGATGGGCGGTTCAACCGTGATGATCGGTTTATTGCCAAACTATGAAACTATTGGCATTTGGGCACCTGTTTTACTTTGCTTATGCCGTGTTGGTCAAGGTTTAGGCTTAGGCGGCGAATGGGGAGGTGCAGCATTAGTAGCAACCGAAAATGCACCTGAAGGCAAACGTGCGTGGTACGGTACTTTCCCTCAATTAGGTGCACCGATTGGGTTGTTCATAGCAAATGCTTCATTTTTCTTAGTAAGCTACTTTTTAGGTCATGAAGGCTTAGTAGAATGGGGCTGGCGTATTCCGTTCATCTCTTCAATTGCGTTGGTTATGGTGGGCTTATGGGTGCGTTTAACCTTGCACGAAAGCCACGTATTCCGCGAAGCTGAGCAACAAGGCAAAACGCAAAAAGCCCCTGTTTCTGTGGTCTTCCGTCATCATTTAAAACCGTTAATTCTTGGTACATTCATTATGACGGCAACTTACGTGTTGTTCTATATTATGACGGCGTTCGCACAAGTGTATTCTCGCTCGCCAGCAAAACTCTCTGAAGCAGGACACGCAATGGGTTTAGGCATTGCACCTAATACATTTACAGGCTTATTGTTATTAAATGCTATCGTATTTGCGATTTTTACTAGCATTTCGGGCATTTATGCAGACAGAATTGGTCGTCGTAAATTCTTATTATGGGTAACCTTTGCAATGGGGATTTTCGGCTTAGCTATGCCATTATTCCTATCAAACGGTACTCCAATGTCAGTGTTCTTCTTCCTTGCCGTGGGTATGGTGTTAATGGGCTTCACTTTCGGTCCGATGGCAGCATTACTTCCCGAATTATTCCCAACAGAAGTACGTTATTCTGGTGCATCATTGGCATATAACTTCGCGTCAATTGTGGGGGCAACCATTGCGGCAACCTTCGCGATCAAAATTAATGCCGCTTACGGGATCTTAGGTGTCGGCATCTATTTAGCGGTAAATGCATTGATTACCTTTATCGCTTTATGGGCATCAAAAGAAACCAAAGATTTAGACTTAACGAAAGCCTAATTTTAGCTTAAATAATATGATATGATTTTCACCTAGTATTGTGGATCAACCGCATTGCTAGGTGATTTTTTATGCAAACTATGAGAGAAAAATGAAACTCAATCAATCGCAAATTCAAGAAGCCTTGCTTTGCGGGCAAGCCTTTGTGTTTGATGAAATTAACTCTACCAATGCTTACTTGCTTGAACATTATCAAACGTTAGAACAAGGCACGGTTTGTCTTGCGGAAACCCAAACCGCAGGGCGTGGCAGACGAGGTAGAACGTGGTTTTCGCCTGAAAGCCAGAACCTCTACTTTTCGATTTTATGGCATTACAAGCAAGAAGAGTTGGAGAATTTACCCGCGTTGAGTTTGGTGGTTTCGCTTATTATTGCCGAAGCCCTACAAGCCCAAAATGTGCAAGATATTCAGATCAAATGGCCGAATGACGTCTATTACCAAGGCAAAAAAATGGGTGGGATTTTGATTGAAACTAAAGCTAACCGAGAGGGTATTCATTTGGTGATCGGGATCGGGCTGAATTTAGGGATGACGCAAGTGGATGAGAAAATCGTCACGCAAGCGTGGTCAGATCTTTCGCAATACCATTTCGACCGTAATAAACTCGTCTGCAATTTAGTGCAGGCATTGCAAAAAAACTTGAAAATTTATCCGCTTGTTGGCTTCTCTCACTATCAAGAGCGTTGGCAAGCATTCGATATTTTCCAAAACCGAGTCGTTAAATTGATTGCCAACGATCACGAAATTCACGGTACTTCACGTGGTATTAACGAACAAGGCGAGCTACTGCTTGAGCAAAATGGCGAATTGAATGCTTTTGCGATTGGCGAGATGTCGCTCAGATCAGAATAAAAATAGAATAAAAGATGAACAATAAACCTAAAGCGATTTTTTTAATGGGTCCGACCGCTTCGGGTAAAACTGACTTGGCAATTGCCTTGCGTGAAAGCCTGCCTGTGGAAGTGATTAGTGTAGATTCCGCCTTGATTTATAAAGGAATGGATATCGGCACAGCAAAGCCAAGCCCTGAAGAATTGGCAAAAGCACCGCACCGCTTGATCAACATTTTAGACCCAGCAGAAAGCTATTCCGCTATGAATTTCCGAGCCGATGCTTTAAAAGAGATGGCAGAAATCACTGCAAGCGGTCGAATTCCGTTGCTTGTTGGCGGCACAATGCTTTATTACAAAGCCTTGATTGAAGGGCTTTCGCCACTACCTTCTGCTGACAGCGAAGTACGAGCTAAAATTGAACAAAAAGCAGCAGAATTTGGCTGGGGAGCTTTGCACAAAGATTTGATGGTCATCGATCCTGTTTCGGCAAATCGTATCAATCCCAACGACAGCCAGCGTATTAACCGTGCGTTGGAAGTGTTCTACATTACTGGTAAAACGATGACTGAACTCACTGCCCAACAAGGCGAAAGTTTGCCCTATGATGTATTGCAATTTGCTATCGCCCCTGAAGATCGGACTGTATTACACCAACGCATTGAGCAGCGTTTCCATAAAATGATTGTGCTTGGTTTTGAACAAGAAGTACGAAAACTATTCGAGCGTGGCGATTTGAATATTGATTTGCCGTCTATTCGTTGTGTGGGCTACCGCCAAATATGGGAATATCTGCAAGGGGATATTTCGCTTGATGAAGCGATTTTCAAAGGTATTTGTGCTACTCGCCAGCTTGCGAAACGCCAAATCACTTGGTTACGTGGTTGGCAAAGTGAAATTACGTGGTTAGATAGTTTGCAGCCTGAAAGGGCACAAGACGTTGTGTTGGAAAAGTGGGCTAAGTTTAGAGCATAATCACTTTTTCAAAGATAGAAAAAGCATCCGAATTATTGACATTTAATTGGGATGCTCATGTTAAAACAAAGGCTTTATTATTTAGCTACAACAATACGTTTGCCATTCGAAAAAACAACATTTTTAGCACCATTGATGGCACTAATTTTAGCTTCTCGGCTAGCAAATAATTGCTGTGCTTGTTCAGGCATTTCTGATAAAGGTACATTAAATGTAACATCAATCTGTTGTTTTGAATTCAGTGAAGGTTCAAAGTTAATCGGGAGTTCTCGCACATAGAAAATTTTGTTTTCAATTTGATAAGCAGATACCCAATTTAGAGACCTAATTTTATTTTGACCTTTATTTTGAATAGTATAAGTTAGTGTTACAACAGGTTGATTATTTTTATCTGCTTGTAATCCTCGTGAAACAAGATGGATTCCTACATTTTGGTTAAAACGCTCAAGTGCTATATCGCGTTTTTGTGTTTGTTGTGGTACTTGTTTTTCTGCAGCTTGGCTAGTTGTTACTGCTATTAAAGATGATAAACCTAAAATTACTAATGATTTTAATAATTTCATAAAAACTCCTCGTTATTCAATCGTTAGGCTTTATTAATAGGGGCTAATGTTAAAGTGATATTTTTTTCAATTACATCAAAAAGCAAATCAATATTAGGATGTTTGCCATGATGTAATTTTGCATCTTCTACGTGTTCTGCAAACCACTCTAACCCTTGTTGGGCTGCTAAAGCGGTTAATTTGCCATTAAATTTTGCAAATAATGCATTATATAGCTTTAAAGAGCCCAATTTCCCTTCAATTGCTGGAATATAATGAATTACTTCATCTGATTTATTTTTAATTTCTAAACTTGCAAGATGATCAATGCTAGGAAAGGTTGCTAAATAATCTTGAAATTGCATAAAAGCCTCAAAAATAAGAAATCAATTACTACAAAGTTTACACATTTGCATAGCTGAACGCAAATGACAAAATTAACTCGTTTTATAAATAAAATTGCATGTGTAGTAAGCTTTCTTACTACACCGCAATCTATTTGTAGAGATAGTTATTTTTTAGGTAGTATGTCGTTGACTACATTAAATTTCACATTTGATGTGCTATAAGATTCAAAAGAAGGATTTTTCTTCATAAATTTAATGAAACTTTCAGCATCTGGCAGATAAGTATCAGTGCCTTCATATTTTGGATCGTTAAACATTTTTGCAAATGTTTTATAACCATCCTTACCGCTTGCAATATATGAGTTAGTACCGACTAGATAACGTTTAGCATCATCTATAGCTTCCCATTGTTGAGTTTGTTTATTAAATACTTCCACATTCACTAAACGTTTTCCTTCTGCATTAGGCATTTCATTAGCTTCATAGCGAATACCTGCTCCATATGGGAAACCACCCGTTGAACCATCAACTAAAGAAAATTGCAAAGCATCTTCAATCACTTGTTTTACTAATGCCCCTTCCATTTTATAGGTAAATAATGTATTACCAAAAGGTAAGAAGGTATAAGCATCATTAAAAGTAATATTTCCTGGTACTATATCTGAACGAACGCCACCCGCATTTTGAATCGTTAAATCAACATTTTTAAGTTCATTATACATAGTCTCTGCAATGAAGCGTGTTGCTACTGAACCTTCAGGGTTTGAACCTGCCTTATTTGGAATACGGTTGTCAGAACCACCTGGCATAACATTACCGTTGATAGTACCCACCACTTCTTTTGCTAACTGGTCTTTTTCATGACGATATTTAGCAATGATTTTATCAGTGGTTTTATCACTATAGTCTAATGAGATACTTGGCGTTGCTTTTAGGCTATCAATAGCTTGTTTACGCTCTTCACCTTCAAGTTCTTTCCATTTTCCTTCTTTATCTTTTACTTGCAGTTTATTACTACTCATAAGTACGTGAGGAATTTTTCTCGTAATACTTGCAATACCATCTTTGCTAAATTTCACACCCAAATCGCCTACTACAGCAGAATATGCCCAGGCTTCCATGACATAAACAGGCTCACCATTTGGAGATTTAAACTCAAGTGGATATTCATAAATCACAGGTAATTTTAATGCTCTCAGTTCATCATTGCCGTATAAATTATGAGAGTCACCTGTAACAATAATATCAATATCATTTACTTTTTGAGCAATTTCGATATTTTTCTCACTGCCTGCATGAGAAAGTAAGATGATCTTGTTAATGCCTTGCGATTTTAAGGTATTTGCCATAATTTGAGCCGTGACCACTTCATCGTAGAATTTAACATCTTTACCAGGTGATGATGAATTAACCGTTTTATTAACGGTATCTAGCCCAATAATGCCTATTTTCTCGCCATTAACAGCAAAAATATCGTAAGGCTTCCATTTGTTATATAAAATAGAACTTTTGTCAGGGATCACATTAGCAGATAAAACAGGAATTTTTAGTGGTTCAAGGAGCTTTAATAAGCCTTCATTACCCGCATCAAACTCATGATTTCCTAACGTAAAATAGTGAAAATTACCAGCATTCATCACTGCTGCATCAGCTGAACCGCCAAATAAGGTGAAATAAAGTGTGCCTGTAATAGCATCACCTGCATGTAATACAAGCGGATTTTTATATTTTTTACGTAATTCTTTTAATTTTGCATTTACTGCTGAAAAGCCACCAATATCAACTTTGGTTTGTTTCCCATTAAGTTGAATACGGGTTTCATGAGGTTCTAAATAAGAATGGTGATCGTTAATATGTAAAATGCTTAATTCTACTGCCTTATGTTCAGGCATTGATGTTGTTGCGATAGTAGGCATTGCAAATAAAGCAGTAGTGATGCTAAAAATAGCCATTGTGCTTTTTTTCAGCTTAAAGGTCATAATAAACTCCTGTTAGGTAAGATTAGTTTTCCAAACCTTCTAGCATAGCTTGGAAAGTTTTATAACGAATGGCTTGATTGTTATGCTGTAAATTGCTTCGAGGTTGATCTAAATATGAAAAATCATCCACTTCAACCCCTTTGAATTGTTTATCAAAAATAGCGTTAGCCAATGCTAAACGAGGTTTTATCTGTGAAGAAGGAACTATTAAACTAATGCGATTCTCCGTAATTGAAAATACTGTTTTAGGAGAGAAATCCTGTTGCATTTGTTGAGCAATGTTTTGCAAGATCGCTTTAGCTGAACCTTCAACTTGCACAAGTTGAGAAGATTTTGCACCATTTTCAAGCAATAAATCAATAAAAGCTTGCGTGTTTGAACTATGTTTTATATAAATTTTAGCCTTCTCATTTGCGAAAAAAGAAACAAGTAAATTCTGTTTCATTGCATTATTGAGAGTAGTATCATTGCTTTCAGTTGGTTCGAAATAGAGGTAGTCTAAAAATTTGGGGGTGAGATTTTTATCTGTTTTAAAAATCCGGGTAAGAATATTTTCTGTGATTTGAGTTTGTCTATGAAATTGTTCAATAGATAATGCGTTTTGCTTTAAAAAAGCTACTTGTAAAGCAGATAGTTGTTTTTTATCTTCTTTCGCTAAAGCTATCGCTAACTGGTGTGTTAATGATTGTTGCGTTATTTGTCTGTTACTTGATTGGATATGAGGTTGCTCTGCCATAGACTGCATGCTACATAATGCTACAAATAGCATAAAAGATGAGTGTATTTTTTTCATTGTTAGTCCCACTATCGTGATGGTCATTTTGGATATTATAACGAAATAATTGGATGTATAAAAAGAATTTATCATTATCGAGAATACCAACTTAAAAAGCCCATAAAAAAATAATGGCAATTTAAAATCATTCTGCTAGAATGCTCAAACTTAACGCTTTATTAACAGGAGATGGATTATGAAAAAAACGTTACTTACAGCAGGAATTTTAGCCACAACTTCATTTGCTCATGCGGATGTATTAACCACTATCAAACCGCTTGGTTTTATTGCGAATGCGATTACTGATGGTGTGACAGAAACACAAGTGCTATTACCTGTGAGTGCATCACCGCACGATTACAGTTTGAAACCGTCTGATGTAGAAAAATTAAAATCAGCAGAATTAGTGGTTTGGGTAGGGCACGGTCTTGAATCATTTTTAGAAAAATCGGTTGAAAAATTACCTGAAAGCAAAGTGCTAGAATTGGGTGAAGTGCCTGCAATCGAAGAGATTATTGAAGCAACACATCACGAAGATCACGACCATGACCACGATCACGGGCATCATCAACATGCCCATGGTCATGATCATCATGGACATGACCACAGTCACGACTGGCATATTTGGCTTTCAAGCGATGCGAGTAAAATTGCAGCAGAGCAAATTGCGGATCGTTTAACGCAATTGTATCCAACGAAAAAAGCAAAAATTGCAGAAAATTTGGCAAAATTTAAAGCCGCAGTCGATGCCAAAACTGTGCAATTAAAAGCCCAGCTTGAGCCAGTAAAAGGCAAAGGCTACTATACCTTTCACGAAGCTTACGGTTATTTTGAATCAGCTTATGGTTTAAACTCGCTCGGTTCATTTACTATTAACCCAACTGTTGCCCCTGGAGCGAAAACTTTGGCGAAAATCAAAGAGCATATTGCGGAACATAAAGCAGTTTGCTTGTTTGCTGAGCCGCAATTTACACCACGTGTGGTAGAAAGTTTAAGCAAAGGTACACAAGTGGGTGTTGGTCAGCTTGATCCACTTGGTGCGAAAGTTAAGATGAGTGCAGAAGCTTATCCTCAGTTCTTGCAAGGCATTGCGGATGAGTTTACGAAATGTTTAGCGAAATAAATACTAATATTGGGAAACAAGCAGCTAAAAATAGAGGGTATTTTTGCATTCCATATGCTTTATCAAACTAAATTTGCTCGGAATTTAATTTAGATCTAAAAGTAAATGTTTTATTACAGATAAGACATTTATAGTGCTGTAGATTTTATCAACTATTTTGCCCTATATGTCAAAATAACCGCTTGTATCTGAATACAAGCGGTTATTTTTCTTAGTAAATTAACTAATCAATCGGTGGAATGTAAGTGCCATTAGCAATCGCCTCTTTAATGCGATTAGCTTCTACTAAGACTTGTGCAAGCAAGGCTTTCACATTTTCCAAAGTTGCAATCGGGCTTAATGTCGTCATTTTTAAAGACTGTTTATCGCCTACTTTGGTCACACCAATATTCGCTTCGCCTCGTGCAAAGAGTTCATCTGCCACGTTTTGGTTTAAGGCATCAACAAATTCAGCTGGGTAGCCTTCTGGCACAACGCGGAATAGCACGGAAGCGAATTGGCTTGGCACAAGAATTTCTAAGCCTGCGGTGTCGTTGATGTATTGTTCCACTTCTTTGGTCAGTTTTACGCCGTGGTCGATCATTGAGGCGTAAAGTTCTTCGCCCAATGCTTCAACGGTGAACCACAATTTCAATGCATCAAAACGGCGGGTGGTTTGTAGCGATTTTGCCACTAAGTTTGGTACGCCGTGCTCTTCATCATATTCTGAGTTGAGGTAGTCGGCTTTGTAGTCGATAAAGCGATAATTCGCAGGATCTTTCAACAAGAACGCTCCACACGAGATTGTTTGGAAGAAGTGCTTGTGGAAGTCGAGCGTGATGGAATCGGTTAATTCAATACCATCTAAGAAATGGCGGTAATCTTTGGAAAGTAATAATGCCCCGCCCCAGGCGGCATCAACGTGTAACCACGCTTGATATTCATCAGCAAGTTTGCGGATGGCTTTTAAATCATCAATTGCACCTGCATCGGTCGTCCCTGCGGTTGCCACGATACAAGCGGCGATTTTACCTTCGGTTTTCAATTGGGCAAGTGTTTGTTCAAGAGCAGCTACGTCCATTTGAGCATTTGCATTTGATGGCACGGTCACGACAGATTGGAAACCCATTCCCATCATCGCCATATTTTTTTGTACGGAGAAGTGCGCGTTTTCAGAGCAGATTACTTTCACTTTTTTCATGGCATCGGCAGGAATACCATCACGTTGTACTGACCATTCAGAGCCGTCTTCGTTTTTCCAGTGGTTTGCAATCGCCCAATCGCGTGCCAACAATACGCCCATTAAGTTAGATTGGGTGCCGCCAGAAGTAAACACACCCGAAGTGCCTTCCCCATAGCCCGCTTTTTGGCGGAGCCAGTTGATCAAATGCTCCTCCATAATCGAACCCGCAGGGCTTTGATCCCAAGAGTCCATAGATTGGTTGGTGGCATTAATCAACACTTCCGCAATTTGGCTTGCGACCATTGTTGGGCAGTGTAAGTGAGCAAGTGAGTGCGGGTGATGCACTTTCAAACTTGGATTAAGGAAAATTTCTACTAAGTGATCGAGTGATTTCTGTACGCCCACACCTTCTTTGGTCGGTTTGAAGCCGTCCACCAAAGCTCTCATCTGCTTGATAGAACCGCCAGTGTACATTTTTTCATTTTTCAGCCAAGAAGAGACCGCTTGCACCGCATTGTGCATTGCAGTTTCGTAGTCAGTGATTGCTTTGCTATCGTTGCAAAACAAGGCTTGTTTGTGTTGTTCGAGGTTTGACATTATTATCTAATTTCCTAAAAAATTCCCCTCTTTATCAAAGAGGGGTTAGGGGAGATTTGGCAGAAGAAAATTCAACCTTGTGAGTAATTAAACATTGTAATCAAATTTTCCTCCTTGTCCCTCTTTTCTAAAGAGGGGAGTAATTACTAAGCGGTCAATTTTGGCAAAACTTTTGCAAAATCCGACTGCTTTTAATTAACCACGTACCGCTTTTAATGCATCTACAACGGATTGTTTGAAGCGTTTGATGAACTCTTCGCACTCGACTTGGTTGATGTTCACTGCACAAAGTATTCGAACCACATTGCCGCCGCGCCCGCCACGTTCGAGCAAGAGTTTGTTTTTGAAACACGCTTTTTGGATTGCTGCCGCTAATTCACAATCGCGCGGGTAAGCCCCTGTCGCAT
>NZ_CALIFA010000045.1:0-8285 GCF_938021905.1 Pseudohaemophilus parahaemolyticus
GAAAGGCGAGGGATTTTAAATCCCTTGCGTCTACCGATTCCGCCACTCGGGCAACGTTTAAATTATCAGCGTTGCGAACTAATGGAGCATATTATAGAGATTTCCGTTTTGCTGTCAAACAGATTTCTGTTGATTTTTTTAGAAAATGCTTCAAGAGGTTCGTTTTTAGTCATATCTTGCGAATTTTCGCCAAAAATTGACCGCTTGAAGCGTACTTTCTTATTTCGTCAATGTTTCCACAAGCTCAGAAACAAACTGCAAACGTGCCTCATTGCTTTCTAATGGCTTGGCGAATTTAAATTTTAACGGCCCATCAAATTTATAAGCCGTTTTATCTTGCTGGATCAGTTGCAAGAATTTCATTAGGTCAGGCGTGGCGGTTGCTTTAAATTCTAAGAAACCACCGTTGATGCCCGCTTCGATTTTCTTCAAGCCTAACGTTTTCGCTAAATGGCGAATTTGGGTGATCTGGAATAGATTTTTTGTCGCTTCTGGTAATAACCCGAAACGATCGATAAGCTCGACTTTCAACTCTTTCAATGCTTCTACATTTTCCGCACTCGCAATGCGTTTATAGAACGATAATCGCATATTCACATCTGGCACGTAATCCTCTGGTAAGAGTGCAGGAATACGTAACTCAATTTCTGTTTGGTTTTGCGTAATCTCATCTAAACTTGGCTCACGTCCTTCTTGCAAGGCTTTTACTGCATTTTCGAGCAAGTCCATATAAAGCGAGAAGCCGATAGATTCGATCTGCCCACTCTGTTCGCTCCCTAGTAATTCGCCCGCACCTCGGATTTCCAAATCGTGCGTAGCCAATACAAAGCCAGCACCTAAGTTATCAATGGAACTTAAGGCTTCTAAACGTTGCTGTGCATCTTTGGTCATCATTTTCGGATGCGGCGTGAGCAAATAAGCGTAAGCCTGTTGATGTGAACGCCCTACCCGTCCACGTAGTTGATGCAATTGTGCTAAGCCAAATTTATCTGCTCGTTCAATAATAATGGTATTTGCCGTGGGTACATCGATCCCTGTTTCAATAATGGTCGAGCAGACCAAAATATTAAAACGCTGATGATAAAAATCACTCATCACCCGTTCGAGTTCACGTTCACGCATCTGTCCGTGCCCGATGATAATACGTGCTTCAGGCACAAGTTCTGCCAATTTTGATGCACAATTTTCAATCGTTGCTACATCATTATGCAGATAATAAACTTGTCCACCACGTAGAATTTCACGCAGAATTGCCTCGCGAATAATTAAATCATCGTTTTGTCGTACAAAGGTTTTAATTGTTAAGCGGCGTGCTGGTGGGCTGGCGATAATCGATAAATCTCGCATGCCATTTAATGCCATATTGAGTGTACGCGGAATCGGCGTTGCGGTGAGCGTAAGAATGTCAATATTCGCACGCAACTGCTTGATTTTCTCTTTCTGACGCACGCCAAAACGGTGTTCTTCATCAATCACCAGCAAGCCTAAATCGTGGAACTGCACATCTTCTTGCAACAACTTATGCGTACCGACCAAAATATCAATTTTTCCCTCTGCCACTTTCTGCAAAATCTCTTTTTGCTCTTTTGCAGTTTTAAAACGTGAGAGTACTTCAATATTGATTGGATAATTCGCAAAACGATCTTTAAAATTATCAAAATGTTGTTGAGCGAGTAGCGTGGTCGGAACCAAAATCGCCACTTGTTTATGGTTCATCACCGCAAGGAAAGCGGCACGAATTGCCACTTCCGTTTTTCCAAAGCCAACATCACCACACACAAGACGATCCATCGCTTTCGGCTGGCACATATCGCTGACCACAGCGTTGATTGCCAACTTCTGATCTTCAGTTTCCTCAAACGGGAAAGTTTGGCTAAATCGCACATATTCTTCTCGGTTATACTCAAAGGCAAAGCCTTTTTGCGATTCACGTTTGGCATAAACATCGAGTAATTCTGCTGCCACATCACGGATTTTCTCCGCTGCTTTTTGGCGAGATTTCGCCCACGCTTCTGAGCCTAATTTATGCAATGGTGCAGTTTCATCCGCTCCGCCAATGTAGCGAGAAATTAGATGCAATGAGGCAACAGGCACATAAAGTTTTGCTTCGTTGGCATATTCCAGCACCACATATTCCGCTTTCATACCGCCCGCATCAAGCACAGTTAAGCCCGCATAACGCCCCACGCCATTTTCTAAATGCACCACTGCTTGCCCGATTTTAAGCTCGGCAAGATTACGAATCAGCGTATCAGGGTTTACTGTTTTGCGTTTATCAGCTGATTTTGGTTGATGCACACGTTCGCCCAATAAATCCGTTTCGCAAATGATTGCAAGATTTTCACCGCTTGCATCAATGCTTTCAATCACAAAACCTTGATCAAGTGCTGAAATCAGCAATGAAATCGGATCTTTGATCTCATTAAGCATTTTAATTTGTTTTGGCTTGAGCTTCAGCGGTGCAAGTAAATCCAGTAATGTTTCGCGTCTGCCTTCGGTTTCAACTGAGAAAACGATGTTACCATTAAATTTTTCACGGAATTGCTCAAAGTTTGCGAATGGATTTTTTAAATGTGGATTAATTGCAAGATCGGGTAATTTCGCTACATTTAAATTGCTTTTCGCTGCACTTTTTTGTACTTTTTCTGAAGTAAGCGTTAAGCGTGGATAGCCCTTCAACAAGCGGTTGATTTCTTCCAATGAAAACCAAAGTTTGCTTGGTTCAAGTAACGGACGCATCGGGTCGATACGATTTTCAAAGCGTTTTTGTACATCTTGGCGGAATTGTTCCGCTTTCTCTTGCAAGCCATCGAAGGTAATAAAGAGCGAATGATTCGGCAGATAATCAAACAGGCTTGCCATCTCCTCAAAAAAGAGTGGCTGCCAATACTCAATGCCTGCATTCAAAATGCCTTTGCTCACTTGATGATAAATGTGTTCAGGCTCGTGGCGAATATTAGCGAAAGTTTCGCGAAATTTGCCACGGAAAAATTCGATGCCTTTGCTGTCAGTCGGAAATTCGTGCGCAGGCAAAAGATTGATTTCAGGAATTTCACTCATTGTACGTTGCGTGTCCACATCAAAGGTGCGAATGGAGTCAATCTCATCATCCAAAAAATCCAAACGAAACGGTTGACTTGCCCCCATCGGGTAAAGATCAAGCAACGAACCACGCACTGCATATTCGCCGTGTTCCAAGACCTGTTCTACCGAGCGGTAACCTGCATTTTCAAGCTGTAAACGTAATTGTTGAATGCTGGATTGCTCGCCTTTTTTAATCAATAAAACGTGATCAGCCAAATAACTTGGCGGGCAAACTTTCTGTAAAAGTGTGCTAATCGGCAGTAAAAAAATCTGTTTTTTGCCTTGTTGCAATTGATAAAGAGCCGAAAGACGAGCGGAAATAATCTCTTGATGAGGAGAAAAATTATCGTAAGGCAGCGTTTCCCAATCGGGGAACATTGCTACAGGTAGCTTGGTAAAGGCTGTCAATGCTTTTTCAAGACGGAGTGCTGTGCGAGTATCAGGCGTTATCACCACGGTAACACCTTGAAATTGCTCAGAAGATTGAGCGATAACGAGCGTGTCAGAATGCCCGATAATATTGCCAAGTGTTTGATGATCTTGATATGTTGTGTCGGTTTTAGGTAATGAGAATTGGAGGTTTGTGTACATAAGCGGTTACATTTTAAAAAAATTGTCCGATTTTCGATGGATTTAACGATATCGTCAAGCTTAGAGGTTATTTTTATAAAATATCGTAAAAGAAAAGCATATGGGATTGCCATATGCTTATAGGAAGAAAAAAGAATTATGCTTTTTCTTTAGGTGCTTGTTTATGTAATGCCATTTTCTGACGAATTTCACGGCGTTGTTTTGAAAGCTCAGCATTGCGGATCATATAGTCGTCCACACGGTTTTCGTAGTCATCACGCATATTCGCAATAATCGCACGAATTTCTGTTACGCTCATTTCATCAGTGATATATTGCGATAAGTTATCAAGCAATAACACACGTTTTTGGTTATCGCGGATTTTGCGATCATTGTCCGCTGTTTCTCGGTGTAATTTGTTTTTTAGGCGATATAGGTGAACGTAGTCCAACATATCTTGGAAAGATCGTTTTTGTGCGTCTGACATAAAAATATCCTCTAACTTAATGGAAAGAACGATGATAAAACTGCCTAAATCCTAGTCCTTTTAGGCTCTTTCGTCAAAAATTTTTCTAAACCTTTCTGCGTTTGAATAAATAATCAGCAAAATTTTTATACTATAAGGGAGAACTTTCGCCCGTTTTGAGCAAAAAGTGATACAATCCAACCATTTTCTATATTTTTTATATTTTACCTTTTAAGGAAAGTTTAATGCCTGTGGAAACCCGAACGCCTGCCGAACAACCTCGCGAATTTGCTGCTATCGATCTTGGTTCGAATAGCTTTCATATGATTGTTGCTCGAATTGTAAACGGTTCAATTCAAGTACTTTCTCGCCTAAAACGCCGCGTTCGTTTGGCGGATGGCTTAGATGAAAATCGTATTTTAAATCAAGAAGCAATGGATCGTGGATTGGCTTGCTTATCGCTTTTTGCTGATCGTTTGCAAGGTTTTTCTGCTGAAAATGTGAAGGTTGTCGGCACCTACACCCTGCGCCGTGCATTAAATAATGATGAATTTCTGAAACAGGCTCAAGCTATTTTCCCCTTCCCTATTCAAATCATTTCTGGACAAGATGAAGCTCGCCTTATCTATTCAGGCGTCAGCCATACCCAGCCAGAAAAAGGCAGAAAATTAGTGGTGGATATTGGTGGTGGTTCAACTGAAATGACCATTGGTGATGATTTCACGCCCATTCGTGCTGAAAGCCGACATATGGGCTGTGTGAGTTTTGCTAAGCGTTTTTTCCCCCAAGGAAAGCTAAGCGAAGCACGCTTTCAATCAGCGTATCAGCTGGCGATGGAAAAATTAGAAGATTTAGAAACCGAATATTGTTCACTTGGCTGGCAACATGTGTTGGGATCATCTGGCACAATCAAAACCGTTTCTAAAGTGTTAATTTCAAACGGTTTTCGTGATGGTTTGATTACTGAAAAACGCTTAAAAAACATTATTCAAGCCTGCTTAAAATTTGATTCACTAAAAGAAATTCAGCTTAAAGGTTTGATTGAAGAACGAGCTGATGTGCTCGTGCCAGGTTTGGCGATTTTATTGGCATTATTCCACACGTTCAAAATTGAAAGTATGCGTTATTCTGATGGAGCATTACGTGAAGGGTTGATGTACGGTTTGGAAAAATATTTCCAAGTGGACGACATTCGCCAACGTACTGCACAGGCGTTAGCTATTCAATTCAATATTGATAAAGCTCAAGCTCACCGCGTTGAACATACCGCACTTTCGCTTTTTGACCAAGTAAAAATGTGGAAAAACCGTCATCAAGTGGCGGAGCTACGTGAGCTGGTTAAATGGGCAAGTTTATTGCACGAAATCGGGATCGTGATTAACCACAATAATGTAAACAAACATTCGGCATATATTATTTCAAATGCAACGTTAGCGGGCTTTGATGATGAACAACAAGTTTTGTTAGCAACCTTGATACGTTTCCATTTGAAAGGCTTTAAGAAGAGTGATTTACGCAGTACTAGCCGCTATCAATATCGTGATATTTTAACGCTGTTGCGTTTGTTCCGTTTGGCGGTGTTATTTAACCGCTCACGTCAAGCCAGCGTAATACCAAAGACATTGAAATTACACATTGACCAAAACGATTGGGCGTTGCAATTTGAGGCAGATTACTTAGTGCAAAATCCATTAGTGCAAGCAGATTTATTGGATGAGCAAAAACAGTTAGCGATGATTGATCTTCAATTGAGTATGGAATAGCGGTCTAATTTGTAAAAAATTTTGCAAATTTCACCGCTTGAAGGTTGAAAGCACTTCGCTTTTCGCTAGAATGAAACGACTTTTAATTAAAAAGAGGCAAACACATGACACAAGTTTACAATTTTAGTGCAGGCCCTGCTATGATGCCAAAAGCGGTGTTAGAACAGGCTCAAAAAGAACTTTTAAACTGGCAAGAGCAAGGCACTTCGGTAATGGAAGTCAGCCACCGCGGTAAGCTCTTTATGGAGTTGATTACTCAAGCAGATAAAGATTTCCGTGAGCTTTTCCACATTCCTGATAATTACAAAATCCTCTTTTTACAAGGTGGTGCGAGAGGGCAATTTGCCGCTATTCCGATGAATTTAATCGGTGAAAAAGGCAAAGCACTTTATTTAAATAGTGGTCACTGGTCGAGCACAGCGGCGAAAGAAGCCCGTAATTTCTGCGAAGTAGATGAAGTTTCTATCATTGAAACGGATGAAAATGGCGTGATTTCTGTCAATCGCACAGACTTCAGCGATATTGCTGAGCAGTATGACTACGTGCATTATTGCACCAACGAAACCATTTCAGGTGTGGAAATTAAAGACATTCCAAACGTAGGTAATGCGGTGTTAGTGGCAGATATGTCATCTAACATTCTTTCAAGCAAAATTGACATCAGCAAATTCGGTGTGATTTACGCAGGTGCTCAGAAAAACTTAGGGCCAGCGGGGATTACCATTGTCATCGTGCGTGAAGATTTGATCGGTAGAGCACGCAAAGATACCCCCTCTATCTGGAACTATGAAATTCAAGCAAACTCAGATTCAATGATCAACACACCACCTACTTTTGCGTGGTATTTATGTTCACTGGTATTCCAACACCTGTTAGCCACAGGCGGATTGGAAGCTGTTGAACAACGCAACTTAGCGAAAGCAAAACGCCTATATGATTATCTCAATCAAAGTACTTTCTATCGTAACTACATTGCAGAACAAAACCGTTCGGTAATGAACGTAACTTTCACCACTGACAATGATGAGCTTAATGCAAAATTTGTGGCTGAAGCGACCGCTTGTGGTTTACAAGCATTAAAAGGACATAAAGTATTAGGCGGTATGCGTGCTTCTATTTACAACGCAATGCCAATTGAAGGTGTAGATGCCTTAATTGCATTTATGGATAAATTTGCAAAAGAGAACGCATAATAAAATCATCACTTTCGTTATGGCGTGTTGTTGAATAAGTAACACGCCATTTTAATAAGATGAACAAATTTTCACCATTTAAACTATAACTCATTGTTTTTCTTTACTTTTTTATTCAAAGGTTTAGTATAATGTCAATCGTCAATCGTCAATCGTCAATCGTCAATCTTGCTGAAAATTTAACCGTTCAGGCTTTTCTCAATGATTTAGACGAAAAACTCTGGTCATCTGCGGATAAACTCCGCCAACAACTTGATGCTGCCAATTATAAACATATCGTTCTTGGTCTTATCTTTTTAAAATACATTTCTGATAATTTCACTCATCAACAGGAAAAAATTCAGGCGGAACTCTCTGATATTGAAAACCCACTCTATCTTGACCGCAGTTTTTTTGATACTGAAGAAGAGTATCAAGAAGCCTTAACCGCTGAACTAGAAAACCGTGATTATTACACTGCGGATAACGTATTTTGGGTGCCAGCTTCTGCACGTTGGCAAGCCTTACAAGGAGTCTCTATTCTCAACACTGGGGCTGAATTGCCTTGGGGCGGGAAATTTTCCGGCGTGGCACGTTTGATTGACGATGCCTTCGATGCCATTGAAAAAGACAACGAAAAAAAACTCAAAGGCGTACTCCAACGCATCAGCGGCTATGCCGTAAACGAAGACACCCTGCGCGGGCTGATTATCCTCTTCTCCGATACCCACTTTACCCGTCCGACTTACAACGGCGAGCCCGTGCATTTAGGTGCAAAAGACATTTTAGGTCACGTTTACGAATACTTCCTTGGTCGCTTTGCCCAAGCAGAAGGCAAACGCGGTGGACAATATTTCACACCAAAATCCATTGTTTCCCTGATTGTTGAAATGCTCGAACCCTATTCAGGACGTGTCTATGATCCAGCCATGGGTAGCGGCGGCTTTTTCGTGCAAACTGAACGCTTTATTACCGCCCATCAAGGCAACATCAACAACGTTTCCATCTATGGGCAAGAATTCAACCCCACCACATGGAAACTTGCGGCGATGAATATGGCGATTCGCGGCATTGATTACGACTTCGGCAAACACAACGCCGACAGCTTTACGCAGCCGCAACATATCGACAAAAAGATGGATTTCATTATGGCAAACCCGCCATTCAATATCAGCGATTGGTGGAGCGAATCCCTTGCCGATGATCCACGTTGGGCATACGGCACGCCAC
>NZ_CALIFA010000046.1:0-8270 GCF_938021905.1 Pseudohaemophilus parahaemolyticus
ACGCAAAGCGGAAGAGGCACGCAAAGCGGAAGAAGCTCGTAAAGCCGAAGAAGCTCGCAAAGCTGAAGAAGCCCGTAAAGCCGAAGAAGCATTAAATGCAAGAGATAAAACCAATGCCACTATACAAGCAAAACTTCTTAAAGAACAGGCTCTAGGACAAGAAGTTCCCTCTTTAGGAAATATTATTAATAAAGATCACGAAAATATTTCTAGTGATGATAAATTAACGAAATATAGAGGCTTTCAAAAAATTTATAACCAACCATATTCTATAGTTATTTCAAATAATGAATTTGAGAACATTATCAATGATGTAGAACAACCTTTAAAACCACATAATATTCAGATTGTTGGTGTTGCAACACACGAAAGAAATATCCCAAATTCAGGTAAAGCAACTTATATTGGTGAAGGAATTGGTGAAACTGAGTCAGGTAGATTAATCTACAAAGTCGATTTTGATACTAAAAAAGGTCAGGGAAGTGTTTCTAGCCAAGTTTTATACGGTCGAGTTGAGTTAAAAGAAGCTGATATCCAACCACAGATATCTTTAAATGATAAGGCTGTTGTAGGTATTCAGGGGGTAGCTGTTTCTTCTTCTTCAGGAATGACGAATGGACATTACCAACTTGGTTTCTTTGGACCTGAAGCAGAAGAGGTCTCTGGTATTGCACGTTTTAAATTTGTTGGTGAAGATAAAGAATTTGGCTTCGGCGGCACCCGCGGTGAAATTCAAAAATAACCTTTCTGTAGGGGCGAATTACATTTGCTCTGATATTCCACCGATGTTTTAGCAAATGCGATTTGCCCCTACAAGAAAATGCCGTTTAAAGTGGATTTAAACGGCATTTAACTATTAGAAAATTTCCGAATGTGAATCGATACGAATGAGCTTTAATTCTTCGTCATCAATAATTTGGTAAATCAGCACAAGATCGTTAAAAATATGGCAATCACGATAACCTTGCATTTCGCCTTGTAATGCGTGGTTTAAATACTTTCTTGGAAGCGGTCGATTTCTTTGTAAAAAATACAAAACCTCGGTCATTTCTACTGAGAATTGTTGCTTAGCTGTGAGCTTTTTAATATCTCGTTGAAATGTTTTAGTTGCGGTTACTTTTAATGTTTTAACTGATTCCATACCCATTATTTCACTGATTTTAATAGGCTTTCCATAATGTTAGCTCCAGAATTTGCCTCACTAATAACATCAATATCACCGTTTTCAGCTTCTTGCATAGCACGTAATGTTTCAGCATTTGGTTTCAAATAAGAAAGGTTGAGTGGAATCGTTTTTGTATTCGCAATTTCTGTTAAGAATAAATTAAACACTTGCGAAGGGGTGAAACCGTAATTTTCAATTACATTAAATGCCTCTTGTTTTAAATTTTCTGATAAACGAAAGCTAAAAGATGTATTTTGTGTCATTGCCATAATTATCTCCTTTGTCTAACAATGCAGTACAAATCATTATAGATAGAATGTCTTGCATTGTAAAACAATGTTTACTTATGAATAAATTTACTATGAAAAAACTCGCAAACTTTCTTATTTTTCTACCGCTTGCAGTTCAAGCGGAAACCTTTCACACTCCTCAACCTGTTTTCTTTGAGAACAATACTTTGCCCAAACAGACTGAACCACAGATAAAAACGCAACCACAAACAGAAAATCCGCCTGCCCCTTCGTTTGCCCTTTCTGATGCAGACAGCACTAAAACCAAGCTAGAAAAGTTGATTAACTATGGTGTATTAAAACAGCAATGGCATTTGTTGAAGCAGATTCTGCCGTTGTATCAACAGCAGGCTGATTATGATAAAACGCTTTATCGTTATGCAATGGGGGCGATGTTGCGGGCAGAAAAAGAATACCCACAGGCAATTTCGCTTTATCAGCAGATTTTAGCCGAGAAGCCAGAGTTAGCTTATCCGCGGTTTGATTTAGGTGTGATGCTGTTTGAGAATAAACAATATCGCCAAGCAAAAGCGGAGTTGGAACGTGCTAAGCCCGAACTTTCACCACAAATGCAGCAACTTACCGAACGTTATATTCAGGCGATGGCAGAGCGGCAAAGTTGGCAGCCTGATATGGAGCTGCAATATACTCAAACGGATAATGTAAATAACGCCTCTTCGCAACAAGATATTATTCTAGGTGGGTTACGCTTTAAAAAAGATGCGGACTCCTTGCCGCAAAAGGCACACGGCTTCCGTTATGGTGTGGGCGTGAACCGTGAATTGAATGTGGGCGGCAACCATTTTGTTACCACAAATGGTCGCTTTAGTGGCGTGCATTATTGGGATAAGCAAGATTATAGCGAAAAATCACTTTATGCTTCGCTCGGTTATCGTTACCGTTCGGCATTGCAAGCGGTCGGATTTTCCCCATTTTTTGAACAGAACTGGCTCGGTTCACCACGTTATAGCAAAAATTACGGGGCAGTTGCAGATTTCCGCCGAGAATTGACCGCTTACTGGGCAATTTCAGGATCTTTTTCGCATACTCAAAAACGCTATGCCGATGCTTCTGTCACTCGCCGTCATAATGGTTATCTGAATGGTGTTTCACTTTCGTTAAGTTATCAAGCCAAGCCGAATTGGTTGCTATTTGGTGGCGTGGAAGGTAGTGTTGATCGTAGCAAAGATAAAGCGGAATCTTCGCTTCGCCGTGGGGTGAATATCGGTTCGGTATGGGAGCTTAAAGCGTTTGTTAGCCGTGTTAGCTTACGTTATGTGAAGCGAGATTTTCGAGCGGAGAATTTTTATTTTCCAACCAAAAAACGTCAAGATAAAGAATACAGTTTTAACGCCACCATTTGGCATAACAAACTACAATGGCAAGGGTTTGTACCGAAGCTAAATTATCGTTATCGTAAAATTGATAGCAATATTCCAGAATTTTATTCTAGAAAAAGTGTTGAGTGGTTTGTGTCGGTGGAGAAAGATTTTTAGCCCCTTTTTGAAACAACAAGCGGTGAAATTTGCAATTTCTTTTACAAATTTCACCGCTTGTGATATTCGCTGTTCGCTGATTAGAGCAACAACGCCGATCCCCATTTGATAATATCAAAGAAGAATTTATTTTGGTTGGTGGCAACGCCATCGCTGTTTTTCTTGTCGTCGCTTGCGGTTTTTGTTTCTTCCACCATGCCACTTTTGTATTGCCCCTTAACGACCGCTAAATCATCGCGGGCTTGTGCTCGCAGTGTTTCGCATTGCTGGGCTGTTAGAGGTTGGATCTCGGTAGGCTTATCTTTAAATTTTTTGAATTGATATTGTGCATAGCCCATGGATTTTTCGTCTGCCTGCAAAATATTTACATACTGCTCGCCAATGACTTTTTCAAGCGGGTAGAAGAAAACATATTGGGCATGGATATAGCTATCTTCTTTTGAAAAATGATTTTGTTGAATACGGGTCAAATTTGGATAAATACATTGACGAGCCTGTTCGCTTTCTGCCACCCATTTTTGTGCATCTTGGTCAGAGAGGACATAATCTGCATCCGCAAATTGACCTGGAAATGCCTCTTCTGGTTGATTGTTGGAAGAGCAAGCGGTTACTATGAATGGTAATGAGAAAATAAACGATTTTTTAAACATAGAATTTCCTTAATTAGAGTTTGATAAACCCATCATAAATATGTGTTGCATCGCCTGTCATATAAAGCGGGTGACCAACACCGTCCCATTCAATCCAAAGTGAGCCACCAGGTAAATCTACCTGTACTTTGCTGTTTAATACGCCTTGCATAATGCCGACGGCAACTGCACCGCACGCACCGCTGCCACAGGCTTGCGTTTCGCCCGCACCACGTTCGAAAACACGGAGTTTGATATGATTGCGATTGAGCACTTGCATGAAGCCAATGTTAGCTCGTTCTGGGAAGCGTTCGTGGTTTTCAAGCAATGGACCAAGTTGTAACACTGGGGCAGTTTCGATGTTTTCAACTTGTAATACACAGTGTGGGTTGCCCATAGACACAACGCCACAGAGCACGGTTTGTAGATCGGTGCGGAGAATGTAGTTTTTCTCGAATTTGTTGGCAGTAAACGGTACTTGTGCGGGTTCCCAAATCGGTTCACCCATATTTACACGCACTTTGCCATCATCTTTGAGGCTTAAGACCATTTTGCCTTTAGCGGTGCTCACGTGAATATTAGGCTTGTTAGTTAAGCCTTTTAATGTCACGAAACGGGCAAAACAGCGTGCACCGTTGCCGCATTGCGACACTTCGCTGCCATCGGCGTTAAAAATGCGGTAGTGAAAGTCCAGTTCAGGGTCGTAAGGGGGTTCAACTAATAGAAGTTGGTCGAAGCCGATGCCACGATGACGGTCGGAAAGTTGGCGGATGATATCGGGGGTTAGAAACACGTTTTGCGTGACGCTATCGATCACCATAAAATCGTTACCCAAACCGTGCATTTTTGAAAACTGCATATTTTTTCCTATTTTTTGATTTTAATTAAATCTAATAGTAGAGATTAGATTTGTTTATGATATAGTTAGCGGTGATTTTTAATCAGTTATAACCTCAAATTATGAGGGTTTTTCTCTAAATTACAACGGAGTTGTTCAAATGTCTACAATGTTTCTTGTGCAATTCGCCATTGTGTTGCTCTGTATCTTAGTCGGTGCACGCGTGGGCGGGATTGGTTTGGGTGTGTTTGGTGGCTTGGGGCTTGCCATTCTTTCCTTCGGTTTTGGCTTAAAACCAGCTGGTTTGCCGATTGATGTAATGTTTATGATTATGGCGGTAGTTTCTGCTGCGGCTGCAATGCAAGCTGCAGGCGGTTTGGATTATATGATCAAAATCGCAACCAACATTTTACGACGTAATCCGAAACATATTACATTTATCGCACCGCTGGTTACGTGGACGTTTACCGTATTGGCTGGAACGGGACATGTTGCATATTCGGTTCTTCCTGTGATTGCTGAAGTAAGTCGTCATAGTGGCATTCGCCCAGAACGCCCTCTTTCAATGGCGGTAATTGCTTCTCAATTTGCTATTGTCGCAAGCCCAATTGCAGCAGCTGTTGTTGCGGTTGTTGCATTCCTTGAGCCACAAGGCATTCACTTAGGTGATGTGTTGATGGTAACGATTCCATCTACTCTTGCAGGTATTTTATTGGCGTGTGTATTTGTGAACAAAATGGGCAAAGAGCTCAAAGATGATCCAGAATATCAACGCCGTTTGAAAGATCCAAAATATGCAGATACCTTTAACTCAACCGCAAGTTCTACGGAAATAGAAGTGAGCAAAACGGCAAAAATCTCTGTTTCACTCTTCTTATTCGGTGCATTGCTTGTCGTGTTAATGGGGGCTATGCCTTCACTCCGTCCAGTTTTTGATGGCAAACCAATGGGAATGGCACACACTATCGAAATCATTATGCTTTCAATTGGTGCATTAATTATCTTCACTTGTAAACCAGACGGCACAGAAATCACTAAAGGTTCTGTTTTCCACGCGGGTATGCGTGCGGTCATTGCAATCTTTGGTATTGCGTGGTTGGGTGACACTTTAATGCAAGCTCATATGGATGAAGTAAAAGATTTGGTGAAAGGTTTAGTCGAAACTGCACCGTGGGCATTTGCTTTCGCACTTTTCGTCCTTTCCGTATTAGTCAACAGTCAAGGGGCAACAGTGGCAACATTATTCCCGCTTGGTATTGCATTAGGTATTCCCGCACCTGTGTTAATCGGTGTGTTTGTGGCGGTAAACGGTTACTTCTTCGTGCCTAACTATGGCCCAATTATTGCATCAATTGACTTTGATACCACAGGTACAACCAAAATCGGTAAATACATTTTCAATCATAGCTTTATGCTTCCAGGCTTATTAAGTATGGCATTCTGCTTAGTATTTGGCTTAGCATTGTCTAATGTATTACTCTAAGTATGTTTGGGCATGGAAAACATGCCCAATGTTATTTAATCAATAAAAAGGCATAGTAGACAAAATAGCTGCTAATCCGTCAAAAACTATGCCATGTGGACAAAACAGTTGTTAATGTTTATTTTTCAAAATATTAGCAACTCTTTTTATTTAAAAAATCCTTCTAGCCTATTTGCCGTATTTTTGATATTTATTTTAGTATGCTTTTCAAAGGTGAATAATTCATATCATATTTCAAACTTGCATAAGCTCCTCTTACGTTACTGTGCTTATAAGGGAAATATCCATTCTCATTCGCTTTATCACTCCGTTCTTTTAAAAAATCTTCATGTCTTTTAAATCAAGCATGTAAACGAAGATAAAATTCATTTTTTGAACTTTTAACTAACGGTTGTACAATAATTTTGGGGGATGTTCTAGCTAACGACTAAAAATCCTATTTAGGTTAGAATAAACTAATGAGAAAAAGTCGCTTAAGTCAGCATAAATAAAATAAACTCATTGAAGTGTTTAGCGAAGGTGTGACAGCAAAAACAGCTAGCGAATTGGTTATCCGAGAGAAAGTTAAGCCTGATAGCATAGTGTACACGGATACCTTCCGTAGTTATGATGTGAGTGAATTTAGCTATTTTCGCCTCAATCACAGCACGCGTTTTGCTGAAAATCATAACCAAATAAACGGAATTGAGAATTTTTGGAATCAAGCAAAACGCCATTTACGCAAGTTTAATGGCATTCCTAAAGAGTATTTTGAGCTATATTTAAAGGAATGTGAATGGCGTTTTAACAACAGTGAAATAAAATCTCAAATTTCCATTTTAAAACAATGAGTTAAGGGAAGTTTGGTCTAGTTATCAGTACAACCCCCAAATAAATTAGCATGCCTATTTATTCTTCGTCAGGAATATAAAACTTATGGCGAAGTCCTGCATCATACATTGCTTTGTTTGCTTCTCTAAGTAATTCTATTTTTTCTTCAGGTGTAATATGATAAATAGATTTTTGATGAATTGCTCCATGTAATTTGAATAACATTAAATCGGAACCGTCAGAACCTTGTTTAACTAATTCGACGAAAGTATTCATATAGCCATTTTGTTGGAATTGTTCTACATTGTTGATGTTTATTTTCTTTAAAATTCTCTCCATTTTAAAATTCATATTTGTTAAGGAGCGAACTTGTGTTTTTCGTTTCTCTTGTTCCTGTTTATATTGTTCAGATAATTCGTCCAAAATACTTTTTACCCAATGTGAAAAACGATTTTCATTCTGGGCTTTATGGTAGGGAATAGCGAAAAAGTTTTTTGTGTTAAGACCTACTTCTGGATCTTGTAATACATATGTTCCTTCTAGCTGTTGAATCTCTGTTTTCGATTGGCGAGATGCCCGAATAAAAATAGTGTTATTTTTATATAATGCAATCATAAAACCATTTGTATGAATACCATAATAAGAAAAATGGGTTTTTAGCCTAATTTTTCCTGTAATAGGCTCAAAGAGTGCAGAAATTGGTTGTTCTACAGCGTGAATTGGAAGCATATTTTCTCCTAAAATATCAATAATTTTGTTAAATGAAAAAATCTTTTTAATAAATACCTGAGAATGAGTGATCGTTTCAACTACATTTTTTCAAAAATGTGAACTCGCTCGAAAATTTAAGAAAAATATTTTGAAATAACATAAAAGATTGCGTTATTTCAAAATTTTGTAATTTATGATAAGAAATGCTAAAAATTTTTTGCCTAAAAAGCAGTTCAAAAAATTATCAAATTTGCAGAAAAAAAGAGTTGCCAAAATCGGAATTTGTCTGTATCATACAGCCAATTTTCTCGTGTATCTTTGAGAGAAGACAGACGAGTGAAGTCGTTTGATGTAATCATTTATCAAATGGTGTTGCCGATTTGGCAGCATATATAATGTTCCTAATCTTGGAACTATAATAGGTGTAACTGAGCTCCCTTATTCTTTTTAGATAAGTGGTAGTTTGGTTTTTTTATTAGCTAAATTTTAATGGAGCTCTGGTCTAATGCAGAACCAAAGAATCCGTATCCGCTTAAAGGCGTTTGATCATCGTTTAATTGATCAATCAACAGCGGAGATCGTAGAAACAGCTAAACGTACTGGTGCACAAGTTCGTGGTCCAATTCCTTTACCAACTCGTAAAGAACGTTTCACGGTATTGATTTCTCCACACGTTAACAAAGATGCGCGTGACCAATATGAAATCCGTACTCACAAACGTTTAGTTGATATTGTTGAGCCAACAGAAAAAACTGTTGATGCTTTAATGCGTTTAGACTTGGCTGCCGGCGTTGACGTGCAGATCAGCCTAGGTTAATTAAGAGGTTATTACAATGATTGGTTTAGTC
>NZ_CALIFA010000047.1:0-10254 GCF_938021905.1 Pseudohaemophilus parahaemolyticus
TTAAATTAAATAATCTTAAATTAAATAATCTTAAATTACGCAGGTGTAATCATAATACGTTGTGATTGTTCAGCCACGCGTGCACGAATTTTAGCTTCTAACTGGTCGATCAATTTGTCGTTATCAAAACGCTCTTTTTGACGCACGCCATCTAAGTAAAAACCACTCATTTTGTTTGAGCCTGTTACGCCTAAGTCAGAAACCAATGCTTCGCCAGGTCCGTTTACTACGCAACCGATAATCGATACATCCATTGGTGTTAAAATGTCTTCTAAACGCTGTTCTAATGCATTCACGGTTGCAATCACATCAATCTCTTGGCGTGAACAGGTTGGGCAAGCGATAAAGTTGATACCGCGTGAACGAATACGGAGCGATTTTAAAATATCAAAGCCGACTTTCACTTCTTCCACAGGATCTGCAGCTAAAGAGATACGCAAGGTATCGCCAATCCCTTCTGATAATAATAAGCCTAAACCAATCGCTGATTTCACCGAACCTGCACGAGCACCGCCTGCTTCAGTAATACCTAAATGCAGAGGTTGCACGATCTGTTTTGCAAGTAAGCGGTAAGATTCGACCGCGAGGAATACATCAGAGGCTTTTACACTTACTTTGAAATTGTCGAAATTAAAGCGTTCTAAAATATCCACGTGGCGTAACGCACTTTCAAGCAAAGCTTGTGGTGTGGGTTCGCCATATTTTTCTTGTAAATCACGCTCAAGCGAGCCAGCATTTACGCCGATACGAATTGGAATATTTTTATCTCTTGCACAATCTACCACCGCACGAATACGCTCTTCGTTCCCGATATTACCTGGGTTGATACGCAAGCAATCCACGCCATATTCCGCCACTTTTAAGGCTATGCGGTAATCGAAGTGAATATCTGCCACCAGCGGTACATTCACTTGCTGTTTAATTACTTTGAATGCTTCAGCGGCATCCATAGTTGGCACAGAAACGCGAACGATATCCGCCCCCACTTTTTCTAACGACTTAATCTGAGCGACGGTCGCTTCCACATCAGTGGTACGAGTATTGGTCATCGATTGCACAGAAATGGGTGCATCGCCACCCACAGGTACTTTCCCCACCCAGATTTTTTTCGATTCACGACGCTTAATCGGAGAATGTTGTACTGCTGACATACTTAATTAAAACCCTTATTGTGCTAATGGAAGCTTGATACGCACCACGCGTCCATCAATTTTAAGTGGCACTTCTTGCCCTTTATAATAAATTTTTACATTCGCAGGTGCACCAATGGTTAAGCGGTATTGCTCATTACCATTGAACGTCAGCACTTCGCCATTGTTGTATAATTTTTCGGCTAAACTTTTCTTGCTCTGATTACCTTTCACTGTAATCCAGCTCTCTTTGCCTGTAATTTCAATGCGTAAATCATCGTTACCGATGGCTGTTTCAGCACTTGGTGTACTATTTTGTACATTGTCAGCTGCTGGTTGAGCCAATACATCCGTTGCGGTAACAGCTGTCTGTTGTGCGTTATTTTCAACATTAGCAACAGGTGCTGTAGTTTCAGATGCTGCTTGAGCTTGAGCTTGAGTTTCAGCCACAGGTGCAACATTTTCTGCATTTTCGACCGCTTGTGCTGCCGTTTGAGCTGTTGGTTCAGCTGGTGCTTCTACTTGTGGGCTGATTTCAATCGCATTATGCGTTGCAGGCGTGGTTTCAACGGGCACAGCACTATTCACAAACTGATCGCGGTTTTCTTGCTCTTGTTGGTAATCTTGCCACCACCAAAGCAACGTCATACCAATCGCAGCTAATAGCACAAAAATAGTGAGATATTTTACCCATAAATTTTGTGATTTTTGCATCACTTTTCCAGCAGAAGTTTTATGCAGCACTTCTTTAGGAATTTTTACCTCGCCATAGTTTACGCTTGAAGCCAGATCTTCTGGCAACCGTAAAAAACGTAAATAGTTACGCACATAGCCACGCACAAAGGTCGGAGCTACATTTTGCAAAATAAAAATATCGTTTTCGAGCGATTCAATATGCGATTTTTTAAGATTTGTTTTTTGTGCAACATCTTCAATGGATAATTGCAGTGCTTCACGCGATTGCTTGAGTTGCTGTCCTAGCGAGAGTGTATCTGTTGAAAGTGTGATGAGAGATTCGGTCATAACAAAGTTCTTTTAATTAAACACACAAAAATATCTGAAAGTTTAAAGAGATCATCCCAATTTTGCAAATTTTAACTGAGAAATTTGCAAAAATTTGAGCAGAAAAAGGTAATTTTTCAAAAATTTTGTCAAAATCTGATATATAGCAAAATTTTTTGCAAAAATCAGGCGTAGAATGATCGCTTGTTTTATCCTTTTTACTTCATTTTATGCGAGGACGCTATGCCCCAAACAGCGCACCAAAAAACTTCAAAATCCTCATTGTTTAAACAAAATTTTGCTTCTGGATTGGTGGTTTTTCTGGTCGCCTTGCCACTCTGTTTAGGTATCGCCCTTGCGTCAGGTGCTCCACCACTTTCGGGCATTATTTCAGGCATTGTTGGCGGTATTATTATCGGCTGGTTAAGCACTTCGCATATCAGTGTGGCAGGGCCGGCAGCGGGCTTGGTGGCGATTGTATTAGGTGCAATTACGCAACTCGGTAGCTTTGAGCTTTTTTTATGTGCAGGCATTATTGCAGGCGTTATTCAGCTCATTTTAGGCGTGATTAGAGCAGGTAGCATTACCAACTATATTCCCGTAGCGGTGATTGAAGGAATGCTTGCGGGTATTGGTTTTTTAATTATCATTAAACAGCTACCTTATGCGATTGGCACGGATAAACTGCTTTTCAACGGTACGGATTCTTTTATTAACATCCATCTTGGTACCTTGATTATCACGCTGCTTTCAATCTCCATTATGCTTAGTTGGGATCGTTCCTCTAAACTCAAAAAGATAAAACTACTTCCTTCCGCGTTAATTGCGGTGATTGTTAGCGTCTTGCTAAACAATCTTTTTAGTGCTTTAGATAGCCATTTAGCCGTACCTGAAAATCAGCTAGTGCACTTGCCCGCCCTCTCTTCTTGGCAAGATTTAAAAGATTTTGTGATTTTCCCCGATTTCAGTGGATTTATGAATCCATTTATCTGGGTAACAGGTGCAACGATTGCGATTGTAGCATCCATTGAAACTTTGCTTTCCATTGAAGCGGCTGATCGATTAGACATAAAACGTCGGCTTACCGATTCCAATCAAGAATTACGGGCTCAAGGCGTGGGCAATATTATTTCCTCTCTACTTGGCGGATTGCCTATTACAGCGGTCATTGTCCGCTCATCGGCAAATGCCAACTCAGGAGCTACACATAAATTTTCCACTATTATTCATGGCGTTTTGTTACTCATTTGTGTGCTTGCTATTCCTGCTTTTCTGAACCAAATCCCGCTTGCCACTCTTGCAGCTGTATTGATTTTAGTTGGCTACAAACTTGCTCGCCCAACAGTTTTCAAACACTTTTGGCATAAAGGCATTTATCAATTTATCCCATTTATCGTTACTATGGTTGCGGTGGTGCTTTTCGATCTGCTCAAAGGCGTGGGGCTTGGCTTGGTTATCAGTATCCTATTTATTCTGCACGGTAATATGAAACGTGCTTACTATCTAAGCCGAGAAGAACTTGCTGATGCCTCACAAATCCGCCTTGATTTAGCCGAAGAGGTTTCATTTCTCAATAAAGCTGCAATCAAGAAAACGCTTAAAAATATTCAACCTAACTCAATGGTGATTATTAATGCAGAACATACCGCTTACATTGCTTGTGATGTACTGGAACTAATTGAAGATTTCGCCAAAATTTATGCCAAAGAGAACAATATCCGCGTGATTTTAAAAGGCTTCAAAGCCGATTATGATAGTCATGTAGATCAACATTCAAATATTAAAGTAGAGCATCATAAGCGAATATAGCTATTTGAATATACATAATACCAATTATTATTCTACTTAGTGTTTCTGATTCATAAACCGTTATCCCAATGCGAAATACCTATATAATCCGCCTAGCAATCGTTTGCGTGATAGAGTGCTAGCTCGTATAATTCGTCTCAGTTTTTTTATATTGAGGCTTATATGCAAACTTTACGTTATCCTGTTGATTCAAAACCTCCTTTCGGGTTAACCCTTCTTTTAGCTCTTCAACATCTTCTTGCTGCACTTAGTGGTATCATTACGGTTCCTCTCGTTATAGGCAATGTGTTAAAACTTCCAACGCCAGACACCATTGTGCTTGTAAATGCAGCCCTTTTAGTTTCAGGCATTGTCACTATTATTCAATGCCGCGGGATTGGCCCTATCGGTTTGCGTTTGCCAAGCGTAATGGGCACAAGTTTTACTTTCGTAGCAGCCGCACTGGCAATTGGTTTTAGTGAGCACGGCGTGGCAGGTATTTTAGGTGCTTCATTAGTAGGACCACTGATAATGGTCATCGAAAGCTTCTTTATGCCTTATGTGCGTAAATTATTCCCACCTGTGGTGACTGGTGTTGTCGTTATGATGATTGGTCTAAGCCTTATCCCTGTAGCGGTAGATTGGTTTGCAGGTGGTCAAAAAGGCGATGCCAACTATGCCGATCCAGCTAATCTTGCAATGGCAACATTTGTGCTTGTGCTCGTGGTAATTTTAGTTCAATGGGGCAAGGGAATTTTCTCCGCTGCGGCTATCGTCATTGGTATGATGGTAGGCTATGTCGTGGCATTAGCCTTCGGTTGGATTAGCTTTGAAGCGGTCAAAAATGCAGAAATTGTTGCAATTCCTCAACCTTTACATTTCGGTTTAGCATTCCCTATCTCGGGGATTATTGGAATGTCGATTGCTTATTTAGTTACCATTGTGGAATCAAGCGGTAACTTTTTAGCATTGGGTAATGCCACTCAAACAGAGATTACAGGTAAACATTTACGCGGTGGTGTGTTGTGTGATGGATTAGGCTCTGCCTTTGCAGCAATTATGTCTACAACACCATTTTCATCATTCGCCCAAAATATTGGCGTAATTTCTCTAACGGGCGTAGCAAGTCGCCACGTAGTGACCGTAATGGGTGTATTGCTCGTTTTTGCAGGCATTTTCCCATGGTTTGGAGCGTTAATCGTTTCTATTCCAAGCCCTGTATTAGGCGGTGCTGGTTTGGTGATGTTTGCGATGATTATCGCAGCAGGTATTCAAATGCTTGATAAAGTAGAGCGTTCAAAACGTAACGGTTTAATTATTGCGATTTCCATCGGTTGTGGTTTAGCAGTTACAACTCGCCCTGAATTGCTTAATAAATTGCCAAGTTTCTTTAAAGAAGTCTTTGGGTCTGGGATTACCGTAGGTTCAGTGTTAGCTCTTGTACTTAATCTGATTTTACCTGAAGATAAAGAATAAAATTATCAAAGCAATTGGAAAAATAGACTTGAAATTAGCTGGTTGAAACCTTATCTTGAAGCCGGCCGAACACCACTGATTCCTCGGTGGTGTTTTTCTTTTATTAAAATAATGTAAACAAGGAAATTAATTATGACTTTACAAGTTACCGATGCAACATTTGAACAAGAAGTACTAAAATCTGATGTCCCAGTATTATTAGATTTCTGGGCACCTTGGTGTGGTCCTTGTCGTATGGTAGCACCAATTTTAGATGAGTTAACAGAAGAGTTTGCAGGTCGTGCGAAAATTGCAAAAGTGAACGTAGATGAGAACCAACAAGTACCAGCACAATTTGGTATTCGTTCAATTCCAACATTAATTCTTTTCAAAGATGGTCAAGTAGTTGCAACACAGGTAGGTGCTTTACCAAAATCTCAATTAGCGGCTTTTGTTGAGCAAGCATTATAAGAATAAATACAAAAGTATATATCAATAACTAATTAAGTCTCATTAGTCAAAAAAGGCATAATCCCAACAGATTATGCCTTTTTTCACTTTTTAACCTAATTTATTTCTGACGCATCGCGGGGAATAAGATCACATCACGGATAGATGGTACATTTGCGAAAATCATTGCTAAACGGTCAATGCCTAAGCCTTCGCCTGCTGTTGGTGGTAAACCGTGTTCAAGGGCTACCACGAAGTCATCATCAAAGAACATCGCCTCGTCATCGCCCGCTTCTTTCGCTGCTACCTGTGCATGGAAGCGTTCTGCTTGGTCTTCTGCATCGTTTAATTCTGAGAAGCCGTTACCAATTTCACGTCCGCCAATGAATAATTCAAAGCGGTCAGTCACTTCAGGGTTTTCATCGTTGCGACGTGCAAGCGGTGAAATTTCCGCAGGATGTGCCATTAAGAAGGTTGGTTGAATCAATTGATGTTCTGCCACTTCTTCAAAAATGGCATTCACTACAGAACCTAAGCCCCAAGATTTTTGAATTTCAATGCCTAAACCTTTCGCGATTTCTACTGATTTTTCGAAATTGTCTAAATCTTCGCGTTTAATTCCGTTGCCGTATTTCACAATCGCATCGTGCATCGTAATACGTTCGAATGGTTTACCGAAATCAAAGGTATATTCACCGTAAGGCACGGTGGTCGTGCCAAGAATATCAATCGCTAATTTGCGTAATAATTCTTCGGTGTTATCCATTAAATCATGATAATCCGCATACGCTTGGTAGTATTCAATCATTGTGAATTCTGGGTTATGACGAACTGACACACCCTCGTTACGGAAGTTACGGTTTAATTCAAACACACGCTCAAAGCCACCTACGACAAGACGTTTTAAGTAAAGCTCAGGGGCAATACGCAAATACATATCCACGTCTAATGCATTATGGTGTGTAATAAATGGTTTCGCTGCCGCACCGCCTGGAATCACTTGTAACATTGGGGTTTCCACTTCGATAAAGTCTTTATCTAAGAAGAATTGGCGAATGCCCGACACCACTTTTGAACGAATAACAAACGCACGGCGAGATTCTTCGTTCGCAATTAAGTCTAAATAACGTTGGCGGTAACGGGTTTCTTGGTCGGTTAAGCCTGTATGTTTGTTTGGCAATGGACGAAGGGCTTTAGTTAAAAGCTGGAAGCCGCTAGCACGCACAGTTAATTCACCTGTTTTGGTTTTGAATAACGTCCCTTTTGCACCAACGATGTCGCCTAAATCTAATAAGCTAATCAGATTTTGATATTCACCTTCAGGTAAGTTATCACGTGCCACATAAAGCTGAATTTGACCGCTCACATCTTGAATGGTAATAAAAGTTGCCTTACCCATCACACGACGTAACATTACACGCCCAGCTACCACCGCTGGAATCGCTTTTTCTTTTAATTCTTCGCCATCAACATCGTTATATTTTTGATGTAAATCTGCCGCTTTATCTTCACGACGGAAAGTGTTCGGGAACGGATTACCGCGTTCACGCAACTGCGATAATTTTTCACGACGAGCGATCATCTCGCCATTTAGATCTAATTCTGTATTTTCTACTTCAGACATTTTGTTACCTTTTGGGTTAAATTTTGGAAAAAACACTCAAATTATAGCGGATTTTGCTGGTATTTGGTAGGAAACAAGCGGTCAAAATTGGCAAAAGTTTTGCGAAATTTGACCGCTTGTAACTTTACATCACCACTACATCAAACTGATCTTGATGATAATAAGGCTCTAATTTTACCTCGACTTTCTTACCAATGAAGGCTTCAAGTTCAGCAAGGGAGGCGTGACTTTCTTCGTTGATTAAATATTCCGCCACCTCTTTAGAGGCATAAATTCGCACTTTTTCAGTGTTAAATAAATGATGCACACGGACCACTTCACGTAGAATTTCGTAGCATACGGTTTCTACGGTTTTGATCGTGCCTCGACCTTTACAAGCAGGGCAGTCACAGCAGAGAATATGTTCAAGGCTTTCGCGTGTGCGTTTGCGGGTCATTTCCACCAAACCAAGCTGAGTAAAACCGTTCACGTTGGTTTTTACACGGTCGCCTTTCAACGCTATTTCAAGCGATTCCAGCACGCGTTTGCGGTGCTCTTCTTCTTGCATATCAATAAAGTCGATAATGATAATCCCGCCTAAATTCCGCAATTGCAGTTGATGCGCAATGGCTTGCGTAGCTTCAATGTTAGTATTGAAAATGGTATGTGCCAAATTGCGTGACCCCACGAAAGCGCCTGTGTTGATGTCAATGGTGGTCATCGCTTCGGTCTGCTCGATGATTAAATAACCGCCTGACTTCAAGTTTACGCGTTTATCTAAGGCGCGTTGAATGGCTTCTTCCACGCCATAGGCGTCGAATAACGTTTGCGTGCCAGAATAAAGACTCACGCTGTCGGTAAGCTCTGGCATAAATTCGGATAAGAACTCTTTGACTTGCTCGTAGGTGATTTTGGAATCGATTTTAATTGAACAAATATGCGTGCCGACAAAATCTCTCAATACGCGTTGTGCTAATGCCAATTCACCGTAAAGCATTGATTTGGTAGGATATTTCCCTTTGCGTTCTAATACTTTTCGCCATAAACGCTTTAAAAAAGCTGCATCTTGTTCGAGGCTCTCTTCATTTACTTCCTCTGCAGCGGTGCGGACAATAAAACCGCCGAGCTCATCGCAATAGGGTTCAACAAGCGCTTTTAAACGGTTGCGTTCTGCTTCGCTTTCAATACGCTGCGAAACGCCTACATGGCTGTTTTCAGGCATAAAGACCAAATAGCGAGAAGGCAAGGTAATATCAGTAGTTAAGCGTGCCCCTTTTGTGCCAAGCGGATCTTTTACGACTTGCACCACAATATCTTGCCCTTCACGTACTAATTCGCTGATGTTTTTTACCACAAATTGTTTTTTTTCATTTTCGTCCACACATTCGGTGTGCGAAACAATATCAGAAGCGTGTAAAAATGCAGCTTTTTCTAAACCAATATCCACAAAAGCCGATTGCATCCCTGGTAATACACGGGTGACTCTCCCTTTGTAAATATTGCCGACAATCCCACGTTTTGCCTCACGCTCAATATGAAGCTCTTTTAAAATCCCGTTTTCAACCAATGCTACCCGAGTTTCACTTGGAGTCACATTGACCAATAATTCAGCACCACTCATTTTGTTATTCCTTGAAATTTGATTATGGCAAGTTTAACACTTTACAAAAGGGCTGTAAAAATTAACCGCTTGAGATGGAAATAAAAAAGCCTAATACTATTCAATATTAGGCTCTCAAAAATTATGCATTCACTATGTGTTGTTCATACGCTTGTAAGGTATTTTGCATTAACATAGCTACCGTCATTGGGCCAACACCACCTGGTACAGGAGTAATAAAATCGGCTCGTTCAGCAGCAGCGGCAAAAGCAACATCACCTTTTAGTTTGCCATCTGCTCCTCGGTTAATCCCTACATCAATCACAATCGCACCTTCTTTTATCCATTTACCACTAATAAACTCAGGTTTACCCACTGCGACAACTAAAATATCTGCTTGGCGAACATGGCTTTCTAAATCTTGTGTGAAGCGATGAGTTACAGTAACGGTACAACCACCTAACAATAACTCTAATGCCATGGGTCTGCCTACAATATTTGAGGCTCCTACAATTACCGCGTGTTTGCCATATAAATTTATCCCCGTGGTTTCAAGCAGTTTCATCACGCCATACGGAGTGCAAGAGCGTAAAGTTGGAATTCGTTGGCATAAACGACCAACATTGTAGGGGTGGAAACCATCCACATCTTTATGTGGTGCAATCGCTTCGATAACTTTGGTGGAATCAATCTGTTTTGGTAAAGGTAGCTGAACTAAGATGCCATCAATAGCGTTATCGTGATTAAGTTCATCAATTAAAGAGAGTAGTTCAGATTCAGATGTTGTTTCAGGTAGGTCATAAGATTTAGAAAAAATACCGATTTCTTCACAACTACGGCGTTTACTGCCAACATAAACTTGTGATGCAGGATCTTCCCCTACTAAAATTACAGCTAACCCTGGAGCACGCTTTCCTTGGGTAATGTGTCCCGCAATTTTGGTTGCAATATTGGCTTTGATGTTTTTAGATAATTCAGTACCTGAAATAATTCTGGCAGTCATAAACTCTCCTTAAATGAGGGGATGATGATATGAAAACGTTTGCTATTTTCTCAAAAAAAAGGCTTTTTGATAAGTAAATTTTAAGAAACGCATAAAACTCAATCATCTGATAGAAATATAGCGATTTTTATTTGACAAGCCAATCGATCTCTCTATAATGAAAACCAATTATCGGCGAGTAGCGCAGCTTGGTAGCGCAACTGGTTTGGGACCAGTGGGTCGT
>NZ_CALIFA010000048.1:0-26896 GCF_938021905.1 Pseudohaemophilus parahaemolyticus
GCCGATGGTAGTGTGGGGATTCCCCATGTGAGAGTAGGGCATCGCCAGATTGAATACCCAACCCCGCTGTATTGCTACAACGGGGTTTTTGCTTTTGTTAATCGTATAATTTGTTAAAAAATTGGAAAATTTCTCATTAAATAAGCTAGTAAAACCCCGTCCAAATAGGTACAATCTTCAAGTTAAACATTATTGATTAGAACATTCTAATTCATCTATGGAGAGCGTATGTCATTCTATTTATCAGACAACCAAGATCCTTGGAGCAAACCGGGTCAAAAGAAGTCTGAGCAACAAGATAATGGTTCAGAACAGCAAGAACCAAAGCAACAGAATAATCAACAGCCACCTGATTTAGAAGAAGCATTCTCTAGCTTACTTCGTAAAATGGGAGGTAAGAAAGATAAAAATGGGAACCAACAACCCGCATCTTTTGGTAAGTTTATTCCTGCTATTATTACTTTAGCCGCAGTTATTTGGGGAGCTTCTGGTTTCTATACTGTGCAAGAGGCTGAGCGAGGTGTTGTAACGCGTTTTGGTAAGCTTAATCAAGTCGTTTTACCTGGTTTAAATTGGAAGGCAACTTTTATTGATGATGTTATTCCAGTAAACATTGAACGTGTGATGGAACTCAATACAAGCGGTTCAATGCTTACGCAAGATGAAAATATGGTTCAGGTTGAAATGACCGTACAGTATCGAGTGGAAGAGCCAGCGAAATATCTTTTTAGCGTGAATAATCCAAATGATAGCTTGAAACAAGCAACTGATAGTGCTTTACGCTATGTTATCGGGCATATGAAAATGGATGAAATTCTTACGACAGGTCGTGCAACTGTACGTGAACAAACGTGGAACACTTTGCGCGATATTATCAAAAACTATGATATGGGATTACTTATTACCGATGTAAATTTCCAATATGCTCGTCCACCCGAAGAGGTAAAAGCAGCCTTTGACGATGCGATCAAAGCTCAAGAAGATGAGCAACGTTTAATTCGTGAAGCAGAAGCCTATGCTCGTGGTAAAGAGCCTATTGCACGTGGTCAAGCACAGCGTATTATTGAGCAAGCAACCGCTTATAAAGAAAAAGTGGTGCTAGAGGCTCAAGGTGAGGTAGAGCGTTTCATCAAATTGTTGCCAGAGTATAAATCTGCACCGCAATTAACTCGTGAACGTTTATATTTGCAAACGATGGATAAAGTAATGTCGAATACACCGAAAATTGTGATGGAAGGTGGTGCAAATATCAATGTATTACCATTGGAAAAACTGTTAGGGAATCCGACCGCCTCTCAGCCTAAAACGAAAACAATTATGGCAGAGCCTGTGATTCAACAACCTGTACAACCTAAAATTGCGGTACAAGAGCAACCACAACCAGAAATTCGTAGAGGGAGATTCTAATGCGTAAATTATTATTGCCTGTACTGGCTGTTGTGGCATTTGTTTTATTCCAGTCTATGACTATTGTTCCAGAAGGTGGGCGCGGTATTATGTTGAGATTCAACAAAGTCCATCGTGATGGGGAGCAAAAAGTGGTGATTTACACACCAGGCTTGCATTTTAAAGTTACATTTATGGATAGCTTGAAAGTGCTAGATGCTCGTATTCAAACCTTAGATGGTAAAGAAGATCGATTCGTGACTGTTGAGAAAAAGGATTTGCTTGTGGATTCCTATGTAAAATGGCGAATCAGTGATTTTGGTCAATTCTATACTTCGACAGGTGGAGATTATCAAAAAGCCTCCGATTTATTGCGTCGCAAAGTCAATGACCGCTTGCGTTCAGAAATTGGTTCTCGTACCATTAAAGATATTGTTTCTGGTTCTCGTGGTGAATTGATGGCTGGAGCTCAAAAAGCCTTAAATTACGGGGATGATGGTGCGGAAAAACTGGGCATCAAGGTGGTAGATGTGCGTGTTAAACAGATTAATCTACCAAATGAAGTTTCATCTTCTATTTACCAACGTATGCGTGCAGAACGTGATGCAGTAGCCCGTGAACACCGTTCACAAGGTGAAGAAAAAGCCGAATTTATCAAAGCGGAAGTAGATAAAAAAGTCGTGCTAATTGAAGCGAATGCGAAGAAAACTGCCGAAACTCTACAAGGAGAAGGCGATGCAGAGGCCACTCGTATTTATGCAAATGCACTTGGACAAGAGTCTGAATTTTATGCTTTTGTACGTAGTTTAAAAGCGTATGAAGCTAGTTTCGCTGAAGGTAAAACTAATATCATAATTATGAAGCCTGAGAGTGATTTCTTACGCTTTATGAAATCGCCTACAAAATAATAGTATCAATAAGGCCCGAAAGATCGGGTCTTTTTACGTTTTAATTCAAACTTTTAATAAACTCAACTAAAGAGGCAAATCTATGGGTAAAAGTGTTGCGATTCTCGGCGCTCAGTGGGGCGATGAAGGGAAAGGTAAAATTGTAGATTTATTAACGGATCGTGTAAAATATGTGGTACGTTATCAAGGAGGTCACAATGCGGGTCATACTTTGATTATCAATGGCGAAAAAACTATCCTTCGCTTAATCCCAAGTGGTATTTTACACGATAATGTGATTTGTTTAATCGGTAATGGCGTAGTGCTGTCGCCAGAAGCGTTAATGAAAGAGATGGGGGAATTAGAATCGCGTGGTGTAAATGTGCGCGAGCGTTTAAAAATTTCAGAAGCTTGCCCATTAATTTTACCATATCACGTTGCAATGGATCACGCTCGCGAAAGTGCTTTAGGTAAGAATAAAATTGGTACAACAGGTCGTGGTATTGGACCTGCCTATGAAGATAAAGTGGCACGCCGTGGCTTACGCGTAAGTGATTTGTTCAATAAAGAGCTTTTCGCTGAAAAATTAAAATCAATTTTAGATTACTACAATTTCCAACTTGTGCATTACTATAAAGCAGAGCCCGTTGATTTCCAAAAAACTTTAGATGATGTGTTTGAGATTGCTGACATTATTAAAGAAATGGTAGCGGATGTAACCACAATGCTTCACGATGCACGTAAAGAAGGTGCAAACATCTTATTTGAAGGTGCACAAGGCACAATGTTAGACATTGACCATGGTACATATCCATTTGTAACCAGTTCAAATACAACGGCTGGCGGTGTGGCAACAGGTTCTGGCTTTGGTCCTCGCCATTTAGACTATGTTTTAGGTATTATTAAAGCTTACTGCACACGTGTGGGAAGCGGTCCATTTACGACAGAATTATTCGATGAAACAGGAGCAGAAATTGCTCGTAAAGGTAATGAATTTGGTTCTGTAACAGGTCGCCCACGCCGTTGTGGTTGGTTTGATGCGGTTGCCATTCGTCGTGCAGTACAAATCAACTCAATTTCTGGTTTCTGTATGACCAAACTTGATGTTTTAGATGGCTTTGATGAATTAAAAGTGTGTGTAGCATACAAAATGCCAAATGGTGAAATCGTAGAATATGCACCATTAGCTGCAAAAGATTGGGAAGGTATTGAGCCAATTTATGAAACTTTACCAGGATGGTCAGAAAATACTTTCCGCGTAACCAAATTAGAAGATTTACCACAAGCAGCAATTAACTATATCAAACGTATTGAAGAGTTAGTTGGTGTGCCAGTAGATATTCTTTCGACAGGTCCAGATCGGGTTGAAACCATGATCTTACGCGATCCATTTGCGGTGTAATTTCTCATTTAGAGAGTTTAAGCACGGGGCGTTTCCCCGTGTTTTTTATTTTAAGAATTAGCAAACTTCCTTTAAAATATGCCCGTTTATTACTATTATATTTACGACTATGACAGAACAATATATAAAAAATGTAGAAGTTTATCTAGATTGTGCAACAATTCCAACCTTAAATTATTTTTATCATTTTACAGAAAATAAAGATGATATTGCAACAATCAGATTATTTGGATTAGGACGTTTCAATATTTCCAAGAGTATTATTGAATCGTATCCAGAAGGAATTATTCGTTATTGTCCAATTATTTCTGAGGATCAAACAGCGTTTCAGCAATTGTTTATTACGCTTTTGAGTGAGGATAGTTTTTGTCAGTATCGACTTAACTTCCATATAAATTTATTCCACTCTTGGAAGATGCTCATTCCTTTATTACATATAATTTGGCAATTTAAGCATAAGGTACTAGATATAAAGCTTAATTTCTATGATGATGGTTCAGAAGGGTTGGTAACGCTTTCTAAAATAGAACAAAACTATTCTACTGAAATCTTAAAAAAGATTATTGATATAGATAGTCAATCGTTTTATGTGGATAAACTTTCATTTTTAGATGAAGATATTGCTCGGTATTTATGGAATTCACTTTTTGAATCACATTATTATTTATTGAATGATTCTCTTTTGAAAAATGAAAAGTTATCTTTATTAAAGAGTAGTATAAAGTATTGCTATATTATGGAATTAGAAAGATATCTCCAATTTACTCAAGAAGAAAAAGACTTTTTTAATGAATTATTAGGGATAAGCATTCAATCTTTAGAAGATAAAATAAAAATCTTTCAACAAGAAAAGACCTTTATATTTACTGGAACAACAATTTTCGATCTACCAAAAGAGGAAGAAGAGGTATTATATCATTTACATCTTAATGCAATATTAAATTATATTCATCCTAAAGGAAAATATTTTATCGGTGATGGATTTACTTTGGTCATTAAAGGTCATCCTAATCAAAAAGAGATGAATTTAAGATTAGAAAAGAGTTTCGAAAAAGCAGTAATGTTACCAGATAATATACCTTTCGAAATTCTTTATCTTATTGGTTGTAAACCAGATAAAATTGGTGGTTTTGTGAGTACGAGTTATTTTTCCTGCGATAAAAAGAATATTGCTGATTTACTTTTTATTTCAGCCAAACAGGAGGAAGTAAGAAAAAATGATTATTTATTTAATATTCAGTATCAGTTAAGGGATGTGATGATTAAGACAGGTTTCATCCAAGAAGAAAAAACGCATTTTTATTCAGATATTCCTATTTTTATTTCTTAACGTATTTTTTAAAAAAGCCAAAGAGTTTTTCTCTTTGGCTTTTTAAGTATATAAGAGATTATTTCTTCTCTTTTGTCTCACAATGACTAATATCTTGGCAATTACCGTAAAGATATAAACTATGAGTTGCGAGTTTCATACCGTGTTTTTCACTGATTTCGCGTTGGCGACGTTCAATATCAGGATCTTTGAATTCAAAGACTTTACCGCAATCCATACAGATAATATGGTCGTGATCCTGTTCGATATTCAACTCAAACACAGCTTTATTGGCATCAAAGTTATGACGAACCAAAATGCTCGCTTCTTCAAATTGATTTAATACTCGATAAACGGTCGCTAAACCAATATCAGATTCTTTTTCAAGCAATAGCTTGTAGATATCTTCTGCTGAGAAATGTTGCATCTGCTCACGAGTTTCTTGCATTAACGCAAGAATAGTTAAGCGTGGTTCAGTGACTTTTAAACCAACACTTTTGAGTAATTTAATATTTTCATCAGACATCACTGTCACCTTTTGTCCTCATCAATGTTATTTTTTTATTCAACTATTAGGCTAATTGGTCTAAGCACATCTCTTCGGTAAGCTGTTTACACCAAGCTTTCACACGACCTTCGGTTAATTCAGGCTGTCTATCTTCATCAATGCATAAACCTACAAAAGTTTCATCATCAATTACTGCTTGTGAGCTTTCGAAGTTATAGCCTTCTGCTGGCCAGTGCCCGACAATGACTGCACCATTTTCTTCTACGATATCGCGGATTGTACCCATTGCATCACAGAAATATTCTGCGTAATCTTCTTGGTCACCACAACCGAAAATACCGATAACTTTGCCTGTAAAATCAATTTCTTTCAAGGTTGGCATAAAATCATCCCAGTCTGCTTGAGATTCGCCGTAATACCAAGTTGGGATACCGAATAATAAGAAATCATAGGCTTCAATATCTTCTTTCGTGCTTTTGGCAATGTCACGAATATCAATTAAATTTGCACCAATCTCTTTTTGAATCATCTTAGAGATGTTTTCTGTATTACCTGTATCGCTACCGTAGAATAAACCTACTACTGCCATATTAATTACCTACCTGTTATTGTTATCAGCAAGATTGCCGATATAATCATTTAAAATATATTCAATCAGTTGTCCGCGAGTGATATTGCGTTGGCTCGCTTCATCTTCAAGTCGTTGCACTAAATCAGCATGCAACTTTAGCTCCACGCGTCTTAACCCAGATGAGCGATCGCGTTTAAGTTGATTGCGTTTGTTTATGCGAATTTGTTGTTCTCGACTTAAAGGATTTGTGCGTGGTCGCCCAACTTTTGGCACGCTTGCGAACAAATCAAGGGTGATACAATCTGCGTCCTGTTTTGCCATAATGTTCCAACCGTGGGCTTTAGCTTCTTTGCTCTTTATATACTTTACTAAGTGAGAATGATAAGCTACTGAGTAAGGCGGTACTATACCATATTATTCGGGTATTTTAAAAGAATAAGCCACAAAATCTGATGCTTATCTCGCCAATTGTTATGTGCTTTCTGATTGGCAAATTTTTAACGTTTCTTCAATCAATTGCAACGCAATCGTGCCTTTGGGCGGAAGTTCAGGTAAAGGCTTATCTGCATCAAACCATCTCGCATCGCAAATTTCTTCCTCTTGTAAACGAATTTCTCCACTTTCATAATCTGCTAAAAAACCTAACATTAACGAATTGGGGAATGACCACGGCTGACTACCAAAATAGCGAATGTTTTTAATTTTTAGACCGCTTTCCTCAAATACCTCACGTTCAACCGCTTGTTCAGCTATTTCGCCTGCTTCAATAAAGCCTGCTAAGGTGGTGTAAATTGAGCCCTTATGACGCTGGTGATTTGCCAATAAAATCTGTTTGCCACGACGCACAGCCACAATAATACTTGGGCTTAAAACAGGATAGAAGTGTTGGTTACAACTTGGGCAAATCATCGCAATTTCTTTCTTTGAAAGTATTGTTTTTGCCCCACACTTTCCACAAAATTTATGCGTTTCAAGGAAATGATTTAGTGCCACCGCTCGGTGCATCGTCAAGGCTTCTTCCATCGGACGAGCAATTTGCGTGCGTAAAAATACAAATTCCCAACGGCTTAAATCCGCTTCTGTTGCTTGCACTAAATTCAACGGAAAACCTTTATATTCGCCAATTTTTACGCTTTTTCGACCGCTTGTACCGACTTCTTCTGCAGTACCAAATGGTAAATCGTTTTCGCTTAAGGCAATGTCAAAATGGTTTACTATTGCCCAGTATGATTTGTTCATTTTGTTTCCTATCGTTTTGTTTAATTGCCCAAATATATAAGTGATGAAAAATAAATCAAGATTTTTGTAAAATTTTACTTGATGACGAATTGTTTTTTTTTTGTACAATTTGTGCATTGTTTTTAGCTAAGAGAACTTTATTATGGCAATAGAACTTTCAAGCATTATTAACCCGATTACTTCAATGCTTCGTGGATTATTTAATAAAAATCAGCAGGCATCAGTCTGTCAGCAAGCACTACGACCGTTAGAACAGCTTATCGAAAGAATACCAACTTCAACATTAAGAGAATATCTTTTTTACTATTTTGAAGAAAATGTGGGTTTCTTTCAGAAAAGTGAAATTATGCGTGGTATTTCTTTAATCAAAAATTATCTAATGGAAACCGTTAAAAATCACAGTTTTTCCATAAGGTATTTAGGCTTACCTGAAGAAAATGCCGTACTTTTTTTAAAAGAAAGATTACCGAATGAATGGCTTTGGATTTTAGCCCTTTATTTAGAACGATGTAATGAATATGAATTTATCCAAAAAGTGATCAAATATAATATTTTAGAAAATATTTTACCACTTAATGAAATTTCTGCAAATGAAATGGCAATGATGGATGAAGAACAGTTCGACTATTTTGAACAAAAAGATATTAACTCAAAAATAATGTTAGCGACAGAAAAATTTGAACAACTTTACTTACAACTTAAACAAAAATTTTTACCTAAGGAATAAAAATGAAAAAACTAACGTTACTAACCACAACACTAATGCTTACCTTTTCTTTAACAGCTCAAGCTTTAATAGGAGATGAATTTAATTCTAATTTAAAAAAAGCCAAATTAGGCGATAGCAATGCTCAGTATACTGTTGCCGTAGCCTATGCACAGGGTGATTTTGTCCCTAAAGATGAAAAGGAAGCTATAAAATGGTATGAGAAAGCTGCTAATTTAGGAAACTCATCTGCTCAATATGATTTAGCGGTAATGCTTTTAAATAAATCTTATCCCCAATATTCTATAGAGGAGGTAAGTGATCAACATAAAGCAATGGAGCTTTTACTTGAATCAGCAAAACAACAAAATAACGACGCTTTTATGCTACTTAGTGAAATTTATGAAGATTTCCCTAATAAAAAAGAATATAAAAAAATAGATTTATCCCGTTATGTTAATAGCCCTTATTACACTTACCACAGCAATTCCTCTATAAATAATGAATATATACTAAAGAGTGGGTACAATATTTTTTATGATGACAATATAAGAGATATATCTACTTCTGAAGGATTATTGCTACGTTCTATTGAAAAAGGTAATAAAAAAGGAATTAGAAAATTTTGTGAAGAAGCAAAATTATCTGAATACAGACAATACTTTAGCAATTTATCTAGGGATCCTAACTCACGATTCATAAATACAGACTATGATTTCAAGAATATACAGAAAATAATTACTAATTTAGCAGAACAAGGGGATTATGACATGTTAAAATGTACTACACTCGCTATACCTAATAGATATTGGGCAGTTAAATTAGTAACACATCCGGATTTTTCTTGGACTGGATTAGAAAACAAGGAAAAAAAGACATTATCAATACATTAGCATATTTTTCTGATCGAGCAGTAGAGCATAAGCCCTCAAGCAAACTTTTTGCTAAATTACTTTGTGAATATTATCAATCAAATAATAATCCACAACTATCTGCACATTATTGTGAAATCTATGATATCTTAAACGAAGAAAAAACGACTAACTAACCAAATAAAGCGTGAATAATCTTCACGCTTTATTTTTATGCAAGGAAACCACAATGAAAAAGTTACAATTCTTTTTTACTATCTTTTTACTATTTTTTTCTGACTTCACTATGGCAACAACACCACAATTTAAAGGAATACCAATAGAAAACATTACACATTATGCAGAACAAGGCAATATTGAAGCTCAACTTTATCTAGCCGCAATGTATTACGAAGGCTACCGCGTTGAACAAAGTTTTGAGCAGGCGGCTAAGTGGTATTTGAAAGCGGCTGAAAAAGGTTCGGCTGATGCTCAATATCTTTTAGGTGTGCAGTATTCCGAGGGGATTGGCGTGCCAAAAGATGAAAAGCAGGGCTTTTATTGGTTTGAGAAAGCCGCTTTGCAAGGGGATCGTGGTGCACAAAATAGCGTCGGTAATGCTTACCAATTTGGTTGGGGCGTTCAGCAAGATTACGTTAAGGCTGCTCATTGGTATAAAAAAGCGGCAGAAAATGGTGATGTGAGAGCAAAAGTGAATCTAGGAGAACTTTATATTGAAGGTAAGGGAGTGAAAAAAGATCATTGGCAAGCATGGGCATATTGGTATGATTCTGCAAAATATCAAAACGCCAGAGCACAGCTGCATTTGGGGTGGTTATATCTTTCGGATTTAATTGCTAAAAATGAGTCTAAAGCAAAATATTATTTTGGTTTAGCTTGTAAAAATGCTGAAACTCAGGGCTGTGATATGTATAGAAAATTAACAGAGAAAGGAATCGAATAATCTTTTTAGTAAATATCAAAATGATTGACGATTGCCCAATATGCTTTGTTCATTTTAAGTTCCTTGTTTCCTGTGAGGATAAACACTTACAGTTAATTTGCAAAAATCTCTTAAAATTCCACCGCTTGCCGTGGGTGAACTACCCACGGTTACGCATAAACGTTCCCCGTTGGGGAACAGTTCTCACTACCCTAACGAGGTGGGATTATAACTAACCAAAGGTAACTTGTTACCCTCAGCAGGAAACTCCACACTATCCCGTTGGGTCATTATCTATTTAACCCTATTTGTTCAAATAATTTCGTTTTTTCGGTTTCGGTTAAAACCCGATACTCTCCCGCGTCTAACCCATCCAATTTAAACTGCCCTAATCCTACTCGAATTAAGCGTAAAGTAGGGAAGCCTATGTGAGCGGTCATTCGGCGGACTTGGCGATTTTTGCCTTCGCTGATTTTTAGCTCTAGCCACTCGGTCGGGATATTTTTCCGTTCACGGATTTTCGGGGCGGTTGCCCACTTAAAATTTGGGGCGTTAATTAGCTTGGCTTTTGCAGGTTTTGTTCGCCCATCTTTTAGCTCAACACCTTGTTGCAATTGGCTAATCGCATCCTCGGTTGGAATATTGTCTACCTGCACCCAATAGGTTTTTTCTTTCTCAAATTTTGGGTGAGCCAAACGGTGCTGAATTTCGCCGTGATTTGTGAGTAAGAGCAAACCTTCGCTATCGCGATCTAGGCGACCTACGGGGTAGACGTTCGGAATATCAATAAAATCCTTCAATGTTTGTCTCCCTTGCTCGTCGGTAAATTGGCAAAGCACATCATAGGGCTTGTTGAAGAGCACTACGACCGTTTCATCAAAACTCGGGGCTGCAACAAGCGGTCGTTTTTTCGCTTTAGTTTGCAAAGCGGGCTTGCGGCTAAAGGGTTTTCTTTTAAACATTATTTAACCCACTTATCAGGATCTTGCTGGCGTTCAAATTCGGCGTCAAACACGTTGTCATCTTTTGCTTGGTAAGCGGTCTGATTTGCGGTGAAATTGACGAATTGAAAACGGTTTTTCAATACATTCAAGCCCCATAATTTAATCAGTTTACGTGTAAACGGCAGAACGCATAAAATGGCTAAAATATCACTGATAAAGCCTGGAATAATGAGCAGGATCCCCGCAATAATAAAGAGCACGGAGTTGATAACCGCATCGGTCGGAAGCTTGCCTTGTGCTAAGTCTTGGCGGATTGAAAGTATTGTGTATAGACCACGTAGTTTCACTAGCCAAACGCCGAGCACAGAAATAGCGATTAACAAGAAAAGGGTGGGAAAAATGCCGAGTTCAGCACTCATGCTGACTAAAAGTGAGAGCTCGCAATAGATATAAAGAATCAAAGCAAAAAAGATGATAAGTAACGGCATGGACTTCCTTATTTTTGCGTGAAGGTGGAAAATAGTGTATTTTAATCGCCTTATATTATTTAGTCGATACAAAAAGGTTTAAGATGACAGAATTAACCGCAGATCAAACCTTAGATACACTAGGTTTGCGTTGCCCAGAACCTGTGATGCTTACTCGCAAAACTGTACGTCATATGAACGAGGGCGAAATTTTACACATTATTGCAGACGACCCCGCCACCACGCGTGATATTCCGAGTTTCTGCGAATTTATGGAGCATCAGCTGCTGAAAAGCGAAACTGAAACCGCTCCTTACCATTACTGGTTGAAAAAAGGCTTAGCAAAATAAGGCTTAATTATGTATTTTTCTCGCGAAAAATTAACTAAAACGTTGGTGTTTATTTCCGTGCTCGCCTTTTGTGTAGCAACGATTGACGTGATTTTAAACGGTGTAAATCAATTTAAAGTGGGCTCGCAATTGGCGAGCATTAGCCAAGTCTCTAACCTTGCTCACGTATTAGTGCGACAGCAAGCGAACTTGTTTTCATTGATGTTGATGAAAAATACCGGAACCGATGAGTTGGTTGAGGCTTTGGATAGTTTCTCAAAAGAAGAGTTTGTTTTAGATGCGAACCTTTATTCTGCCTCGGGGGAATTGCTTGCTCAGAGTCAGCATTCGATAGCATTGAAAGAACGCATTGAGCAAAAAAATACCCAACAAATTGTGGAACCAATTTTTGCTAAACAAGCACTAGTTGGCTTTTTACGAGTAACTTTTGATGCTCAATATGAAGATAGTGTGCAGGTGAAAGTAAACAAATTATTTCAACAACTCTATGGCGAGCTGATTATTTTAGTGCTGACTGGCGTGCTGTTTTCCGCCACGATTTTTTACTACTTACGCCAAAAAATCCCACACGTGAGAACCGTTCGTAAGCCTGAGGCAACGAACTTAAAATCGCAAGCACAACGCTTTCATTCTAAAAGGCGGAATTTTAGGCGTTAAAAAATCATTAAGCATAATGGGTTTAACTATGAGAAATGGCGAGACTATGATATAGTTATCGCCATTTTGATTATGAGTAAATTAGAAATTATGGCGAGTTTTGATCCTCAAAATATGCCTCAGCACGTTGCAATTATTATGGACGGTAATGGGCGTTGGGCAAAACAACAAGGCAAATTGCGGGTGTTTGGTCACCAAAATGGGGTGAAAGCGGTGCGATCTGCAGTAAGTTTTGCTGCAAAATATGGGATCAAGGTTCTGACTCTTTATGCGTTTAGCAGTGAGAATTGGAGCCGTCCTGAAACGGAAGTTTCTGCATTAATGACATTGTTTATGACTGCACTTAATTCTGAAGTAAAAAAGCTTCATAAAAATAATATTCAGTTAAAAGTGATTGGTGATAAATCTCGTTTTAGCGAAAGTTTGCAGAAGAAAATTAGAGAATCAGAGGAGCTGACCTCTCAAAATACAGGTTTGATTTTAAATGTTGCGGCGAATTATGGTGGATATTGGGATATTACTCAAGCTGCTCAAAAAATGGCGGTTAAAGTCAAATTGGGTGAGTTGGCAATTGAGCAAATTACGGCAGAGGTATTTGAAAAAGCCTTAGTCACTGAAGAGCAACCGCAAGTAGATTTACTTATTCGTACCAGTGGTGAGCAGCGGATTAGTAATTTCTTACTCTGGCAAATTGCGTATGCGGAACTCTTTTTTACGCCTGTTTTATGGCCAGATTTTGATGATAATATATTTAGCGAAGCGATTATCGCTTATCAGCAACGCAATCGCCGTTTTGGTGGTTGCTAAAAAAAGAATAAGAAAGGAATAAAAAATGCTAAAAGAACGTGTACTTTCTGCGATTGTAATGGTTATTGTAGCGTTAGCAGCGATTTTTTGGTTACCTCCCTTGGCATTGACGATTGCTCTTTCAGCATTAGTGGTGCTTGGTATGTGGGAGTGGGCTCAATTTGTGGGCTTTAAAAGCCAGATGTCGCGCGTAGTTGTTGCGGGTGTGACGACCTGTATTCTTTTGCTTTTGGTTGTTGCGAATACAGATTATATTAGTGCGACTCGCTTTATGACAGATTTAAGCGTTATTGCACTTTTCATTGCTTGTGTATGGTGGTTGGCGGCTCTTGCTTTAGTGGTGACTTATCCCAACTCTGCAAAATTATGGGCGAAATCAGTCGTGGCAAAATTTTTATTCGGTATTTGTACCCTTTTCCCGTTCTTAATTGGTTTATTGGCTATCCGTTTTAATAATTACACTTTGGATGCTTACCAAGGCACTTATTTATTACTTTATGTTTTCTTGCTTGTTTGGGGGGCAGACTCTGGCGCTTATTTCTTTGGTCGAGCTTTAGGTAAACATAAACTGGCACCAAAAGTATCGCCAGGTAAATCTTGGGAAGGGGCATTAGGCGGCTTATTTACTTCGGGGGTGATTGCATTTGTGTTCTTGCAGGCAACGCCAAACGATGTTTTTGGTCGTACTTTAGAAACGATGCCGTTTATTGCTGTATCTGTTGCAACAGTAGCAATTTCAGTATTGGGAGATTTAGCTGAAAGTATGTTTAAACGCCAAGCGGGCATTAAAGATAGCAGTAATCTAATTCCAGGACACGGTGGCATTTTAGATCGTGTTGATAGCTTAACGGCAGCTATTCCGTTCTTTGCTACGATGTTTTTCTTTGTGCTTTAATTTAGGTAAAGAATGAGCTCAATTATTTCATTTTTTATTTTAATCTGCATACTTGTTTTTGTGCACGAGTACGGTCATTTCTGGGCGGCTCGCTGTTGTGGCGTCAAAGTCATTCGTTTTTCGATTGGTTTTGGCAAGATACTATTTAGAAAAAAAGATAAGCACGGTACAGAATTTGCTTTCTCATTGATTCCACTTGGTGGCTATGTGCAGATGTGGAGTGGCGAGCCTGAAATCAATAAACAGAAAATTGATGTGCCGATTTCGCAATCTTTATCAAAAAAATCACCGCTTCAACGAGCCTTTATTATCAGTGCTGGGCCTATTGCGAATTTTATTTTGGCGGTTATCGCTTATTGGGTGGTGTTTGTTAGTGGCATTCCAACGCTTAAACCTGTTGTTGGGCAGGTGCTACCTAATTCAATTGCAGCTCAAGCAAATGTACCTGTTGAATTTGAGATCAAACAGGTCGCAGGGAAAACCGTTTTAGATTGGGAAGAAGTAAGTCTTGCGTTAATTGATAATTTAGGGGCAGAACGTGTAGAAGTTTTAGGATCAAATATTGATGAAGATCATCCGCAACGTTTCTATCTCAATTTAACAGATTGGAAAGTTGATGCTACAAAAGAAAGCCCATTAACCAGTTTAGGGATACGTCCTAAAAATACGGTGATTAAACCTGAGATTGCCCAAGTTTTACCTGATTCAGCTGCTGAAAAAGCAGGGTTGAAAGCACAGGATAAAATTTTAACGGTAAATCATCAGCCATTTGATTGGCAAAATTTAGTTAAAACGGTGCAAACAGGGCAGCCAATTACGCTTGAAATCGAAGGCTCAAACCAACAAAAACAAGCGGTTGAAATTATGCCTGAAAAGCAAAAAGATCGTTATGTTATTGGTATTACGCCAACTTATGAAGGCATTGGCGAGAAATATCAGACGGTGCTAGAGTATGATATGCTCACTGCAATAGGCAAAAGTGTAGATAAGGTCGGATCTCTTATTCATAGCATTTTCCAGTTTATTGGGAATTTAATCAAAGGCGAGTTGTCTTTGAACAATATGAGCGGTCCGATTTCGATGGCGAAAGGTGCTGCTGCTACTGCTGCAATAGGTTGGGTGTATTATCTCAGTTTTATGGCATTAATTAGCGTTAATTTAGGTGTGATGAACCTCTTTCCTCTCCTACCTTTAGATGGTGGGCAACTGCTTTTATTAGCGTTGGAGGCGATAAAACGAAAACCTGTTTCAGAGAAATTTCAGCTACGTTTTCAACAGCTTGGAATGCTCTTTGTGTTATCGCTGATGGCATTTGCGTTCACCAATGATGTTATTCATTTTTAAACTAGCGGTGTAAATCGCTGACTCTTTTACAAAACTTTCATAGGATAATTTCAATGAAAAAATTATTGCTTTCTTCTCTTTTAATTGCCAATGGTGTAATGGCTGCACCATTTGTAGTAAAAGATATTCGTGTTGATGGTGTACAGCCTGAAACGGGCGAAGCGATCATTTCAGCTTTGCCTGTTCGTGTCGGTCAAACAGCAACAGATGCTGATGTGGCGAATGTTGTAAGAAGTCTTTTCATTCAAAATCGTTACCAAGATGTGCGTGCAGCACGTGAAGGCAATACGTTAGTTATTAAAGTGGCAGAGCGCCCTTTAATCAATACCGTAGATATTGAGGGTAATGGTGCAATTCCTAAAGATGCATTAGAGCAAAATTTAAAAGCTAATTTAATTGCGAAAGGCGAAGTTTTTGATGCACAAAAATTAGAATCTTTCAAACAAGGTTTGATTGAACATTATCATTCTATTGGTCGTTATACTGCAACCATTGATACGATTACTAGCCGAGCAGAAAATGGCGGAATTAATGTTAAATTAGACATTAAAGAAGGTGATGTGGCATACGTAAAACACATCAATTTCGAGGGTAATCACGCATTTAACTCAAAAGAATTAACTAAGCAGTTAGATATTCAGCCTGATGTTTCTTGGTTTAATATTTTTGCAAGTAGTAAGTTTGAATCTCAAGCATACGAAAAAGATTTAGATACAATCCGTGATTTCTATATGAACCGCGGTTATGCAAAATTTGCTTTAACTGGTACGGATGTGAAGTTTTCTGATGATAAAAAAGAAGTGAATTTAACCTATCAGGTATCAGAAGGCGAACAATATAAAGTAAGCGATGTGCGTATTATTGGTAACACCGCAAATTTAGGTAATCAACTCAACGCCTTGTTAAAAGATTACCAAACGGGCGATCTTTTCCGCAAAGCTGATCTATTGAAAATTGAGGAAGCAATCAAACAAAAATTAGGTGAGAATGGTTTTGGCTCAGCACAAGTCGATCTCTATCCGAAATTTGATGAGGATGCGAAAACCGTTCAAGTTAATTTTGTTGTTGAAGCTGGTCCGCGTGTGTATGTACGTAAAATTCGCTTTGAAGGCAATAATGTTACCGCTGATTCAACATTGCGTCGAGAAATGCGTCAGCAAGAAGGTGCTTGGTTATCTACTACTGCGGCATCGCTTGGTAAATCACGTTTAGAAAGAACAGGTTTCTATGAAAGCGTTGATATGCAAATGCCAGCTGTTCCGAATACGACCGACCAAGTGGATTTAGTGTATGCGATTAAAGAGCGCAATACTGGTAGCATCAACTTTGGTATTGGTTACGGTACAGAAAGTGGTATTAGTTACCAAGCCGGTATCAAACAAGATAACTTCTTAGGTATGGGGTCAACCATTAGCTTAAATGGTACACGTAATGACTACGGCACAAGTGTTGCTTTAGGCTATACCGAACCATACTTCACAAAAGATGGGGTAAGTTTAGGTGGTAACATTTTCTTCGAAGATTATGATAACTCAAAAAATGACAATGTTTCTTCGTATAAACGTCGCAGTTACGGGGCGAATGTAAACTTAGGCTTCCCTGTAAATGAATATAACTCATTCTATACGGGTCTAGGTTATACACACGATAGTTTAAGTAATGTACAGCGTGAGTTTACACGTGAAAAATACGTTCGCTCAATGAACTTCCCATTAGTGGGAAATGATCCAAGCCGTTACGGTAAAATGAAAGCGGACGATTTCGATTTCTCATTTGGTTGGAATTACAACAGCTTAAACCGTGGTTATTTCCCAACAGAAGGAGCAAGTGCAAGTATTGGTGGTAAAGTAACCATTCCTGGTTCAGACAATAAATACTATCGTTTTAATGCAGATTTCTCTAAATATATTCCATTAAACCGCGAGCATAAATGGGTGCTTTCAACTCGTGCAAGTTTAGGTTATACCAACGGTTTTGGTGGTAAAGAAGTGCCGTTCTATCAATTGTACACCGCAGGTGGTATTGGTACAATTCGTGGTTTTGCGTATGGTGCTATTGGTCCTAAAGCAATTTATTGGAATAGAGATGCGGGTAACTTTACCTCAGCAAGTAATGATGTTATTGGTGGTAATACGATTGCAACGGCAAATTTTGAGTTGATTACACCAACACCATTTATTGCCGATAAATTCCAGCACAATGTTCGCACATCGTTGTTTGTTGATGCAGCAAGCGTGTGGAATACTAAATGGAAAAAATTGGATTACCCGACTTTACCAGATTTTGGCGATTACAAACGAGTGAGAGCCTCTGCGGGTGTGGCATTCCAATGGATGTCACCAATTGGTCCACTCTCATTCTCATATGCAAAACCAATCAAAAAATATGAGAATGATGAAATTGAGCAATTCCAATTTAACATAGGTAGTACATTCTAATTCTTACAAGCGGTTGATTTAGTAAAATAATTTGCAAATTTGACCGCTTTCATTCGTTTAAATTAAGGATAAAAAATGAAAAAATTATTTAAAATCAGTGTATTAAGTGCTTTATTTGTTACTTCAGCTGTAGTGAATGCAGCAGATACCATCGGTTTTGTTGATCCTGGTTATGTGATGCAGAACCATCCAGTTCTCCTTGATGCTTCAATTAAATTTGAAAACTTTATGAAAGAAAATCAGGCTAAATTTGCTGATGAAGATAAAAAATTAGCAGAAGAAAATAAAAAGCTAACGGCTGAGCGTGATGCATTAAATATTGATTCAAAAAATCTTCAAAAAGAACAAGCAACCGTTGAAGCGACATTAAAAAAAGAGGTTGCCCAATTAGAAAAAGATGCACCGCGTTTACGTGCTAAAGAGATCCAAGCTCGACAAGCAAAAATTGAAGGCAAAGCGAAAGCTTTTGAAAACAAAGTGGCTGCAATTCAAAAACGTGAACAAGAGTTTGCAAAAAAAGCAGAAGATTTCCAAAAACGTGCCGATGCTTTCCAACAAAAAATTGAAGATGCAAATAAAAATAGCGGTGGTTTAAATCCTCAAGAAGCACAAAAAACTGCGATTGATGAAGTGAATTCAACTATTAAAGAAGTGGCTAAAGCGAAAGGCTATACCTTAATTCTTCAACCACAAATTGCACTTTATGCGGAAGATGAAAGTAAAGATATCACTGAAGCTGTGTTAGATGCAATTAAAGCAAAACATCCAGAAATTAAATTGCCTGAACAAAAAGCAGACGCACCTAAAGCAGATGCAACAAAAACTGAGCAAGCTAAACCTGAAGAAGCGAAAAAATAATGGCTACTTTCCGTTTAATTGAATTAGCGGAGCACATCGGTGGTACTGTAAAAGGTAACACCGATTTGCCTATTCAAAGCATTGCCGCTTTAGATAAGGCAAACGGCTCGCAAATTACTTTTATTTCTAATGCAAAATATCGCGAAAATTTAACCGCTTGCCAAGCAGGGGCGATAATTGTAACCGAAGACGATGTTCCGTTTTGTCGTGAAGATCAAAATATTATGATCGTTGCTAATCCTTATTTGGCTTATGCGTTACTCGCTCAATATATGGATAGCACACCCAAAGCGGCTTCTAATATTCATCCAAGTGCGGTCATTTCGCCTGAAGCAAAATTAGGGCAGAATGTATCAGTTGGGGCGAATGCAGTCATTGAGGCTGGCGTTGAGCTTGGGGATGATGTGGTTATCGGAGCAGGTTGCTTTGTTGGTCAAAATAGTCAGATTGGTAAAGGCACACAACTTTGGGCAAATGTTTCTGTTTATCATCAAGTGAAAATTGGTGAGCATTGTTTAATTCAGTCTTCAGCAGTGATCGGCTCGGATGGTTTCGGTTATGCCAATGATAAAGGGCAATGGATTAAGATCCCGCAAACCGGTGGTGTCATTATTGGTAACCGTGTAGAAATTGGAGCTTGTACTTGTATTGACCGCGGCGCACTTGATCCGACCATAATTGAAGATAATGTGATTATCGATAATCTTTGCCAAATTGCTCACAATGTTCACATTGGCTATGGCACAGCGGTTGCTGGTGGTGTCATTATGGCAGGAAGTTTGAAGGTTGGTCGTTTCTGCCAAATTGGTGGCGCAAGCGTATTGAATGGGCATATGGAGATCTGTGATGGTGCGATTATTACGGGGATGAGTATGATTATGAAGCCAATTACTGAAAAAGGCATTTACTCATCAGGTATTCCAGCTCAAACCAATAAACAATGGCGTAAAACCGCATCTTTAACGATGAATATTGATAAGATCAATGAACGTGTTAAAGCATTAGAAAAAAAACTAGCTGAATAAACTGAATTTAATCAAATTGATAGAGGTCTTTTAAATAATGACAATTGAAATTCAAGAAAATAGAGAACCAAAGGTAATTGAAGTCACGGAAATTATGGATATGCTACCGCATCGCTATCCATTCCTTTTAGTCGATCGTGTAACGGACTATGAAGAAGGTGAATGGTTAAGAGCAGTAAAAAATGTGAGTGTTAATGAGCCTTGCTTTACAGGTCATTTCCCACAAAAACCGATTTTCCCTGGCGTATTAATTTTAGAGGCAATGGCTCAAGCAACGGGTATTTTGGCAGTGGCGAGCTATGGCAAAATGAAAGAGGGCGAGCTTTATTATTTTGCTGCAATTGATAATGCACGTTTTAAACGACCTGTTGTACCAGGTGATCAACTTGTGTTAGAAGTAGAATTTTTAACAGAAAAACGTGGTATCACAAAATTCACAGGTAGAGCCTATGTTGATGGCAAATTAGCTTGTGAAGCTGATTTAATGTGTGCAAGAAAATAATCCAAATTAGGAAAGGGAGCTTATTATGCGTTTAATTGATTCAACCGCAAAAATCAGCCCATTAGCGATAGTAGAAGAAGGTGCTCAAATTGGTGCTCACGTTGAAATCGGTCCATTTTCAGTTATTGGCAAAGATGTCAAAATTGGAGCAAGAACTAAAATTCATTCGCATGTGGTTATCAATGGTATTACTGAGATTGGTGAAGACAACCATATTTTCCAATTTGCGAGTATTGGAGAAATTAACCAAGATTTAAAATATCAAGGTGAGCCGACTAAAACGATCATCGGTGATCGTAATCGTATCCGCGAAAGTGTGACCATTCACCGTGGCTCTGTACAAGGTGGTGGCGTAACGCGTATTGGGAGCGATAATTTATTGATGATTAATTGCCACATTGCTCACGATTGTAGCATTGGTAACCGTTGTATTATTGCAAATAACGGTACTCTAGCAGGGCATGTGACGTTAGATGATTTTGTAATTGTAGGTGGAATGTCTGCGATTCACCAATTTGCTGTGATCGGTTCGCACGTGATGCTTGGCGGTGGTTCAATGGTTAGCCAAGACGTACCTCCTTATGTGATGGCACAAGGTAACCACGCTCGCCCATTCGGTATTAACTTTGAAGGCTTAAAACGTCGTGGTTTTGATAAACCCGCAATGCACGCGATTCGAGCTGCTTATAAGTTAATCTACACCTCAAGCAAAACGGTAGAAGAAATTTTACCAGAATTAGAAGAAATGGCGTTAAAAGAGCCTGTGGTTACGGTTTATCTTGATTTCTTCAAGCGCTCAACACGTGGCATTATTCGTTAATTTTTAGTGTGTTTATCAGGTTTACCCTGTTTCTGAACAGGGTAAATTTGTTTTAGGAGATTTTATTTTTTATGTCTAATCAAGAAGAACGACAGTCTTGGTCGAGCCGATTAGCTTATGTGATGACCGTTGCAGGCGCAACTGTCGGCTTCGGTGCAACGTGGCGTTTTCCCTATTTAGTTGGAGAAAATGGTGGCGGTGCTTATGTTTTCTTATTTTGTGTTGCAATGATTGTGATCGGTATTCCGATGATCTTAGTTGAAAACGTCATTGGTCGCCGAATGAAAGTGAATGCAATTGATGCGTTTAGCGGTCATGCAAATGGTAAAAAAATTGCCGTAGGTTGGAAAATTTTAGGTTACACTAGTTTGCTTGGGGCTTTCGGGATTCTTGCCTATTATATGGTGCTTGGTGGTTGGGTGCTTGAATATATCGGCAGTCTTTTAACAGGCAAACTAGATTTTTCTCAGCCACTTAATGTTGAATACACAGCATCTTTTTTAAAAGAGAATATCCACGACAATCTGCGGGGTATTATTGCCTACACGCTTCTTTTTGTTATCCTAAACTACTTCATTTTGGTCAAAGGGATCGTAGATGGTATTGAACGTTCCGTTAAATATTTAATGCCAATTCTCTTTTTATTCTTGCTTGTGATGGTGATTCGTAACGTAACCTTGCCTGGTGCAATGGAAGGGATTTCATTCTATTTGATGCCAGATTTTTCCAAAATCACCCCACAACTATTTGTTTTTGTGCTAGGTCAAGTATTCTTTGCATTAAGTCTAGGTTTCGGTGTGTTAATTACACTTTCAAGCTACTTAGACAAAAATGAAAACCTAGTAAAAACTGCTGCCATAACAGGTGTTATGAATACCATCATTGCAGTACTTGCAGGCTTTATGATTTTCCCATCGTTATTTAGCTTTGGCGTGCCGCCTAATTCTGGTCCAACCCTTGTGTTCCAAAGCTTACCTATCGTATTCTCAAATATGTGGGGCGGAACGCTCTTTGCGATTATTTTTTTTGGTTTGTTAGTGGTTGCTGCATTAACAACATCATTAACAATTTATGAAGTGATTATTACCGCTTTACAAGAAAAAACGAAAATGGGACGCAAAAAAGCGATTGCAGTTACATTAGCCGTTATTTTCATCTTAGGAAATATTCCATCTGTATTAGGCGATAATCTTTGGAAAGACGTCACCATTATAGGTAAAAGCATTTTTGATGCTTTTGACTACATTAGCGGTAATATTCTCTTTATTTTAACCGCATTAGGTAGTGCTATTTTTGTTGGTTTCGTCTTAAAAGATGAAGCTAAAGAAGAATTAGGGGCAGGCAAAGTATTTACAAATCTTTGGTTTAATTACGTAAGATTTGTGATTCCAGTAATTATTCTGGTAATTTTCTTTAATTCACTCTAAAAATATTTGAAGGCTGTCTTAGATAATTAAGGCAGCTTTTTTGTAAAAAAAATAGCAAAAATACCGCTTATTTTTAATTATGTAAAAAGGAACTCCTATGAGCCATTCAGTGATTACCGTTATTGGACAAGATCGTGTTGGGATTGTGTACGATGTTGCGAAGATCTTAGCCGAAAATAACATTAATATTCTTAATATTAGCCAGCAGTTGATGGAAAATTATTTCACGATGATTATCCTTGTTGACACTGCTCAATGTTTACTTTCTTTCCCTGAATTAGCCGCACTGTGTAGCGAAAAAAGCAAAGCATTACAATTAGATATTCGCTTGCAAAATGAGCAAATATTTAAAGCGATGCACCGCATTTAGGGGGCGAGATGAGCATTCAATCTAACGAAATTTTAGAAACGATTCGAATGGTATCGGATCAGCATTTTGATGTTCGCACTATTACTATTGGCATTGATTTGCACGACTGCATCAGTAGCGATATTGATGAGTTGAACCAAAATATCTTCAATAAAATCACCCGAGTAGGTAAAGATTTGGTGGAAACCGCCAAAATTCTCTCGGCAAAATATGGCGTGCCGATTGTGAACCAACGAATTTCTGTTACCCCTATTGCCCAAATTGCGGCAGCGACCAAAGCGGATTCTTACGTTTCGATTGCCCAAACCCTCGACCGTGCGGCGAAAGCGATTGGCGTGTCGTTTATCGGAGGCTTTTCCGCATTAGTGCAAAAAGGCATGTCGCCCTCTGATGAGGTGTTGATTCGCTCGATTCCAGAAGCAATGAAAACCACTGACATTGTGTGTAGCTCGGTGAATATCGGCTCTACTCGTGCGGGCATCAATATGGATGCAGTAAAATTAGCGGGCGAAATGATTAAACAGACCGCCGAAATTACCCCAGAAGGCTTTGGTTGTGCCAAGATCGTAGTGTTCTGTAATGCCGTGGAAGATAATCCTTTTATGGCAGGGGCTTTCCACGGTTCGGGTGAAGCCGATGCAGTGATTAATGTTGGTGTTTCAGGACCAGGCGTAGTAAAAGAGGCGTTAGAAAATTCCCATGCAACAACACTTACCGAAGTGGCGGAAGTGGTGAAGAAAACGGCGTTTAAAATTACTCGTGTAGGTGAATTGATTGGGCAAGAAGCTTCTAAAATGCTCAATATTCCATTTGGTATTTTGGATCTTTCCCTTGCTCCAACCCCTGCGGTGGGTGACTCAGTTGCTCGGATTTTAGAAGCGATGGGGTTAAGTGTATGTGGCACACATGGCACAACTGCTGCCCTTGCATTACTGAACGATGCAGTGAAAAAAGGCGGAATGATGGCATCGAGTGCGGTCGGTGGTTTAAGCGGTGCATTTATTCCTGTTTCAGAAGATGAAGGTATGATTTCCGCCGCAGAACAAGGCGTTCTCACGTTAGATAAATTAGAGGCGATGACAGCGGTTTGCTCGGTGGGCTTGGATATGATTGCCGTCCCAGGTGATACCCCTGCTCACACTATTTCTGGCATTATTGCCGATGAAGCTGCGATTGGGATGATTAACAGTAAAACTACCGCAGTGCGCATTATTCCTGTTACGGGTAAAACCGTAGGCGAAAGTGTGGAATTCGGCGGCTTGCTTGGTTATGCACCGATTATGCCAGTAAAAGAAGGCTCTTGCGAAGTGTTCGTCAACCGCGGCGGGCGTATTCCAGCCCCTGTCCAGTCGATGAAGAACTAAATTTTAGGCATAGTAGATAAAATTTGTTTTCTAAACAATTTTAAATAATGTTTTTGAAATTATTTTTTTCTTAATTTCTGCATTAGGATTGCCATGGTATGAGAGCAAGAAATATTTACAGAACTTTTTCCAAATTAGACCGCTTACTTCATAGCCAATAGGTGTAATTTAGCGTATAATTTAGCACCTCAAATTTCCGTAGGGTGGGACTTGTCCCACCTTTTTATTTTCCTTCATAGGCAAAAATCATTTTATTTATGCAACAATTAGATACAAACAAACTACGTAATATTGCGATTATCGCACACGTAGACCACGGTAAAACTACCCTCGTTGATAAACTTCTTAAACTTTCAGGTACATTAGATACTTCGCGTGGTGATACTGAAGAGCGCGTGATGGACTCAAACGATCTTGAGAAAGAGCGTGGTATTACCATTCTTGCGAAAAACACTGCAATTAACTGGAACGACTATCGTATTAACATCGTAGATACTCCAGGGCATGCGGACTTCGGTGGTGAAGTTGAGCGTGTGCTTTCAATGGTAGATTCAGTATTATTAGTTGTAGACGCGTTCGATGGTCCGATGCCACAAACGCGTTTCGTAACTCAAAAAGCCTTTGCACACGGTTTAAAACCTATCGTGGTTATCAATAAAGTGGACCGCCCAGGTGCTCGCCCTGACTGGGTTGTAGATCAAGTATTTGATTTATTCGTAAACCTTGGTGCAACTGACGAGCAATTAGACTTCCCAATCATTTACGCTTCAGCATTAAACGGTGTTGCGGGCTTAGATCACGAAGATTTAGCACCAAATATGGATCCTTTATTTGAGGCGATTGTAGAACACGTTTCTCCGCCAGATGTTCACTTAGAAGAGCCGTTCCAGATGCAAATTTCGCAATTGGATTACAGCAAATATTTAGGTGTAATTGGTATCGGTCGCATCAAACGTGGTACAGTAAAACCAAACCAACCTGTAACCATCATTGATTCAGATGGCAACACTCGCAACGGTCGTGTCGGTCAAGTATTAGGTCACTTAGGCTTACAACGTTATGAAGCAGAAGAAGCTTATGCGGGCGACATTATTGCTATCACTGGTTTAGGCGAACTCAACATCTCTGATACATTATGTGATATTAACAATGTTGAAGCATTGCCAGCATTAACTGTAGATGAACCAACAGTAACAATGTTCTTCTGCGTAAATACCTCGCCATTCTGCGGTCAAGAAGGTAAATATGTAACTTCACGCCAAATCTTAGAACGTTTGAAAAAAGAATTAGTACACAATGTGGCATTGCGTGTTGAAGAAACCGATGACTCAGATGTGTTTAGTGTGTCTGGTCGTGGTGAATTACACTTATCGGTATTGATCGAAAATATGCGTCGTGAAGGCTATGAATTAGCTGTATCTCGTCCAAAAGTAATTTTCAAAGAGATTGATGGTCGTAAACAGGAGCCATACGAACAAGTGACAATCGATATCGAAGAACAGCACCAAGGTGCAGTAATGGAAGCATTAGGTATCCGTAAAGGTGAAGTGCGTGATATGGTGCCAGATGGTAAAGGTCGTACCCGTTTAGAGTATATCATCCCAAGTCGTGGTTTAATCGGTTTCCGTAATGACTTTATGACAATGACATCAGGTACTGGCTTACTTTACTCAAGCTTCAGCCACTATGATGATGTGAAACCAGGAGAAATTGGTCAGCGTATCAACGGTGTATTAATTTCAAACGGCACAGGTAAAGCATTGGCATACTCACTTTACGCTTTACAAGATCGCGGTAAATTAATGGTAGAGCACGGTGCAGAAATATACGAAGGTCAAGTTATCGGTATTCACAGCCGTTCAAACGACTTAACCGTAAATCCATTGGAAGGTAAAAAACTCACCAATATGCGTGCTTCAGGTAAGGACGATGCTTTAACGCTTACTACACCAGTGAAAATGACATTGGAACAAGCGTTAGAGTTTATCGATGATGATGAATTAGTGGAAGTAACGCCAACTTCCGTACGTATTCGTAAAAAACTTCTTACCGAAGTAGAACGTAAACGTGCAAGCCGTACAACTACAAGTACAAGCACGCGTTAATTCACAAAGTGATCTGACCCCGAGTTAGACTGTTATTTAAAGGGCTGCTTTCGATATTGTATCGGACTCAGTCCTTTTAATTTTAATTGGATTCGTTCTTCATTATAGTACCGGACATAATCATTGCTAACCTTTTCGAGACATACTTTGAGAAATCCTATTTTTCGCTAATAGGCGTTGATAGCTCGGCATTTGATAATGGATTCCTTGGTCTGAATGTAATATCAAATTCGCATTTCTCGGCAATTTTTCAACCGCTTATAACAGCATTTCTTGCACTAACATACCATTTGGGCGACGACTTAATCCATAAGCAATCAGTTCATTATTAAAGCAATCTAAAATCGGGGAAAAATAGCGCTTTTCGTCTTTCACGCTAAATTCGGTAATATCTGTCAACCACTTCTCATTCGGTTTACTCGCTTCGAGCTCATTTCACTATAGGCAAAAGTATCTCTAACGGATAATGCACTCTCAAACTTTGGACTGTTTCTGCCGTTTGGCTTCGTCCCTCTTGATTATTTCATCCAACTTTTTTAGAAAAGCAACCTCTGCTTCTCACTCAAGGATGCGTAGGCGTAAACGTTCTTCTTCTGTTTTGGGTGGTGGAGGCATTTTAGCGTATTTGGGTTTCATACTTGGGCGACTTTTGGGTTTGAGTTGGAACCCATTTATACCGTTTTTCCGAAAGGCTTTCAACCATTGACTAATGGTTCCACTA
>NZ_CALIFA010000049.1:0-60636 GCF_938021905.1 Pseudohaemophilus parahaemolyticus
ATGACCGATTTCTTTCTTATCTTTTCCTAAGAAGTTCACATTCTCTATGCGTGCTTCTTCCGCTTTACGGGCTTCTTCCGCTTTGCGTGCTTCTTCTGCTTGTTTACGTGCCGCTTCCGCTTGACGAGCTTCTTCGGCTTTGCGTGCTGCTTCAGCTTTACGTACCTCTTCTACCTTACGTGCTTCTTCTGCCTTACGAGCCTCTTCAGCTTTACGTGCTACTTCGACTAATGCTTGCGTGTCATCTTTTTTATAAGTGATCACATAAGCATTGGTACCATTTGGTTTAATTGAATCTACAATTAGTCCCGTAAAAGATTTTTGGTTCTTTGCTGTATTTTCATTAAATGCCGTTTTTAAGACAACCGTTTCATCTAAAATATGCCCTTCAGGATCTTTGTAAGTTAACATCACAAATTGAGGGGATTCAATTTTAGTTGAATTGCCGATTTCTGTACGACTAAAATCAGGATCACTTGGAGTTAAACTAGCTGTATTTGGTGTATCCTGCACTTGTGTATTTTTAGATCCATTCGTTTGTTTAGCTAGCTGTTTTGCTTTAATGTCCTCTTCAATTTTAGGATTATAGAGTCGCCATACCCCACCTTTTTCTTGAAGTGTATAACTGTAGGCACCTAAATCTACTTTTTCTTTATCTAGCGTGAGTGTTAAATCATGCCGTTGAGCAGTGGAAGCATTAAATAATTCCAACGCATCGTATTTTGGCTCACCTGTTTTATTGCGAACGTGAAGGGTAAATTGACCGCTTGCGGTTTGGTTTACGACTATTTTATCGCCACGTTGATTACTTAAATCGGTGAAATAATGGAATCGTCCTTGACCTGAAAGATTATTCACGGTTAATTGATGATAAGACGTTGTTGTTTCAGGTGTATCACTCGCATTCAGGTGAATATTACCGCCGTTCATCACTAATTGATTGATTTGGCTATTTCCTGTTAAATACCATTGACTATTCGTGCCAAAATGAACCGAACTTTGATCTGTGCTGTGAATTGTGCCTCGTAAATTAGCTTTACCTAAAATTGCTTGGCTTTGCCCATTTAACGTGAGGTTGCCCGAGATGAAAGTAGGGTTAAAACTGTTGAGTGCTTGTTCAGTTAAATTAGCACTACTACACGTAATGTATCCCGTATAGTCTGAACGTACACAAACAGGATCACTATAAGAATAGCCTAAATGTAATTTAGCCTGATCCGAAGCGGTTAAATTTGCACTCACATTTGCAACATTTCGGCTGATATAAAGTACAGAATTTTGGTTCACGTTGATATTACGTGCATTGAATTGTCGGTTAATCCAATCATCAGCAATTACCACTTCATTATTGAGAGAAAAATGCGGATCTTTATTTGCTGAAGAACGATTTACCGTATCTTTGGCGTGCGGTGTTGGTCTTCCTGATAAAATCAACTGCCCTTTATTAACCTGAATGTCGCCATTGAGGTTTGTGCCGCCAGTGAAAAGGAAGCGGCTTCGATCTTCTTTTGCTGCAATGCGAAGATTCAGTTCACCATTGGATAAATTTGGATTAGTTTCCCCTAAATAGCCATTAAAACCATTAATTTTGCGATTATTAGTCCACTCAACTACCTTCGCTTTGGCTTCTGCTTGAGTTGTTCCCATAAACTCCCAGCTATCATTGCTGGTTTCGCTCCCACAAGGCATCGCGTCACTCGTACTTTTACCTGCCTTTAAAGCGAAATAACGATTGCCGCAATTATCCATATTGAGATAAAGGTGCTTACCGTATGGAATCCGTCTTCTTGTGAGTAGCCTTGGGTTATCCTCTTCTGCTGATGGCTCAATCGTATGAATTAAAACTTGTTCAGGACGTAAGAATTGTTCGCCAGTCAATGTCACCGTGCTTGCTTTGGTGGTATTATGATTAACTATTTGGGCCCCTTCATCCACATTTCGGATATGGGTAAAACTTAATGAATTTCCATTTAAATCTAAACGTCCACCTCTAAAACCAAAATAAATTTGTTCAGGATCTACTTGTTGTGCATTTTTTAATACGACGGTTGGACGACCACTTACAATTCCTAATACAGAAAAAGCACGAGTTTTTCCTCTTGCATCAGCTTGTTGATCTAAAATAACGGTACCATCCCCAACCTTTATTCTACCTTTATTTTCACCTGTTCCTTGAACAAGAAGTGTACCTTTACCCAACTTCGCTAGACGATCATCTGAAGGGTTGTGTACTTTCCAGACAACTTCTTTTCCTTCGGCAATATCAATCCCAGCACCTAGCCAAGTAATATTATTTGTTTTTCCTTTAACTTCGTAATTTCCTTTAAAAAAGAGACCGCCTGCACCTTGGTTAATATTATTTTGTAGCTCCAATACTCCATTGCCCTCTAAAACCACACTTTTACCGTGATTAAGAGAATCAAATAAATTATTGGAAGAAGAAGCCACATTAACATTGAGAGAATGCTCTGCATTACTTATCGTGCTACTATTATTATGTGATCTCCACTGATAAGGTTTACTAGAACCTGCCAATGTGCCTGCAATATCATCGTTTTGCGTTATTTTCGCAAATGCTTCTTTATAGATATTCCATTCCTGCCAGCGTTTGAGATTGTAACCAGCCCAATAATCATAGGTACCAAGAAACACCCATTTATTTTTTTCTTTATCAAAAACAAACAAAGGGGAGCCACTATCGCCTAATACGCCATAGTTTGTTAAAGCATCTTGTGAGAGTAAATTTTTTACATCCCAATAACCTGAACGGCTTCCAAAACCAACAAGACCATTTAATTCATGATTGACAGAATAAGGCGTTCCGCCAATCGAATATTGATAAGCATCTGCAACGAAGTCTAAATCATCTCCCTGATTGTTATTATCAAGTTTATAATATCCCCCTTTTTTATAAATAAATTGCGTCCCTGCACCTACTCGAGCAAAATAAGGAAAACGATTTTTATCGTTATAAGTCCCTTTCGTTCCTCCTGCCGTGGTTACCTCACTTGGCACAACCTCAGTGACAAATTTATCTAAACGTGGCATATAATAATCTTCAAGTCGTCCTTGATCATCGGCAGACCACCCTTTATTCGGGGCAAAATTATTTTTATCTACGCTGTTATAAAGGTTTTCTTTATTTTCTATATCCCTATGCTCAATAGGATGTCCAAAATAAAGCGTATTAACATAATTATTAACATGCTTCGCACTAACAACATACTGGGGGTTAACTAAAGTTGCAATTCGTCTTTGTGTATCTACTGAACTAAAGTCCACCATAGGAGTATCACCAAACACACTACCAAGAGATTTTCCTTGTTTATCAAAAACTTCAATCTGTTTAGCCCCCACAAAAAATTTCCCTTTATTTTCTGCAAAATCACGGAATGTTTGATAATCAACATCGTCTCTGACTAAAGCCGCTTCTGTACAGGGAATGAATGAGTAAGCAAGAAAAATGGACAAAGAGATGGAATTAATTTTAAATCGGTTCGTTTCCATAAAAACACTACTGGCTTAGTTTAAAAAATGAACTATTATTATACGCTAAATAGGTAACAGAGACTATCACTATTTCATTTTCTTATTGAGAATAATGACTAAATATGAAAATAAACTCGCATTATTAGAATAATAATGCAAAAATATTGCATATAATTTCAACATTATGGCATTTTTGTAAAAGTATTATTTGAAAGCAATCGTTTGCTTTGCTAGAATAGTCCGATTTTTTAATCCACAATTGCAGGAGTACATATTATGGCATTTAATCTCAAAAATAGACATTTACTCAGTTTAGTGAACCATACCGAACGTGAAATTAAGTATTTGTTAGATTTATCACGCGATTTAAAACGTGCGAAATATGCTGGCACAGAGCAGCCTCGTTTAAAAGGCAAAAACATTGCGTTAATTTTTGAGAAAACCTCCACCCGTACTCGCTGTGCTTTTGAAGTAGCGGCTTATGATCAAGGGGCTCACGTAACCTATATTGACCCAACCTCTTCACAAATTGGGCATAAAGAATCGATGAAAGATACCGCTCGCGTATTGGGTAGAATGTATGATGCGATTGAATATCGTGGCTTTAAACAATCAGTTGTCAATGAGTTAGCAGAATATGCGGGCGTACCAGTATTCAATGGCTTAACTGATGAATTCCACCCAACACAAATGCTTGCCGATGTACTCACAATGATTGAAAACTGCGAAAAACCATTGAGCCAAATTAGCTACGTCTATATCGGTGATGCACGTAACAATGTAGGGAATTCACTCTTGTTAATCGGGGCGAAATTAGGGATGGATGTGCGTATCTGTGCACCAAAAGCATTGTTACCAGAAGATTCGCTGGTCGAAATGTGCCAAAAATTTGCGGCAGAATCGGGGGCTCGTATTACGGTAACCGATGATATTGATACGGCGGTGAAAGGTGTGGATTTCGTGCATACCGATGTGTGGGTGTCAATGGGTGAACCGCTTGAAACTTGGGGCGAGCGTATTGATATGTTAATGCCTTATCAGGTTACACCTGAGTTGATGAAACGCACAGGCAATCCAAAAGTGAAATTTATGCACTGCTTGCCTGCATTCCACAATAGCGAAACCAAAATTGGTAAGCAAATTGCAGAAAAATACCCCGCTTTGGCAAATGGTATTGAAGTAACAGAAGATGTGTTTGAATCACCAGCAAATGTGGCATTCGAACAAGCAGAGAACCGTATGCATACAATTAAAGCGGTGATGGTGGCGAGTTTGGCGTAAGGGGAAGAAAAATGAAAATCGTAGTTGCTCTAGGTGGCAATGCATTATTAAAACGTGGCGAGCCGATGACGGCACAAAATCAAGCAACGAATATTCGCGTCGCAGCAGAACAGCTTGCCAAAATTAAACCCAATAATGAGCTTGTAATTTCACATGGCAACGGGCCACAAGTGGGGTTACTTGCGTTACAACACGCAGCTTATTACGCTCAAGATGCGAAAATTGAGCCCTATCCGTTAGATATTTTGGTTTCACAAACTGTGGGAATGATTGGTTATATGTTACAACAAGAATTAACCAATCTAATTCCTGAACACCCAGCGCAAACCTTGGTGACTCAAGTGATTGTCGATAAACACGATCCTGCGTTTGCTAAACCAAGTAAACCGATTGGTCAGGTGTATAGCCAAGCGGAAGCGGAAAAATTAGCCGCGGAAAAAGGCTGGACAGTGATGGCTGACGGACAATACTTCCGCCGTGCGGTACCAAGTCCGAAACCTGTCGACGTTACTGGCATTGAAGCGGTGAAAGCGTTACTTGCACAAAATCAAATCGTGATTTGTGGCGGTGGTGGTGGTGTGCCAAGTTTCCGTAATGAAAAAGGCGAATTACAAGGTGTGGAAGCAGTGGTTGATAAAGACTTAGCGACCGCCGTGATTTCAGAAAACTTGGATGCTGATTTATTTATTATTGCCACCGATGTGGATGCTGCTTGTGTCGATTTCCAAAAAACGACCCAACGCAAAATCGCTAAAGGCAGCCCAGAAGCGCTCGAAGTCTTAGCTTCCGAGTTCGCCCCTGGTTCAATGGGACCAAAGGTACAGGCAGTAATCAACTTCGTTAAAGCAACAGGCAAAGATGCGGCGATCGGCTCACTTGCCCAGATTCAAGATATTGTAGCAGGCAAAGCGGGAACGCGTGTAACAAATAGCGTTGAAGGCTTAGAATTTTACTAATCTCTAAGCGTTCATAAAGCGGTTGAATTTATTGTAGATTTTGCAAAATTTACATAAAATTTAACCGCTTATTTTTTATAGAAAAAAGACTATGATTGAACACATTATTGCAACCGACTTCGATCGTTTATTCGAAATTGAACAACAAGCACATATTATACCTTGGTCAAAAGGTACGTTGTTGAATAACCAAGGTGAGCGTTATTTAAACCTAAAATTGCTTGAACAAGGAAAAATCGTCGGCTTTGCGATTTGCAATATCGTATTGGATGAAGCGACGCTATTTAATATTGCCGTTGATCCCGCTGAGCAAGGTAAAGGCTATGGCAAAGTATTATTGCAAGGGTTAATTGAAGAATTGGGCAAAAAAGGTGTGCTCACGCTTTGGCTTGAGGTGCGGGAATCCAATACTAAAGCTCAACAGCTTTATACCCAGCTAGGCTTTAACGAGGTAACCATTCGCAAGCATTATTATCCTTTACCTGATGGAAAAAAAGAGAATGCCATTGTGATGGCGTTGTATTTATAATCAATTTGGCGTATAAAGTAAAAACAATTTTCTATTCAAGCGGTCGAAAAAGTAAAATATTTTACGAGTTGAGTAGTCAAATTATTTTCTTTTATGAAGAAAATAAAGCATAATTTGATCTATATTCATAAAATCTAATCAAAAAATGGTATAATCAAGCCGTTTTTATATTTTTAAATTTGATTAAAAGAGGAACTCACTATGTCAGTTATCAAAATGGCAGACCTTGATTTAGCAGGTAAACGCGTTTTCATTCGTGCAGATTTAAACGTGCCAGTTAAAGAGGGCAAAGTTACTTCAGATGCACGTATTCGTGCAACGATCCCTACATTAAAATTAGCGTTAGAAAAAGGTGCTAAAGTGATGGTAACTTCACACTTAGGGCGTCCGACTGAAGGCGTATTTGAAGAGAAAGATTCTCTACAACCTGTCGTTGATTACTTAAATGCTTCAGATTTAGGTGTGCCAGTACGTTTAGTTCGTGACTACTTAGATGGTGTGGACGTAAAAGACGGCGAAATCGTTGTTTTAGAAAACGTGCGTGTAAACAAAGGTGAGAAGAAAAACGAAGAAGAATTATCTAAAAAATACGCTGCACTTTGCGACGTATTCGTAATGGACGCATTCGGCACGGCACACCGTGCTCAAGCATCAACTCACGGTGTAGCACAATTTGCACCAGTTGCTTGTGCAGGTCCATTGTTAGCAGCTGAATTAGACGCACTAGGCAAAGCGTTAAAAGAACCACAACGCCCAATGCTGGCAATCGTGGGTGGTTCAAAAGTTTCTACCAAATTAACTGTTTTAGACAGTTTATCAAAAGTCGCTGATCAACTTATTGTTGGTGGCGGTATCGCAAATACTTTCATTGCGGCTAAAGGTCACAATGTAGGTAAATCTTTATACGAAGCAGATTTAATCCCTGAAGCACAACGCTTATCAAAAGCGACGAACATTCCAGTACCAGTTGATGTGCGTGTAGGTACAGAATTCTCTGAAACTGCACCGGCAATCGAAAAAGCAGTAAACGAAGTTTCTGCAGAAGAATCTATCTTCGACATCGGTGATAAATCAGCAGAAGAATTAGCAGCGATTATCCGCAGTGCGAAAACCATTCTTTGGAACGGCCCAGTAGGTGTGTTTGAGTTCCCTAACTTCCGTAAAGGTACAGAAATCGTGGCACAAGCAATCGTTGATGCAACGGCAAACGGTGCATTCTCTATCGCAGGTGGTGGTGATACTTTAGCTGCAATCGATATGTTTGGTATCGCAGATAAAATCTCTTACATCTCAACAGGCGGCGGCGCATTCTTAGAATTCGTAGAAGGTAAAGTATTACCAGCAGTTGAAATCTTAGAACAACGTGTGAAAGGTTAATTTCTAACTCTCTTTTATTCGCCCCCTACGCTTGCGGAGGGGGCAGAGCGAAGCTCGGGGGAGGGATTGCAACGAAGTTGCAAGGTTTTTGTAAAATTTAACCGCTTTCCCCTCCCTCCGCCTTCGGCACCTCCCTCCGTAAACGGAGGGAGGGAAGTAAGACCAAATTTTTAACATTTAGAGGAAACAAAAAATGGGTTTATTAGATATCGTAAAACCAGGTGTGGTTACAGGTGATGATGTTCAAAAAATCTTCGCTTACGCAAAAGAACACAACTTCGCAATTCCAGCGGTAAACTGCGTAGGTTCAGACTCTGTAAACGCAGTATTAGAAACAGCAGCACGCGTAAAATCACCAGTTATCGTTCAATTCTCAAATGGCGGTGCATCATTCTATGCAGGTAAAGGCATCAAACCAACTTCAGGTGCACGTCCAGATGTTTTAGGTGCAATCGCAGGGGCTAAACACGTTCACGCTCTTGCACAAGAATACGGTGTGCCTGTTATCCTTCATACAGACCACGCAGCGAAAAAATTATTACCTTGGATCGACGGTTTATTAGATGCAGGCGAAAAACACTTCGCAGAAACAGGTCGCCCATTATTCTCTTCACATATGATCGACTTATCTGAAGAGCCAATGGAAGAAAATATGGCTATCTGCCGTGAATACCTTGCTCGTATGGACAAAATGGGGATGACCCTTGAAATCGAAATCGGTATCACTGGCGGTGAAGAAGATGGCGTAGATAACTCAGATGTTGATGAATCACGTTTATACACTCAACCACAAGACGTATTATACGTTTACGACCAATTAAACCCAGTAAGCCCACGTTTTACCGTTGCAGCAGCATTCGGCAACGTACATGGTGTTTATAAACCAGGTAATGTGAAATTAAAACCATCTATTTTAGGTGCTTCACAAGAGTTCGTTTCTAAAGAACGTAACTTACCTGCAAAATCAATCAACTTCGTATTCCACGGTGGTTCAGGTTCATCTCGCGAAGAAATCCGTGAAGCAATCAGCTACGGTGCAATCAAAATGAACATCGACACGGATACCCAATGGGCATCTTGGAACGGTATTTTAAACTTCTACAAAGCGAACGAAGCATACTTACAAGGTCAATTAGGTAACCCAGAAGGCCCTGATTCACCAAACAAAAAATACTACGACCCACGCGTTTGGTTACGTAAAATGGAAGAATCTATGTCTAAACGCTTAGAGCAATCTTTCGAAGACTTAAACTGCGTAAACGTATTATAATTTGTAAACTTGTCGCAACTTTAGACCGCTTGCAAAAGCGGTCTTTTTCTATCAAAAATCTGTAATTAATTATTAAATGGTGGAATAAATTCTACCCTACGAGTATGGCACTTTTAGAGATCCAACACCTTAGTAAACGCTTTATTGAACGTAGCAGCATTTTTCACAAGCACGATTTTTATGCAGTGAAAGATGTCTCTTTCACCCTCAACCGCCGTGAAACGTTAGCGATTATCGGTGAAAATGGCTCAGGAAAATCCACACTTGCCAAAATGATCATTGGGCAAGTTGAACCTACTTCTGGGCAAATGTTATTTAGAAATAAACCGCTTGCATTTGGTGACTACGCTTTCCGAGCCAAACATATCCGAATGGTATTCCAAGATCCAAATGATGCTTTTGATCCTAACCATAATATCGGGCAGATTTTAGATGCACCACTTCGAATGGCAACTCAGCTATCTGAAGAAGCCCGTAATGAACGCATTTTCCAAACGCTCAAATTAGTTGGGCTTTATAAAGATCACGTATTGACACCGATTTCTTTAGCATCGAACAGCCAAAAACAACTCGTTGCTCTTGCACGAGCGCTTATTTTAGAGCCAGAAATCCTGATTATTGATGACACTTCTAGCACGCTCGATTTCTCTGTTAAGACTCAGATGATCAATTTAATGCTTGAGCTTCAACAGCGCCTTGCTCTTTCATTTATCTACATTGGGCAGCATCTCGGCTTGATCAAACACATCAGCGACAAATTACTCGTTATGCACGAAGGCGAAATTTTAGAATATGGCACAACCAAAGAAGTATTGTTACGTCCACAGCATGCCATTACGGAACGCCTTATCGAAAGCCATTTTGGAAAAAAATTAACGATGGAAGCTTGGGCAGAATAAATTTCTGCCTATACTTGGGTATTTCTGCACAGATTTGAGAAGCATATACTACTTGCAATATCCTACGAAAAATCAACTGCTTGAGGAGAGAAAAATGGATCTGACCAAAGTTATTGAAACCCGCAAAACCATCAAAATGTTCAATCCGAATGTGAAAATTAGCCGTGAAGAAATGGCTGACATGTTCACACTTGCACAGCTCGCCCCTTCAAAAGCTAACTTACAGCCTTGGCGCTATGTGGTGATCGATGAAACGGAAAAGAAAAAACAGCTACTCGGTTTGGTGGGACATAATGCTCCGCCGTGTGAGAGTGCCTCTGTGGTCATTTTAGTCTTAGCCGATTTAGAATATCAAAAGGTATTAGGTGATCTTTTGGATTATTCGGTAGAAAAAGGTTGTTTAATGCCACAATTTCGCGAGAATTCATACAACTTCTTGTTAGGCTTATATGAAAAATCAAATGCGGAAGAAATTCGCGATCAAGTACTTATCGATACCAGCCTTGCCACAATGCAATTGATGTTAGTTGCCAAAGATAGAGGATACGACACTCACGCCATTGGCATTTTTGACCGTAAAGCAGTGATGAACGTCTTAGACGTGGATAGCAAGCGTTATGCACCGTTAATGCTACTCGCCATCGGAAAAGCCACCACCACACCTATTCCAAGCGTTCGCTTACCGTTAGAATATACAATTTCATGGAATGATGGGAAAGGATTTAAAAAATAAAAGATTTAAAAATACAGTTTTACATAAATATCATATCAATGGCATTTCCCTTAGCATAGCAACAGTGTTTTTAGGTCAACACTGTTGCTACAAGAAAATCAAGCTAATGGTTTAATTGTGCAGTTTCTACATAACACCACAAAAATATCATAGTAGATAAACGTAAAATCCATTTTATGCAGAAATTCCTCATCTACTATGAACTTCACTAATCAATCCCCTTCAACTCATCTTTCGATAACGTCTCTTTCTCTTCACTTGCTTTACCGTTGTTTACTTTAAATTCCAAGTTTTGGAAATAAGCTTCACGGAAAGTTACATAAGGGTCGAGCGATTGTTTGATTAACGCATCTTGGTCAAGTAAGTTAGCACGGGTATTAATGCCTTGAACGCTAAATTTTGCAATACTCCAAGGGGTAGTTAAAAGTGAAAGCACAGGATATGCAGAATCTACTACTTTTCCGACCGCTTGTCGTGGGGTGGTTGGTCCATAGCCAGGTACCATGATATATGCCCCTGTGCCCACGCCATAGTGCCCAAGCGTTTCGCCAAATTCACGGTTGCCGTTATCAAGTTTTAAGTCTGGTGTTTTGCTTGCCCAGTCGATTAAACCGCCAATACCGAATACGGAGTTAATCCAGAAACGGTTGAAGTGAATCATCGCTTTTTTCACTTCACCTTCAAGTAAACGATTCACGAAACTTGCGGGCTCATCCAAGTTATTCGCTACATTCACTAAACCTGTTTTAACAGGGCTTGGCACGTAGTCACGCCAACCTTTTGCCACTGGTTTAACCACATAAGGATCAAGATAGTTGTAATTTATATTCCACATCGCACGGTTAAACCCTTCGAGTGAATCTTTACGTTCGCCCGTGTTCGGATCGATGGCAGATGAACAAGCGGTCAATAATAGGCTTGCAGTTACCAATGCAGTTGCTTTTAATTTCATAATATTTCCTTGTTAAATTCAATACGGTTATTGTACTTGTTCGACGCCTAAAAGACCAACAGCTTTCTGCATAAAATCACAATAGAAATCTAGACGTCTAGATTGCGATATAGTTCAGATTTGATTACAATAACGCCATTTTTAGCGGGGAAAATATATGAAAGATTGGCGTGGCGAATACATTAGCCCTTATGCAGAACATGGCAAAAAAAGTGAACAAGTGAAGAAGATCACTGTATCAATTCCAATTAAGGTATTGGAAATACTAACCAATGAGCGTACGCGCCGTCAGATTAAAAATTTGCGTCACGCCACTAATAGCGAACTACTTTGTGAAGCCTTTTTACATGCGTTCACAGGGCAGCCTTTGCCAACCGATGAGGATTTAATGAAAGAACGCAGCGATGAGATTCCAGAGCAGGCAAAAGAAAAAATGCGTGAGCTTGGCATTGATCCTGAGAATTGGCAATACTAATCAAGTCCCACGTTTGTGGGGTTTTTTATCACTATGACAAAAGCACAAAAGGAGTTTTTATGCAAACAAAACAACTGACGAGAGAGGCTCAATGGGCTTTGGGCTTAACCGTACTCTATATGTTCGGCTGGATTATCTTAGCCTACTTTTTCCCTGTGAAATTAGGCATTCTAGGTTTACCGATTTGGTTCGAACTTTCTTGCGTTTTTCTACCGCTTCTGTTTACCCTGTTGGTGTACATCGTGGTGAAAAAGGTGTATCAAAATATCGACTTAGACGGCAACGTGGAGGAATAAGCGATGAATATGGAAATGGTTATCCCACTGATTGCCTATCTTTTGTTTGTATTTGGCGTGGCATATTATGCTTACCGACAACGTAAGGGCAGCAGTTTCCTATCTGAATATTATGTCGGTAGCCGCTCAATGTCTGGCTTTGTATTGGCAATGACTACCGCAGCCACCTATCTTGGTGCAAGTTCGTTTATCGGCGGACCTGGCGCAGCTTACAAATACGGGCTAGGCTGGGTGTTACTCGCGATGATTCAAGTGCCTGCGGTGTTGCTTGCTTTGGGCGTACTCGGCAAAAAATTCGCAATTTTCGCACGTAAACATAAAGCCGTAACCATCAATGATTTATTACTTGCTCGCTACCAAAACCGTTTTGTGGTTTGGATTGCAAGCCTTGCATTATTGCTCTCTTTCTTTGCGATGATGACGGTACAATTTATCGGAGCGGGGCGTCTTCTTGAAACCACACTCGGAATGGACTACAAACTGGCAGTGATTATTTTTGCGGTTACCGTGGGTATTTATACCTTCATCGGAGGCTTCCGTGCTGTGGTAATGACCGATACTGTGCAAGGCTTGGTAATGCTTATTGGCACGCTATTCTTGCTAGGTGGTGTGATTTATGCCGCAAACGGACTAGAAAATGCGATGGAAACCTTAAACAACATCAACCCGCAGTTGCTTGCCCCGTATGGCATTGATGAGCGTCCGCTCGACTTCACTTTTATGACTTCATTTTGGGTGTTGGTCTGCTTTGGATTGATTGGCTTACCGCAGCTAGCAGTGCGCAGTATGGCGTATAAAGATAGTCAATCACTTCATCGTGCTTTGGTCATCGGCACACTCGTGGTCTCGATTCTTGTGCTGGGAATGCACCTCACAGGCGTGATTGGACGTGCCGTGGTGCCCGATCTAAAAATTCCTGATCAAGTGATTCCAACGCTGATGGTGCAAGTGCTTCCACCACTAGTTGCGGGAATTTTCTTAGCCGCACCGATGGCAGCCATTATGTCTTCCATCGACTCGCTACTTATTCAATCTTCCTCAACATTGATTAAAGATTTATACCTTGCGGTAAAACCAAGTGCGGTGCATAACGAGAGTAAACTCAAACTGTTCTCAACGCTCACCACGCTTACCTTTACTTTCTTGCTCGTGTTTGCCGCTCTTAATCCACCCGATATGCTAATTTGGCTGAACTTACTCTCGCTCGGCGGTTTAGAGGCAACCTTCTTATGGGTCATCGTGCTCGGGCTTTATTGGGATAAATCGAATGCGACAGGTGCAATCAGCTCAATGCTCGTGGGCTTAATCAGCTATGTCATTATCGCCAGCTTTAAAATCAGCATTTTCGGCTTCCACGCCATTGTGCCATCACTGGTTTTAGGCTTGATTGCATTCTTGATTGGGAATCGATTCGGGCAACCATCTAAGAGCCAAGCGGTCAAATAATCAGATTTTTTTACAAATAGGAATGATGATGAACGAACCATTATTGCAACCCCCGCACGACCCAAATCAACGTACTATTATGATTGTTGTGTATGTGCTATTTGGATTAGGTGTGATTTTCGGTGGCTTACCCGCTATTGCAGGCGTGATTTTGGCTTATATCAAACGACAAGATATGTTGCCAAATTCACTTTACCATAACCATCTTACCTTTCTGATTCGAACCTTCTGGGGCTCAGTCGCGGGTACGGTGATAGGATTTATCCTTAGCTTTATCGGCATTGGCATTTTGGTGCTTTTTGCAGTGGGAATTTGGTATCTTTTCCGTGTGATTTACGGCTTCGTCAAATTGATGGATGAGAAATCCGTCACCACAACGGGTTGGTTTGTGTAGTTAATAGAGAGGGGATTGAATATTCAATCCCCTTTGCTTTTATCTTGGTAGCTTCTGACATTTCGGGCAGAAATAGGTATTGCGTTGCCCAACTACTTTCGTTTCAATAATCGCACCGCAATCATGGCATTCTTCACCTTTACGCCCATAAACCTGTAGCACTTGAGCAAAATAACCAGGCTTACCATCGGGTTGAATAAAATCCTTGAGCGTGGTGCCGCCTTGAATGATCGATTTAGTGAGTACTTCTTTAATAACCTTAACCAAGCGTTCACACTGTTTCTGCGTGAGATTCTGGGCGGAAAGCTCAGGATGAATACCCGCCATAAAAAGCGACTCACAAGCGTAAATGTTGCCCACACCAACTACCACTTCATTGTTCATAATAAAGTTTTTTATTGCCACGGTTTTCTTGCGACCTTTCTCGAATAAATAACCGCTTGTGAACGCATCAGATAACGGTTCAGGGCCAAGCTTTTTCAAAAGTTCGTGTTCCTCTGCCTTCTCTGCCCAAAGCCAACAACCGAATTTACGCGGATCGTTGTAGCGTAAAATCACGCCGGATTCGGTGAGTAAATCCACGTGGTCATGCTTGCCTGCGGGCAAATTGTCACTCGCCTTTAAAATACCTAGCGAGCCAGACATACCAAGATGCACGATAATATCCCCCTTGTCGGTATGCAAAATCAGATATTTGGCACGACGAGAAAGTGAGAGAATTTTCGCCCCTTGCATTTGAGAAAGCTCTGCAGGAATCGCCCAGCGTAATTTAGGCGTTCGGGCAATGATCTGCTTGATGGTTTGCCCTTGTAAATAAGGCTCAACACCTCGTAGGCTTGTTTCAACTTCAGGAAGTTCTGGCATAAATTTCCTCATATTTTCTTATAAAATAAGCGGTAGAAATTGCAAGATTTGCTGCAAATACTACCGCTAGTAATACTAAGATTAATGTTTTTTCTTAATCAAATAGTGCCCGATATAACCAACAATCAAACCAATAACCGCAAACGGTAGCCATTCCATAGAGTAAGATTTGAAAGGTAGGTTGTCGGTAAAGCCTGTGCCGATAACGGATAAAATCGAGATGATAGTCACAAATCCCAACGCTAAACGTTGCCCTAATAATGGGATGCGGTGTAAGGCGTTAATACCAAGCACTAAGATCACTGTCATCGCAATTGGATAGAGGATTAACAGCATCGGTACGGATTTTTCGATTACCGCTTTTAAACCAAGGTTTGCAATGGCAAAGCTGATCACACAGAACAGAATCACGTAAGTACGGTAGCTAATTTTCGGGAAAACTTCGCTGAAGTATTCACCGACTGAGGTACATAACCCCACCGCAGTGGTTAAGCACGCAAGTGAAACGATAACCCCTAACACCATTCGTCCGTATTCGCCAAAGGCTTGTTGGGCTGCGTTATTGAGGATATAAGTACCGAGGTCTTGTTTGCGTTCTGCAAGCGCGGTCAAAGTTTCTGGGTTCAGTTGTGCGTGGTTGCCAATCCAACCAATAGAAAAGTAGATAAATCCTAATGCAACCGCTGCAATAATACCAGCAAAGACGGTCTGTTTAATCAATGCTGATGGGCTAACACCTTTGGCTTTAATCGCATTTAATACAATCACCGAGAATGCTAATGAAGCCAGCGCATCCATTGTGAAGTAGCCTTCAATTACCCCCTTAAACACCCAGGACTCTTCTTGTACGGTTACCGCCACAGGGGGTTGATCGAATAAGAAAAAGGCACGAATAACCAAAGCGATAATGGTTAAAATCAACGCTGGTGTTAAAATTGCTCCCACGCGATCTACCATTTTTGATGGGTTTAGGCTTAACCACATTGTGATCGCAAAATAAATAAACGTGAAGATAAACAGCGGTAAATTGCCCACATCTTCGCCTAAAAATGGCACAACCGCCATTTCATAAGCTGTCGCACCTGTACGGGGACCAGCAAAGAATGGACCAATAGAAAGATAAATTGCCGCCAAGAAAATTAGCGAGAACCAAGGATGGATGCGGTTTAGTGCTGCTTTGTAGCCACCTTCGTAAAAGGCACTGACAATAATCCCGAGTAAAGGTAAGCCTACCCCCGTAGTGATAAAGCCCAAAATAGACGGAAAGAAATGTTCTCCACTCTCAAAGCCAAGCTTAGGTGGGAAAATAAGATTGCCAGCTCCGAAAAAGATGGCAAAGAGCATAAAGCCAACAACAAATGTATTTTTAGTCATAATTACACACACAAATAAAAAGTAAAAAATAACAGGGAATAAAAGCAAAAAAACCGAATTTTGCTATTATTGAGGGCAATAATAGCAAAATTCGGTAGAAATTAAACCGCTTTTAGCGATTAGTTCATATATAAACCACCATTCACGTGGAGGGTTTCGCCGTTGATGTAGCGGGCATCATCAGAGGCTAAGAATGCCACCGCTTTGGCGATATCTTGTGCCGTACCTAATTCACCTGCTGGGATTTGACTTAAGATCGCTTCTTTTTGTGCTTCGTTAAGCTCGTCTGTCATATCAGTTGCGATAAAACCTGGCGCAACCACGTTCACGGTAATACCACGTGAAGCCACTTCTTTCGCCAACGATTTTGAGAAGCCGATTAAGCCTGCCTTCGCTGCACAATAGTTGGTTTGACCTGGGTTACCCATTGAGCCAACTACCGAGCCGATAGTAATAATGCGTCCGCCTTTTTTCATCATTGGGCGAAGCACGGCTTTCGATAAGCGGTAAACAGAGGTAAGATTAGTTTGAATGATGTCGAACCAATCTTGATCTTTCATACGCATTAACAAACCGTCTCGGGTAATGCCTGCGTTGTTTACCAGAATGTCGATATCGCCCACTTCCGCTTTGATTTGTGCAAGTACGGCATCAATAGATTCTGGCTCAGTTACGTTTAAGACTAAGCCTTTGCCTTTCTCACCTAAGTAAGCTGAAATAGCTTCCGCGCCTTTTTCTGAAGTTGCCGTGCCGATCACAAATACACCTTTTGCACTTAATTCTTCTGCGATTGCTCGCCCAATTCCACGGGTTGCCCCTGTGACTAATGCGATTTTGCCTTGCATTGTGTTTTCCTTTATTCGTAGGATGGGCTTCAGCCCACCAAAATGGTTCTAAATTTTCAATAGTGGGCTAAAACCCACCCTACAATTATGCTTCTACAGCCTCAAACGACGCCACATCATTCACCGCTTTTGCTGAAAGCTCTTTGACGATACGGCTGGTTAAGCCTGTTAACACTTTACCTGGACCGATTTCGTATAAAGTGGTTACACCATCTTTTGCCATTTTTTCAACGGTTTCTGTCCAGCGTACTGGACTGTAAAGCTGGCGGACTAACGCATCGCGGATTTTCTCTGCATCAGTTTCCGTTGCCACATCAACGTTGTTGATAACAGGCACAAGCGGTTGATTTAGCGTGATGTTTTGCAATGCTTCTGCTAATTTGTCTGCCGCTGGTTTCATTAACGCACAGTGCGAAGGCACGCTCACTGCTAATGGCAATGCACGTTTTGCCCCTGCTTCTTTACATAATTCGCCTGCACGCATTGCGGCAGTTTTCGTACCAGCAATCACCACTTGACCAGGCGAATTGAAGTTCACTGCTGAAACAATCTCACCTGTTTCGCTAGCTGCTTGTTCGCACGCTTTGATGATTGCTTCATTATCTAAGCCAATAATCGCAAACATTGCACCAGTGCCTGCTGGCACGGCTTGTTGCATTGCGTTGCCACGTAGTTCAACTAATTTGATTGCATCTTGGAAATCTAACACGCCTGCACACACTAACGCAGAGTATTCGCCCAAGCTATGACCCGCCATCACAGACGGTTTTGCTTCAGGGAATTTTTGCTGCCAAATACGGAAAAGTGCTACAGAAGAAGCTAATAACGCAGGTTGTGTACGTTGCGTTTGACCAAGATCTTCGGCTGTGCCGTTTTGAACTAAATCCCATAAATCATAGCCAAGCACATCGCTTGCTTGTTTGAAGGTTTCTTCCACGATTGGATATTGTAATGAAAGGTCAGCAAGCATTCCAACCGCTTGCGAGCCTTGACCTGGGAATACCATTGCAAAATTAGACATTGTTGTTCCTCTTGTAAAATGGAAGCGGTGAGATTTGGCAAAAGTTTTGCGAAATTCAACCGCTTGAAAATAGAAATAGTGTATCAGTTTTGAGAAATTTGACTCATCGGAGCAGATTTAATCAGGTGAGTAGTAAAGTTTGCCGATTTCAATACGGTTTCGACCTGTTTCTAAACGCCATTTGTTAGAGTCGCGCAAAGAGTAAACGCAGCCGCAATACTCTTGTTGATAGAAACGTTCGCGTTTGCTGATTTCAATCATACGTTGTGAGCCACCGCCTTTACGCCAGTTATAATCCCAATAAACCACATCATCATAATGCGAAGCCGCACGATGTCCGCAATCGTTGATTTGGTTCATATCTTTCCAGCGTGAGATGCCTAAACAGCTGGTAAATACTGGAAAACCGTTCTCGTGAGCGTATTGTGCCGCTTTTTCAAAACGCATATCAAAGCACATTGTGCAGCGAATACCACGTTCTGGCTCCCATTCCATCCCTTCCGCTTTTCTGAACCACTCTTTGCGATCGTTTTCGTAGTCGTCATCTACATCAATAAAGGGAATATTGTGTTTTTCGGCAAAGCGAATATTTTCCTCTTTGCGGATCATATATTCTTTGAGCGGATGGATGTTTGGGTTATAAAAATAGATCGTAAATTCTATCCCAGAGGCAAGGATCGCTTCCATCACTTCGCCCGAACAAGGTGCACAGCAAGAGTGAAGCAGAAGTTTATTATGTCCGTTTGGTAATTCCAATTTTGGACGCACAAAAGGGGCGTTTGGATCTTTGCCTTTGCGGGTAAGTTTACGTTTTTGTTGTAATGCCTCTTTGTGTTCTTGAGGCTGGAATGTTTGTTCTGTCATTATTTAAAAATCTTTAAGATTATTTTCGCCCTCTCCGTTTACGGAGGGGGCTGTTGCGAAGCAACTGGGGGAGGGATTGCAACGAAGTTGCAAAAAGTCAGCGAGTTTTAACCGCTTGTTTTCCCCTCCCTCCGCCTTCGGCACCTCCCTCCGTAAACGGAGGGAGGGAAGTCAGAGAAATGTAACTAAACTAATAAGCTCGATCCACCGACAACCACGCCAATGAAATCAACGCTTGTTTATATTCGCTTTCAGGTAAAACCGCTAATGCATCCACCGCTTTTTGGGCTTCGGCTTTGGCTTTTTCCATCGTGTAATCGAGCGATTTATGCTCAGCCATAATAGAGAGTACTTGATCGATATCTTCGCGATTACCGCCATTTTCAATCGCTTGGCGGATCAAATTAGCTTGCTCTTCATTACCGTGGTGCATTGCGTGTAAAAGTGGCATCGTTGGTTTACCTTCCACATAGTCGTCTCCCACGTTTTTGCCGAGAGCTTGGGCATTGGCAGAATAGTCAAGAATATCATCCACTAACTGGAATGCTGTGCCTAAGTAGCATCCATAATTTTTGAGTGCGGTTTCAATTTCTTCGCCTGCATTAGCTACGATCGCCACACATTGAGTCGCAGCTTCAAACAAGCGAGCGGTTTTATTGTAAATCACACGCATATAGCTCTCTTCGGTCGTGTTTGGGTCATTGACGTTCATCAATTGTTGCACTTCACCTTCTGCTAATGCGTTTGTGGCTGCCGACATTACTTTAAGCACTTCAAGCGAATCCACCGAGGTCATCATCTGGAAAGAACGGGTATAAATGTAATCGCCAACCAGCACACTTGCCGCATTACCGAAAGCGGCATTGGCGGTTTCACGACCGCGACGCATATCGGACTCATCCACAACATCATCGTGTAAAAGGGTGGCAGTATGCACAAATTCAATAAATGCGGCAGTCGTAATTTGCTTGCTGCCTTGGTAGCCTAACGCACGTGCGGCAAGCACGGTAATTAACGGGCGAATGCGTTTGCCACCACCACTAATAATGTAAAAGCCGAGCTGATTAATTAGCGGCACTTCCGAGTTCAGTTGAGCTAAAATTTCAGCATTTACCAATTGCATATCATTGGCTGCCAAAGCTTGAATTTGATCGAGGGTAAGTTTTTGAGTCATCTTTTCTTATCTAAAAGCTAAAAATTAGATTGATTTTACCGCACTTTCTATTAGCTGCAAAATTTTGTTAGAAATCGAATAAAGCAATCGTTAAAAAAGCGGTTTTAGCAAGAAATTGGCTAATAAGGGAAACAAGATTTTTTCAAATTTTCTAAAATTCGTTCTTGCTCTTTGTTTTCTTTTTGCGTAGAATTGCAACCCTATTTTATATGAATTTAAAAGTGTCTCTCGCAGAGCGTAAAAGGCACAAATTAGCGGAGTAAATATGTACGCAGTTTTCCAAAGTGGCGGCAAACAACACCGAGTGAGTGAAGGTCAAGTGGTTCGTTTAGAAAAACTTGAAATTGCAACTGGTGAGAAAGTTGAATTCGACTCAGTGTTAATGGTCGTTAATGGCGAAGATGTTAAAATTGGTACACCAGTAGTAGCTGGTTCAAAAGTAGTGGCTGAAGTAGTAGCACACGGTCGTGGCGAGAAAGTTAAAATCGTTAAATTCCGTCGTCGTAAACACAGCCGTAAACAACAAGGTCATCGTCAGTGGTTCACAGAAGTGAAAATCACTGGGATTCAAGCATAATTTCAGAGGAGATCAAGTAGATGGCAACTAAAAAAGCTGGTGGTTCAACTCGTAACGGTCGTGATTCTGAAGCTAAACGCCTTGGTGTTAAACGTTTCGGTGGCGAATCTGTATTAGCAGGTAGCATCATCGTTCGTCAACGTGGTACTAAATTCCACGCAGGTACAAACGTAGGTATGGGTAAAGACCACACTTTATTCGCAACTGCAGATGGTAAAGTTAAATTCGAAAGAAAAGGCGACAAAAACCGTCAATACGTAAGTATCATTGCTGAGTAATGTAAAGCAAAATTTCAAGAAAACCTCACAAATGTGAGGTTTTTTTATACCTAAAATCTATAATAATCCTATGCAAAAACAACAACCCCTCGCAGGTTTCCTCTTTGCTCTCCTTGCAGTATTGATGTGGGGAACGCTGCCAATAGCTCTACAGCCTATCTTAAAAGAGATGAACGCCCAAACTATCGTTTGGTTTCGTTTTATTGTTGCGATGATTGGCGTATTTTTTATGCTCTTCTTTGCAAAAAAATTGCCAAAGGTGACCGCTTTAACACGCAAAGATCTAACTCTTTTAATCATTGGGATCTTAGGGCTTTCAGGCAATTTTTTCTTATTTAACGTGGCATTACGCTATATTCCAGCCACCGCAAGCCAAGTTATCAGCCCACTTTCTTCCTTTGCCATGATTTTATGCGGTGCATTTTTGTTCAAAGAAACTATCCGATTAAATCAAAAACTAGGATTTATCGTGGTAATTATCGGCTTAATCCTCTTCTTCCATAATCGCTTGGCAGATTTTTCGCAAATGAATGGCTACGCATTTGGAATCTTATGCGGGGCATTAGCCAGCTTTATCTGGATCGGCTACGGGCTTTCGCAGAGAATCTTATTAAAACGTTTCAATTCGGTACAAATCCTCTTTATGATTTATATCGGCTGTAGTCTTGTGTTCACGCCACTCGCTGATTTCTCACAAGCGGTCAATTTAAGCGGATTTGCTGTAATCTGTTTAGTCTATTGCTGTTTGAATACCATCATTGCCTACGGTTCCTATGCTGAAGCACTCAACCGCTGGGATGTTTCAAAAGTGAGCATTATGATGCCGTTAATCCCCATTGCTACGATGATTTTTTCAGAAATGGCGTATTTCTGGAAACCCGAAAGTTTTATACTGCCAGATCTCTCCTTGTTAACCGTTTTAGGGGCTTGTTTAGTAGTTTTTGGGGCGTTATTCTCTGCCGTAGGACATAAATTATTACATAGAAAAAGAGTAAAAAAATGAAGAAAAATGCAGGCTTAGGTTTTTGTTTGGCACTACTTGCCACGATGATGTGGGGTACGCTGCCAATTGCGGCACAACAAGTATTGGTTTCGCTTGATGCTCAAACCCTTGTTTGGGCAAGATTTTGGGTGGCAGGCATTGGGCTGTTTCTTGTGCTTGGTTTTGCAAAAAAATTGCCAAAGTTGACCGTTTGTAATGCTAAACATTTCGGTTTAATGTTGCTCGGCACACTTGGCTTATCAGGCAATTTCTTTTTGGTCGCAGAAGGATTACATTATATTTCGCCCACAACCACTCAAGTTTTATGGCAATTTTCGCCTTTCTTGATGATTTTCTTAGGTGTTGTTTTGTTTAAAGAACCATTTAATCTTTCGCAAAAAGTCGGCTTTTTACTGCTTATTATCGGCTTAATCGCATTTTTTAACGACAAATTCGGCGAACTTCTGCAACTTAATGCTTATGCACTTGGCTTGATTTTAAGTACAGCAGGCAGCTTGATTTGGGTCTGTTATGGCATTGCCCAAAAGTTATTGCTAAAGCGGTTTAATTCGCAACAAATCTTAATGATAATTTACCTCAGCTGTGGCATTGCGTTGAGCCCATTTGCCAGCCCAACCCAAATTGGCGAGATCAGCACGCCTTTTGTATGGGGTTGTTTTATCTATTGTTGTTTGAACACGTTGATTGCCTACGGCTCTTATGGGGAGGCGTTGAGTTTGTGGGACACCTCGAAAGTCAGCGTAGTTACCACGATGATTCCGATTTTCACGATGCTGTTTTCGATTTTAGGACACATGATTTTTCCAGAAACTTTTTCCAGCCTAGAGATGAACTGGATAAGTTATATGGGGGCAATTGTCGTAGTGCTCGGTGCAATGATGGCAGCGGTAGGGCATAAAATTTTTGGCAGGAAATAAAGATAAAAAAATAGCTAGCAATTCGTTTGCTAGCCATTTTGAGAGGTCTACATAATGAATAAAACTTTATAACGACTATAAATAGTGGTCGTAATAATAGACTTGTCGGGAAAAAGAAAGTTCACTAAATTTTGAAAAATTAATGATTTTTTTCACATTGTTTGCAACACGCTTTCGCTGGCACAGGATCTTCTCCACCTTCATTTAATGGATTACAACGCAAAATACGTTTGAAGGCTAAATATCCCCCTTTGATTGCTCCGTGAATTTTAATTGCTTCAACAGCATAAGTGGAACAGCTTGGATAAAATCGGCATCGGGGACCAATTAAAGGGCTAATAAAATAACGATAGAAATAAATCGGTAGTAGCAAGATTTTGGATGCTAGGCTGATTTGTTCTCTTCTTTCGTTGAGTTCTCTTGTGGCTTTGCCTATTGTTTGGTTTGAGGTTGTGGATTCTTGCTCAGGCGGATATGTCTTGCCCATAATTTTTCCAACGTTTCAAAAAGCGTGGCATTATCCAACTTGCCAATCCCTCCTTTCGCTACGAAAACAAAATCCATATTTGGTAGTTCGTGCTGTTTTAAGCGAAAAGATTCCCGCACAATACGTTTAATACGATTGCGATCGTGAGCACGTTTGAGATGTTTTTTAGCAACGGTTAAGCCTAGACGGGGATTTTCTGCCGTATTTAAACGAGCCAGAAGCGTCATTTGAGGAGTGCTGGCTCGAAAAGGATTTTCAAACACAGCTTTAAATTGAACGGGAGCTAATAAACGTAGCTCCCGAGAAAAAGTTAGCGTCTTCACTTTCACAATTGTGGGTGATTAGCTGCTCTAACTGCAAATTATGCAGATAAAGATTTGCGACCTTTAGCACGACGACGTGCTAAAACTTGACGACCATTTTTAGTAGCCATACGAGCACGGAAACCGTGTGTACGAGCACGTTTTAATACAGAAGGTTGGAATGTACGTTTCATTATTTATCTACCTAATAAAAAGTTATTGGCAAAATGCCAATTCAAGACTATAAAAAGAGGTCGTCATTTTAACGGTAAACAAGCAAAAAGGCAAGGCGAAAACCACGGTTAAATGTTAAAATCTGCACAAATTTTATTTGTCATTCCCTACAAATTCAAGCAAACTACACTTTATTTGCTCATAACGAAAAAAGAAGAGAAAAATATGGAAAATAAAAAAATCGGTGTGTTACTTGCAAACCTTGGTACGCCAGATGCCCCCACCACTTCCGATGTAAAACGTTACTTAAAACAATTCTTAAGCGATCCGCGTGTGATCGACCTTCCTAAATTCAAATGGCAAACGATCTTAAATTGCTTCGTATTACCAAAAAGATCACCAAAAGTGGCAAAACTTTATCAAGCGATTTGGACGGCTGAAGGTTCACCGCTGCTTGCTATTTCACGCAAGCAACAAAAAGCCCTGCAAAATTATTTCAATGCAAAAGGCAAAAATGTCGTTATAGAGCTTGGAATGAGCTACGGCAACCCAAGTATGACACAAGCGGTCGAAAATTTGACTAAACAAGCGGTTGAAAAAATCATTGTATTACCGCTCTACCCACAATATAGCAGCACCACGACTGCCTCGGTATTGGACGCCTTTGCAGAGAGCCTAAAACAGCATCGCCGTGTTGTACCGTTTGAGTTTATTCACAGCTACCACAACGACCCACTTTATATCGAAGCCTTGGCGAACAGCATTACGCTTGAGCCAGATGAATTACTGCTTTTCTCTTTCCACGGCATTCCAAAACGCTACACAGATGAAGGCGATTTCTACCCGCAACACTGCCAACAAACTGCAGAATTGGTTGCCCAAAAATTAAACCTAAAATCTGAACAATGGAGACTAACCTTCCAATCTCGTTTTGGTGATGAAGAGTGGTTGCAACCTTACACTGATGAAACGCTTGAAAGCTTTCCAAGTCAAGGCATTAAAAAAGTGGCAGTAATTTGTGCGGGCTTCTCAGTCGATTGCTTGGAAACGCTTGAAGAAATTGCCGAAGAGAATAAAGAAAACTTCATCAATGCAGGCGGGGAAAGCTACCGCTATATTCCAGCCCTCAATGCGACAGGCGATCATATAAAGATGATGGTAAAACTGATTGAAGAAAAAATGCAGTAATATATAGCTGTATAATCAAACAATTAACCTGATTATCTCGCCCCAACTGTGTTTTCTAGAGAAACACAGTTGTGACAATATTTCTAGGCAGAAAAAGCCATTTACTTCGTCAAAATCTCAACCAATTCTGCTTCCACTTCTTTACCGAATTTACCCATTCGGAAATCCGCTTTTAGCTCATCAAATTGTTCTGGATTTGCTTCCATTTTGGCTTTTAAAAATGCTGGAAATTCATTTAAAACCAGCTCTGTTTTGCCGTTTCGAATATCAAAAATACTTGGGATTTTTTGTGCCGCAATCACCGCTTGTTGTTGTTCATCGCTGTCGAAATGTTTGCGTTCTTTGTTATCTTTACGCGAAACATATTTGACTTTGATGTTTGGATTGAGTTTGGTAATACGTTGGAAATATGCTACCACTTCCACACAATCAGGGCAGTAAGGTTCTGCCATTACTAGCCAATCACCTGAAACATTCATCGCTTTAATTTTAGCCTCAGTTTCAGGCGAAAGCTCAATGCCAACATAAACATCTAATTGGTTTTCGCGATCTTCATCGCTACTAAATTCTAAATATTCGTAAAAATGTGCCATAGGATTTCCTTTTAGTTTAAATCGAATTACCTACGCCAAATAATCTCACAATCTACTTGTGCACTTTGGCTCTCTTGGTGGTTTAATTTCTCTTTTAATATCTTAAAGGTTTGCTGAGCAATACGATCGTGATCTTGCTTAATCGAATGGATATGAAACGGCAATGCATTTAGCAGATAATGATCGTCAAAAGTCGCTAAATGTAGCTCTTGGCTCATCAACTTATCCATACATTTATGTTCGGTTAAATAACGCATCACGCCTTCCAGCAAAGTGTAAGAAGCGGTAAAAATCGCCTTGGGTAAACGCCCAAGATTTTCCACTGTTTCCGCCAACATTTGATATCCCGATTCAGGTTGGTAATCTTTATGCAAAATCCAACCGCTTTGTTCGGTTAGATGCGATTGTGCCAAACCTTCGCGAAAGCCTTTCAAGCGATTTTCACTTGGTGTAAGCGAGAGTTGCCCGCCAAAGTAGAAAAATTCATCAAGTTGATACGCCCGCACAATATTTTCCACCAACGTTATTACGCTTGGAATATCGTTACTGGTAATCGAGGAAATACCAGAATGGGGAATATAACGGTCTAGCAAAAGCAGTGGGGTATGCTGCAGAATATCTTGATAATAATCAGCAATTTTATGCGTTGGGGCGGTAATTAACAGATCGACTTGACGATCGAGCAATCGCTCAATCGCCACTTTTTCTTGGGCTGGGTTATCATCGGAGCAAGCAATCACTAAATAAAGCCCATTTTCACGACAAAGTCGCTCCAATGTTTTTGCTGTTTGAGCAAAGCCATAGTTTGTCAGATCAGGGATAACCAAGCCAATCATATTGGTTTTACGTGCCTGCAACGCTTTAGCATAAGCATTAGCACGATAACCATACTTCTGAGCAACTGCCTGTACTTTTTGGCGGGTTTCCGCTTTAATGCGAAAATCATCTCCGCGGTTATTTAAAATAATACTTGCGGTAGTTTTAGACACCCCCGCAAGGCAGGCGATGTCGTTAAGCGTTAGCCGTTTTTGTTGCTCAGTTTTCACGATGTAACCTTTTTAATCCATTAAAATGTAAGTGCATGTACTTGTGCAACCTGTGCCGAAACAGGGCGTGAGCTTGCCACGATATTTTCGCGATTTGTGATAAAGAAGCGGGAAGTCATCACTTTTTCGCCATTATTGAGGAAAATCTCGACAATTGAACGGTCAAAGAAAATCTCAATCTTGTCTAATTTTTCTACTTTTACGTGGCGAACACCGTCAAACTGTTTCATCAAATCCGTCTGCTCGGTTGCACTACGATCGAGCGTTACCATATCATTTTGATAGCTGAATTTCAATTTACCAAAGAACGTTAATTCAAGCGGTTGATTTTCCACATTGATTTGCAAATAGCTGGTATCTAAGTTTGTAATTTCGCCTTGTAATTCGACTGCTTGTAACTCGCCTGTTTTCACAATAGGGCGTTGTTTAATGACACCGTTTTCCACCGAAATTTGACGTGGCATGGTAAGAGTCGAATGCCATTTGTATTTATCAGTTGGGTAAGTCAAATCTGGCAAGCCCACCCAGCCGAACAGAATACGGTCAGAATTTTGCACCGTTTGCGGTGCATAGAAATCAAAGCCGTAATCAAGTTCTTCAATGTGTTCTGCGTTTAAAACGTTGTCGTCTAATTTGCCTAATGCGTAAATGGCGTGGTAGTTATTTTGAAACTGCATCGCTTCACGCAATTTACCTTGCGGTGACCAAATGAAAACGTCTTTTCCGCCAAGCTGGAACAAGTCTGGACACTCCCACATAAAAACGTGGCTGTTGTCGAAATCTTGCACCGCTAACTCGCCCAACAAGCGTGGCGTACTGTTTAAATCATCCATTTCATAGACTAAGCAAGTGCCTGTTAAATTTTCACGCTGTGCACCGAGTACAAAGCGGATTTTACCTTCTGCGGTAATGAACGGTTTTGGATCGCGAACGTGTTCGGTGTAGCCTGCTGGGACTTGGTCGATAATGCAGCGTTTTTCTAATAATTTGCCCGTTTTGTCGAAAATCGCAATGTTTTGGTGCGGTACGCGTTGATTATCAGACGAACGGCGAGTATTGCCCGTGTAGAACGCCACAATCTTATCTTCCCATAAAATTGCCCCGCCCGAATAGCAACCGTGCGATTCGAACAATTCGTCTGGAATAAGTAAATCGCCTTTTTCGAAAGTTTGGAAATCTCGGGTGATGAAATGCTCCCAATGTTTCATTCCGTGCATCGCATCGTATGGAAACCATTGGGCAAAAATGTGATATTTCTCGCCATCAAAAATTAAGCCATTAGGATCATTAAACAAGCCTGTTTTGGGTGCAAGGTGGTAAGTCGGGTAGAAATCGTGGTCTGAAAGTACGGTTTCACGAATTGCATTAAGTTCGCCTTCGGCTTGTGCGTGTAGGCTTTTATATTTACCGTTATTGAAGATGTGCATAGGATTTTTCTCGAAAATGGATTATTTGGTAGGGTGTGTGAATGAAGGTCACGCACTCAAGCGGTAAAAAATGGTGCGTGAGTTACAAAAACTCACACACCCTATGAATTATGCTGCTAAAAACGCTTCCAACTGTGCTTTATTCGGCAGTGCTGCCATCGCACCTTTTGCGGTGGTCGCTAATGCCCCCGAAGCATTGGCTTTGCGGATCACGTTCACTAACGTCTCTTCATCTTTCCAATCTGCCACTTCAGAAAGCCCTGCTAATAAACCGCTCACGAACGCATCGCCTGCACCTGTGGTATCGACTGGTTTTAATGCTTTGCCCGCTACCACTTGGCTCTTGCCGTGGAAATGGTAAATCGCACCATCTTTACCCAATGTGATGATGATCAGTTTTTCAGGATATTGTGCCGTAATCACTTTAGTCGCTTCGTCCAAAGTAGTGGTGTTGGTAAGCAGCGTCAATTCTTCTTCAGAGAATTTTAAAATATCCGCCATTGCTACCACATCATTCACCACGGTTTTCATCTCTTCAAGGCTCGCCCAAAGCGAATCGCGTAAGTTTGGATCGAACGAGAAAAATCCGCCCGCTTGTTTGACACGGCGAATCGCCTCAATGGTGGTTGAGCGAGATGGATCGTTGATTAACGCAATCGAACAGCAGTGTAAAAAATCGCCTGTTTGGAAATTCGGTAAATCACCCACTTCTAAGAATTGGTCAGCACTTGGATTCACCATAAAAGTGAAACTACGTTCACCGTTGTCTAAGCCCACGATCACAGTTGAAGTACGTTGATTTGGGTCTAAGATCATATGATCTGTTGAAACCTTTTCGGCATTTAACGTTTCTTGCATAAATTTGCCGAGCGGATCTAATCCCACACGACCAATAAAGCCCGCTTCACAGCCTAAACGTGCCACGCCTACTGCCACGTTCGCTGGTGCACCGCCTGCACATTTTAAATAGTGGTTTTCGCCGTCGGGAATTAAATCCACAACCGCATCGCCTGTTACCCAAATTTTGCTCATAATTTGTTCTCTTAAAGTTAAAAAATCTGGTAATAATCTTAGCTAAATCGGTTTAGCTTTGCAATTCTTGATTAAAATCCTACCGCTTATTTTCTCGACTTATTATAATGCAAATCACCCAGTGAAGATAGAAAGGATTATATGATGAAAAAAACGATGTTGGCAGTAATGCTTGGCTCAATAATGGCAGTAAATAGCGTACAAGCGGTTGAAAATCAACTGAAAAATGTAAACGAATCCGTTGTACCAATGGCACAATTACCAACCGTTGAAGCAGAACTCACATTTGCCCCAAATGTGCCGAAGCCGATTGAACGCACCACGCCTGCAAAAGTAGTAGTTAAACTTGAAGCATTGGAAAAGGTGATGGAAATTGAGAGCGGTGTGAAGTTCAAATATTGGACGTTCAACGGCACAACGCCCGCCCCATTTATCCGCGTGCGTGAGGGCGATATGGTGGAAGTTCAGCTTTCTAACCCGGTGAACGGCAAAATGCCACATTCGCTTGATTTCCATTCTGCAGCGGCTCCCGAAGGCGGTGCACTTGCCAGCCAAACCGCACCAGGTAAAAGCACCACTTTTGCCTTTCGAGCAACTGCACCAGGGCTTTATCTCTATCATTGCGGCACAATGCCCGTTGGGATTCACATCGGCAAGGGAATGTTTGGCTTGATGTTGGTTGAACCGAAAGAAGGGCTGTCGAAAGTGGACAAAGAATTCTACATTATGCAGAACGAATTTTACGTTAAGGACGGAGCAAACCCAGAGTTAAAAGTGTTTGATATGGCAAAAGCGGAATATGAATTGCCAGATTATGTGGTGTTTAACGGCAAAGTGGGGGCTTTAACTGATGAAAATGCTCTCAAAGCGAAAGTGGGCGACAAAGTGCGATTTTTCGTTGGTAACGCTGGTCCGAATAAAATTTCTTCGTTTCATTTAATCGGACGTACCTTTGATACGGTTTATGTCGAAGGTGGCACGCTACAAAATCATCACGTGCAAACCACGCTGATTCCATCAGGCGGCACGACAATGGTCGAAATGCAAATGAATGTGCCAGGGAAATACACCTTTGTTGATCACAGTATTTTCCGAGCCGAAAAAGGGGCGAAGGGGAATATTATTGTTGAAGGCGAGACGAATAAAGAGATTTACACAGGCAAAACCAAAGAAGAAAACTATGACAAACACAACCCCGATGCGAATGTCGATGCGGGGTTTGTGCATTGATTGGGAATGTTAAACGCTAATTTCTCCGTTTTCTCTTCTGCCAAATCTCCCCTACCCCTCTTTGCTAAAGAGGGGAATTTTTCTTTGTATAAGTGAGATTATCTGGCTTATCAATATGTCGAAGTATGAGCTCTGAAATTTTATTTAGCTAAGATCTTGCCCCTCTTTAGCAAAGAGGGGTAGGGGAGATTTGGCAGTAATAAAGACGGAGAGCATATTTGAACATTAGAGTTCTTCACGTTCTGGCTGAAATGCTATTTCTCTTTCTTCCGTAAAATCATCACTTACAGTTTTTTCGCAAAGGAAAAAGCTATCCCAAGAGCGATTAAGTATTTCGCTCATTTTTCTTCTCCTTTACTTCTTCCGCTTCGCCAATCTATCCACCAAATCGCCTTTGCCTAAATATTGTGCTTCATCAAACTCAAAAATTGGCAAACCTAGCTTAAAGCGAATAGCAAGCAGACGTAATCCAAAACCCAATACAAGTGTTGAAATGACCACAATGTTGTGATTAAAGCCAAGTTCTTGTAATCCAACGTAAATACAGCAAGAGAGGAAAGAGATACTGGCATAGAGTTCTTTGCGGAAAACAAGTGGAATACGGTTGCAAAGCAAATCGCGTAACACACCGCCAAAAGCCCCTGTAATCACTGCCGCAGCTGAAGCAATCACAAAACCATGCCCCATATCTAAAGCAACTTGTGCCCCAATGATAGAAAAAACGATTAACCCGAGTGCATCCAATACCAAGAAAATCGTACGAAAATAACCTAAAAATCGTGCAATAAACATCGTAAAAATAGAAGCGGCAACTACAATCACGAGATATTCAGGATGCTTTACCCAACCAAGCGGATAATGCCCAAGTAACATGTCTCGAATAGAACCACCACCAATTGCGGTCACCGATGAGATAATAATCATCCCAAACATATCCATTTTTTCCCGCCCTGCAGCAAGTGCACCAGTGATAGATTCTGCGGTAATCCCGATGATATAAAGCGTGAGAAGTAACATTAACAAATTTCCCTAAAAAAATACCGCTTGTATTATACCTACAAGCGGTGGGATTTTAAGAAAATTTTACCGATGCTTCACATTCAAACCTTCATATCAAAACCAACAAAAAGGCTGAACCCCGAAGGATTCAGCCTTTCTCTTAACTAACTCAAGCTACATTACCATTGGTAACCTACACTTGCTGCAGCACCACTGTCGCCACGAGTATTCGTATTCACAGAGAATTTAATACCCACTTTACCGTTGTCTGACAAGCGAGAGTAACCTACCGCAACAGCACTTTCGCCTTTATAAGTACCAGCACCTGCTGCAATCATTGATTTACCAGGTAAGGTCACATGATATAAACCACCTGCTGCCATCGCACCTGCAATACCCGCACGTAAGTTTTTATCCATCTTGTTAATGTGGTTACCAATTTGTGTTACAGCACCTTTTAATTGGCTTACATTCACGGCATCCGTATCTGCTCGACCAGCAGCAACATTTTGAATACGAGTATTACCTGCGTTAATACCTTTCTCATTGATCACCACATTGGTATTATTACCACGGTCATCTTTCGCTGCCACTTGAACACCTTTCGTATTCACAATGGTATCACCAGCTTTGAAAGTATTTGCTGTCACAGAGTTCACATTAATATCATCTTTCAGTTTCACTTTCACACCGTTGGTGTCAGCCACTGTTTCGATATTTTTGTTATCTCCATTTACAGCCACTTGGCTACCCAGTTTCTTCGCACCCGTTGTACCTTTATCCGCATTAAAGGTTAAACCTTTATTGGTTACAGTATCGTGTGCATCAACACCTTTCTTAATATCATCTTTCGTTTTGCTTGAAAGATCTACGGTGTAATCTGTCACTGTCGTTAAGCCATCTTTACGTGTTGTTTCTGCTTTAGTAACAGATACTGCATCAGAACCACCTTGAACGTGAGCAGAGTTATCTTTCAGACTTGAGCTTACTTTGTAGATAATCTGACCATTATTACCCACACGAGAGGTAATTGTCACATTATCTCCTTCTTCAAGCTCTGTCTTCGCAGCATTTACATTTTTGTTAATGTTATTAACCGCTTGATATAACTGGCTACCGTTCACGGCATCTTTACTAGTTTCGTTAATGTCGCCATCAGCAACGTTCGTCACTTTCTTATTACCAGCATCTACACCTTTCTCAGTTACGCTTGGACCATTTTTAATGGTTAAACCATTGTTGGTTACTTGAGTACCACCAATCGTAATTGAGCCATCTTTACCTAAGTCCACATCTTTAGAAAGTTTTACTTTCAAGCCGTTAGTTGCTTCATCATAAACTACACCGATATTGTTATCAGTGAGTTTAGTTGAATCAGCACCACCTGTGATGTTCATTTGTGAACCTAAAGTACGGTTAATCACTTGCTCAGAGTCACCTTTGAATTTCAAGCCATCATCTAAAGTCGCCACTTCACGTTTAATGTCTTTACCATCTTTATCTTTGTCGGTATAAACAATACGAGTAACCTCTTTACCACCATCACGGTCGGTATTCACGGTCGTTGTGCCTTTTTGAACACTCATGTTCGCACTCGCCCCATCTTTACCGTCCGCACCTTTCGGTCCAGTTAAGCCAATTGAGCCGTCCTTACCGTTAAGTACTACTGATGAACCATCTTTACCGTTCACACCGATAGAACCATCAACGCCGTCTTTACCATCTTTACCTTTCACGCCAAATGTCGCATTCGGGTTGAAGTTAAAGGTCACGTTATTCGCATTTTTGCTAATGATGATATTGCCATCAGTGTTGTTTAAATCAACTTGAGCACCTGGCTTCACATTGCCTTTGTCTTTGCCGTTATTAACACTTAAGTTCCAACCTGCTGTTGCATTTGTCATCACGTGATACAACTGGCTTCCGTTTACAGCATCTTTACTGTTAGCACTTACATCGCCATCTTTTACGTTAGTCACTTTATTACCATCAACGCTTACATCACCACCTGAAATAGTTGTGCCACCGTCTTTGTTTAAGGTAATTGTGCTATTACCGTTACTGATAGTCTCAATGTTTTTCAGATTTTTTGCTAATTGGACTTCTAAAGTTCCTTTGCCATCTGCTTTCACATTGATATTGCCTGATGCAGAAGTAAAGTTTGCAGATGTTGCTTTATCTACACCTTCACCAATAATAGTCACTAAGGTATTCAATCTGTGAGCATTTTCTACACCATTATTACCAGTAAAACGTAAACCATCATTCAATGTTGCTACATTCTCACGAATTGTTTTATTTGGATCTTTTGGATCTGCATATTCATAAACAATACGGTTTTTGGTTTCACCATCTTTGCCATCAACACCTGCAGGGCCTTGATCACCTTTAATGCTTAAGCCGTTTTTACCATTTAAGCCGATTGAACCATCTTTACCGTTGATAACAACAGACGAACCATCTTTACCGTTTACACCGATAGAACCATCAACACCGTCTTTACCATCTTTACCTTTCACACCAAATGTCGCATTCGGGTTGAAGTTAAAGGTCACGTTGTTATCTGTCTTGTTCTTCGTAATAACGATATTACCGTCTGTGTTGTTTAACGACACTGTCGCATTTGGTTTCACCGTTGTTGCGTTAGTACCATTTGCTTTAATTACCCAACCTGCATTTGCAATTGCAGTTGTTGCATTTAACTGATCTAAGTTGACCGCATCTGTACCATTCACACCTGGAGCAACGTTAATAATTGTGTTGCCACCGTTGTTCAAGCCTTTATCCGTCAAACTTACCGTTTTGCTTGGATCTGCTTTATTGGTAATCGTAAAACCGTTGTTATTTAACGTGGTATTGCCAATAACAACACTACCGTTCGTGGTTAAGTTCACATCTTTAGCTAGTTTCACTTTCAAGCCATCAGTCGCTTTGTCGTAAACCACACCGATATTGTTATCTGTCAATGTCGTTTCGTCCGCACCGCCTGTAATGTTCATTTGTGAACCTAAAGTACGGTTGATCACTTGTTTAGAATCGCCTTTGAACTTCAAGCCATCATCTAAAGTCGCCACTTCACGGGTTGTACCGTTTGCAGTGTACTTAATACGTTCGATTTCTTTACCGTCATCTTTCGCATTAACTGTCGTTGTACCTTTCTCTGGTTTCAACGTCAATGATACACCATCTTTGCCATCTGCACCTTTCGGTCCAGTTAAGCCAATTGAGCCATCTTTACCGTTGATTACAACTGATGCACCATCTTTACCGTTCACGCCGATTGAGCCATCTTTACCATCCTTACCCGACACACCAAAGGTTGCATTCGGGTTGAAGTTGAAGGTCACGTTATTATCTGTCGTGTTCTTCGTGATTAAGATGTTGCCATCAGTATTGTTCAATGAAACGGTCGCATTCGGTTTCACCGTTGTGGCATTGGTACCATTTGCTTTAATTACCCAACCTGCATTTGCAATTGCAGTTGTTGCATTTAACTGATCTAAGTTAACCGCATCTGTACCTTTCGTACCATTCGCTACATTGTGAACTTGGTTTCCTCCCATATCCACATTGCCTTTTGCATTCACGGTTAAGTTGTTAGTCGTCACGTTATTGAACGTCACATCATCTTTCGTTGCATAAACGAACTTATTGCCGTCTTTCTTCAACGCCATATTCTTACCTGAGACGAACGTTAACTCATCCCCTGGTTTGATTTCTGATGACACAGCTCCTGTTGTTTCTTCCGAGGTGGTCTCTTCGTGCGTTCCTTGGCTCGCTTTCCAGTAAGTTGCATTGATTGTCTTAGCAAGGTTGTCACCTGTAACTAATTTATTCGCATCTTCTGCAGACACATCACCCACTTTACCTGCGTTATTGGTCAAGCTCACTTTCGAAGTATCTGGTACATTCGCAACAAGTTTACCGTCATTATTTACGGTAATGGTTGAACCATCTACGTTCACCGCTACGGTGTAGTTCGCTGTTCCATTTGCATTTGTGCTTGGCGTTACAGTAATACCTGAACCGTTTTTAACGCTTGCTTGCGTGTTTGTGTCTTTCGCATTCACCGTCACGATACCTGTATTCGGGTCTCTCGTAATCGTTGCATTACTATTCGCACTTACTACGTCTGTCACATTCGCGTTCACACGTACCGCTCCGTCTTTATACGTCACTGTCGTGCCATTGCCATCCGCAAAGTTCACAATATCACCTGCACTCACAGATTGTTTATTGTCTCCGTTTACGTTCAGCTTCCAGTTCGCTGCATTAATCGCGTTCGCTACCTCTTTCGCCGTCACTAAACCGTTGCCATCTGGTACCGTAATTTTTCCGTTCGCTGTCGTATTCGATAACGTGGTTGTATTGACATTGAATTTCACCACACCATTATCGCCCACTTCCGCAGTTGTTTGCGTACCATTCTTGAAGTTCAAGCCTTCTGATAATTTAACGGTTTTTCCTGCACCATCATTCGCTTTGTACGTTAATGGAATCTCTGATGCCGCTTTCGTTCCATCAAAGTTCACGGTGTAAGTCGTGTTACCATTCTCCGTATGCGGGGTTACCGTAATCGGGTTATTCGCTGCCGTTGAAGTGTTTACTTTCACGGTTTCATTCGCTAAAGCTTTGATTTTCGCTTTTGATACCGACACTTCATATTTCGCGTTCTTATCACCAGACTGTTTATTATCCGCAACCGTCACTTCTGCAATGTTGTCATCACCCGCTTTCTTAATCACGGACTCTGTCGATACATTTCCTGACACTGTGTCGTAAAGTTGTTTCACATTTACCGCATCTGTCGGTGCTGTACCCGTGCTCACATTGTGAACTTGGTTTCCACCCATATCCACATTACCGCCTTTATTCACGGTTAAGTTCGTGGTTGTGGTGTTGTTCGCTGTCACATTGTTGAATGAAACATCATCTTTCGTTGCATAGATAAACTTGTTGCCGGCTTTTTGTAACGCCATGTTTTTACCCGCAACAAAAGTCACGTTATTACCCGCTGCAACATTGCTATCCCCGTCACCAGCGTCCTCATTGGTTGTTACGCTATTGCCACGTTTAGCTACCCAATAACTTTCGTTAATCGCTTTCGCTACATTTTCTGCTGTAACTAACTTGCCTTTGTCTGCATCTGTCGTTGGTGCTTCAACTTTACCTGCGTTGTCGCCTGTTTTGTTAACCGTTAAATCCACTTTTTCCACAGCCGGAATAACCGCTTTTAACACGCCATTTTCTTTCTTAATGGTTGTGTCATCTACGTTTACGTCCACTGTGTAGTGATTTGTACCGTTCGCATTTTGCGTTGTCGCAATGGTAATCGGGCTATTGGTTGCATTCGCTACGGTTACTTGTGTGTTCGTGTCTTTCGCATTCACCGTCACGATACCTGTATTCGGATCTCTCGTAATCGTTGCATTACTATTCGCACTCACTACATCTGTCACATTCGCGTTCACACGTACCGCTCCGTCTTTATACGTCACTGTCGTGCCATTGCCATCCGCAAAGTTCACAAAGTCGCCCGCTTTCACGTTTTGAACCGTTGCTCCACCTACGATTAAGTTCCAGCTCGCCGCATTAATCGCGTTCGCAACCTCTTTCGCTGTCACTAAACCATCACCCGTTGGCACGGTAATTCTGCCGTTTGTCGCTGTGCTAGATAAAGCGGTTGTATTGACATTGAATTTTACCACACCATCATCACCCACTTCTGCGGTCGTTTGTGTGCCATTGGTAAAATCTAAACCTTTAGCAAGAGTAACACTTTTCGCATTAGCATTATTCGCTTTATAGGTTAAGCTGGTAACTTGAGCCGCTGCTGTACCGTTATAATCTACAGTGATGCCGTTTGTATTTGCCGTGGTGGTAATTACATTGTTTGAAGTGTTACCTTTCACATCCACTTCTGAACCCAGTTTCTTAATCCCTGTGCTGCCTGTGTTTCCGTTAAAGGTTAAACCTTTATTCGTTACAGTTTCGTTCGCATTCACGCCGTGCGTGATGTTGGTTTTGGTTTGATCGGTTAAATCAACAGTGTAATCGGTAATATCCGCATTATTTTCGGTACGTGTTGTGGTTGCTTTATCCACTTTCACTGCAGCATTATTCGCTGCTTTCACATGAGCAGAGGTATCTTTCGCATTAATAGTCACATTACCATTTGCATCTGTGGTAGTGCTGATGTTTTTACCCGCAGTAATGCCTGCCACGTTCGCATTCACTTGAACATCGCCATTCGTACCCACAGAAACGGTTGTGCCTTGACCTGGTTTAAAGTTTAAGCTTTCACCTGGGTTCACTACATTTCTAAGTGTGCCATTTTCTTTTAATTGGAAACCAGATTTTGCAATCGCATCTGCGACTGCTTTATTGGTTGTTAAACCTGTTGCTGTTGCTTGGCTAGTTGCACCTGTTGCAGTGTTCATACCAACATCTGCAGTTACGGTTTTAAACGCAAAGTTACCACCGTTTCTATTGGTAATATTTAAGTAATTCTCACCTTTTAAACTTACCGCTGTGTTATTGGTAACATTAAGTGCTTGAGCTGGTGTTTGAGAATCTTCTTTTAATTTCCAGCTATAGTTTTGTTGTGCCGCACTAATTGTTAATGTTGAAACACCACCATTTTCATTTGTTGGCGTAATGGTTACACCAGTACCCGCTTTAATATTGACTTTATCACCAGGGTTAACTAAGCCTACTTTTGTACCATTTGCTTGTAACTCCCAACCGCTCCGTTGGATCGCTTCTGCCACGTTTTTCGCTTTAGCTAATACATTACCATCTGTTGGGCCAGTAATTGCCCCTGTATTGGTATTTGTTGTTACATCACCAGATTTTACGTTAAAGGTAAAATTTTTATTGTTATGTTGAACATCGACAGTAGGAGAGTCATTAAAACTTACTGTATTACCGCCTCTTACCGCTGTACCAGAGGTTTCTGTACCCTCTTTTACATACCATTGTGCCGCATCTTGAACCGCTGTGGTGTTCATTTTAATTTGGAAGTTTTGAGGATCATCTGTTTTACCTGGGTTAGTAATGGTGATCGAACCATCTGGTGAGGTAACAGAATATTTCTTAATACTACCCGCCACGGCTTTTAACTGAGCTACGTTCACTGCATCAGAATCGGCACTACCCGCAGCAACATTGATAATTTGACGAGTATTGCCGGCATCCCCTACAGAAACTGCACCTTTGTTGCCTTTAATGGTATTTTTAATTGCCTCTAATGCTCCTGGTGCATCCACTAAACGCACAGGAGCATAAACGGTATTTGCGTCTCCACCATTATTATTATCGCTTAATCCTGTTGTTTTAGAGGGATCATTAGTATTAATAACGATACTATTTCCATCACGTGCTGCACGGTTTGCCACCGCACCATCACCTAAAGCTACGCCACTATCTACCGTTGCCTGAGCCCCCTGACCTAATGCAATAGATTGGTTACCATTTGCCGTTGCACCACGACCTAAAGCGGTTGATTCTGTACCATTCGCTGCCGCACCACGACCTACAGCTGTCGCATTCGCACCATTTGCTTGTGCAACAGGGCCAACCACCGTCGCATCAGTAGCATTAACTACTGCACCACGGCCAATAACTAAACTACCTTCAGCATTAATCGTTGCTGTCGCACCTGCACCAATAGCGGTCGCATTATTAGCAAGAGCTTTTGAATTACGACCTGTTGCAATGGCATCTGTACCATCTGTTTTCGAATTTTTACCTGTTGCAATCGCTCCATCACCTTGTGCTGTAGCGTTCTGACCCACCGCAACAGTCTCACGGCTATTCGCTTTCGCAGATTCCCCTACGGCAACAGCTTGAGGTTGGTTTGCTTTAGTATCCTTACCCACAGCAACAGATTGTGTTGAGTCTGCTTTTGCGCCCGTACCTACCGCAGTAGAACTGCCAGCCGCAACCGTTCCTGCACCAACAGCCGCAGCATAATTGCCTTTTGTTTTCGCACCAGCTAAATCATCAAGAGACCCTGTTGTCATCTCTGCTGTGTAGCCACCACCAATCGCAACAGATGATTCACCATTTGCAAGAGCTTTGGCACCCATTGCAATCGTTTCATAATTTTGAGCCTCAGCCCCTTTTCCAAAAGCAATCGTATATTGTTCAAGAGCTTTAGCATGTGAACCAATTGCAGATGAATAATAATTTAGTGCTTGAGCACCATAACCTAAAGCAAGGGTATGAGCATGATTTGACTTAGTATCAACACCAATCGCAGTAGCATTTAAACCCGTTGCCTGTGAGTTATAACCAAAAGAAATAGCTCCCATCCCCATTGCTTGAGCATTTGCACCAATAGCAATCGCTGGTTGTCCACTTACATCACTTGTTTTAGAATCCTGACCAATCGCAATACCTGCTAGTTGGCTAGTATTCGCATTTGTACCGATTGCAACACCATGTAAACCAGCTTTTGTGCCTGAACCAATAGTAACAATATTATCTCCCGACAATAATTTTGCGTCAGATGTCGTTACCGTTGCCGCAGCTTCCGCATTGGAAGAAACGCCTACAGCTGAAACAGCCATTACAGCTGCCGCACTTAATACTTTTTTAGATTTTGTTTTTCCTTTTGCTTTGCCTAATTCAGAAACGGCTACCCAACATTGTAACGCGGCATTCCAAATTACTTTATAGATCTTATTCATAATTATTTACCTAGTATTAAAAAACATATAGAGAGGACTTCTTGTCCAAAAAACAGACGTATTTTACTCCTAAATAACCTAAAGTTGTGTAAAGAAATGTAAATATATATATTTTTTTAATTATTTCCTATGGTCAAATGGAGATACCGTATGATGTAATCGCTACACAACCATTTGTTATATAAATATCATCGTTCTTGTCCGTAGGGGTGGGGTTTATCCCCGCCCGATTAAACGTGTAGATCGAAACGGGTGGAGAACCCTGCTCCTACCCGTTATTTTCTTAGGTGCAGACAAAGAGACTTTTATCCGCAGGGAGGTAATCTATTTGAGATACGCCATTCAGTTTTTTATGCAGAAAACTGGACAAAATAAAACAAAAAGTTAATATACCTATTAATAAAGAGGTGAAAAAATGACCATTTATAAACAAATAAAATCTGCTGTGGAACAGATTAATTCGTCTGATTTCGACCACTTATTTGATGAAGGTAAAGAAGACGTTGTAGAATACTTAGATCTTGATTCATATAAACGTATCAATACTAAATAAGGAATTTTATGAATCCTTGGATTTTACTCGGCTTCGCCATTGTTATCGAAGTCATCGGCTCAAATTGCATTAAAGCGAGCAACAGTTTTACTAAACCACTACCGACGGTCATCGCAATCGGTGCTTTTGTGGTTGCGTTATACCTGTTATCTATCATCACCAAAACACTCCCGCTTGGGATTGTTTATGCGGTGTGGTCTGGTGTGGGTATTGTACTGACTACATTGGTGGCAATGTTTGTATTCGGGCAAAAACCCGATTTACCTAGCATTATTGGAATGGCGTTAATTATCGGCGGGGTGTTGGTGATAAATCTGTTTTCTAATCATTCTTAATAGCACAAGCGGAGAAAACAAAAACGGCACTAGGAAAAATTTTACCTAGTGCCGTTTTGTCTTTTATAAAAAGTTTGAAGGCATTTGTTTTTATAGCAAACTTGCTTTTATCCTGCTCACAGGCTAGGAAGTGATTTCATCACTCAACCTGATACCCCACTTATGTGGTCCCAGTCTGTATCAGTGGTAATATAGTATGATCTATTACTGTATTTTTCAAGCCTTAAATGACTTTTTCTCCCTTTACTCTCTTTGAAAGCACCCACGAAAGTTTAAATGCTTTACCCTTTGGTAAATTACTGGAATACGTAGTTTTATCATACGCAGAAATCACATAGATATTAAAAGTCTTCTTTATTAAGTCAATGTTATTAATATAAAAGAAAATTGCATAGTAGCCATTATCTAAATAGTGATATTGTTCATCATTACTATGTTTGGGTCTAAAGGGTACAACATAATACGAGCGATTTTCTATTAGTATATTTCTTAAGATATTAGGCAAAATTTTTGTATCCTCATATCTTACAATGGAAAAAAACCGTTCTTCATAGCTGCCATTTTTTCTTAATCTTCTACTAAATAACGGACCATTCTCCTTTTCGTCTGTAAAACAATGGTTACCAAATTGGAGTGTAGCAGAAAACTCAACGCCATCAATTTCAATACAAAAATGGGAAGGGTTTAAATGTGTCAAATCATAAACTTGATTATTTATTACAAAATTAGAATACATAGCTGAAAATCTTTAATGAACTGCTATTATTATAACGTTAATTACTTAAATATTTACAGGAAAAACAATGACCAAAATCTACATTACTCACGGCTATACGGCAAACGGCAACAAACATTGGTTTCCGTGGTTAGAACAAAAATTGACAGAAAAAGGGCTTGAATGTGAGCGTTTAACGATGCCAAATTCGGAGAATCCGACACCTGAAACGTGGTTAAAATATCATCAAGAAAAAATCACGCTAAATGAAAATACGATTTTGATTGGGCATAGTTTGGGCTGCATCGCAACGCTGAATTTTCTTGCAGCACAGCAACAAAAAATCAAAGGGGCGATTTTTGTTTCGGGCTTTTATGAAAAATTACCTAATTTGCCTGAACTTGATATTTTTGCAGATTTCTACGCAAATTTAACTGCTTACAAACCAGAGAAATCTTTTGTAGTGGCATCGTTGGACGATTATATCGTACCGCATCAATACAGCGATCATTTAGCTCAATTTCTCGGTGCAGACTATATTCGATTACCAAAAGGCGGGCATTTTTTAGATCGTGAAGGTGTGACAGAATTGCCGATTGTGTTGGATTTAATTGAGAAATTGCTGTAATACAAATAAACAAAACCCCGCAACATTCGCTGCAGGGTTTCTAAATTTGATGGCGGAGGAAGTGAGATTCGAACTCACGGAGGGCGTAAACCCTCGCCGGTTTTCAAGACCGGTGCCTTCAACCACTCGACCATTCCTCCGTTGAAAACGGGCAAAATAATAATCGAATTTTAATCATGAGTAAATAAGATTTTCCTACTTTTTATTCAAGAGATTTCTTTTTATGCAATTTGTTGTTTATTTGCTCTAACTTCTTAGCAACTTCGATGTCAATCTTTCTCAAAGAAAAACGCAAACGTTTTCTCTAAATTTTCTAATGCTTGTTAAAAACTATTTACATTTTTAAAATTTTTGTTATGTTCAAATTGCATACAATTTCTTTCCAACAAAAAAATAATAAGGAGCTTCGTATGTCAAGCACAACAAAAAATCCAACAAGAGGCTATATTATATTAGCCCTAGACTTCCTGCTGTTTTTAACCCTCATCAAGACGCTGCCGTTCACGCCGATGGAAAATCGGGGTTTGGCGTTGTTAGTCTTTATTGGGATATTATGGCTCACGGAGGCTTTTAACATTACCGTGACATCGCTGATGGTGCCCATTCTGGCAATTGGGCTGAACGTCTTGCCGACTAAAGCGGCATTTGCCCCCTTCTCCGAACCCATCATTTTTATGTTCTTTGGTGGCTTCGTTCTAGCTGCAGTCATGAACATTCAAAAACTTGATCTCTGGATTGCCAACCACATCATCCGCCTCGCACGCGGAAATCTTAAACTTACCGTACTCTACCTTTTTGTCGCCACGGCAGGACTTTCGCTGTTTATCAACAACACCGCCGTTGCTGCTATGATGTTGCCTTTAACCCTCGGCATTTTGAAAAAAGTTGATCTTAAAACCAACCGTGCATTGTATGTTTTTGTGTTACTTGGTGTTGCATTTAGTGCCAGCATTGGGGGCATCGGGACACTCACAGGCTCTGCACCGAATGCTATTCTTGCTTCACAACTTAAAATCACCTTCTCAGAATGGCTCTTCTACGGAATGCCGGTCACTATTTTATTGATGCTCGGAATGGTGTTTAGCCTACTGGTAATACTTCGCCCGAACTTCAACGTGCCGTTTGAAATTTCACTTGAAGAAATCCCGATGACAGGCAAACGCAAAATTACCCTCGCGGTGTTTGTGATTGCTGCGTTTTTCCTTGTTTTCGGCAGCTGGTTAGAACCGTTTATCCGCTCAGTATTAGAGCTTAGCCAACCCATCAAAAACTTCGATGCGGTAGTGGCAATGACTGCAGTTATCATCCTTTGCATCACCCACACCGCAACTTGGTCAGAAATTCAAGATCGTACCGAATGGGGCGTGTTAATGCTCTTCGGTGGTGGATTGGTGCTCGGTATCGTGCTCAAAGAAACGGGAGCAAGCAAAATTCTTGCTGATACCATTGTGAATTATATCGGTGTGCAACACTGGCTTGTAATGACGCTCGTACTTACTGCATTTATTGTCTTCCTCACAGAATTTACCTCTAACACTGCTACTGCGGCATTAATGACCCCCATTTTTATTTCTGTTGCGGAAGGCTTGGGCTTGCCTCCTGTTTCGCTGGCAGCTATCGTTGCATGTAGTGCTTCTTGTGCCTTTATGCTTCCAATCGCCACTCCACCTAATGCGATTGTGTTCTCCACAGGTTACATTAAACAAAGTGAAATGGTAAAAGTGGGCTTTATCCTTAATATTATCAGCACGGCGGTCATTGGCGGGCTGACCTATTTCTTCTGGATCAATTGGCATTAAGCCATTTACTAAAATAAGCGGTGGTTTTTCTCTCAGAATTTGCAAATTCTAATTGAAAAACCACCGCTTTCTTTTCCTTTGCTCATCTATTTTTTGCTATACTCTTTGCCTGACTTTTGAGGAAATTTTATGTTAAAACTTATTCGAATTTTGTTAGTGCTATGTTGCTCTATTCTTATCTCTGTAGCTGGTGTTTTTTATGCGTTAGTCCGTTTACGCAATCCAGATTGTGTAGGTGAAATTGCTTATTGGTATAGCAAAATGCATAAACTGCTTGGCATTAAGTTAATTCGCCGCCCATATACTGGCGAACGCCAACCAGCGATTTATATCGCAAACCATCAGAATAACTATGATATGGTGACCATCTCTTCGATGACGCCTAAAAAAACGGTAACCATCGGTAAACGTAGTCTGATTTGGATTCCATTTTTCGGCTTGGTTTATTGGGCAACGGGCAATATTTTCATCAACCGAGAGAAACGCAGCAGTGCTATTAGCACAATGGCGAAAGTGGGTGAGATTATTAAAAAACGTCAAATTTCGATTTGGATGTTCCCTGAAGGCACGCGTAGCCGTGGACGTGGTTTATTGCCATTCAAAACGGGAGCATTCCACACCGCTATTTCTGCGGGCGTGCCGATTATCCCGATTGTTTGTTCAACGCTTCACAATAAAGTAGATTTAAACCGTTGGGACAATGGCACGGTGATTTGCGAAGAATTGGAACCGATTGATACTAGCAGTTACAACCGCGATAATTTGAAAGAGCTCATCGAACATTGCCATCAAGTAATGCAGAAAAGAATTGCAGAGCTTGATGCAGAAATTGAGCAATTGGATAAATAAATTATAATTGCAACTGTTGCGATAACAAATACCTTATATACCGAATGAACAAACCTCTTCACTTAACCCGTCGTCAGCTTCTACAACGCACAGGCTTAGCTTCTGCAATGGTTGCTCTGCCCATGCCCGTGTGGGCAAGCTCGCAACCTGCATTGAAAATTCCACCGCTTGTTGATGTCGGTCGCGGTCGCCCTATTCGTCTTGATCTCCGACCTGCTCAAATACAATTTAATACGGGGAAGTTGGTTGATGTGTGGGGCGTAAATGGGCAATATCTCGCCCCAACCGTTCGTGTGCGATCGCAAGATTTTGTGAAACTCACTTACTTAAACAACCTCCCGCAAGCAATTTCAATGAATATTCAAGGCTTGCTTACCCCCAGCGAGATGCTCGGTTCTTCACATCGTAAGCTTGAGCCCAAAGCCAGTTGGTCGCCAATTGTGAGCGTAAACCAACCCGCTTGCACTTGCTGGTATCATGCCGACACGCTATTAAACTCGGCTTTCCAAGTCTATCGAGGCTTAGCGGGTCTGTGGATTATTGAAGATGCTGAAAGCAAAGAGACCAATCTACCGAATCAATATGGCGTAAACGATATTCCACTAATTTTGCAAGACCAGCAAATCAACAAAGAGGGCAAGCAGGTCATTGACCCGAACCAACCGCAATTTTTTGGCTCACGCCTGTTTGTGAATGGGCAAGAGTCGCCTTATTTGAAAGTACAAGCGGGCTGGATTCGCTTACGAATTGTCAATGCCTCGCTCTCTCGCATATATGAGTTACGTTTAGACAACGGGCAACCACTGCAATTGATTGCTACTGGGTTAGGGATGTTTGAAAAGCCGATTGCCCAGCCGATGGTAATGCTCGCCCCAAGCGAACGAGTGGAAGTGTTAGTCAAAGTGGAAGAAGATACACCTGTCTCGCTGATTACAGGCGAGCCACGTAGCTTGTTGGATAAGGCAAAATTGCTGTTTAGCGATGACAATGAGTTGACAGACAATGTTATCTTAACCTTGCAACCACAAGGCTTAGCCGCAGTGTTTACGCAAATGCCAGAAACCGTGCCGTTTAAGTTGGAAGATTTCCAGATGAACATTGTCAATGAGCGAAAATTTAACCTTCGCCCGCTGGATTATCTGATTAACCAACAACGTTTCGACCCAAAACGAATTGATTTTAGCGTGAAAAAAGGGAGCGTAGAGCGTTGGTATCTCACCAGTAACAGCAATATTGGTTTTACGCTGCAGGGGGCAAAATTTGTGATTGAAACCCGCAACCGCCAACGTTTACAGAACAAATACTTAGCGTGGAAAGACACCGTTTGGCTACCTAAAGATCAGGAAGTAACTTTGTTAGTGAAATTTGAACACGAAGCAAACAATGAGCTGCCATTTGCCTTCGGCGTGTCTGATTTAATGTTGCGGGATCGCGGTGCAATGGGGCAATTTACGGTTGAAACATAAAATACAAGCGGTCGGATCTGTATGAAAATCTGCAAAAAATTGCGGAAAAATAACCGCTTTTTAGCACAATTTGCTGTCTATCAGGTAAAATAAGCCGATTTTTTAGGTATTATTTCGTAGGGATAACCTCTGCCCCACATAATGATTCTTCATTAAGTGGGGATAAACCTCTACATCGAATACCACGTTTTTAAAATGTCCGACACATAAACAAATAGGATAACGTATGGAATATTTAGATTTTGAACTACCGATTGCCGAACTTGAGGCGAAAATTGAGTCGCTAAAGGCAGTGGCAGAGCAAGACAACAAAATCAATCTTGATGATGAAATCAAACGTTTAGAGAAAAAAGCACAAGAGCTTACCAAAAAAACCTTTGCGAATTTAGATGCGTGGCAGACTTCTAAAATGGCTCGGCATCCAAATCGCCCTTATACCTTAGATTATATTGAGCATATTTTCACCGAATTTGATGAACTTGCAGGCGATCGTGCCTTTGCAGATGATAAAGCAATTGTTGGTGGGATTGCACGTTTGGATGGTCGTCCTGTGATGGTTATCGGTCATCAAAAAGGCAGAAGCACAAAAGAAAAAGTGATGCGTAACTTCGGGATGCCAGCCCCAGAAGGCTACCGCAAAGCATTACGTTTAATGGAAATGGCAGAGCGTTTTAACTTGCCAATCATTACTTTTATCGACACCCCTGGAGCATACCCAGGTATCGGTGCGGAAGAGCGTGGCCAGGCAGAGGCGATTGCCCGCAACTTGCGTGAAATGTCGCAGCTTAAAGTACCTGTGATTTGTACTGTTATCGGTGAAGGTGGTTCAGGTGGTGCATTAGCCATTGGCGTGGGCGATAAAGTAAATATGTTGCAATATTCTACTTACTCAGTTATTTCACCAGAGGGTTGTGCTTCAATTCTTTGGAAAAGTGCCGAAAAAGCCTCAACCGCTGCGGAAGTAATGGGCTTAACCGCACAACGTTTAAAAGAGTTGAAACTGATCGATGAAATCGTAACAGAACCCCTCGGTGGTGCTCATCGTGATTACGCAGAAATGGCAGAAAACCTCAAACAACGCATTCTAACCGATTTACACGAATTGGATAATCTGGATAAAGAAGCATTATTACATCGTCGTTATCAACGTTTGATGAGCCACGGTTATTGCTAATATTGAATTAACAAAGATAAGCGGTAAGCTTTCGAAAGAATCTTACCGCTTTTTCATATTTAAAAACGAGAACATCTATATCCATTTTGTATTCATAGATATGAAAAAGCCCGCATTACTGCGGGCTTCTCGTTATTCTAAGAAACTAACAAATTACATTGTTACTTCTTTTGAACCTTGTACTTGAACTTCAACACGACGATCTGGTGCTAAGCAAGCGATTAATGCTTTACGACCTTTAACTGCATCACAAGTGTTGCCAGTTACTGGGTTAGCTGAACCGTAACCTACTGCAGTTACATTCGCTGCATTTTGACCTTTAGAAACTAAGTAGTTTGCTACTGTTTCTGCACGACGTTGTGAAAGTTTTAAGTTAGCTGCTTGTTTACCAATACGGTCCGCGTGGCCGTTTACTTGGATTGCTGGGTTAGCTAAACCTAAAGCGTTGATTTCGTTGTTAGCTGCATCTAAAGCTTGTGCTGCTTCTGGTTTTAAGTTTGCTTTACCGAATGCGAATAAAACATCAGAGCTGAATGAGAAGTTTTTAGATACTACTTCTGGAGCAGCTGGAGCAACTGGTGTCGCACCTTGACCGAAACGGTAGCTTAAACCTGCAGATACTGAGTGTAAATCTGGGCTATATTGAGTATTTTGCCACGCTTTATTAGTTGTTTTAGAGATAGCTTTATCTAAGTTACCTACTTTATTCACGTATTGGTATTCGATACGTGCTGCTAATTCTGGAAGAATTGCGTACTCAACACCCGCACCTAAAGTTAAAGATGGTTTTAAGTTGTGAGCTTTAACACGTGAATCATGTTGTACGTTTTGTTGTACATAGTAGTCGTTACGGATTAATGCAACACCTACTTTACCGTAAACGTCTAAGTTAGGTAATACTTCGTAGCTTGGTTTTAAGCTTAAGTGAGCACCGTGTGCTGCATGTTTTGCAGCACGTTTCTCTTGGTTGTTGTCACCAGCGAATGTTGTATTACCACGTGCACGACCAAAATAATCGTAACCTAATTCAGCTGCTAAACCAAAGTTATCTTGGTTTAAGATTTGGTAACCACCAAATACACCATAAGTTACAGTGTTTTTGTTGATACCGTAACCGCTAGCATTGCCGTGTGCAAATTTAGCATTTGGTTGGTTTGATTCGAATTGTGTGAAACCATCACGGAAGTTTGCCCAACCAGCTTTAGCACCTGCATAGAAAGTGTTAGCTTGTGGAGCTGCTGTTGCTGCTGCTGATGCAGCTAATACTGCTAATGCAACTAATGATTTTTTCATTTTATGACCCTCTATAATTTGTCATTCCATGTAATAAAATTTTCCAACATAATAAACATGTTGAATCTTAACCACGCCTTTCATCTTCTTTTGATAGAAAGACTAAAGAAGTGAAATGCCGAATATTTTTACTTTATAACATAAAGAAAAATAGCCTTCACTCATTCTTGTCCTTGAGAAGATGGGCAAGAATAGGCGATATTATCTTAATAAGTTCAATCAAAATCAATAATTTTCTGTATAAATAGCGTACAAAATCACCTTGATTGATTACTTAGCAATCAATTTGAAGTATATCTCACCAATCTTTTTTCTAATGAAAGCAGATTAAAAAGGTAAAAATACTTTCTATTTGCTTAGGTTTACTAAGACAATTACATTGAAAGCGTGATAAAAATAGGGTTGAATTTATACAATTTCAATACATTAGGTGAATGATTTTTGTATTATTTGTTGGATAAACTGGAAATTCCCTTTGAAATTGAAACTATTTATATACAAAAACACTTCACTTTTATAAAAATATCTCAATTTTCATTCCCCCCATTTCTTGCTAATATGCAAACGATTTCATTTTTATAAAAGGAACGACCGATGATTCCTAGACTTGCAAACATTCCAGACCAAAATCCTTTAGTTCAACAATATCTCAATGAGCTGACTGAACAACATTTTTCAGGCGATATTGCCTCAAACTATGCCGACCGCCTTTCAATGGCAACCGATAACAGCGTATATCAACGCATGCCACAAGCGGTACTTTTTCCGAAATCGGTTACCGATGTGGTGATTCTGACCAAAGTCGCCCAAAAAGAAGCCTATCAAAGCCTCACATTCACACCCCGCGGCGGTGGCACAGGCACAAATGGGCAGTCGCTCAATAACAACATTATTGTCGATCTCTCCCGTCATATGACCCAAATTTTAGAGCTGAATGTAAAAGAACGCTGGGTTCGTGTGCAAGCAGGCGTAGTCAAAGATCAGCTTAATCAATTCCTCAAACCGCACGGTTTATTTTTCTCGCCCGAACTTTCTACCAGTAACCGAGCTACGCTAGGCGGGATGATCAACACCGATGCATCAGGGCAAGGTTCGTTGCAATATGGCAAAACGTCCGACCATATTCTGGCAATCAAATCGGTGTTAGTAAATGGCGAAATTCTCGAAACGCAAGCGGTTAAAACAGCTAATTTTTCTGCAAACCTTGAGCAACTGCCACTTTCTAGTTTAGGCAAAAAATTACACAACGAAGTCTTTGAACGCTGCCACACGCTTCGCCCGACTGTGCTCAAAGAGTTGCCACAATTGAACCGTTTTATTACGGGCTACGACTTAAAAAATGTCTTTAATAATGATTTAAGCGAATTCAATTTGACCCGTATTCTCACAGGCTCAGAAGGCTCGCTTGCCTTTATTTGTGAAGCGAAACTTAATCTTCTTCCGATTCCGAAATATCGTACACTGATTAACATCAAATACAACTCGTTCGATGCCGCACTCCGCTCTGCCCCAATGATGTTAAAAGCCAAAGCCTTATCGGTCGAAACGGTCGATTCCAAAGTGCTGAACTTAGCAAAACAAGACATCATCTGGCACTCGGTGTCGGATTTAATCACCGAAGAACCAAACAACCCAATTTTGGGCATTAACATCGTTGAGTATGCCTCAAGCGATCTCGAACAAATTGAAACGCAAGTGCAAGCCTTGTGTGTCAGCCTTGATGAAAAAATCGCACAAGGTGCAAGCGGTCTAATTGGCTACCAAATTTGCAAAGAGTTAGACGGCATCGAAAAAATCTACGCAATGCGGAAAAAAGCCGTTGGCTTGCTTGGCAATGCAAAAGGCTGGGCAAAACCGATTCCCTTTGTGGAAGATACCGCCGTGCCGCCTGAAAATCTTGCCGATTACATTACCGAATTTCGTGCGTTGCTCGACAGCCACAACCTTGCCTACGGTATGTTCGGACACGTGGACGCAGGCGTGTTGCACGTTCGCCCTGCTTTAGATTTGTGCGATTTAGAACAGGTCAAAACCTTCAAAGCCATTTCCGACCAAGTGGTGGAACTCACTTACAAATACGGTGGCTTAATTTGGGGCGAACATGGCAAAGGGATGCGTTCTTACTATGGCGAACGCTTTTTTGGCGAAACGCTGTGGAAAGAACTTCGCCACATCAAGCAGCTGTTCGATCCACAAAATCGTCTGAACCCTGGCAAAATCTGCACACCATTAGGTTCTGACACAGAGCTCTACAAAATCGACGAAGCAATGCGAGCCGATTTCGATCGTCGTATCCCAATTGCAGTGCGTCAGGAATTCAAAGGGGCGATGAATTGTAACGGCAACGGCTTATGCTTTAATTTTGACGTGCACAGCACGATGTGCCCGTCGATGAAAATTTCAGGCAATCGCCTCTATTCACCAAAAGGGCGAGCAACGCTCATCCGCGAATGGTTGCGACTGCTTGCCGACCAACAAGTCAATCCTGATGACTTGATTTTCGAAAAACGCTCAAAAGCAGTGAAATTAACCGATTTTGTCGCGAAAGTGCGCCATTCATTCAAGAAAACGCAGGAATATGATTTCTCACACGAAGTGAAAGCCGCGATGGATACTTGCCTTGCTTGTAAAGCCTGTGCCAGCCAATGTCCAATTAAAATTGATGTGCCGACTTTCCGCTCACAATTTAATGAGCTTTACCACCAACGCTACCTTCGCCCTGCAAAAGATTACGTGGTGTCAAACTTGGAGTTTATCGCCCCTTTAATGGCAAAAGCCCCGAAATTTTTTAATTTCTTCAGCACCAGCCATTTGGCAGAAATCGTCGCCAATAAAACAATTGGAATGACCTATTTGCCTACCCTTTCTGCCCCGAATTTGCAAAAGCAGTTGGTAGAAATTGGCTATCAAGGCGAAACGCTTGAAAGTCTTGAAGCCCAACAGGCAGGCGGTCAATTTTCCGCAGAAAATTGCCAAACTATACTCGTAGTGCAAGATCCATTTACCACCTTCTACGATGCAAAAGTGGTGGCAGATTTTGTTGCTTTTATTCAAAAACTCGGCTTCAAACCCGTGGTGTTGCCATATAAACCAACGGGCAAGGCACAACACATCAAAGGCTTTTTAAGCAAGTTCGCCAAAACTGCCAAAAATCAAGCGGATTTCTTAAACCGCATCGCCAAACTCGACTTACCAATGGTGGCAATTGACCCAGCCTTGACCTTGCTTTACCGCGATGAATACCGCGATATTTTGAAAGCGGAACGTGGCGATTTCAAAGTGCTACTCGCCCACGAATGGTTGATTGAACAAATCAAAGCAGGCGTATTAGACAATTGCAAAAAAGCAAAAGAAACCGACCGTTTGCCGTGGCATTTATTCGCCCACTGCACCGAAACCACCGAACTTCCCACCTCAAGCAACGAGTGGCAACAGATCTTCGCCCATTTTGGCGAAACGTTGGTAAGCGAGAAAGTTGGCTGCTGCGGAATGGCAGGCACATTCGGGCACGAAACCGCCCACGTGGAGATGTCAAAAGCGATTTACCAACAATCTTGGCAACAAAAACTGAAAAACGCACCGCTTGAACGATGCTTAGCGACAGGCTACTCTTGCCGTTCGCAAGTGAAACGAATGGAGCATCAACAGATTAAGCATCCAATACAAGCTCTATTATCTATTATCTAATCGTAGGGTGTGTGAACACAGTTCACGCACGCTTTGTTTTGCTGGCATGGATTTTTCAAATCCATACACCCTACTTTTCAATAAACTCCGAGGAACTCATGACCACCATCTGGAAACAAACCGCCACCCCTGAACAATTAAATCAACTCTGCCAAGGTAATGCTGTTGGACATTTAGGCATTCAATTCACCCAAATTGGCGAGGATTGGTTAGAAGCGGAACTCACCGTGAACGAAAAAACGATGCAACCATTCGGCGTATTACACGGCGGCATTTCTGCTACGCTTGCCGAAACGGTAGCAAATGCAGGCTCATTATTGGTGTGTGAGCCACATCAGATCGCTGTTGGAATGGAATTGAACATCAGCCACTTAAAATCGGTTAAAGCAGGTAAAAAAGCGATTGCCCGAGCTTATCCACTCAAATTAGGGCGTGAAGTGCACGTGTGGAATATTGAAACTAAAGATGAAGAAGGAAATCTGTGTGCGGTGGCACGCTTGTCTACTAAAGTTTTAGATAAGCCAGCAGCATAAAATCCAAGAAAAGCAGTAAAAGTGAGTTGGATCTACCCGCAACCTATTATAAAATGGTCTTCTTTTATCCATTCACTTTCATTAAACAAGAGAAATTCCCTATGAATTCAAATCGTAGTTTACTGGTGATGGGATTGTTATTAGTGTCTTTCCTATTGTTTACGCAATGGCAACAAGATTTCAACCCTGAAATTCAAGCACAAAAACAAGCTCAGATCCAAGCTCAACAACAATCTCACGATGTACCTGCATCAAGCACTTCACAGCCCGCTGATGTGGCAAGCGTTAAAGGTAAAACCATCACGGTTGAAAGCGATGTATTACGCTTAACCATTGATACGCTTGGCGGTGATGTGGTGGACTCTGATTTGCTTAAACACAATGCAGAACTTCACTCAAATACACCTTTTGAATTATTACAAGATAACGCTAACCGCGTTTATGTTGCTCAAAGTGGCTTAGTGGGTAAAAACGGAATCGATACGGTTTCTGGTCGTCCACAATACCAAACAACCGCGGAAAGCTTCAAATTAGCGGATGGTCAAGATGCGGTAAGCGTGCCTTTAACTTTTGAAAAAGATGGCGTGCTTTACACCAAAACTTTCACGCTTAAACGCGGTAGTTACAATGTTGATGTGAATTTCAACATTAAAAACAGCACAGCAGAAGCCATTGAAGTACAACCTTACGGTCAGTTAAAACACACCATCGTGGAAAACTCTGGCAACTTAACGATGCCAACTTACACGGGCGGTGCATACTCTTCTTCAGAGACCAACTATAAAAAATATAGCTTCCAAGATATGGAAAAAGCGGGTTTATCTGTTGAAACCAACACAGGTTGGATTGCAGTATTGCAACACTATTTCGTGTCTGCGTGGATTCCTGCTCAAGACCAAGCGATGACCTTATTCACTCGCGTATCTGATGACAAACGTTTTGCTACTATCGGCTATCGTGGAGCAGTAACAGCCGTTGCTCCGAATACAGAAGCAAACATCAACACTCATTTATGGACGGGTCCAAAAGATCAAAAAGAGATGGCTGAAACCGCAAACCACTTAGACTTAACCGCAGATTACGGCTGGGCGTGGTTCATTGCGAAGCCATTATTCTGGTTATTAACCACTATCCAAAAAGCGGTGTCTAACTGGGGTATTGCGATTATCTTAGTAACCATCGTGGTGAAATCAATTCTTTACCCATTAACCAAAGCACAATACACCTCAATGGCAAAAATGCGTATGTTACAGCCGAAAATCCAAGAGATGCGTGAGCGTTTCGGGGATGATCGCCAACGTATGAGCCAAGAGATGATGAAGCTCTACAAAGAAGAGAAAGTAAACCCAATGGGCGGTTGCTTACCGATCTTAATTCAGATGCCAATTTTCATTGCGTTATATTGGACATTTATGGAAGCAGTGGAATTACGCCACGCACCATTCTTTGGCTGGATTCAAGACTTATCAGCACAAGATCCATACTACATTTTCCCAATTTTAATGGGGGCTTCAATGTTCTTGTTGCAAAAAATGTCACCAACACCAGTGGCAGACCCAATGCAACAAAAAGTGATGACCTTTATGCCAGTGATCTTCACAGTATTCTTCCTGTTCTTCCCAGCAGGTTTAGTACTTTACTGGCTAACCTCGAACTGTATTACCCTGTTCCAACAATGGTGGATTTATCGCCAATTGGAGAAAAAAGGGTTACATTCACGTAAGAAAAAATAATTGATAAAAAGCACGCACAAGCGTGCTTTTTTATTGTGAGGGAAATGCTGATATAATCAGGCATCTGCAATGTAATACCTCTCTTGCCCCTTGTGGTAGAGAGGTAAATTATTAGAATATCATTCTTCTACGACTAAGCGGTCAAATTCGCAAAACCTTTTACCAAATCGACCGCTTTCAACCAAAGGAACAACAATGAAAGAAACAATTGTCGCCCAAGCCACCCCAATTGGTCGCGGGGGCGTGGGCATTTTACGCATCTCTGGGCCTCTTGCAAGCACCGTTGCTCAAGAAGTGCTTGGCAAAGAACTCAAACCTCGCCTAGCAAATTACTTGCCATTCAAGGATAGCGATGGCACGGTATTAGACCAAGGCATCGCCCTCTTCTTCAAAGCCCCAAACTCCTTCACGGGCGAAGACGTGCTTGAACTGCAAGGGCACGGCGGTCAAGTCATTTTAGATATTCTGCTCAAACGCATTTTAGAAACCAAAGGCGTACGCATTGCCCGTGCGGGCGAATTCTCTGAGCAAGCATTTTTAAACGACAAACTCGACCTTGCTCAAGCTGAAGCGATTGCCGATCTCATTGATGCCACGAGTGAACAAGCTGCTCGCTCGGCATTGAAATCACTACAAGGCGAATTTTCAACTAAAATCAACCGCTTAGTGGATAGCGTAATTTACCTCCGCACCTACGTGGAAGCAGCAATCGACTTCCCTGATGAAGAAATCGACTTCCTTGCAGACGGCAAAATTGAAGGGCATTTGAACGACATCATTTCACAGCTCCGCCAAGTTCGCCAAGAAGCAAAACAAGGAGCGATTTTACGAGAGGGGATGAAAGTGGTCATTGCAGGTCGCCCAAATGCGGGGAAATCTAGCTTGCTCAATGCCTTAGCAGGACGCGAAGCCGCTATCGTGACCAACATTGCAGGCACAACCCGTGATGTGTTGCGTGAGCATATCCACATCGACGGTATGCCTCTGCACATCATTGATACCGCGGGCTTACGTGATGCCAGTGATGAAGTGGAACGCATCGGAATTCAACGTGCGTGGAACGAAATTGAGCAAGCCGATCACGTCTTATTGATGATCGATAGCACTGAGCAAAAAGCAGACGATTTCAAAACCGAATGGGCGGATTTCTTAGCAAAATTACCGCAAAATATGCCGATTACCGTCATTCGTAATAAGGTCGATTTATCAGGCGAAACAGAGGGCTTGGAAGAAAAACATGAAGAAAAAGATGGCTTTACGCTGATTCGCCTATCTGCTCAAACGAAAGTAGGCGTAGATTTATTACGAGATCATCTGAAAAAATCAATGGGCTACCAAAGCACGACCGAAGGTGGTTTCCTTGCCCGCCGCCGTCACTTGCAAGCACTTGAGTCTGCCGCAGAGCATCTGGAAATGGGACACGTGCAACTCACCCAATTCCATGCAGGCGAATTGCTTGCAGAAGAGTTACGTATGGTGCAAAACGCGTTAAGCGAAATCACAGGACAATTTACCTCAGATGATTTGCTTGGAAATATTTTTAGCTCGTTTTGTATCGGAAAGTAATTCAATTGTAGGGGCAAATTACATTTGCCCCAAATTGTTGGTATATTAGGGCAAATATAATTTGCTCCTACATTTTCATATGCTTTCTTATTTACGAACCCAACTCACCCACCACTTCCCCACTCAACAAAACTTCCTCATCGCCCTCAGCGGTGGGGTGGATTCTGTGGTTTTGCTACATCTTTTTTCCACACTGAACTTAAACCTTCGAGCGGTTCACATTCATCACGGCTTAAGTCCCAATGCCGATCAATGGGCAACTTTCTGCGAACAGCTTTGCAAGCGGTGGAATATTCCCTTTATTTTGCAAAAAGTAATGGTAAGCGGGAAAAAAGGCATTGAGGCTTCTGCACGTGAAGCTCGCTATCAAGCCATTCGAGAAGTGTTGCAACCAAATGAAGTGGTCGTTACCGCACATCATTTGGACGATCAAGCCGAAACCTTTTTCCTTGCACTCAAGCGCGGTGCAGGTTTGAAAGGACTCTCCGCAATGCATGCGGTCAGTTTTTCGCAAAACTTTGCGATTTTCCGACCGCTATTAAACATCAGCAAAGCAGAGATTTTGGCGTATGCCAAGGCACATCAATTGGCTTGGGTAGAAGATGAGAGCAATCAATCGAATACCTATGACCGCAATTTCCTGCGAAATGCATTATTGCCTCAAATGGAAAAGCAATGGGCGGGATTTTCTCGCAATGTGGCGAGAGCTTGCTTGCATTTAGCCAACGAGCAAAGTTTGCTGAATGAATTATTAGCCGAGAGTTTAGCGTGCTATATCGATACTGAAGCGAAAACGCTCGCCATTCACGACTTTCTCCAATTTTCACACGAAAAACAAGCCGCTCTTCTTCGCCTTTGGTTAGAAAAATCAGGCTTGTTAATGCCAACATCAGCCCAATTACAGCAGCTCATGGAGCGTGTAGTTTTGGCACAAGAAGATAAAAATCCGCAATTAAAATTAGGAAAATGGATTATTCGTCGTTATCAACAAAAGCTTTTTATTACTGAAGAATTGAGCGAGATCACTCCCTTTTTACAACAAATCAAACAAAATGCATGCATTACACTGCCTTATCAATTAGGCGAAATTCAACATCTTGGTCATGAACTGATTTACCAAAAAACAGGAAAAATTGACCGCTTGCCGATTCCATTCGATCACCAAAATTCACCTCTAACCATTCAAATAGGATTTTCAGGCAAAGTGCGGGAATATGGCAAAAACCATCACGAAGAGATAAAAAAAATCTGGCAAAAGCACCAGATTCCTGTGTGGTTGAGAGATAGGGTGCCTCTTGTATTTAACAAAAATATTCTATTAGGCTTACTCTATCCCCGCGGATGATATTTTTCGTGCAATGATTTCAAACGAGCTTTTGCCACGTGGGTATAAATTTGGGTAGTGGATAAATCACTGTGTCCAAGTAACATCTGCACCACACGAAGATCGGCACCGTGATTAACCAGATGGGTGGCAAATGCGTGGCGAAGCACGTGCGGGGAAAGTTTTTCGCTTTCAATGCCTGCCAATTGAGCGTAATACTTAATGCGATGCCAGAAAGTTTGGCGTGTCATTTGTGTTCCACGTTTACTTGGAAACACCACATTTGATTGCTGCTGATTCAATAAAATCGGGCGAGCTTGTTGGAAATACTCTTGAATCCAATAAATGGCTTCTTCTCCCATCGGCACTAATCGCTCTTTATCGCCTTTACCGATAATCCGTACCACGCCTTGTCGTAAGCTCATATTTTCCGTAGTCAGTGAAACCAATTCTGTAACGCGAAGCCCCGTTGCGTAAAGCAGCTCCAACATCGCCTTGTCTCGCAGTTCAATCGGGTCAAGTGTATTCGGCACATTGAGCAAATCCATTACTTGTTCTTCATTTAATGATTTTGGCAGCCGAGTTGGCTTACGAAATGATTCTAATGTCGCTGTTGGATCATCCTTGCGGTAATTCTCAAGATATAAAAAGCGGAAAAATTTACGCAAGCAACTCAGCATTCGCAGAGAACTGCTCGCTTTATAACCTTGGTCAATACGAAAACCGAGGAAATCTTGGAGTTTACTATGATCTACCGTTAAAAATTCGCGAGGCGAATCAAGCCAATCGGTAAATTGAGCAAGATCCAAGCGGTAAGATTCTATTGTATTTTGCGATAACCCGTATTCTTGCCAGAGTTGATCGAGGAATTGTTCAATAATGCTGTCGAGGGGTTTCATAGGATCATTTTGTCAATATAACAAAAAGGCGTACCTTTCGATACGCCTTTTCGTGTGAAGCTTTGACTAAACCATCAATTATTTGATAATTTTAGCAACAACGCCCGCACCTACTGTACGACCACCTTCACGAATCGCGAAACGTAAACCTTCGTCCATCGCAATTGGGTGGATTAATGATACTGTCATTTTGATATTATCGCCTGGCATTACCATTTCTACGCCTTCTGGTAATTCAATAGTACCAGTTACGTCAGTTGTACGGAAGTAGAATTGTGGACGGTAACCTTTGAAGAATGGAGTGTGACGACCACCTTCTTCTTTTGATAATACGTACACTTCTGATTCGAAGTCTGTGTGTGGTGTAATTGTACCTGGTTTCGCTAATACTTGACCACGTTCGATTTCTTCACGTTTTGTACCACGTAATAATGCACCAACGTTTTCACCCGCACGACCTTCGTCTAATAATTTACGGAACATTTCCACGCCAGTTACTGTTGTTTTCGTAGTGTCTTTGATACCTACGATTTCAACTTCTTCACCCGCTTTGATGATACCACGCTCAACACGACCTGTTACTACTGTACCACGACCTGAGATTGAGAATACGTCTTCGATTGGTAATAAGAATGGTTTATCAATCGCACGCTCTGGCTCTGGGATGTATGTATCTAAGTGGTTTGCTAATTCAAGAATTTTTTCTTCCCACTCTGCTACGCCGTTTAACGCTTGTAACGCTGAACCACGTACTACTGGCGTGTCATCACCTGGGAAGTCATATTGTGAAAGAAGTTCACGTACTTCCATTTCAACTAATTCTAATAATTCTTCATCGTCAACCATATCGCATTTGTTTAAGAATACGATGATGTATGGAACACCTACTTGGCGACCTAATAAGATGTGCTCACGAGTTTGTGGCATAGGGCCATCTGTTGCTGCTACTACTAAGATAGCACCGTCCATTTGTGCCGCACCAGTGATCATGTTTTTAACGTAGTCCGCGTGTCCTGGACAGTCAACGTGTGCGTAGTGACGAGTTGCTGTATCGTACTCAACGTGTGAAGTGTTGATAGTGATACCACGTGCTTTTTCTTCTGGCGCGTTATCGATTTGGTCGAATGCACGAGCTGCACCACCGAAGTGTTTCGCTAATACAGTTGTGATTGCAGCTGTTAAAGTTGTTTTACCATGGTCAACGTGGCCGATTGTACCCACGTTAACGTGCGGTTTTGTACGTTCAAATTTTTCTTTAGACACGATTAAGTTTCCTCAATATATAAGCCCACAAACCAAGATGGCTTGTGGCCTTAGTTAAACAAAATTATTTTTTACGAGCTTCAATAACTGCTTCAGCTACATTTTTCGGTGCTTCAGCATATTTTAATGGTTCCATTGAGTAAGAAGCACGACCTTGAGTTTGGGAACGTAAGTCAGTTGCATAACCAAACATTTCAGAAAGCGGCACTTCAGCGTCGATTTTAACAACGAATTCGTTTGCTTCTTGACCGTTCACCATCGCGCGACGACGGCTCAAGTCACCGATTACGTCACCCACATACTCAGGTGGGGTTTCTACTTCAACTTTCATGATTGGCTCAAGTAAAACTGGGTTTGCTTTTGCGAATGCTGCTTTAAATGCTAAAGATGCTGCAAGTTTAAACGCCAATTCAGAGGAGTCCACATCATGGTATGAACCGAAATGTAAACGAACACCGATATCAACTACTGGATAACCTGCTAATGGACCAGATTTAAGTTGCTCTTGAATACCTTTGTCAACTGCTGGGATGTATTCACCAGGGATTACACCACCTTTGATTTCGTTAACAAATTCATAGCCTGGACCTTCCGGCTCTAATGGGTACAAGTCGATAACAACATGACCATATTG
>NZ_CALIFA010000050.1:0-11996 GCF_938021905.1 Pseudohaemophilus parahaemolyticus
AGCACCGGTCTCCAAAACCGGGTGTTGGGAGTTCGAGCCTCTCCGCCCCTGCCATTAATTTATAATAAAGAAAACCTACTAAATTTTTTAGTAGGTTTTTTTATTTATATATTCTTACATACATTTCTTAGGTAAGGATTCCTCCCCTACAGACTGGTAGTATATTAGTTTGTTTATATCTCTAATTTTGTAAGAAGTTTTGAGATAAATTTTTTGTTTAGCTACTTTCTTTATCAAATTAAAATCATCATTTTTAGGAAAATGTTTGCATAAGGTTTTTTATACTAAGGTTATAAGTATGCTATTTAGTGTCATTGTGTATATATCCAAATAAATATATAAATGTCACATTTGTACCTATAGCAGTACTAATTTGTAAAAATAAGTTTAATAGATTTTCATATCTAAGAATGTTATCAAATGTAATATGTTTTCTAATTGATACTTTCTTTTTTCTATAATATGCCCTCATAAAAAAGGCAATAACTTTTTTGTTATTGCCAATTAATCATAAAGTATGAATAAGTTACTTCAATGCTACTCTCGCATTTCTAAACAATCTCATCCACGCACCGTCTTCTGTCCAATCTTCTGGATACCATGAGTTGCTCACAGCACGGAATACACGTTCTGGATGAGGCATCATAATGGCGACACGACCGTCCACATTGTTAATCGCAGTAATCCCTTCCACCGAGCCGTTCGGGTTGGCTGGATAAACTTCGGTTGAGTTGCCGTTGTTGTCGATGTATTGTGCTGCAATTAATCCTTGGGCTTTTAAGCCCGCTAGTTGTTCAGTAGAGTTGAACTCAACTTGACCTTCCCCATGAGAGACAGCAATCGGCATATGTGAACCCGCCATCCCTTTAAACCATAATGAGTTGGTGTCATTGATTTTCACCATCGCTGCACGTGCTTCAAAACGTTCAGATTTGTTGCGAACGAAACGTGGCCAGTTTTCTGTGCCAGGGATAATTTCTGCTAAGTTTGATACCATTTGACAACCATTACATACGCCTAAAGCAAGGGTATTCGGATTCGCAAAAAACTGGCTGAATTGGTCACGTAGTTGTGGATTGAAGAGAATTGATTTCGCCCAGCCACCACCTGCACCTAATACGTCGCCGTAAGAGAAGCCGCCACACGCCACTAATGCATTGAAGTCGGCAAGATTGCGACGACCAGTCATTAAGTCAGACATATGCACGTCAATCGCATTAAAGCCTGCACGGTCGAATGCAGCCGCCATTTCGTAATGGCTGTTTACGCCTTGTTCACGTAAGATCGCAATGGTTGGTTTCACACCTTTGTTGATAAATGGTGCGGTAATATCTTCGTTCACATCGTAAGTTAAGAATGCTGATAAACCTTTATCTGCTGGGTTTTTCTTAGCTTCAAACTCTTGGTCAGCACACTCTGGGTTGTCGCGTAAACGTTGCATTTGGTGGGTTAATTCTGCCCAAATACCACGTAATTCAGAGCGTTTTTCGCTGAGTAATTTACGGCTGCTACGGCTGATCTCAAAGCGGTCATCAGCAGTTACCGCACCAAGTTCGTGGGTGATGCCAAGCAAGTTATGTGCTTTTAACATTTCACGCACGCTTTCTAATTGGCTATCAGCAACTTGGATTACCGCACCTAACTCTTCGTTGAATAATACTGCTAAGTCGTTATCGCCCAAAGCTGAAATATCTACTTCCACCCCGCAATGCCCCGCAAACGCCATTTCTGCTAATGTCGTAATTAAACCGCCATCTGAACGGTCGTGATACGCCAACAATTGATCTTCTGCCACTAACGCTTGCATTGCGTTGTAAAAATCTTTTAAGCGTTGCACGTTGACTACGTCTGCTGGTTTATCGCCCAATTGTTTATACACTTGAGCCAGTGCGGTTGCACCTAGGCGGTTGTTGCCTTCTCCTAAGTCGATGAGTAACAGGCTGGATAAGCCTTTGTCGGTGCGAAGTTGTGGGGTGATAGTTTTACGCACATCTTCCACACGAGCGAACGCAGAAATTACTAATGAAAGTGGTGCAGTCACAGCTTTTTGCTCGCCATTTTCTTCCCAAGTGGTACGCATTGACATGGAGTCTTTACCTACTGGAATAGTTAAGCCTAATGCAGGGCAGAGCTCTTCGCCCACCGCTTTCACGGCTTCGTATAAGCCTGCATCTTCGCCTGTATGACCTGCGGCACTCATCCAGTTCGCAGAAAGTTTAATGCGTTTTATGTCGCCAATGTTGGTTGCGGCGATATTGGTAATAGATTCCGCTACTGCTAAACGTGCAGAAGCTCCGAAGTCTAATAAAGCAACAGGTGCACGTTCGCCCATCGTCATCGCCTCACCGTGATAGCTGTCTAATGAAGCGGTAGTTATGGCAACATCAGACACTGGGATTTGCCACGGACCGACCATCTGATCGCGTGCTACCATCCCTGTAACAGACCTGTCACCGATGGTGATTAAGAAGGTTTTTTCTGCCACTACAGGTAAGCGTAACACACGGTGCAGTGCTTCTTTTAATTGAATGCCTTGCTGATCAAGCGGTTGATTTTCCACAGTTTTTGACGAAACTTCACGGTGCATTTTCGGGGTTTTGCCGAGCAATACATTCATCGGTAAATCAATCGGATTGTTGTCAAAGTGGTTGTCGTGTAAGGTTAAGTGTTTCTCTTTGGTCGCTTCGCCAATCACCGCATAAGGTGCACGCTCACGGCGGCAGATCTCTTCAAATTGAGCTAATTTATCTGCGGCAACCGCTAACACATAACGCTCTTGCGATTCGTTACACCAAATTTCAAGCGGCGACATCCCTTTTTCATCGCACAGAATCGAGCGAAGGTCGAACTTACCACCGCGATCGCCATCGTGAACCAGTTCAGGCATCGCATTTGATAAACCGCCCGCACCCACATCATGGATGAATGCGATTGGATTTTCTTCGCCTAACTGCCAGCAACGGTCGATTACCTCTTGGCAACGACGTTCCATCTCTGGATTTTCACGTTGTACAGAAGCAAAATCTAAATCTTCTTTTGATTTGCCAGAAGCCATTGAAGAAGCCGCACCACCACCTAAACCGATGTTCATTGCAGGACCGCCAAGCACCACGAGTTTTGCACCTACTGGAATTTCGCCTTTTTGAACGTGTTCGGCACGAATGTTACCAATACCGCCTGCCAACATAATTGGCTTGTGGTAGCCACGGACTTCTTCGCCCGCAAAGCTGTTTACTTTTTCTTCATAGGTACGGAAATAACCAAGCAACGCAGGGCGACCAAATTCGTTGTTAAACGCAGCACCACCTAATGGACCTTCAATCATAATATCTAAAGCGGAAGCGATGCGATTTGGTTTAGATAGATCATTTTCCCACGGCTGTTTGAAGTCTGGAATCACAAGGTTAGATACCGAAAAGCCTGTTAAACCTGCTTTTGGTTTTGCACCACGCCCTGTTGCACCCTCATCACGGATTTCTCCACCCGAACCTGTTGCCGCACCAGGGAATGGCGAAATTGCCGTTGGGTGATTATGGGTTTCTACTTTCATTAATATGTGGGCATCTTCTTGATGTGTACGATATTGCCCATCTTGATCTGGGAACCAACGCCCCACAGTTGAACCTTCCATTACCGCAGCGTTATCTTTATACGCAGAAAGAACGTAGTCTGGCGTTTGTTCAAAGGTGTTTTTGATCATTTTGAATAACGATTTTTCTTGTTTTTCACCGTCGATTGTCCAGTCTGCATTGAAGATTTTGTGGCGGCAGTGTTCTGAGTTTGCCTGTGCGAACATATAGAGTTCGATGTCGCTCGGATTGCGGTTTAACGCCGTAAAATTTTCCACCAAATAATCCATCTCATCATCAGCTAATGCTAAGCCCAACTCGATATTTGCTTGTTCTAATGCTTGACGGCCACCGTTTAAAATGTCGATAGTGGTAAACGGTTTTGGCTCTTGTTGCGTGAACAGCGAACCTGCCTCCTCTTCATTATTTAACACCGTTTCTAACATACGGTCGTGCAATAAACCTTTTAGCGTTGCCAATTCTGCTTCGGTTAACTCACGTTCAAAGCTAAAATAGTACGCCAAACCACGCTCAATACGGCTCACATTTGCCAAACCGCAGTTGTGAGCGATATCGGTCGCTTTAGAAGACCAAGAGGAAATCGTCCCTATACGAGGGGTCACAATTAAACAAAAGCCGGCAGGTTCGTGTTCCGCAAGGGTTGGACCGTAGTGCAATAATTCTTGTAATTTAGCAATTTCGCCTTCTGCAAGCGGTGCATTTTGCTTAACAAAATGCAAATACTCTGCATACACTGAAGTTACAGGCAGCTGATGTTGCTGGAATTTTTGTTGAAGTTGGGTTAAACGAAATTCTGAAAGAGCAGGAGAGCCACGAAAGGTTTTTACAGTCATATTGCAGTTCCGTATTAAGAAAAGTAAAAAATCGGGCGTATTATAACGGATAACGCAAACGTTTGCATTGGGAAATTTTCAGCAAAATGTGACCGTTTGAAAAGGACTCTTGCATTTCTATCGTTTATAAATGTTAAGAATTGTTGGTAAATATTAAATATTTATGAACAACTGAACAATACTAACTCATATTGAGTATTTTTATTTGCTTAAGGTTAACAATAGGCGTAGAATCGCACAATTTCCGAAACTCAGAAATTTTTTATCTTCTAAATTAATTCAAGGACACAAAAATGAGCTTATTCTCAGAACCATCTAGACGCCGCTATGGCGTGGCAGTGTTTGTTGGTATCATCGCTGGTATCATCTCCGCTTTCGTAAAATGGGGGGCAGAGCATCCATTCCCACCACGTAGCCCAATTGATTTATTCACTGCTGCGTGTCCACAATCTGTTTTAGACGCATTAAATGCAGGCTCAATTACGATGAGCAATGCTTTAGAGCAATGTTCTCGTGCGGTATTAAACCCACCAGCAGTATTTTTACGTGATTATATAGGTATCGATCCTTATAATACGGTTGCATTCATTTTTGCAGATCATCCATTCAACTCAATCGGTGTAACACATATGATTTTCTCATTAGTGTTCGCCATCGGTTACTGTGTTGTTGCTGAAATCTTCCCGAAAATCAAATTCTGGCAAGGTATCGGTGCGGGTATCATCGCAAACATCTGTGTTCATTACATCACATTCCCAGCGTTAGGCTTAACACCACCTGTTGCAGAATGGCCTTTATATGAGCACATTTCTGAATTAGTAGGCCACATTTTCTGGTTCTGGAGTATTGAGGTAATCCGTCGCGATTTACGTAACCGTATTACTCACCAACCAGATGTTGATGAAGTTAGCCGTAATAGCTAATTGATTACTTAAAATCACATAAAGCCACAGTCGAAAGATTGTGGCTTTTGTTTTTGATTGTAGATAGCTGTAATTGGTGGAAATGATTTTTAAGCGTGGTATAGTTTAATCGCTTTTCACTTATATAAATAAAGAGGATTTTATGGCAGTAACATTAGCAGGCAACCCAATTGAAGTTGGTGGGCACTTTCCACAAGCGGGAGAAACGGTTGAAAACTTTACGTTAGTTGGTAACGATTTAGCCGATATTTCATTAAATAATTTTGCGGGCAAACGCAAAGTATTAAACATCTTTCCAAGTATAGATACTGGTGTGTGTGCGACTTCTGTACGTAAATTTAATCAACAAGCGGCAGATTTAAACAACACTGTTGTGCTTTGTATTTCAGCCGATTTACCATTTGCACAAGCTCGTTTCTGCGGAGCAGAAGGGATTGAAAATGCTAAAACGGTTTCAACTTTCCGCAACCACGCTGTGCATGCACAATTGGGTGTGGATATTCAAACTGGACCGCTTGCAGGGTTGACTTCACGTGCAGTCATCGTGTTAGATGAGCAAAATAAAGTATTATACAGCCAATTGGTTTCAGAAATTAAAGAAGAGCCAAATTACGATGCAGCGTTAGCTGTGTTAGCGTAATATTTTAAAAATTTGAAACCGCCGAAAGGCGGTTTTTTTGTATTATTTTTCCTAGTAGATGTGTATGGTTAAAAAATAATCTGGAAAGAGGTCTATTTTCTCCGCATTTATCAAATCTGTATAAGATCTTGTTTTGACTGATCTTTTTTAGTTAACTACCAAGTCACGTAAAGTTATACACGCAAATTTTATTTTTTGATCACATTTTTATCCACAACTGATGGGGATAACATTCGTGATAATAGAAGAGGCAAAAATGCTTTACAAAACATTTGGAAATTTATCCATGCTAAAGTGATTTATTCAGCAAAAATGCGGATTCATCCAGTATAAATGATCGTAAAGAAGATCGTTGTTTGAGGGATGAAATAAGCTCAATAAAATACTTAGCTTACTTTTCCTTAAGATTTTCACTTCAATCTCAACGGTTATCCACAAAATTATCCACAGAGGGCTTTTCGCTTGTCTAATAGGGTTATTTATGAAACAATCTCTCCATTTTTAATTAAGAATAGGGAATGACGTGATCGATTCTGATGGATATCGCCCGAATGTGGGTATTGTTATCTGTAATAAGTACGGACAGGTTCTCTGGGCAAAACGGTTTGGGCAAAATTCGTGGCAGTTTCCACAAGGAGGCATTAACGAAGGCGAAAACATCGAAACAGCGATGTACCGTGAGCTCTTTGAAGAAGTTGGCTTAACTAAAAAGGATGTTCGATTGATTTGGGCATCAAAATATTGGCTCAAATATAAACTGCCAAGACGTTTAGTACGCGAGAATTCAGGTAATCATCCTGTTTGTATTGGTCAAAAACAACGTTGGTTTTTGCTTCAATTAATCAGTGATGAATCACATATTAATCTCAAAACAACAAAGACACCTGAATTTGATGGTTGGCGTTGGGTCAGTTTTTGGTACCCTGTGCGTCAGGTGGTTTCTTTTAAGCGAGATGTTTATCGTCGAGTAATGAAAGAGTTTGCTGCGATTTTATTGAATGAGCCTTTTATGCAGCCAGCAGTAATGGTAAAAGAGACTCCTGTTGAAGTGATATCGAGCCCTTCTAGTGATAAAAAAGCGGTATATAAATTCCCTTATAAAAAGCGTAAAGGCAAAGTGAAGTTTAAAAGGAGATAAATCTATATGATCGCATTTTTTATTAGCTGCCTTATTCTTGGCTTATTCATCGGCTTTTTAGCTGGTTTATTTGGTATTGGTGGCGGGTTAATTATTGTGCCCGCGTTGGTTTATCTCTTCCCAATGGTGGGTGTACCTCCTGAGTATTTGATGTCGACAGCACTTGGTACTTCTTTTGCAACTATTGTCATCACCGCCTTTTCTTCCGCACAACGCCATCATAAGTTAGGTAATGTCGATTTCAGCATCGCAAAAGTACTGCTGCCGTCCATTATGATTTCGGTCTTTCTGTGCGGGCTACTTATTAGTGGTTTAGATGCTCAAGTAGCGAAGAAACTCTTTGCGGTGATGGTGGTCTATATGGCAGGCAAGATGATTTTCTCATTGAAAAAATCAAGTAAAATTCGACCGCTTACCAAGCAGAGTATGGTTGTCGCAGGTGGGATTATCGGGGCGTTATCAAGCATTGCGGGCATTGGTGGCGGCGGTTTTATTGTGCCGTTTTTAAATGGTCGAGGCGTGGAGATGAAAACCTCAATTGGTACTTCTTCTTTCTGCGGAGCGTTTTTAGGCTTGGCGGGTATGTTTAGCTTTATCGCCAGCGGTTGGAGTGTGCCAGATTTGCCTGAATTTTCACTTGGTTATGTGTATTTGCCTGCGTTAGTTGGTATTACACTGACTTCGTTTTTTACCTCAAAACTTGGTGCAACCGCAGCAAATAGCTTGCCTGTACCGATCCTTAAAAAAGGTTTTGCTTGTTTGTTGTTGGTGATGGCTGGGAAGATATTTTTGAGTTAGCTATTATTTTACTGGGTCTAAAAAATCCCCTCTTTAGCAAAGAGGGGTAGGGGAGATTTGGCAGTAGAGATTAACGAAGAAAATAATTAAATAGCCTAATATACTTAAATTTTTAATGTATTAGGTCTCATTATGTACAAGGTAGGTTGGCTTCTGCCAAATCTCCCCTCCCCCTCTTTGCTAAAGAGGGGAATGTTTCAGAATTCTTATTACACAGAAATTCACATAAGGAACCCTATGAATTCACAATTTTTAACTTTCCCTCAAATCGATCCGATTATTTTCAGCATCGGTCCGATTTCACTGCGTTGGTACGGTTTAATGTACCTCATCGGTTTTGGTTTTGCCTATTGGCTTGGTATGCGTCGAGCAAAAAATTCGCACGGTGTTTGGACAAGTGAAAATGTCGATCAACTGCTATACACAGGCTTTTGGGGAGTGGTGTTAGGCGGTCGTATTGGCGATGTATTCTTCTACAGTTTCGACCATTTTTTGCAAGATCCGCTTTATCTCTTCCGCATTTGGGAAGGTGGGATGTCATTTCATGGTGGTTTAATTGGCGTGATTGTTGCAATGATTTGGGTTTCTCGTCGCCAATCTCGCTCATTCTGGCAAACGGCTGATTTTGTTGCACCGCTTATTCCGTTTGGATTAGGGGCGGGGCGAATTGGGAATTTCATTAACGATGAACTTTGGGGCAGGGTTACAGATGTGCCTTGGGCGGTAATGTTCCCAAATGGCGGTTATTTGCCACGCCACCCTTCACAGCTTTATGAATTTTTCCTCGAAGGTGTTGTGCTGTTTATTATGCTGAATGTGTTTATTCGTAAACCTCGACCAACAGGTTCGGTTGCAGGCTTGTTTTTAATTGGCTATGGTGTGTTCCGTTTCTTGGTGGAATATGTACGTGATTTCGATCCAACAGTAAACACCGCAGCTGACTTAGTCACCCGCGGTCAGTTGTTATCACTCCCGATGATTATTGGTGGGATTGTGATTATGCTTTGGGCGTATAAGCGTAAATCAGCATAGCATTAGGCTTATTCATTGATAAAAAATCTGCATTTTAGAGGAATCTAAATGCAGATTTTTTATTGTATATATGTTGGTAATTAAGCTTGATCACCTCTCAGTGCTCTAACAAACAACACGTCATTTTCCAATTCGGTGTGGTTAGTTAAATCGGTCGCAAAGGTTTTTAAGCCGTTGTAGAGAGTTGTCCAGCTAGTGCAAGCACCTTCTGGTGGGGTAAATTCGTGCGTAAGGGCGATAATATCGGCTAAGTCGTTGTGTGCTTCGGTGTGTTCTGCTTCCATTACCGAAATTGGTGCTGCTGCCATTGGTCCGCGTCCTGATTGAATGAGTGGAAACAGCACTTGTTCCTCTTTCATCATATGCATCGTTAAATCGTCATAGACTTTTCGAATGACTGAAGCCAAACCTTTCGGACAAGCAGGGTGATCTGCGTGGCGATCTTCTACTTTTTCTGCTAATTCGATTAATAGAGGAAGTTCTGAGCGGTGTTTTTGGTGGAAATTGGGCAGAATGTAATCAATGATTTTGCCTAGTGGTTGTGTGCTAAAAGATGAGATTTCAAAAGACATAGGTACTCCTATTATAATAAATAAACAATAACCAATTAAATTAGTCAAGATTCTATGCTTATGATAAGTGAATGCCATAATCAGAACAGGGTAGTGGCATGATTTATATCAAAGATTCGCCAAAATTTTGCTACAATATGCCAATTTATAACCGAAAAGGGCAAAAGATGAAAAAAATCGAGGCGATTATTAAGCCGTTTAAATTGGATGATGTGCGTGAGGCTCTGACTGATGTCGGCATTACGGGAATGACGGTAACGGAAGTAAAAGGTTTTGGCAGACAAAAAGGGCACACCGAGCTTTACCGCGGGGCAGAATATGCGATTGATTTCTTGCCGAAAGTGAAGGTGGAAGTGATTGTGCTCGATGAGCAAGTCGATGAGTGCATTGAAGCGATTCTAGATGTGGCTCAAACGGGCAAAATCGGCGATGGGAAGATTTTTGTCTATGATGTGGAGCGTGCGATCCGCATTCGCACAGGTGAAGAAAACGAAGAGGCACTGTAATTGATGAAAAAAACAGGATTAGGGTGGTTGTGGCTGAGTTTAGCAGTCATCATGGGCGATTTATGGTCGAAATATGCGGTGATTACCCATTTTCGTTTTTATGAAAGCGTAAATGTGTTGCCGATTTTTAACCTTACTTACGCACGTAACTATGGGGCGGCGTTTAGCTTTTTAGCCGATCACGATGGTTGGCAAACCTATTTCTTTTTAGGCTTGGCGGTGGTGATTTCAGCCGCATTAACGGTGATGCTTTATCGCAATAAAGAAACGCAAGCGGTCAGAAAATGGGAAAATATTGCCTATTCGCTGATTATTGGCGGTGCACTAGGTAATGCGATTGACCGTGCCGTGGATAAGTGTAATTTACTCGGTTTTACGCCTGATGAACCTTACAACCGTTTAAATGTTTGCCAAGGTTATGTGGTGGATTTCTTTGATTTTTATTGGAATTGGGATGGCTATCACTTTGCGACGTTTAACGTGGCGGATATTGCTATTTCTGTGGGGGCAAGCTTGTTGGTGTTAGCCGCATTTTTTGAAAAGAAAAACAAGAAGAATGATTAAATGAAGATTTTATTAGCCAATCCTAGAGGATTTTGTGCAGGAGTAGATCGTGCAATTTCGATTGTCGAACTTGCATTAGAAATTCATGGTGCACCGATTTATGTGCGTCACGAAGTGGTACACAACCGCTTTGTAGTGGACGGTTTGAAAGCAAAAGGGGCGATTTTCGTGGAAGAGTTGGACGAAGTGCCTGATGATGCAATTGTGATTTTCTCCGCTCACGGCGTTTCTCAAGCAGTTCGCCAAGAGGCAAAACGTCGAGGCTTGAAAGTGTTTGATGCAACGTGTCCGCTGGTAACGAAAGTGCATATGCAAGTGGCACGTGCTAGCCGCAAAGGGACAAAAGCGATTTTAATCGGGCACGAAGGTCATCCTGAAGTGTTGGGCACAATGGGGCAGTATGATAACGAAGAGGGCGGCATCTATTTGGTGGAATCCGTTGAAGATATTGCCAACTTACCTGTTTCGAACCAAGATGAGCTGACCTTTATGACCCAAACCACGCTCTCGATTGATGACACGAGCGGTGTGATTGAGGCTTTGAAAGAGAAATACCCTGCGATTCAAGGCCCACGTAAAAATGATATTTGTTATGCGACCACCAATCGCCAACAAGCGGTGCGTGAATTGGCAAAACAGTCGCAGCTGGTGTTGGTGATTGGTTCGAAAAACTCTTCAAATTCCAACCGCTTGGCGGAATTAGCAAGCCGTATGGGCGTGCAATCACGCTTAATTGACGGGCCAGAAGATATTGAGGCAAGCTGGTTAGAGGGAGTCAAAACCATTGGCATTACCGCAGGGGCTTCCGCACCTGAGGTATTAGTGCAATCGGTGATTTTACACTTAAAAGGGCTTGGCGTGACGGAAGTGGCAAATTTGGAAGGCTTGGAAGAAAATATGTTCTTCGAAGTGCCAAAAGAATTACGAATTAACGAAGTGCAATAGGATGTAAAATTATGGCAGAAATTAACCGCTTTAAACTGGAATGGGCGTGCCGCCGTGGGATGCGTGAACTGGATAAAATGATTATGCCGTTCTACCAAAACCATTTCAACAGCCTCACTGAAGCCGAACAACAGGCATTCGCTGAAATGCTCACTTACCCAGATCCTGAATTATTCCGCTGGGTAATACACCAACTCCCTGCCCCAACGCAAGCAATTACCGATGTGATTGAGTTGATGAGAAGTAAGATTGAGAAATAATAGAGAAGCGATAAGAGAAATCTTATCGCTTCATTTTTTGCTAGATAGTTTATAAAGCATACAATCAAACAAAAATGGCGAAAAAAGTGTTGATCTTATAAAAAAAAATAGTAATATACGCCCTCGTTACGCAGTATTAAGGGTCGTTAGCTCAGTCGGTAGAGCAGCGGACTTTTAATCCGTTGGTCGAAGGTT
>NZ_CALIFA010000051.1:0-7275 GCF_938021905.1 Pseudohaemophilus parahaemolyticus
CACGAGCCATTATTTAATCTCCTAATGTATATTTAAAAACTAAAATTCACTAAAGTACGTCTTCACGCAAACGCTTATGCGTATGGCAAACACGCTACTACTAATACTTGGTCTGCTTTCGCTACCATTGATTTGTGGCGTAAGTGACGTTTACGTTTAGTGGTTTTCTTAGTCAAAATATGACGTAAGTGAGATTGTTTACGTTTGAAACCGCCTGAAGCTGTTTTCTTGAAACGCTTAGCAGCACCACGTACTGTTTTAATTTTAGGCATTGTTTTAAAAACTCCGCATTGTTTTGTTAATCATTAGTAATTAGGCGAGCATTATTACTAATACTGCTTGTTAAGCACTAATTACATCTCAAGCAATAAATGTATTGCATTATTTAAAAGCAACCCAGGCTGCGTAGTGTGCCTGTTGTCATCTTTGTCTTCTAGTAAAAGAAAACAGGCAGATTCTACTGAAATATTGCTCGCTTTGCAAGCGGTAATTTTTAAAATAAAAATGCAAGCTCACATTCTCTGTCAGCTTGCATTCATTTAATTCATCAGAATTAGAAATTATTTTTTCTTAGGTGCAATAACCATTACTGCTTGACGACCTTCTAATTTACCTGGTGCAGATTCTACTGCTGCAATTTCAGCCGTATCTTGTTTTACACGCTCTAATACATCTAAACCGATATCTTGGTGAGCCATTTCACGACCACGGAAACGCACGGTAATTTTGACTTTATCGCCATCTTCTAAGAAACGTACGATACTGCGTAATTTAACTTGGTAGTCGCCTTCATCTGTACCTGGACGGAATTTAATTTCCTTCACTTGAACGACTTTCTGTTTTTTCTTCTGCTCTTTTGCCGCTTTTTCTTTCTCATAAATGAACTTACCATAGTTCATAATACGACAAACTGGCGGTTCAGCATTCGGGCTGATTTCTACTAAGTCTAACTCAGCTTCTTCCGCTCTCGCCAAAGCATCTTGAATTGACACGATACCAACTTGCCCGCCATTTTCATCAGTTAAGCGAACTTCCTTCACGCCACGGATTTCTTCGTTAAGACGGTGAGCGCGATTTGACTGAACACGTTTTACAGGTTTAATAGTATTATTCCTCTAGTTAGTTTATATGTAAGCTGCATCAAAGCAGATTTTGTTTCAACAGTTTGCCTTTTAAGACAAAAACGGGAGAAATTCTAGCGGATCTAAATTGATTATGCAATAGCCAATCGTTTGAGTCGCGAAAACTTCTGGCAAAAATGGCATTTAAGCGTAAGGCTCGCTATAATAAGCCGTTCTAATTTGAGGTTTTTATGAATTTACAGTGGCAAAAATATCCGCACAACGCGAGAAAACTTTTTAAACTCACTATCCCAATTTTTATCTCCCAACTTTCCGCTTCAGGGATGGGGCTTGCTGATATTGTTATGGCAGGCTTAGTCAGCGATGACGATGTTTCCGCCATTGCGGTCAGTAACTCGATTTATTTCCCGCTTTTCCTCTTTGTGCTCGGCTTACTCAATGCGATTACGCCAACTGTTTCTTATCTGAACGGTTCGAACCAACGCCATCTTATCGCACATCAAGTGCGACAAGGCTTTTGGCTTGTGCTCACAATGTCCATTCCGCTGATTTTGATTTTTTGCAATAGCCATCTGATTTTGGACTATATGCACACGCCTGAATCGTTCTCGATTAAATCGCAGCAATATTTGATGATTATGGCAATCGGTATCATTCCCGCATTGCTTGCCATCAACCTTCGCTGTATGAATGACGGTTTATCTAATCCAAAGCCTGCGATGATCATCACCTTCTTCGGCTTATTGCTGAATATTCCGCTTAACTACATCTTTATTTTTGGTAAATTCGGCTTGCCAGAAATGGGTTCGGTCGGCTGTGGTGTGGCAACCGCCATTGTGAACTGGGTGATGTTCTTGATGATGCTCTACTACTGCTACACCAACAAATCTCAACGAGATATTGGCTTGTTCAGCAAATGGATGGAGATGCCAAGCGGTCAAACTTTACTAAAAATTTGCAAACTCGGTTTGCCCATCGGTTTTGCGACTTTCACCGAAGTGATGCTGTTCTCAACATCCGCACTCTTCCTCTCGCCATTAGGTGCACAGGTAGTGGCAAGTCATCAAGCGGCATTACAAACCAGCTCGCTTTTCTTTATGATCCCGATGTCATTTAGCATCGCCACCACCATTGTAATCGGGCAAACCTTAGGACAAAAACGCCTTGAGGATGCGAAAGTATTAAGCTATCACGCCCTGCTAACAGGCTTTATCTTCGCGTGTGGCGCTGCGGTTGTGATTGTCTTGCTAGATAAATACATCCCGCTTGCATTCACGCGTGATCCGCTTTCGATCTCTATTGCCGCGAACTTGCTTTTATTTGCTGCGGTGTACCAAATCCCCGATGCCCTCCAAGCGGTGGCTAACGGGGTATTACGTGGCTATAAGCACACGCAACCCATTTTATATGTGACGATTTTCTGCTATTGGATTGTCGGAATGCCGCTCGGCTATATTTTAGCCAGAACCGTTCTCATCGTTGAACCAATGGCAGCCCAAGGTTTCTGGCTCACTTTCTGTATTAGTTTGAGTTTTGCAAGCGGGTTACTAATTTGGCAAATTCGCAAAATTCAGAAAGTACCACACGAGGCATTGATTCAAAAATTGGAAAGAATTAAATAACCATCGTTTTAATTACTCTCTCCCCTTGAGGGAGAGACAGGGAAAATATCTGCAAATACTTCTATCTCAGGTAACCTATGCAAACTCTCAACCCTCTCACACTTCCGCTTAACTGTGCCAGCCTTATTGAGGCTTCAGCAGGTACAGGCAAAACGCATACCATTAAAAACCTCTATCTTCGCTTATTACTCGGCATAAGCCACAATGGTGAACCGCTCGAACCACTCACTGTGGAGCAAATTCTGGTGGTAACCTTTACCAAAGCCGCAACCGAAGAGCTCAAAGATCGTATCCGCGAGAACATCCAGCAATGCTATGCTTTTTTCTCCGCCAAACTCAAAGATAAAGCGGTCGAAAATAATGATTTTTTTGCAGATCTTTATAAGCAGGTTGAAAACAAAGAGGAAGCCTTGCTCCGCTTGCGAATTGCCGAGCGTGAGATTGATTTGGCAAGCGTGTTTACCATTCACAGCTTCTGCCAAAAGATGCTCTATCAATTTGCATTCGATTCGGGCATCAGTTTTGAATTTGAGCTACAACAAAACGAGCAACATCTGCTAGAGCGTCTTGCCCAAGAAGTGTGGCGTGAGCAGTTCTACCCGATGAATTTGAGCGAAACCAGCATTGTAGCGAATGAGCTCAAAACACCACAAGATGCATTGGATGCCGTGCGAGCTTATCTGACAGAAACTTTGCCAGAGTTAAACGACGATCAACAAGGCATTAACCAACCTTTTACCGAGCATTTACAAGCCTATCAACAATTATTGGCAGAAGTTCGCCAATATTGGCGAGCTAACCGCGAGGAAATTGTAAGTCCGATCATCAATGAACTGGATAAAAAATATAAAACGGGCGTGAAAAAGGCGTTGAATCGCCGCTCATATCAAATGCGTTATCTGGAAAATTGGTTGAAATCGGTGGATGCGTGGGCGGAAAGTGAAGCCATTTATTTCCCCGCAGAGCATTTTTCACGCTTTTGCCAAACAAGCCTTATTGAAAAAGCAGAAGAAGGGGCAGAACCGCTCACATCGACGCATTTCGCAACCAATCAAGCATTTTTGACCGCTTATCAAAGCCAATTCGAAGCAAAACAGAAATCGGTTTTGCTTTATCAATTCTTAATGCGTTTACGGGAAAAATTGGCGGATTATAAAGCCACACACCCTGAAAAAAGTTTTGATGACTTGCTGATTATGCTCAATCACGCCTTAAAAAACACGCGAGGTAAGCAGTTGGCAAGCCAGATTCGCCAACAATATCCGTTTGCTATGATTGACGAATTTCAAGATACCGACCAAACTCAATACGAAATCTTTAGCCAAATCTATATGGCAGAAGAGGTCCAAAATCAGGGCTTTATTATGATTGGAGATCCCAAACAGTCGATCTACAAATTTCGTGGGGCGGATATTTTTACCTATTTGAAGGCCTCGGAGCAAGCGGATGAAAAACGTACCTTAGATAAAAACTGGCGTTCTTTGCCGAAGGTTGTTGAAGCAGTAAATCAGATTTTTACCTTCCCAGAAAATAGAGAAAACCATCCGTTTTTATATCAAGGCATTCCATTTCAAGCGGTAAAAGCCAAAACGCCAGAGGCAGAATTAATCGGTAGTGAAAATGTGGTTTGCTATTTGCAGCCTGAATTTAAAGAAAATGAAGCGGCTGAGCATTGTGCCGATCAAATTCAAAAGCAATTGATGGTAATGCAAGCGGGCGAAATTTATCTACAAAATGTCAAAAGTGGGAAGAAAAGTAGCTTTGAGGCGAAAGATATTGCGATTTTGGTGCGAAGCAATAATCAGGCCAAATTGATGAAACATACTTTAGCTAAACGAGGTTTGAAATCTGTTTTTCTCTCTGAGCGTAGCCGTGTTTATGAGAGTGAGGTCGCGTCAGAATTAGTATGGGTGTTAAAAGCCTGCTTAAATCCGTATCAACAGAAAACCTTGCTCTGTGCTTTGGGTTCAAGTTTGTGGGGTTTAACCGCACAAGAGATTTATCAGCTTAAAAATGATGAGCAGCAATGGGAAAACTATGTTGATAAATTTGTTCATTATCAACAGATTTGGCAATCACAAGGCGTGTTGCCGATGTTACATCAACTCTTCTTGCAAGAAGGTGTAATAGAACGTTTAAAAGCTCGAGCGAATGCAGATCGTTTATTAACCGACCTCTTCCACCTTGCGGAAATTTTACAATCGGCAATGCAAGAGGTGGAAAATGAGAGTGCCTTAGTGCGTTGGTATGAGCAAACGCTAAATGATGTCGAGAATGGTGACGATACCCATACTTTACGTTTAGAAAGCGAAGAGGCATTGATTAAAATCGTGACTATTCACGGCTCAAAAGGGTTGCAATATCCTGTCGTTTGGTTGCCATTTATTGGTAAAAACAGCACTAGCGTAAAAGCATCTGCTCTCTCTATTTACCACGATGAGAATGCTCAAAAGCAGTGGGATTTTGGCGGAAGAGAGGAAACCATCCAACAGCTCAAGAACCAAGCAGAATATGCGGAAGATCTACGTTTGCTTTATGTTGCCTTAACCCGTGCCGAATCGCAGCTGAACTTGATTTTGCCAGCTCAATTTAGCAAAGGTTGGAATAGTATTCACTATTTGCTTAGCAATGGCGAAATCGGTTTAACAGGTACTGAAACAAGCAGTAGCACAGAAACCTATTTTGCAGAGAAAGGATTAAATTGCACATTACAAATGCTTGCAGAAAGTGCCGGGGAACGTTTTTGGTCACCAGAGCAAGAAAAGGCAGCATTATTACAAGAGCGTGAATTTAACCACACAATCCCAACCGTTCAAGGACAGATCACGAGTTTTAGTGCTTTAAGCAACTATAACGATTGGGCATTAGAAAGCCACAACAAGGCTCAAACAGATTACTTCACGGAAATCAGTGATTTTGCACAAGATTACGATAATCAGACCGCTTACAACGAGCCATTATTTGAAGTGGAGGCTGAACAAGCGGGCGATTTTGGGGCGGAAATTACAAATGGCTTAAACGCTTACCAGTTCCCACACAGCACCAAAGTGGGGAATATTTTGCACCGCTTTATGGAGCATAGTGATTTCCAGCAAGCGGTTCAAGTTGAGGCGATTTTGCCAATTTGCGAACAACTCAATTTAGGCGAAGCGTGGCAAGAACCCGTTCAGCAATGGATGGAACAAGTTCGCACCACGCCATTTGCCGACAATTTAGCATTGAGCGATTTTTCCAATGAACAGCGCTTAAATGAGTGGCAATTCTTCTTACGCTTAAAAAATGAAGAGGGCTTACGCAAGCTCAATCAGCTGTTACAAGAACATAGCGAATTGGCTCGTCAATTGCCACCATTGCGATTGCCGCAACTTTCAGGTTATGTGCGAGGTTTTATCGACTGCATTGCCAAAGCGAAGGGTAAATTTTATGTGATTGACTATAAATCGAACTTCTTAGGCTATTTACCGCAAGATTACCGCCAAACACGCCTTGCGAAAACAATAGGACAATATCGCTACGATTTACAATACTTGCTCTACACCCTTGCGGTACATCGTTACCTACGTGCTCGCTTAGGTGAGAATTACGACTACGACCGAGATTTTGGCGGCGTTGCTTATTTATTCTTACGTGGAATGAACGGCGAACCGACCAGCGGTGTGTATTTCGATAAACCAAGCAAAGTATTGATTGACGGAATGGATTTGTTATTTAGTTAAGATTTAGGCGATTAGTACCCGAATAAACCGTCGCCTTGCCTTTGCGGGTAAAACCGAGTAAGCTAAATCCATTTTCTTGTGCCATTTTGGCTGCCATTTCAGTGGTAGCGGAAATGGCACATAACATTTCTATCCCTACTGCAACGCATTTTTGCACCATTTCAAAACTGGCTCGACTTGTTACAAACACAAAGCCAAGAGGTTCATTGTTTGCAACGTACCAACCAATGAGTTTATCTAAGGCAACGTGTCTGCCAACATCTTCTCGAATGGCAAGTAATTCGCCTTCTGAGCTAAAAAATGCAGCCGCATGGCTTGCACCTGTTTCTTTGGAAAGTTGTTGGGCTTGTTCTAATTGCTCAAGTGCGTGATTAAAAATAAGCGGGTTGATGTTTGACAAGCGGTCAGATTTTTTAGCTAAATTACAACTCTGTTTAATTTGTTCTAATTGTTCTACACCACAAATGCCACAACCTGTTCTGCCTGTCATTGACCGGCGTTTTTCTTTTAATTCAACAAAACGGCGGGTGCTAATTTCTAATTGCACCTCTATGCCATCACATTGCTCAATAATATCTATGCCGTAAATTTCTGACTTGTTAGAAATAATTCCTTCCGAAAGCGAAAAGCCAATCGCAAAATCATCTAAATTATTTGGCGTACACATCATCACTGCGTGAGAAATGCCGTTATAAACCAGAGCAACAGCAATTTCACTAATTAGGTTATCTTCGCACGGTTGGGCTGTTATGGCTTGATCAATCAAGGCTAAACGAGTAGCATTTATTTTGTGTAAAATATTCATATATTTTTTAATATTTAACTTGTAATAAATAAGAATTATTCTCAATAGTG
>NZ_CALIFA010000052.1:0-7370 GCF_938021905.1 Pseudohaemophilus parahaemolyticus
AAAAAAGCCACGAGGAGATTTCGTGGCTAATTCATTAAGGAATATACAGATGAATCAATTATTAACGATTACGAAAGAAAACGCAAGTACTTTGACAATGAGTAGTCGGGAAATTGCGGAGTTGTGCGAGAAGCGTCACGATAACGTATTGAAATTAGTACGTGAATTGATTGAAAGGGGTCTCCTAAAAAATACGACACCCCATTCCTACATTCATCCGCAGAATAATCAACGTTATTTTGAATTTTTTTCAGATAAGCGAGACACCCTTGTAATTGTCGCTCGCTTATCGCCTGAATTTACCGCCGCTGTAGTCGATCGCTGGCAAGCGTTGGAAAATCAACAAAAACCAAACGCACTTATTCCGCAATCTTTTTCTGAGGCGTTGATGTTAGCCGCTCAGTTGCAAGCAGAAAAAGAGCGCAATGCACCTAAAGTCGCTTTTGTCGATCACTATGTGGAAGTGGGGACGAGTAAATCATTTCGTGAGACGGCGAAGATTTTAAAAATACCTGAGCGTGCATTGGTCAATCGCTTGGTGGAAGATAAATATTTGTATCGTCAATCAGGCGTGCTTTTGCCTTATCAATCGGCTCACACGAAAGATCTTTTTACGGTTAAAACAGGCACCGCTGAACACGGTCACAATTACACTCAGACGCGCGTAACAAGCAAAGGCATTGAATTTATCGCGTCACGTTATGCTTCGGAGTTGATGCTATGAGTATGCGATTAATGGTTCAAGCAATGAATTGTAAGGTTGGCAATCCTGCTAGAAAACTTGTGCTTTTAAAACTCGCTGATAATGCCAATGATGATGGAATTTGTTTCCCAAGTTATCAATACATTGCCGATAAATGCGAGATGACCCGACGTAGTGCAATCAGTCACATTGAATATTTAATCAAAATGGGATTAGTAAGCAAAAAAGAACGTAAAAATAAAGATGGTTCCATCTCAAATTTATACTTTTTACACCTTGAACAAGGTAGTGAAAATTTTGCACTGGGTGGTGAAAATATTTCACTAGGTAGTGAAAATTTTGCACTAGGGGGTAGTGAAAATATTTCACCCATAACCAGTCACTCTTTAGAACCAGTCAATGAACCTAAAAAAACTACGCAAAAAAGCGAATCCGAAATGTTGCTTGAGCGGTTTGGCATAACAGGACAGCTTGCTAAAGATTTCATTACTCACCGAAAAGCGAAAAAAGCGCCAATCACAGAAACGGCAATGAATGGTTTTCTGAGAGAGGCAAACAAAGTACGGCTATCAGTTGCAGAATCGGTGGCAATATCCATTGAGCGGAATTGGCAAGGGTTCAAGGCTACTTGGTATTTGAAAGACAAGGAATTGCAAAGCATTAAACAACCTCAATCATCGAATACTTTTGCAGATGATGGTTCTTGGGCAATCGGCAGACTAAACCCACCCAACATAACTACTAAAAATAATCCAACATAAATGGGAAAAATTTGGATGAAGTGGGAAGAAATGAGAAAGGCGAAATGAAATAGAGTTACACATAGAGAAAAAGAAAACCCAGCGACTTTTTACGGTCACTGGGTTTGTTTTTTAGGATTGGGCAAACATATCGAACTGCCGTTTGGCAATTTCTTCTTTCTGCACGCGTTTGACGATTTTGTAGATCCATTGCAAAGATAAACCATACTTCTTAGCAAGGTAGGCGTGATTATTGCCAGTGAACTCGTTGAAAATTTGCTTTTCACGCTCACAGGCGAAAAGCGACATTGATTTCGGCACATACACATTCAAACCGCCCCAGTTGTAGCCCGTCTTCAATGCCACAATCATGCCGATATTTTCCGCAGTTTCCGCGTCCATTTCAGGGTAACATTCACGCACCGCCATTACCGTATATTTCGCCAAATCTACCAATAAATCAGGGGCTTTGGTTTGAAAGTCATTATTGTCAAATTTGGCTTCATTCATCATTTACCTACTCGTTTTTTCCACTGTTTTAGTTGCTCAATAATAGACGCGGTTTGCTCGCTATCTAGCTCACGCCAGTCCGCAATCTCGGCATAATAGCGCTGCACAAACGCATTCAACGCTGCCGAACTACTTTCCTCAGCCACTGCTTTCCACACTGCCCACAATTTCCGCTGAACGGCGGAAAGCTGTGAAACATCATGCGGTAAGCGAATTTTTGCACCTTTTTGTTGTAGTATTTTGACCAGTTTCACTAGCTCTGAATAGCTTATATTTTTCGCAGAATTTTGGTAGAATTGTTGAGATAATAGACTTCGATACGTCTCATCGTCCATTCCCAACTGACTTTTCCCAATATGCACCAGCTGCAATAATCGTTTTCTCATCGTTTACCTCTTAAAATTGCTTTCAATCTTTGTAAATTACTTTCCGCTTGTGCCTTTTCCAGTGCCATTTCTTCTACACTTTTTGGCGGTGGTGGCGGAAGCTCAGGATATTCACGCTGTGGCAAGGCTTCTAGCAGTTGTTTTGGTGTGGGGAACCAATCACAAGTCTGCCCAAGTGTCATAAATGCCGTCTCAAACCGCACCTTATCCAACTCCATATCCCACGACTTTTTATAAGTGATCACCCGATACCACGCCTCCAGTGTTGGCTGTATCACATCTTCCGTTGGCGAATTTTTTAGGCGTAACAGCAATAACATTGCCACGCCTTGAGCTAGCACAGGTTTTAGCCATTGATTGTTTTGCCCCATTCCAACGCTCCTTTAATTGCGTTCATTTTATTGCTTGCAAGCGGTCGATTTTGCTCAGGATTTTGCACAGCCACCGCTGTGCCGATAGGCTTGTAGCCTGCAATAATTTCCAACAAATAACCATGCGACTTCATCGGAAGGGTAAAATTGACACGGCTCGCCATCATTTGGTTAATGGCATAAATCCACGCCTCAGGCGGTGCAGGAAACTCACGCCCATCACGTTTGATAGTCTTAGCCTGTATCATCGGTGTGAGTTCGCCCAGCAAGGTTGCCACACGGTCGAACGTGAGCGAACTTTTCGCAGGACGAAACAGCCCCAAATAACGAATTAAGGCTTCGCCTAACTCACCACTCACCAACAATGCCGCATTTAAGGCATCACTTGCTGCCTTGTTGGCAATCAACGCATCCAACGAATGCAACGCTCCACACGCACTACATTTCACTTTCATTTTCGGTTCTCCTAATACAAGAAAACCGCCCAAAGGCGGTTTAGTTAGCAAGTTGGATCAAAATGTTGAACATATTTAGGTTCTTCATTTGTTTCCAGTATTTTTTGAATAACAGGATCATCAGTAAAAATCATTTTTGCTAATCCCATCAATAATGGATCAATGCCTTCTTTTTTATCGATATGCCCATTAGTTGCCCAATCCCCATCTTCATCTCGAAAGAAATCAAAGTGAAGCGTAGCCATAAAACCATTTTCAATTTCGGGAGCTAACTTAATCATATCATTCCATGTTTTTGTTAGAATGACTGGCATTGTAGCCATTAAATCAGTCACAATATTGCTTACTGCATTCGGTGGCTTGGGTTTATAATTAATACCTATTTTGAACGTTAAATCGTCTTTTGTTGGTTCAAGTTCAATGTTGATGATAGAGATATAATGGTTTGTCACAGTCTTACCCCCATTTTCATCAAAATCCCCTTCGCATTCTGCACATAAATACTGGCGTGCATTATTTCTTCTTTATCTAGCGATTTCTCCGCCCGCTCAAGTTGAATAATCGCTTGGCGAAGTTGCATTTTTAAGGCTTCTAGTGTGGAAATCATTGTCTTTTCTCCCGTTTACCTTGCCACGTTTTGCAGTAGGTTTTGCGCGTGTTGCACCACTCACGTTGTTTGAGTGTTACCGCTTGTTTTGCCGCTTCTCCCCACAATTCACCAGCTCGGGCATAATTACCCGAACGCTCCATTGCTGCTGCGGTTTCAGCCGCTTTACGATAGGCTTCTTCGAGTACATCTCGATCTACTTTTGGTCGTCGGCTCATTTTCGTACCTCCTCATCATTCGGCTTAATGACAAACTCTTCCACACCCTCGCGAATGGTCACGCCCGAAATAGAGCGTGCAATATCAGGCTCGGCAAGCATCGCTTCCTTATTGAGCTCTTCTTTTGTGCGAATAAAGCGGAACAGCCCCAAATTGCGCAGGCTTTCTAAAATGCCGTCAATGCCTTTGGCAACCACTGCAGGCGGTTTGGCACGCCATTGTACTTCGCCGGTGGTAAAGTAAGCCGTCTTCTGTTTGCCTCCGTTAGTAAGTTCTAAACGACGACTTTCACAAAACGCTTGCACCGCCTTTTGTAACGGCTTCACCTGCTCTTTAAGTGCGGTCAATTGCGCCGTGTATTTTTCATCAACCGCTGCTTTCTCGTCCGCTTGCTGGGTGGTCAATCGCACCTGCTCACGCTCTAAATCGCCGATCTGTTTAATCGCCAACGCCACTTCATCTTGGGTTTGCAAGGCAATTTCTTGTACTTCGCTTTTTACTCTTGTTGCGCGTTTAGCCATTGTTTGTTACTCCTTTTTGGCAAGTATAAGGATAAAAATCTGCGTTAATTTTTGGGGTTAGGCTGCTGTTGGGCGAGCGGAGGTAAACCACTCCGCTGATACAAAGTTCAGAATAAGCCCACGTTTGCTTTTGTATCATTCCATCATCACAGCCAACCAACAAAAATGCGGATAAAATTAAGGTTGCTTTCTTCATATCGCCCCCTAAACCTGCATCACCACATCGCCATTCACTTTCGGCACGCCCAAACTTTCCGCTAAATTCATCGCGGCGGTGAGCAAATTGTTTACTGCAAGTGGATAAAGCAGGCTGGTGGTGGTTTTATTTCTGCCCACCGCCGTTAAGCGTTGTCGCACCGCTAAAAACGCATCTTCATCAAAAATATCGCTGAGTTTTTTGCCCACTTTTGCTAAGCGGAACGCCACATAGTTTTCCAACTCTGCATCAAGGGGTGCGAGTTCCACCACTTCACAGCGTTGCACCACTTCGCGGACTTCGGTGTTGCGTTCGGAAAGTTTCAGCTTCAACTCAGGCTGACCAATCAACACAATCGAAATCAGCTTTTTAAAGCCATCTTCCAACTCAAAAAAGCGTTTCAAGTGTTTAAGCGTAGGAATTGGCAAGGAGTGCGCTTCTTCGATGATTAGCACGTTCGAATAGCCCGATTTACAGCTTTCTTTCAACACTTGATGCAACTGGCGAAAACGTGCTTCAGGCGAACGCTTCACGCTTTGCAGTGGGGCAAGGGTGGAAATAATCGCTTCGGCAATATGGGCTGCTTTGAGCGTTTTGCCCTTGATGTCGTTGTCTTCCATCGCGATAATGTAAGGCTCAATCACCGCAATCGGAGCGTTTTCGGCACGAATGCGGTCAATCAAACCCCGTCTGAGTGTGGATTTACCTGCACCACTTTCACCCACCACCGCCATAAAACCACCGTGCTTGGCGGTTTGATAAAGCGACTCCCGCACATAACGAATGTCGCTGGTGACGAAAACTTCATCAGCCGAGCGAATATCGACGGAAAAAGGGTCAATCGGTAATAAAAAATGTTTCTTAGTGGCTGGAAATAAAGCCTGTTTTGCGAGTAACATAATCTCGTCCTTAATTTCTCGTTTGGTTTTAAGGGCGGAAGCGGCAGGCTCGGTCGCCAAACTTTCCCCTGTCGCTTCCTTTTCTAATAGCGTTGCAAGCGGTTGGTTTATCCCAATCTTTTGCAAAGACGCCATTAAACTCTTCTCAAATGCCGCCCACTCCCGCACCCGTTGATTATGGTTTATCAACTGAGAAATGGTTGCAGGCGACACATTCATCATCTGTGCTAACTGCCTTAAGCTCACGCCCTTATCAATCAGCACCTGTTTTAACTTCAGCATAAAATGCTCCTTCAATCAGTCCCCCTCTTTTGTAAAGAGGGGTTAGGGGAGATTTTGGTGGTTAAGCGGCAAGCAATTTCAAATGCGAGGTTTTAGGCTCTGGTGCCACAAACTCCGCTTTAAAATCTTCAAACCCTAAGCTCAACAGCCGTTCCGCTTCAAGTGGCGGCACGCCTTGTGGGTATCTGCCATTCACCCATTGATAACACTCACCGTTCCACAACTCACCCCAGCGAGCCTTGCCATTTTTGGCAAATTCCACCACCGACATCGGTTTTTGCTCCACCCGTCGGGCGTTGGTGGTGAGTTCGTGTTCTTGACCTTTTTTCGGCATATACCAATTTAAGTCCGTGTTCTCAATGTGTTGATATGGATTGATCTCCCCATTAAATAATGGTTTGTTGGCTTTCTTCGCTCGTTTCAACTCATCTTCGGTTTCCACACCATAAGCCAGTTGCTCCGCCTGTTCCTTGTTGGTTTCAAATGCCGTTTTGCGGTGGGCTTTGTATTCTTCGCCGATGATTGCAGCATCCACACGGAAGCCTAGTTCGTTGATTTTCACAGGCTCCAACACCACCCAGTAAGGTTTCAGGCTCATCGAGCCATCATCAGCAAACACTTGCTCAAAGCAGTGCACCTGCACACATTCAGGGCGATAAGGATTTTTGCCCACCGTGATTTTCTCGCCAATTTTCACATCAGGTACATCACGTACATCATATCGGTGATTTTCAAAGCTGATTTCCAACTTATCGGTCACCAAGCGTTCTGTGAGTGCAGTAATCATCAGTTCTTGGCAAATCTCACGGCTGGGTGGATAAATTAAATCCTTAGCGTGAATTTTCTGCCACGCGGAATAACGGGTCATACCGTGGCGGCTATGCACCGCTTTGGCGTTGAAATACCGCGTCCACTGGTGGGCAAGCTGATTGAGTTCTGCCAAGCCACTCACGTTCATAAACCGCAAACCGCTTTCAAATTGACGCTCTACAATATCATTGCCTTTGCCAGTCTCTTTCAGGTAATACAGCACACACAAAGACGGGTCAATTTGCCAAACGTGGTTCGGGTGTCGGCTTTGCAACTGCACCACAGGGGCAGGGCGTAACAGCTGGTCAGGGTGCAAATTGGCATTGCGTAATGCACGCTCCACTGAACTTGCCGAATAAGGGCGAACCTCGCCTGTTTTCTCGTCCACAAACTCCGCTTTCACTTTGTCATTGGCGCGCAATATGTCCAAAATCCGCTCCAACGTTGCCATGGTTTTGCCGTTTTTGCGCCGTAGGTGTAACCAGGCGGCACTAATCAATTTCAGCTCATTCGCATCCATTTGATGTTTCCCCTTGTCTGACCGCACTTTGCGACCACTCGCTGGGCGGTAGGGTTTAATTTGCCGAAGAAAGGTGGCTCGGCTTAAACCGGTGAATGCACAGCCTTCTTCAATAATTTTTTCCTTCTCGCCAAAGCCTGCTTTCTCCACAC
>NZ_CALIFA010000053.1:0-37072 GCF_938021905.1 Pseudohaemophilus parahaemolyticus
GCGTTGGAGAATTGATTGGGGCTGCTCCTAGTACGAGAGGACCGGAGTGGACGCATCACTGGTGTTCCGGTTGTGTCGCCAGACGCATTGCCGGGTAGCTACATGCGGAAGAGATAAGTGCTGAAAGCATCTAAGCACGAAACTTGCCTTGAGATGAGTTCTCCCAGTCTATAAGACTGTAAGGGTTGTTGGAGACTACGACGTAGATAGGTGTGGTGTGTAAGCGGTGCGAGCCGTTGAGCTAACACATACTAATTGCCCGAGAGGCTTAACTATACAACGCTCAAGTGTTTTTGAGCAAAGCGAAACTAAACAGGAAGCAGCTTGTTTCAAATTTATTAAAAAGAACGAAAAATCAAAAGAATATAAAGTCAAAGGTTAAGAAAAAGACCTAGACTAAAACAGAATATTCTGGCGACCATAGTGCGGTAGTTCTACCTGAATCCATTCCGAACTCAGAAGTAAAATGCCGTAATGCCGATGGTAGTGTGGGGATTCCCCATGTGAGAGTAGGGCATCGCCAGATTGAATTAGAGCGAAAGCAAATAACCCCGTATTGTAAGGTATGGGGTTTTTGCTTTTATTCTTATTTCCCATTTCCCATTTCCCATTTCCCATTTCCATTATCCTCTCTTATTTTATTCATTTCTTCTCGTAGGATCGATTTTAGCCCCCTGTAAAAATCTTAAATTTTAAGAGCAGTATACTGCTTTTACTTGTTATTGACATAACAAGTAAAATATTTTGCGTAACAATTAAATATATAAGGAAACACGATGGTTATTATTGAAAATGTTCGTGGGGCGGAAAGAATTGCAACTTTTCAATCTAAGGCTGCAGTTTTTTATTTTCTTAAATCAATTAGTTTTTGGGCTAGTGTTGAAAGTATTGTAACAACAAGTGTAAGGACTAAAATTAAAGTAAGTGCTGGAGCTGGTCATCTTAGTGACTGGTCAGGGCACTTGAAAGCGCTAGAGATTATCCAGAAAGTGATCAGGAATTTTTATTTTTCACAAATTACTCTGATATTTATGACTATTTAAAGATAAAGAATGATTGTTTTTTTTGTGGTCCACATAGTGATGAAATAAAAGATGAAGGAAAAAGACGTTTAGATGATTTTATTTCATCGTTAGATCGAAAAGTTATTGATATTGATGTGTTTGATAGCTGTTTAAACAAAGTCTATTTAATTACAACGGAATAAGGGAAAATATAATGGAAGAATTTAAAGATTTATATTTTGTCGCTGAATATTTTGAAGTTTCATAGTCAGCCAATATAGCAAAACTTATTGATGAAATGATTAATTTAGGTATAAAAAGCGAAGTTCATCTTGGAGATTATGATGAATTTCAAGATCTTAGTTCGAGTGTCTCAAGTGAGTTTTTAGATCTTTCTATTGAAGAAGTTGAAGATAATATTAATAAAATTGATTTCTTATTTGGAGAGGATTACAAAGCGGTTTTAGAAACGGCTAATGAGTTATTTAAATACCTTGAAGAAGAATAATTTCCCTAAATGCATATATAAATATGTTCTCGTTAAATAGCCTTGTATTCTAAATACAAGGCTATTTCATATCTTCCATTCAGCCATTTCGCAAAATTCTCCTAAAATCTTACCGCTTTTGCTTTTTTCCTCTTGATGTTCTGCCAAAAACTTGTATATTCAAAGAATTCTACTAAAACAATAACTCACAACATCAGGAGCCTTTATGAAAAAACTCGCTAAACTCTCTTTATTAAGCTTGGTTTTTGCTTCAACAACCGTACTTGCTGCACCAAAAACCTTTGTTTATTGTGCAGAGCTTTCACCAACGCACTTTAATCCACAATTTGCGACAGATGGTTTAACCTTTGATGCAACAGGACAAACTATTTTCAATATGCTCACTACTTTTGAACCAGGTACAACAAATGTTATACCTTCATTAGCAGAGAAGTGGGATGTGTCTGAAGATGGCAAAACTTATATTTTCTATTTACGTAAAGGTGTCAAATTCCACAGCAATAAAAATTTCAAACCAACACGTGATTTCAATGCGGATGACGTGTTGTTCTCATTCAATCGTCAATTAGATCCAAACCACCCATATCACAAAGTTTCGGGTGGAAACTATGAATACTTTATTGGTATGGATATGCCAAATATCATTGATAAAGTAGAAAAAGTAGATGATTACACAGTGAAAATTAGTCTAAAAGTGCCAAATGCACCATTCTTATCGAATGTGGCAATGGATTTTGCTGCAATTTTCTCGGCTGAATATGCAGAGCAAATGCTAAAAGTGGGAACACCTGAAAAAGTAGATAACGATCCAATTGGTACTGGCCCATTCCAATTTGTAGATTATCAAAAAGATTCAAGTATTAGATATAAAGCATTCCCTGAATATTGGGAAGGTAAAGCAAAAATTGACCGCTTGGTATTCTCGATCACTCCAGATGCTTCGGTTCGTTTAGCGAAAATCCAAAAAGGTGAATGCCACGCTGCACCTTATCCAAACCCTGCAGATATTGAAACGCTGAAAAAAGATCCGAACATTAACTTGATGACAAGTCCAGGGTTAAACATTGGCTACTTACATTTCAATACCGAGAAAAAACCGTTTGATAATCAAAAAGTGCGCCAGGCATTAAATCACGCTATCAATAAAGATGCGATTATTAGCTCTGTTTACCAAGGCTCTGGTGAGAAAGCAAAAAATCCAATTCCACCAACAATGTGGAGCTATAACGATGCGGTAAAAGATTATGATTATAGCCCTGAAAAAGCTAAAGCATTATTAGCTGAGGCGGGATTCCCGAATGGTTTTGATACCGAAATCTGGGCAATGCCAGTAAGCCGTCCTTATAATCCAAATGCACGTCGTATGGCTGAGCTTATCCAAGAAGATTGGAAAAAAGTGGGTGTGAATGCGAAAATTGTGAGCTATGAATGGGGTGAATATCTTAAACGCTTGCGTAATGGTGAAGATCCAACAGGTATGATGGGATGGAATGGTGATAATGGTGATCCAGATAACTTCTTAAATACCCTATTAAGCTGTGCAGCGGTGAAACAAGGTTCTAACTATTCGAAATTCTGTAATGCAGAGTTTGATAAATTAGTGACAGAAGCGGCCCAAATTACAGACCACGAAAAGCGCACAGAGCTCTATAAAAACGCACAAGTATTGTTCAAAGAACAAGCACCTTGGGTAACCATTGCTCACTCAACCACCTACTTCCCTGTGCGTAAAGAAGTAACAGGTTATACTATCAGCCCGTTTAGCTTGCACAACTTCTACCACGTTGATTTAGCAGATAAATAATTCTGCTGATTCTCTCTTGCACTCTCTCCCCTTGTGGGAGAGAGACCACTTGGAATTGCGTAAGGCAATTTCAAGCAGAGAGAGGGGCTCAAGCGGTCAAAATTTTTCAAAAATTTACCTATTATTATCTATTTATGTTTTCATTTATTTTAAAACGCATATTGATGGTGATTCCCACCTTTATTGCGATTACCTTAATTACTTTTGCGTTGGTGCATCTTATTCCTGGGGACCCTATCGAAATTCGAATGGGCGAACGCGGGCTTGATCCAGCTGTGCACGCCCAAATGATGTCTCAACTCGGCTTGGATTTATCCTTACCTGAACAATATTTCAACTATATTAAAGGGATTTTCCATGGTGATTTAGGCCATTCATTCCGTAATAATGAGCCAGTCCTCAAGGAGTTTTTTACGCTTTTCCCCGCAACGGTTGAGCTTGCATTCTTTGCCTTGCTTTGGTCTTTAGTGGTTGGGATTTTTCTTGGTGTGATTGCTGCAGTTAAGAAAAACTCTTGGATCTCACATCTTGTGACAACTCTCTCTCTTACAGGCTATTCAATGCCGATTTTCTGGTGGGGCTTAATTTTAATTCTCTATGTTTCAACGCCACTCGGTTTGCCTGCGTCAGGGCGTTTACCGTCAGAATATTGGATTGAAACCAACACGGGATTTATGTTGATTGACACGTGGCAGTCGGGCGAACCTGGTGCATTTTTAGCGGCAATTAAATCGCTGATTTTGCCTGCTGTTGTGCTTGGCACGATTCCCCTTGCGGTGATTACTCGAATGACCCGTTCTTCAATGCTTGAAGTATTGGGTGAAGATTATATCCGAACTGCAAAAGCAAAAGGTTTAAATACCACACGCATTGTGTTTGTACATGCACTGCGTAATGCGTTAATTCCTGTCGTAACAGTAGTGGGATTAATTGTGGGGCAGTTGCTCTCAGGGGCGGTATTAACCGAAAATATTTTCTCTTGGCCTGGGATTGGTAAATGGGTAATTGAGGCGATTAACGCTCGCGATTATCCCGTTTTACAAGGTTCGGTGTTGATTATTGCAACTATCATCATTCTTGTGAATTTACTGGTTGATTTGATTTATGGTGTGGTCAATCCACGTATTCGAAATACTTAGAAGAGAGGAGTGAACAATGTCTTCAACGACAGTAACAGCCCCAATGCCAAAAACACCTTTTCAAGAGTTTGTCTATTACTTTAGTCAAAACCGCGGGGCGGTAATTGGATTTATCTTTATTTTAATCGTGCTTTTTGCCTCAATTTTTGCAGGTTGGGTTGCACCTTTCGATCCAATCGAACAAAACCGCTCAGCTTTACTTTTACCTCCTATGTGGTTTGAGGGCGGTAATTCAGCCTATGCTTTAGGCACAGACGATATCGGTCGTGATATGCTTTCTCGTATTATTTATGGGGCAAGACTTTCTGTTTTTATTGGTTTGCTGATTGTCGTGATGTCTTGCGTATTAGGTGTTATTTTAGGTTTACTTGCAGGCTACTATGGTGGCACGCTCGATATTTTAATTATGCGTTTGGTCGATATTATGCTTGCTATTCCAAGCCTGTTATTAACCATTGGCGTGGTGACGATTCTCGGGCCATCACTGATTAACGCAGCGATTGCGATTGCGATTGTTTCCATTCCAAGTTATGTGCGTTTAACCCGTGCTTCGGTAATGAATGAGAAAAACCGTGATTACGTGGTGGCAAGCCGTGTGGCTGGGGCGAATGTGTGGCGATTAATGTTTATCGTGATTTTTCCAAACTGCCTTGCACCTTTAATTGTACAAATGACAATGGGTATTTCGAACGCGATTTTAGAACTTGCTGCACTTGGCTTCTTAGGCATCGGTGCACAGCCACCGACACCAGAATTGGGTACTATGTTGGCAGAATCACGCGGTTTTATGCAATCAGCGAACTGGCTTGTTACCATTCCTGGTTTAGCAATTTTATCACTTGTATTAGCCTTTAACTTGATGGGCGACGGCTTACGTGATGCTCTCGATCCAAAATTAAAACAATAGGGAGCAAAAATGAGTTTATTAACTGTTGAAAATCTTTCCGTTTCGTTCGGCGATGAAAAAGCCCCTTTTAAAGCGGTTGATCGTGTTAGCTACACCGTGAATGAAGGTGAAGTGTTAGGTATTGTAGGCGAATCTGGTTCGGGCAAATCGGTTAGTTCTTTGGCTATTATGGGATTGATTGACTTCCCAGGTCGTGTGACTGCAGAGAAATTGCATTTTAACCAGAATGATTTGCTCGCGTTAAAGCCAAGAGAGAAGCAAGAAATTATTGGAGCAGACATTGCGATGATCTTCCAAGATGCGATGACGAGCCTCAACCCAAGCTATACCGTGGGCTATCAAATTATGGAAGCCTTGAAAGTGCATCAAGGCGGGAGCAAATCAGCACGCCGTGAGAGAACAATTGAATTGCTTTCACTAGTGGGCATTCCTGATCCTAAATCTCGTTTAGAGGTTTATCCGCACCAGCTTTCTGGCGGGATGAGCCAGCGTGTCATGATTGCAATGGCAATTGCATGTAATCCGAAGCTGTTGATTGCTGATGAACCGACAACGGCGCTAGATGTAACCATTCAAGCCCAAATTATTGATTTACTGCTTGAATTACAACGTAAAGAAAATATGGCGTTGATTTTAATTACGCACGATCTGGCGTTGGTAGCAGAATCAGCACATCGCATTATTGTGATGTACGCAGGGCAAGTGGTGGAAGAGGGCAAGGCAGAAGAGATTTTCAAATCGCCGTTGCATCCTTATACACAAGCACTGTTGAAAGCCTTGCCAGAGTTTGCGGAAGGCAAATCTCGCTTGCAATCGCTCCCTGGTGTTGTACCTGGTAAATATGACCGCCCACAAGGCTGCTTGCTTAACCCGCGTTGCCCGTATGCGACGGAGAAATGTCGTAGCGTTGAGCCTGCGTTGGTGCAAATCAACAGCCGTCAAGTGAAATGCCATACGCCGTTAAACGCACAAGGCTTACCGAGCTAATCAAGGAGAGGACAATATGCAAAAAAATGATCAAAACGCACCGCTTCTTGATGCGATTAACCTGAAAAAATATTACCCTGTGAAAAAGGGTTTGTTCACCAAACCTAAAATGGTGAAAGCGGTGGATGGCGTGTCATTCACGTTAGAACGCGGCAAAACCTTAGCGGTAGTGGGAGAATCTGGTTGTGGAAAATCAACCCTTGGGCGAATGCTCACTATGATTGAACAGCCGACCGAAGGCGAGCTTTTTTACAACGGCCACAACTTTCTGGAAAATGATAAGGAGACAGCAACGCTTCGCCGTCGTAAAATTCAAATCGTGTTCCAAAATCCGTATAGCTCACTCAACCCACGTAAAAAAGTGGGCTCAATCTTAGAAGAGCCTTTGCTCATTAACACTTCGCTTTCGGCAAAAGAGCGTAAGGCAAAAGTGTTGGATATGATGGCAAAAGTGGGCTTAAAACCAGAGTTTTATGATCGCTATCCGCATATGTTTTCAGGCGGGCAACGCCAGCGTATTGCCATTGCACGCGGTTTAATGTTAGAGCCTGATATTGTTGTGGCGGATGAACCTGTTTCAGCATTAGATGTTTCCGTGCGTGCTCAAGTGCTCAATCTAATGATGGATCTACAAGAAGAGATGAGGCTTTCTTATGTCTTTATCTCGCACGATCTTTCAGTCGTGGAACATATCGCAGATGAAGTGATGGTGATGTATTTAGGGCGTTGCGTGGAGCAAGGCGAGGTGAAACAGATTTTTGCTGAGCCAAAACATCCATACACGCAAGCGCTTCTTTCAGCGACGCCAAGATTAAACGAAGCTGATCGCCGTGAGCGAATTAAACTCACAGGCGAGCTGCCAAGTCCACTTAATCCACCAAAAGGCTGTGCCTTCCATGCCCGTTGTCGTTTTGCAACCGACCGCTGCCAACTGGAACAACCGCAATTGAAAAACTACCCAGATGGCAGAAAAATTGCTTGTTTTGTGGTGGAGTAAACTATTAATAAATTGTAGGATGTGTGAAACAACGTTTCACGCACCTTAATCTCTTGTTTACGTGCGTGGATTTTATAAATCCATGCACCCTACCAATAGTAAATTTATATGAAAAAGCCTCTATCCTTCTGCATTATTCGCCTCTCTGCAATTGGTGATGTTTGCCACACTCTTGCGGTCGTGCAAGCTATTCAACGCCAATATCCCGATGCGGAAATTACTTGGATTATCGGTAAAACCGAAGCAATGCTGATGCAAGATCTCCCTAATGTGACGTTAATTCCGTTTGATAAAAAATCTAGCTGGAAAAATATCTTTACAATTTGGAAACAGCTTGCCCACAAGCGGTTTGATTTTCTGCTTAATATGCAAACTGCATTTCGAGCTTCTATTCTTTCACTTGGCATTAAAGCGGATAAAAAAATGGGGTTTAACAAAGATCGTGCCCGTGAAATGCAGTGGCTTTTTACCAATCAAAAGGTGGAACAAACCACCTCTCCGCACGTGTTAGATGGACAGATGATGTTTGCCAAAGCGATTGGCGTAACTGATTTAACCCCAAAATGGCAATTGCCAATTCCTGCGGAAACGGTTGAAAAAGTGAAACAGTGGCTTGATCCAATGCGTAAAAATGTGGTGATTTCTCCTTGTTCTAGTAAGGCTGAAAAAGATTGGTTAATAGAGCGTTATGCCGACATTGCGAATTGGTTGATAGCACAAAATATCAACGTGATTTTGGTTGGTTCGCCTGCAAAACGTGAACTGGAAATGACCGCTTGTATTCAGCAACTTGCCCCGAATGTGCAGAATTTGGTAGGAAAAACGTCGCTAAAAGAGCTTGCTGCCCTCTTAAAATTAGCAGATCTAGTGATTTCGCCTGACACTGGCTCAGCCCACATTGCAAGTATTCAAGGTACGCCCGTTATTGGGCTTTATGCGATTCACAATCCGCGCCGCACTGCACCTTACAATGATCAACAAAATGTGATTTCTGTTTATGATGAAGTAGTGCAAACTTATTACGGTAAACCGTGGCAAGCACTTCCTTGGGCAACTAAAGCGAAATCCAAAACAGGTGAGAATTTAATGGCAAGAATTTCGGTAGAAAGTGTGAAGCAAAAAGTAGTTGAAATCTTGGCAATAAATAGGTAATTTATCTGTAATTTTTGATTTACAATAAGTAAATAATAATAAACACAACATCAAGGATAAATTATGCCATTAAACCCTTTACGCGAAAAAATTGATCAGGTTGATCGTGAGTTGATAGCCTTACTTTCTGAACGTTTAAAATTAGTGGCGGAAGTGGGAAAAGTGAAGTCAGAACACGGCATTCCCGTCTATGCGCCAGAGCGTGAAAAAGCGATGATTGAAGCTCGCAGAACCGAAGCTAAAACGCAAGGCGTACCTGCGGATCTGATTGAAGATGTACTCAGACGCGTGATGCGAGAATCCTATGCCAACGAGAACAAACACGGCTTTAAGCAAGTGAATCCGAATATTCAAAAGATCGTGATTGTGGGGGGACTTGGTAAATTAGGGCGATTATTTAACCGCTTTCTGAGTTTGTCGGGCTACCAAGTGGTAAGCCTTGATCAAAATGATTGGGTTCAAGCTGAAACCATTTTGGCGGGGGCTGATTTGGTACTTGTTTGTGTGCCAATCAATAAAACGCTAGAAACGATTGAGCGCTTGCAACCTTTCTTAACTGAAAAGATGATTTTAGCCGATCTCACTTCGGTAAAAGCTCAACCGTTGCAAAAAATGTTAAAAGTGCATCAAGGAGCAGTGGTTGGGCTTCACCCAATGTTTGGTCCAGACACGCAAAGTTTAGCTAAGCAAGTGGTGGTTTGCTGCCATGGGCGTGGAGCAGAACAGTACGAATGGTTATTAGAGCAGATCAAAATCTGGGGAGCAAAAATTGAAGTGATTGGTGCTACAGAGCACGATCACGCAATGACTTATATCCAAGCACTACGCCACTTTTCGACTTTTATGTTTGGCTTGCATTTATCAGAGCAGCCGATAAAACTTGAACAGCTATTAGCACTTTCTTCTCCTATTTACCGTTTAGAACTTGCGATGATAGGGCGTTTATTTGCTCAAGATGGGGCGTTGTATGCGGATATTATTTCGGATAAACCTGAAAATTTAATGACAATTCAATCGTTAAAAGCAACTTTTGAACAGAGCCTAAAATTCTTTGAAGAAAAAGATAAAGCAGGCTTTATTCAAGTTTTTGAAAAGGTACATCACTGGTTTGGTGATTATTCAGAACAATTCTTAAAAGAGAGCCAAGTGTTACTGCAGCAGGCGAATGATTATAGAAAATAGAGGAAATAAAAACCCGACATAGGCCGGGTTTCTATAATGAAGTCAGATTATTTGAATTCGTAACGACGAATTGTGTTTAAATCTGCATCTTGGCTGTTGTCTTGATCAGCAACAGTTACACGTGCTCCCACTGTTGCGTGAGAGTCGTATTTACGTTTTAAAGTCACGATTTCACCGTTGTCTTTTTGAACGGTTAACTCAACAACATCTTTTGAGATGTCTTTGCTACTTAAAATAGTTGCATCACCTTTAGTTGAGTAAACGTCTGCAGTACAAGCTGCAAGAACCATACTTACTAATACAGCTAGAGAAAGTTTTTTCATTATGAATCCTTAAAATTGAAAATTAAAGTAAAGAAACGTTTAAATTCGAGTTAGAACCAACGAGTCTTACACGTTTACCTGGTACGAAACCGTCTTCTTTTTTCTGAACAACCACGATTTCTTGACCATCATCTTTACGAATCGTCATTTCTAATGAAGAAACTTGACTCGCCTTTTCTTCGATTGTATTGCCTGCCATCGCACCCGCAATAGCTCCTACAGCAGTTGCAATCGCTTGCCCTCTACCACCACCGATAGCAGAACCAGCAATACCACCTAATACACCGCCACCTACTGTGCCGATTACACCTTGATTATCTGCTTGGATTTTTACATCACGCACAGATACAATCGTACCGTAGCTAATTGCTCTAGCTTCTTTGGCTTGTGATGCAGAATATACGCTTCCGCTATAAATGTCCGTATTTGCACAACCAACCATTACAAGGCTAGATAATAACGTAGTCGCTAATCCAAATTTTTTCATATTGTACCCCAATAAGAGAAAGTTCAGAAATGATTTTCTGAATAAATAATATCATTTATACCATAAGGATGTAGTTTTAGACAAGAATGATTACTTAAAGTTGCATTCTTTACATTTATCGCAATGGTCGGGTTAGGTAGTTGTTCACCTTCCACTTCAGGCTGGCTAATTTTAATATTAAGTTTAGGATTCTCATTAAGTGCAAACATTTTTATTACTCGTTCAATCCAAGAATCTACGTTTTCACTTTGCTGCATAGGGATTACAGCTTCAATATGTTCCCATCCCTCTTGTGGATAAATTTTGCCTTTAGGAAAGGGAAGTTCTATGATTTTGACTTTTTGTCCAAAAAAATCAACCGCTTGCGTTAGCTCAAACAGTCCAATTGGGCGGCCATTAACTTGACTTTCTTTAAGAATCTTTACATTTTCCACTAAAAGATTTCGCCATTTTTTAGCAGTTTCAAGTGTATTCATGCGAACCGCAAGATGATCAATTTCATATCGGCTGAGATCAATCCCTGCGATTTCTGAAATTTGCTGAATTTTTTGCTCGAATTGAGATAAATCACCAAAACAATCGGTCATTTTCTCGTAAAAGTTCGTGTTTTCAGGTATAATTTTATCCATTTTTTGAATGTAAATGCAATAGGTTAAAAAGTGAATATTCAACAAATTTTATCAGATAAAATCAAGCAAGCAATGATTCTTGCAGGAGCAAGCGAGAATGTTGAGCCTTTAGTGCGTCAATCGAGTAAACCTGAGTTTGGCGATTATCAAGCGAATGGTGCAATGGGTGCGGCAAAAAAATTAGGAATGAACCCGCGTGAGTTTGCTCAAAAAATTTTGGCTAACGTGAATTTAGACGGTGTCGCTGAAAAATTAGAAATTGCGGGTCCAGGCTTTATCAATATTTTCTTAAATAAAGATTGGTTAGCAAACAACGCTAATTTAGCCTTACAAGCGGTTAATTTTGGCATTCAAACCACAAATCCACAAACGATAGTTATCGATTACTCTTCTCCAAACGTGGCAAAAGAGATGCACGTTGGGCATTTGCGTTCGACTATTATTGGCGATGCGGTGGTGCGTACTCTTGAGTTTTTAGGCAATAAAGTGATCCGTGCCAACCACGTTGGCGACTGGGGAACCCAGTTCGGGATGCTAATTGCTTATCTTGAAAAAATGGAAAATGAAAATGCCTCACAGCTTGAATTAAGCGATTTAGAAGCATTCTATCGTGCAGCCAAAGCGCATTACGATGAAGATGCAGCTTTTGCTGAAAAAGCACGTGGTTATGTGGTGAAACTCCAAAGTGGCGATGAATATTGTCGTACCATGTGGAAAAAATTAGTTGATATTACAATGCACCACAATCAAGAAAATTACGACCGCTTGAACGTAACTTTAACCGAAAAAGATGTGATGGGCGAAAGCCTTTACAATCCAATGTTGCCAGAAATTGTGGCGGATTTAAAAGCAAAAGGATTGGCAGTAGAAGATGATGGCGCTTTAGTCGTTTTCCTTTCTGAGTTCAAAAATAAAGATGGCGATCCAATGGGCGTTATCGTGCAGAAAAAAGATGGTGGTTTCTTATACACGACTACTGATGTGGCTGCAGCAAAATATCGTTATGAAACTTTAAAAGCAGATCGTGCTTTAGTATTCTCAGATAGCCGTCAAGCACAACATATGCAACAAGCTTGGTTAATTACCCGTAAAGCGGGCTATGTGCCAGATTCATTTAGCCTTGAACATCCATTCTTTGGCATGATGTTAGGCAAAGATGGTAAACCATTTAAAACACGTTCAGGCGATACCGTAAAACTTAAAGATTTACTAAACGAAGCGATTGAGCGTGCAGATGCATTAATTTCACAACGTAGCACTAACTTAACGGCAGAAGAGAAAGCTGCAGTAGTTGAAGCGGTTGCAATCGGCTCAGTGAAATATGCAGATTTGTCGAAAAACCGTACCACAGACTATGTGTTTGACTGGGATAATATGTTGAGCTTTGAGGGCAATACCGCACCATATATGCAATATGCTTATACGCGTATTCGTTCTGTATTTACAAAAGCGCGGATTGATCCAAGTACTTTAAGTGGTGAGATTATCTTAACAGAAGAGAAAGAACGTGCATTAGCCATCAAATTATTACAATTTGAAGAAGCATTAAATAGCGTAGCAAAAGAAGGTATGCCACATATACTTTGCCAATATTTATATGAGTTAGCGGGTGCATTCTCAAGTTTCTACGAAGCTTGCCCGATGCTTAATGCAGAAGAAAAAGTGAAAAATAGCCGTTTACGTTTAAGTGATTTAACAGCAAGAACGCTCAAACAAGGTTTAGATCTGTTAGGGATTAAGACTGTAGAGAAAATGTAATGGTAGATCTCTCTCTTTTGCAAAGAGGGGGTAGGGGAGATTTCAGCGATCTCAATTTGCAAAAATAGGTCAAAAAAGACCGCTTATCAAATCTCCCCCAGCCCCTCTTTTCTAAAGAGGGGAGCTAAAATAAGGAACAAAAATGAAATTTATTGATGAAGCCCTGATTCGCATTGAAGCAGGTGATGGCGGCAATGGCTGTGTAAGCTTCCGCCGTGAAAAATATATCCCGAAAGGGGGGCCTGATGGTGGTGATGGTGGTGACGGTGGCGATGTTTATTTAATCGCAGACGAAAACTTAAATACTCTTATCGACTACCGCTTTGAAAAACGCTATGCCGCAGGGCGTGGTGAGAATGGGCGTAGTGCAGGTTGTACGGGGCATCGTGGTAACGATATTACTTTACGAGTGCCAGTCGGAACGCGTGCGATTGACAATGACACCCAAGAAGTCATTGGTGATTTAACTAAACATGGAATGAAAATGTTGGTGGCAAAAGGTGGCTATCACGGCTTAGGTAATACTCGTTTTAAATCTTCCGTGAACCGAGCTCCACGCCAAAAAACCAATGGCACACCAGGCGAAAAACGTGATTTATTGCTTGAATTAATGCTCTTAGCTGATGTGGGTATGCTCGGTTTACCTAATGCAGGAAAATCAACCTTTATTCGTAGCGTGTCAGCAGCAAAACCGAAAGTGGCAGATTATCCATTTACTACGCTTGTGCCAAGTTTAGGCGTGGCACGTGTCGGTTCAGATCGCAGCTTTGTGGTAGCAGATATTCCAGGCTTGATCGAAGGTGCAGCCGACGGTGCAGGTTTAGGGATTCGTTTCTTAAAACACTTAGAGCGTTGTCGTATCTTGATTCACCTTGTAGATATTATGCCGATTGATGAGTGTGATCCAGCGGATAACGTGGCGATTATCGAAAGCGAATTGTTTAAATATAGCGAAAAATTGGCAGAAAAACCGACTTGGCTAGTGTTTAATAAAATCGACACGATGAGTGAAGAAGAGGCTCAAGAGCGTGCCAAAGAGATCGTTGCACGCTTAGGCTGGGAAGGGGATTACTACCTCATTTCTGCTGCAACAGGTCAGAACGTGCCAGCCTTAACACTCGACATTATGGACTTTATTGAAGCGAACCCACGCGAAGTGGAAGAAGAAAATAAAGAAGCCGATGAAGTGAAATTCAAATGGGATAACTATCACCAAGAAGCGATGCAAAACGCGATTGAAGAAGACGACTGGGACGATTTCGACGACGATTGGTCGGAAGAAGATGAAGAAGGTGTCGAGTTTGTTTACACCAACCGCTAATTGGTAAATCAGATGAAAAATAAGACCGCTTGTAAGCGGTCTTTTTAATAGGAAAAAATGCAAATGTTAAATAGTCAATTTTGCAAAATTTTTGATATTCCTTTCTTTCAATTTGCTCAAATGAAAAAATATTGCCCTGAGGATATTCCGATCATCAAGGCAACATACAAAGAAAATTGGGAGGAGTGGAAAGCGTTGAGCCTTGATGTCTACCGAAAATTGGGAATGCCATTTGCTGAGCCCCATATTGAGCGTTGGTGCAATGGTTGGCAAGTCCGTGCACACTTTTTCACCTTTTATAAGTATGAATTTAACCAAAATTCAGCGGTGATTTTATCGGTTATTTTGAACCGAAGACGGTTACAAGTTAGTCTTGATTGGCATTGCTATCGTGCGGATCGTTCACAGGTAAAACTGCCGCAATATCAACAATGGTGGGAAAATGTAGATCGCGAAAAATACCAAGATTTTGAGATATGGCAAGATAGTGAGAGCGAATATGCCGATTTTAAAAAGCTCAAAGAAGTGCCTGATTTAACGCTAGAAGATCCTGAGGCTTATTGGTGCATTGGTAAAAATGTTGAGCGGGAAGATTTGGCTAAAATTGATGCGGCAGAATTTATTTTGCAAACTATTCAAGAATTATTACCGCTTTATGAGGCTTGTCATCGTTAGAGAAAGAAAAAGCGAGAAATCGCTTCTCGCTTTTACGTTTAAAATGGAAGATTATTCTTCTTCTACACGCTCAGAAAAACGCTCAATAGTTGCACCTAAGCCGCGTAATTTTTCTTCGATGTGCTCATAACCACGATCGATGTGGTAGATGCGATCTACAATGGTTTCGCCTTCAGCGATACAGCCCGCTAACACTAAGCTGATTGAAGCACGTAGATCGGTTGCCATCACTTCAGCGGGTTTTAATTTTTCTACACCGAGGCAAATTGCGGTATTACCTTCAATTTCCCCTTTTGCACCCATACGGTTAAGCTCTGGAATGTGCATAAAGCGGTTTTCGAAAATGGTTTCGGTAATGCGACTTGTGCCTTCTGCGATCGCATTTAACAAAGTAAATTGCGCTTGCATATCAGTTGGGAAACCAGGATGTGGCATTGTGCGAATATTCACGGCTTTCGGGCGTTGACCTTTTGAATCAAGCGTAATGGTATCTTCTGTTACGCTCACTTCCATACCTGCTTCACGTAGTTTTTCGATGACCGCTTCAAGGGTATCAGCTTTGGTGCCGTGACAGGTAATTTTACCGCCAGACACGGCTGCAGCGATTAAGAATGTACCTGTTTCGATACGGTCTGCGACGATGCGATGTGTGCAGCCTGTTAAGCGTTCAACCCCTTCAATGGTAATTGTGCCTGTGCCTGCACCTGAGATTTTTGCCCCCATTGCATTTAAGAAAATTGCAGTATCCACAATTTCTGGCTCGTGTGCGGCATTTTCGATAATTGTTGTACCTTCTGCAAGTGTGCCTGCCATCATCACAGATAAGGTCGCACCAACACTTACTTTATCCATATAGATTTGAGCACCGTGTAGGCGACCATTTGAAGTTGCTTTTACATAACCTTCGTCTAATTCAATGGTAGCCCCCATTTTTTCTAAGCCTGTAATATGCATATCAACAGGACGTGCTCCAATAGTACAACCTCCAGGCAATGAAACCTGACCTTCGTGGAAGCGAGCGACTAACGGTGCTAATGCCCAGATAGAGGCTCGCATTGTTTTAACTAATTCGTAAGGTGCGATGTAATGATCAATTTTGCTTGCATCAATATGTACATCGCCATTTTCTGCACGCTCAGCCACAACGCCTAATTTACGTAAGATTTTAAATGTGGTATCCACATCTTTTAATACGGGAACGTTGGTTAATGTGACTGGTTCGGTGGCTAGAATGGCTGCAAAGAGGATAGGTAACGCAGCGTTTTTTGCTCCTGAAATATTGACTGAACCGCTTAATGTTGCAGGCCCAGTAACACGGAATTTTTCCATTGTTTTTCCTTAATAATTGAATTTGGTCGTGTACAAGCGGTAATTTTTAGAAGGAAATTTGTAGCTTGTAGTGGCAGTTCCATAAATCATACCTAGAGTAATGGGCGAATGTAATTTACTCTTTATAGTAAGAGCAACATAGTTGCTACAATAGATATGTGGTATCGATAATTAACCCGCCATATTCAATAAGCGTTCTTTTTTCCATTGTTCGGTTGAGAACACTTTAATTGTTAATGCGTGAATAATATTACTTGAGAAAAGTTCTCCAAGTGGTGCGTAAACCGCTTGTTGCTGTTTTACGCGTGAAAGTGAAGCAAGAGTATCGCTTACCACAATCACGCCGAAGTGTGCGTTTTCGCCTTGAACGTGGATTTCAGTTGCATCTGTGAGGTGTTCTTTTAATAAGTTTTCGATTTGAGCGAGTTCCATAAGTTGATCGGGTTCCTTAGGCATTAATAACATCTTGATTCTTGTTAGAGATATATTGCTTAATCCAGTCATTTAAGCCATAAAGTTCAGCAAGTGTTTTAATCACTTCAGGCACGCGAATTAAGCTATTTGTTGTCTGTTTTCCGTAATGATTTAATAATTCAGTGAGGAAAGCGAAGCCAGCCGAATCAATACGTGCAAGTTGAGCTAAATCCCAGTAAAGGGTTTGATTAGCGTTGGTGTGTAAAAAAGAAGCACGTTGCTCCCATAATGGACACAACGTGGCACGAGTTAATTCGCCTTTTAATTGCACTACTTGGCTTTCATTATTCTGAAAAACGCTCCATTGTAATGTTTTTTCGGGCTTCATACTATTATTTTTTAGAAAGTGTAATCGGTTGTTTTGCAGATTGTGCAACTTGAGCAGTTAATGTATCAATACCTTGCTGACGTAAAATACTACTCCACTCATTTTGTTTGGTAGCCACCATACTTACGTTTTCTGCTGCCATATCATATGCTTGCCATTCACCAGTACGGCTGTTTTTACGCCATTTGAAATCAAGTTTGATTGGCGGTGTATTATTGGCTGAAATTACATTTACGCGAATAGTCACGATAGATTTTCCATCCGTCGGTTTTTCGCTTTCGATTTCTACTTTTTGATCGCTATATTGCGTTAATACTTGTGCATAAGATTGCTCAATAAATTGACCAAACGCATCAAAGAATTTTTCACGCTGTGCTTCGTTTGCAGATGAAAGCGATTTACCTAAGACTAATTGACCTGCGTATTTTACATGTACGTGTGGCATTAAGTCGTTGCGTACGATGGTACGTAAATATTCAGGATTTGATTTAATTTTGCCTTGGTTGGCTTTGATGTCACTAAACAGTTTATCTGCTGTTTGCTGCATTAATACATAAGGGCTCGTTTCTGCAAATGCTTGGTTTGAGAATAAAGTTGCTACAGAAAGAAAACCTGCAACGATGATTTTTTTGATTTGTTTTAACATTAAAAACACTCCATAAATAAAGTTAGTTTATTTACAAGCGGTAAATTTTTGTAAATATTTTACCGCTTATAAGATAAAAATTAAGGTGTGGCAGGTGTTTCTGCTTTTTCACCTTCAGTTTTTTGTTCAGTATCTGATGATTTTTTGTCGCCATACAGGAACTGACCGATTAAATCTTCTAACACCATTGCTGAGTTTGTATCAGCAAAGCTGTCGCCTGATTTCATGTATTCCGTTTCGCCTTCCATCATAAAGCCAACGTTTAAGGCAATGTATTGTTCGCCTAATAAACCTGAGGTTTTGATAGAGAGTGAGCTGGTATCTGGAATTTTGTTAAATTCTTCATTAACCGCTAAGGTTACTTTTGGGGTGTAGGTTTGTTCGTCGAGCTGAATATTTGACACACGACCAACAACCACGCCGCCAACCTTAATCGGTGCTCGCACTTTTAGTCCGCCGATATTATCGAAAGTTGCGTAAAGAGTGTAAGTTTTTTCTGAACTAAAACCTTGTACGTTGGCAACTCTAAGTCCTAAAAATGCCAAGCCTAATAAGCCGAGTAGCACAAATAAACCTACCCAAAATTCATATTTAATTGATTGACGCATTGTATTTCCTTTCATTGAAATGGATTAACGACCAAACATAATGGCAGTTAAAATAAAATCTAAGCCTAAAATCACTAATGAAGCGTGAACAACGGTTTTAGTTGTTGCTTGGCTAATACCTTCTGAAGTTGGTGTGGAATCGTAGCCATTAAACAACGCAATCCAAACCACGGCTAAAGCAAAAATCACGCTTTTTACAAAGCCATTGACTAGGTCGCTTACGTGAACAGAGTTTTGCATTACTGCCCAGAAGCTACCTGAATCAACACCTTTCCAATCGACACCGACAAGTGAACCGCCCCAAATACCAATTGCGGTAAAAATCACGGCAAGGATTGGCATTGAAATGATCCCTGCCCAAAAACGTGGTGCGATAATTCGACGTAGTGGATCAACCGCCATCATTTCAAGGCTAGAAAGTTGTTCTGTCGCTTTCATTAAGCCAATTTCTGCGGTTAATGCCGATCCTGCTCGCCCAGCGAAAAGTAAGGCGGTGACGACAGGTCCAAGTTCTCGTAGTAAAGAGAGCGAAACTAACGTGCCTAAGCTACTTTCTGCCGCGAAATCGACTAATACCACATAACCTTGTAAGCCTAACACCATCCCGATAAATAAGCCTGAAAGCATAATAATCAGCAAGGATTGTACACCGACTACGTGCAGTTGCTTGATTAAAAGTGGCGTATGTTTGCGAAATTGTGGCTTACCAATCAATGCACCCCATAGCATAAAAGCAGCACGCCCGAATGCACGGATAAATTGGATAGTTGAAGCCCCAATTTGAGTAATAAAGTTAATCATTAAACAAATCCTCTACATAATCTTGGGCAGGATAATGAAAATGCACAGGGCCATCGGCTTTCCCTGCCAAAAATTGCACCACTTGTGGATCTTGGCTTTGCATCAATTGTGCTGGTGTGCCGTGTGCAATCACGGTTTTATTTGCCACAATATAGGCATAATCCGCAATGCTGAGCACTTCGGTCACATCGTGTGAAACCACAATAGAGGTTAAATTTAATGCCTGATTGAGTTTTTTAATCAGCTCCACAATCACGCCCATACTGATTGGGTCTTGCCCTGTAAAGGGTTCGTCATACATAATCAAATCAGGATCTAAGGCAATTGCACGTGCAAGTGCCACACGACGTGCCATACCGCCAGAGAGTTCTGATGGCATTAACTGTGCCGCGCCACGTAAGCCAACCGATTCTAATTTCATTAATACCAATTTCCGAATTAACTCTTCTGGCAAATTGGTATGTTCACGAATAGGGTAGGCAACATTGTCAAATGTGGATAAATCCGTAAATAACGCTCCCGATTGGAATAGCATTCCTATTCTTTGACGGATTTGATAAAGCGTTTTGTTTGATGCGGTACAAACATTTTGCCCATCAAATAAAATCTCGCCTGATTCTGGTACAAGTTGCCCACCAATTAAGCGTAATAAGGTGGTTTTACCAATACCAGAAGGCCCCATAATTGCTGTCACCTTACCTTTCTGCACCTGCAGATTGAGATTGTCGTAAATCACTCTCTCCCCTCGTTTAAAGGTAAGGTTGTTTACTTCAACCAGGTTTTCAGTGTGTTGCATTGAATTTAATACCTTTCTTAAATACAAAAATGAAGGTGGATTATACTCCACCCAACGAAATAAAGCCAAAATGCTTTTTATTTTTCAAATAGCGGCCAAATTTTAGAAAATTTTACAATGCTTAGAACTCTCTAAAAATTTTTCTGTCCTATCAGACACGAGCAAGGCATGGGAGTTCCGAGCCTTGTTTGAGTTAATTTAACTTTTCCCATGAATACTTTTTATAGTAACTACATTGATTTTTACGTAGGGGGGGGTTATCCCCTCCCAAGAAACGTTACCATTTGCGGGCGGGGATAAACCCCGCCCCTACGCAAAATAATGTAGTCGTAATAAAAGCCATATTTTATGGGATATTCAATAGGAAACACTACAATATGAAAACAATGAAAAAATCCCTTATCGCAGCATCTATTTTGGCTTTAGGTATGGCAACAATGCCAGCTAAAGCAGAAATCAACATTCCATTTATTTCAGCGGTGGCAGGTCAAAGCAACCAAGCAACGCCATCTTTAGCTGATATGTTAGACAAAGTTCGCCCAGCGGTGGTCAGCATCTCGGTGGAAGGTAAAGCGAAAGAAGATCAAGGTCGCAGCCGTATGCGTGATTTGCCTGAAGAGTTTCAATTTTTCTTTGGCGATATGTTCAGCGACCGCTTTGGCGGAGATTCTCGCCCTCGCCAATTCCGTGGTTTAGGTTCTGGTGTGATTATTAACGCAGAAAAAGGTTATGTCATTACGAACAATCACGTCATCAAAGATGCGGATAAAATTACGATTCAATTAGATGATGGTCGAGAGTTTAAAGCAAAATTGGTAGGTGCAGATCCGCAGTCTGACGTGGCGTTAGTCCAAATCGAAAATCCGAAAAACTTAACGGCATTAAAATTTGCTGATTCAGATAAATTACGCGTGGGCGATTTTAGCGTGGCAATTGGTAACCCATTTGGTTTAGGTCAAACCGTGACTTCAGGCATTATTTCTGCATTAGGTCGCTCAACTGGCAATGCAGATGAGGGTTACCAAAACTATATTCAAACCGATGCGGCAGTAAACCAAGGTAATTCTGGTGGCCCATTAATCAACTTAAAAGGCGAATTAATCGGAATTAACACCGCTATTATCTCTCCAAGTGGTGGTAATGCGGGTATCGCTTTTGCTATTCCATCGAATATGGTGAACAACCTTGTGCAACAAATCATCGAATTTGGTGAAGTGAAGCGTGGAATGCTTGGCATTAAAGGAGGGGAACTTAACGCTGATTTAGCGAAAGAGTTTAGTGTTGATGCTCAACAAGGAGCATTTATTAGCGAAGTATTCCCAGAATCGGCAGCCGCAAAAGCAGGCTTAAAAGCAGGCGATGTGATTACTGAATTAAACGGTCAAAAATTACATAGTTTCAGTGAATTGCGTGCGAAAATCGCAACCTCTGGTGTTGGCAAAGATATTGAATTAACTTACTTACGTGATGGCAAAACCGCAAAAACGAAAGTAACACTTCAATCTGAAATTGGCAGTACAAGCTCAGTTACAGATTTATTGCCAGAATTGAAGGGGGCAGAATATACTAATCAAGATGAAAAAGGCGTGAAAGGCGTTTCAATTACCAAAGTTGAAAAAGGATCATTAGCCGAAGCACGTGGATTGAAAAAAGGCGATTTAATCATCGGTGTAAACCGTCATCGTGTTGAGAATGTAAGTGAGCTACGTAAGGTGTTGAGCGAAAAACCATCAGTGGTTTATTTAAATATCGTACGTGATGGTGCAAATTTCTTCTTGATGGTTCAGTAGTTTTTGTTGGGGGAGGGAGTATCTCCTCCCTAATTGCGAGAGCATTCTATCTAACAAGCGGTAAATTTTCCTTAAGAATTTACCGCTTGTTTTTATTTTCCTAAAACTTCCCAATCACCAACGCCAAAATCCCTGCGGCAATTAACGGCCCAACAGGAATCCCACCGAAAAATGAAACGCCAATCACTGTGCCAATCATTAACCCCGTAACCAGAACAGGTTGAGTTGTCATTAGATCCACACCTTTACCCGCAATCCAAGCGACGAGTACGCCTACTGCAATTGAGGCAAACATTTTCCAATGTACAAAATAAGAGAGTTCGGGCAGCTGGATTTTGCCAGAGACGAGTGGGCTTAATACGCCAAGAGTCAGGATAATAATCCCGATTTTTAAACCGTATTGGTCAATCCAAGGAATATATTTTGAAAGGAGCGTTTGCTGCATAATTAATAGCACTGCTGCAGAAATGGTAATTGCATTATTGTGGCTTATCACGCCTAAAATCAGTAACACAATAAGCAAGAGGGCAATCATATTTAATTGTAATGACATAATCATTCCAGAAGTGAAAAATAAGAGCATAAATTATAGCAATTTATCCAATTAGTGTGTTTTTTATTTCCGACGAAAACGATAAAATGAGACAGTATTTATTGATTATTTTTTGAGGAATTTTATGTCGAGTGTTGCCAGTCCAGAGCTGATTAAAACGGTGATTTTGCTTGCCTCAAGCGTCACTATCGTACCACTTTTTAAACGTCTTGGGCTGGGTAGCGTATTGGGCTATTTAGTTGCAGGTTGTTTAATTGGTCCATCTGTATTTGGTGTTATCCAAGATCCTACTGCGGTTGTGCATTTAGCTGAACTGGGCGTGGTAATGTTCCTATTCATTATTGGATTGGAAATGCACCCTGAACGTCTTTGGGCAATGCGAAAAGCGATTTTTGGGCGAGGATTCTTGCAAGTGGCACTTTGTGGCTGCTTGCTGACCTTTGCTGGAATTTATTTGCTCAATCTTTCGAAAGAAGTTGCTTTTATTGCGGGGATGGGATTTACCTTATCTTCTACCGCTATTGTTATGCAGACTTTAGAAGATCGTGGTATTACTAGTACGCCAAAAGGGCAACGGGTGATATCCACGCTAATTTTTGAAGATTTAGCGATTGTGCCACTTTTAGCATCTATTGCTTTTTTAGTACCGAATTCAGCCGATGCAAAACATACAACGGATTGGATGTCTATTGGCATTGCACTTGCGGCAGTTGTTGGTTTAATCGTTTCAGGCAAATGGTTAATGAATCCCTTGTTTCGCCTCATTTCTAAAGCACGTGTACGAGAAATGATGACCGCGGCGGCATTACTCGTTGTACTTGGTGCGGCTTTAACAATGGAACTGGGGGGATTATCAATGGCGATGGGGGCATTTGTTGCGGGTGTAATGCTCTCAGAATCGTCATTCCGTCACCAATTAGAAGCGGATATTGAGCCATTTAGAGGTTTATTACTTGGGCTTTTCTTTATGGGCGTGGGAATGTCGCTTGATTTAAGCCTTGTATTCAACCATCTCTTTTTATTACTCGGTATCGTTTGCCTCTACATTTTAGGCAAAGGTTTAGCGGTTTACTTTGTTGCACGTTTAACCCGCTTACAACATCGTGAAGCTTTTGGACGTATGGCACTACTTGCTCATGGAGGGGAATTTGCATTCGTGCTCTTTTCTGCGGCAACTTCTGCTAGTGTAATGTCAGCCCATGAAAATGCAACTTTTACCGCTGCAGTCATCCTTTCTATGTTATTTTCACCATTGATTACTCAGCTTGCACGAATAGTCACTCTACGAGCAGAAAACAAACAAAATACACAGCAGAATAATCATGATCTCGATCCCATTGTGGATTTAGAAGACACCGTACTTGTGCTTGGTTTTGGTCGTTTCAGCCAAATTGTTTGTCAAACTTTATTACTACGGGGAATCAATGTAGCCGTGATTGACCGCAATATCGATAATATCCGTGCTGCTGCGAAATTCGGTTTTAAAGTGTACTATGGTGATGGCATTCGCTTAGATGTGCTTCAAGCAGCAGGCATAGAAAAAGCTAAATGTGTCGTGATTGGGATTAATGATACTGACCGTATTGAAGCAATTGTAAGTCAATTAAAAGAGGCTTACCCAGAATTGCCAATTTTAACCCGAACATACGACCGCCAAACGACGGTAAGTTTGATCAAACAGGATGTAGACTTTATTGTGCGTGAAACGTTTGAATCTGCCTTAACTTTAAGCCGAGCCACCTTAATGAAACTCGGTATTAATCAAGTAGAAGCGGATGAAGTGATTGCCGAAGTGAGATCGCTCGACCAAGAACGCTTAAATGAGGAGGTTCTACACGGCTTTTCTACCGAAATTGTAAAAAAATATTGGACGCCAAAACCTTTCATCAAACCGCATTGTGATGCTAAAGCTTTGAATGAAGAGGCTGCTGAGATCTTGGAAGAAGAAAAAAAGGAAATCCGCAAAGAAGAGGAAAAATAATACCGCTTGTAATCACAGACGTTTTCTCAAATAGATAAAGAGGCTGATATTTGTAGTAAATATCAGCCTCTTTGTTATTTAAATCCCTTTAGAACAGGGCAGTGTCTTACGACCTTGATGAATTTCTGGCAGCTTACCCAAAACAATTTCTTCTGCTTTCGGTAAAAAATAATAAATATCAACCTTTTTAAGTTGTTCAAGAAAAATGGGAAGGGATATTTGATGCTTTTCTGTAAGCTGTTTCAAATAATGATGCCATACAGAAAAAGCGAGAGAAATCGTGTGTTCCGACATAATTACTCCATTTGATGAAAATTTAAATGAAGTATAATCAGATTTTTAAGCATTGTCAGTAAATACAAATTTGTAAAAATAAAGGTTATTTAAGATATTGATATATCTCAAATAACCCATCTAAAACCAACTTATAAAGTAATGATTGTTTTTAATCCAATTCTTTGATTTTGTTCCATCACATTTTCCAACCGTACTTTTAGACCGTGTAATTCCGCAATTCTCATCACAATTGAAAGCCCTAAGCCACTGCCTTTTTCATTTTGTCCTGCAGGACGGTAGAAACGTTGCCCGAGTTTTTTTAAATCGTCAGGCTCAACGCCGCCACCGTTGTCTTCCACAATAATTTGGCAAGCGGTCATTTTTACTGAGATGTTTGCACCTTCGGGGCAATATTTAATTGCATTATCGATCAGGTTTCTGATCATTAAGGAAATTAAAAGCGGCTGTCCTTGTTTCGCTTTGGGTTCGGCTTCTTTTTCAAAAGCCAGCGATATTTGGCGTTTTTCCGCCACAAAATAGCGTTCAGCAATCAGAGATTGGATAATGCCTTCCCAATCAAGCGGTTGAATTTCTTTCAACTCTTGCAAATTATCCAGCTTGGAAAGCGTCAGTAGTTGCTCAATAAGCTGTGATGCACGGTCAATCCCTTGGGTTAAATGGGAAAGAGCTTGCTCGCGAAGCTGAGCATTATCGCCCGCTAGCTGTGCCACTTCGGTTTGAATGCGAAGGGCTGCCAAAGGGCTACGCAATTCGTGGGCGGCATCAGACGTAAAACGGCGCTCGCGTTGCAACATTGCCGAAGTACGGTCAAAAAATTGGTTTAAATTTTGTACCAGTGGTAGAATTTCCAGAGGCAAAGATTGTGTATTGAGCAGTGAAACATCGCCCGATTTTCTGCCCTGCACTTCTTGGCTTAAGCGTTTAATTGGCTGCAATTCTTTGTGAATAAGCCACGCAAGTACAATAATTAAAATCGGCAGGCTGGCAAACCAGATCCACATCTGCCCAAAAATCATTTCGTTAATCAGCTCTTCGCGATATTCCAACTCTTGCCCAACGGCGATGATCAGATCGCCATTTGCCACAGGTTGCCAGAAAATCCGCCATTCATCGTCATCATTAAGCATATAGCCTTTGGCGAAGCCGATTTCGTTATCGAACACAAAATTATCGCCATTGCGTCCATCGGTCAGAAGCCGCTTGCCTTGTTTGGAAAAAATCGCAAAGGCAAGAGCATCATCGTCATAATTTTTCTTAAACGAATGGGTTTGGATTTTATTTATATCTTCAGCGTGTTCAAGCAGGATATGACTTAAATCGGAGTTAGCAAGCCGTTCAGCAAATAGAATTTGCTGGGCATCAAACACGTCATTCACTTCATTTCGCACTTGCCACCACGCAACAGCAGTGGAAATAAGCCAGACAAAAAGTGCGGTAAAAGAAAGAACGTAAATTAAGCGAAGGGTTAGGCGTTTGTTTTGCATTTTATTTTCCATTTTTGACCGCTTGCAGTTGCTATGCTTGTCCTAACGCATACCCGACTCCGTGTACGGTGCGGATAAACTGCTTACCAAGTTTTTGGCGAAGATTGTAAATATGCACATCTAAGGCACTGCTGCTGATTTCTTCATCCCAAGATGAGAGTTTTTCTTCAATCGTAGCACGTGAGAGCACGCGATCTTTATTGAGCATAAAAAGCTCCAGCAATTTATATTCTCGCGTGGTGAGTGAAATTCCCTGAGCGTTAAGCGAAACTGCTCGTTGATTGGGATCGAGCTTCACGCCTGCGTGTTCAATCACAGGATTGTGATGTCCATAACGACGGCGAATTAACGCTTGCAAACGAGCCGCGACTTCCGCCAACGCAAAAGGTTTGCAGAGATAATCATCCGCCCCGTGTTGCAAGCCTTTTACGCGTTCATCCAAAGTGTCGCGAGCGGTTAAAATTAGCACGGGCACATCTTGATGGTTCACTCTCCATTGTTGAAGCACGTCTAAGCCATCTAATTTGGGCAAGGTAAGATCAAGCACCACAGCATCGTAAGGCGCGGAAGTCAGTGCATCCAGCCCAGTTTTACCATCAGTAAACCAATCCACCGCAAAGCCAAGTTGGGTTAAACCAATCTGTAAACCATTGCCGATCAGGCTATCGTCCTCAATTAGTAAAATTCTCATAGAAATTGACCGCTCTTTTACAGTTAAAAAACAAAAACAGCGAGCTGAGCTCGCCATTTTTTTGAGTAAATTATCTTGCTTTTTCAACACGATAAACTTCAAGTTCGGCTTTCTCGAAAGCTTCGTTGTCTAATTTACCGCTAATACGGATTTTATCGTTTGGGCCTACATTTAAGCCATTCCAAGCACGGCGTTTAATTTCCACTTTAATTTGTGCTGTACCATCACTAAATAAGAACTCATCGTCATCGATTTGTTGTGTGATGTTACCCTCTAAGGTAATCATTGAATTATCGGCTGCTTTTAATGCTTGTTTTACGCTAATTGCTGATTGAGTGCCCGATTGGAAGCCTCCATTTGGTGTCGTGTTACCGTTAAAGCCAGCAAATGCTGAAGCTGTAGATAAAGCTAAAATAGTTGCTAAGGCGAATTTTTTCATAGTGTTTTTCCTTTGTTTAGCCACCTATAGACGGTGGTATGTTTAGTTTAGTGATTAAGAATATAAGTGGTTATATAAAATTAGTTTGTTTTTTCGATGCGTAACACTTCAAGTTCTGCTCTATCAAACACCTCGTTATCTAGTTTACCAAAAATGCGAATTTTATCATTCGGACCTACGTTTAAACCGTTCCATACCTGACGTTCGATTTCAACTCTGATTTGACCAGTACCATCAGTAAACCAGAACTCATCATCATCGATTTGTTGTGTAATGTTACCCTCTAAAGTAATCATTGAATTATCTGCTGCTTTTAATGCTTGTTTTACGCTAATTGCTGATTGAGTACCTGATTGGAAACCACCATTTGGTGTTGTGTTGCCGTTAAAGCCAGCAAAAGCTGAAGTTGTAGATAAGGCTAAAATAGCTGCTAATGCAAATTTTTTCATAATGTTTTCCTTCTTCAAATTGTTTTCTCAAGCAGTATTGCTTTGATGTGTGTATTAAACCAAAGAAATCTTAAGAAAAAGTTAAGAAGCAGTTAATTTTTAAAATTTTTGCAAACAAAAAGCGAGCAATGCTCGCCTTTTTATTGTTTCTTCTTAAAGAAGTGCAGCGACTTCATCGCTAATTTCGCCATTGTGATAAACGTTTTGTACATCATCACAATCTTCTAGCATCTCAATTAAACGTAATAATTTTGGTGCTGTTTCTGCGTCTAAATCGACAGAGGTTGATGGAATCATCGTTACTTCTGCTTCTTGAATTTTGAAGCCTGCTTTCTCAATGCCATCACGTACGTTACCTAAATCTTCCCACGCAGTGTAGATCTCAAATGAGCCGTCATCTTGTGGTTGAATATCATCTGCACCCGCTTCGATTGCCGCTTCAGTTAATGCGTCTTCATCTGCTTCCGCAATTAAAATTAAACCTTTTTTGCTGAATAAGTAGCCAACAGAACCTTCAGTGCCTAAGTTACCTCCACATTTTGTGAAACTTGGGCGAACTTGTGAAATAGTGCGGTTTGCGTTATCGCTTAAACATTCTACCATCACCGCTGTACCGCCTGGGCCGTAACCTTCATAGATTTTGGTTTCCATATTGGTATCATCTCCACCGCCTACACCACGCTCAATCGCACGGTTGATGGTGTCTCGCGTCATATTGTTTGATAACGCTTTATCTACTGCTGAACGTAAGCGCGGGTTTGCACTTATATCACCACCACCGATTTTTGCTGCAGTAACTAATTCACGGATTAATTTGGTAAAGATTTTACCGCGTTGTGCATCTTGTGCTGCTTTGCGGTGTTTAATGTTAGCCCACTTACTATGACCTGCCATGTATTTTCCTTCTTGAATAAAATTATGATATGAATAAATGTGCCTTCTTTATTCTTAAAGAAGAGGATAAATAAATTTCTTAATCGCCTCCGCGTTATTCGGGGAAGCGGTTAAATTCAGTGCTTCTTTTGCATCTAACCATTGAAATGCTAAATGTTCGCTTAATTGCGGTTCTACTTCATCTGGTAATGCCAATAAAAACCAATGTTCAGTATTATGTGTAGTATCTGGTGCATATTTGTAACGAAATTGTGGGAAAATCTCAAATTTCACCGAATATTGACAATCCACTAAGATCAAATTTTGTTCTTTAATATCAATCCCTGTTTCTTCTTTCACTTCCCGCATCGCTGTTCGTAAAGGTTGTTCGCCCTCCTCAATAGTGCCTGTTACTGACTGCCAAAAATTCAGATCATCTTGGCGTTGTAACATTAACACTCTGCCTGTATTTTGAGCATAAATCACAACCAGAACAGAATAAGGATTTTTATATTTCATAAGCAAGAATACGTCTTTTTGTGCAAAAGAGTGGCGATTTTAACAAAAAAATTGGGGTTTGATAATAATTACATACAAAAATGGTGCAACAAGTTGCACCATCTATAACATATAGCCCAAAGTAGCATAAATTATGCGTAAATTAGAGCCCTAGGATTCCAAACGCTCTTTCGCCACACGAATAGCTTCCGCCACACGTTCAGGATTTACCCCGCCTTTTGCACAACGTTTTTCTAAGCAAGATTCAAGCGATAGAATTGGGTAAACATCTTCATCAATTACCGCATGGAATTGTTTAAATTCTGCCACAGATAACGCTTCTAACGGTTCGCGTTTACTGATGGCATAAACCACCGCTTCGCCCACGATATGATGTGCTTCACGGAATGGAATGCCTTTAGCAACTAAGTAATCAGCCAATTCAGTTGCATTTGAGTAGCCTTGTTGAGCTGCCTCGCGTGTGCGTTCTACATTCACATTAATATCTTCAAGCACAAGTGTGGCGATTTCTAAACACGCCTGCCAAGTTTCCATCGCATCGAAGATACCTTCTTTGTCTTCTTGCATATCTTTGTTATATGCGAGCGGTAAGCCTTTGAGTGTCGTGAGCAAGCCCGTTAATGAGCCGAATACACGCCCTGATTTACCACGAATTAATTCACACGCATCGGGGTTTTTCTTCTGTGGCATCAATGAAGAGCCTGACGTGACACGATCAGAAAGTTCCAAGAATGCTGATTCACCACTGTTGAAGAAGATTAAATCTTCCGCAAAACGAGAAAGGTGCACCATACTGATTGAAGCACTTGAAAGCAATTCTAAAACGTGGTCGCGGTCTGAAACGGAGTCTAAACTGTTGCGCGTACCAATGCTAAAACCAAGATCTTTTGCCAATGCATCACGATCCACTGCATAGGCTGTGCCTGCTAATGCACCCGAACCAAGTGGGCAAGTGTACATACGTTTGTAAGCATCGGTTAAGCGGCTGTAATCACGTTCTAGCATCTCAAAATACGCCATACACCAGTGAGCAAAAGTGATTGGCTGAGCACGTTGAAGGTGAGTATAGCCTGGCATCACTGCGTGTTGGCTAGCTTCTGCAGTGAGCACTAATTTTTCTTGAAGATTACGGATACGCTCTTGCATTACAATCACTTGTGCTTTACACCACATCTTCATATCAACCGCGACTTGATCGTTACGGCTACGCCCTGTGTGCAATTTTTTACCTAAATCGCCTACTTTTTCAATCAGTTTAGATTCCACCCAGCTGTGAATATCTTCGGCATCATCTTTTAAAATGATCTCAATTTTGGGTTCAATTTCTGCACGTAATTCTTTCAGTGCCGCTACTAATTGTTGATGCTCATCTTCGGTTAAAACGCCTACTGAAGTAATTGCTTTCGCCCAACCGATTGAACCATCAATATCTTGCAGAGCTAAACGGTAGTCAAAACGTAATGAATCATTGAAAAATTTGAATTTTTGGTCTGCTTCCTGTGTAAAACGTCCACCCCAAAGTGCCATATTCTATTCCTTAAATCTAAAATGAAATTGTATTTATCAAAAATTGGCTCTATTTTGCATAAATATGCAAAATTATTCAATAATTATTTAATGAAAACCCGATAAAAAAGAAAATCTGCATCCTCTCAAGCGGTCAAATTCACTTAAAAGAATGCAGATTTTTATCATATTACTTTATCAGAAAAATTACTTCAAAAACGGATTATGTATTTTTTCACGCCCAATAGTGGTGTGCGATCCATGTCCCGCAATGATAATGAAATCATCATCTAAATCAAACATTTTGGTGCGGATGGTTTCGAGCAGTTGGTCAAGGTTTCCCATATAGAGATCGGTTCGCCCAATGCTATCTTTGAAGAGTACATCGCCTGTAAACGCAATTTTATTCTCAAAATCAAAGAAACCAATGTGCCCAGGTGCGTGCCCTGGTAGGTGGCGAATATCAAAATTTAAACTTCCAACACTGATTTTATCACCCTCGTTTAGCCAATGATCAGGCAAAAAACCGTTAACTGGCGGAATACCAAACATTTCACACATTTGAGGGAGTTCTTCAAAGAGCGGTTGATCAGATTTGTGCGAACCATATACTTCTATGCCAAAATGATCGCGAACTTTTTCAACTGCCATAATGTGATCGAGATGACCATGGGTGATCAGTAGTTTTTCTATTTTTAAGTTTTGTGATTCAACGAATTGAATAATTTTTTCCGCATTATCGCCCGCATCAATAATAGCTGCATTTTTATTGTCATCCCAAATAATTGAGCAATTTTGCTGAAATGGGCTAACGGGAATGATTTGTAAATTGAACATAGAAAATGACCGCTTGTTTGTAAAAATATTAAACCCCAAGCCAAGTTCGTACAGGACCTGTATCGACGTGCACAAAATTACTGCGAGGATAATATCCCACGCCGCCATTGCTTAAACTTTCTGCCGCTTGTTTTACTTTGACTAAAGGAACGCCTGAGATTTGAATATCTACAGCTTGTCCTTTAATGTGGAAACTATTGCTTGCTACACCGTGATGTTCGAGACGTAATTTGGCGTTGGTTTTTGCGGAACGATAGCCGCTAATTACCACAACTTCTGCATTGCGTAAGCCAAGGCGTTGTTGGAGTTGGTTGAGTTTCACAAAAAGATTAGGATCAATGCGTTTTATCTCACCCGTGCGGCGATCACGCATTAAATAGTTGAGCTGTTTTAGATCGTTTGCGGCTAAATTATTACCATTAAACTTGGCCATGTGGGTATCGCCTGTATTGATATTGCGAAAACGTAATGCAAGAGGCATTACCGTAGAAAGGCTGGCTAGCACTTGTTGTGGAAGTAAGCTCGCTCCTAATACAATGCCACCTAGAGAAAGCCATTTGCGACGTTGAAGATTAATTGAATTCATGAATCACCTCATTCATTGAGTTGAATAAAATTAAATTGCCTGAAATCAAAAAGATAACTTAATTTTATTAAACATTGTAGTAACGATATTTTTGTATATAGGAACGGGGTTTAGCCCGACCCTTTATGTATCTTGACATTGTTATGTACGGGAAACCCGCCCCTAATGGGCAAGAAAGATGATATTTATATAAACAATGATTTTGTATAACTGTACTGAATACTGCAAATTATTAAATTTGAGATTATTATAAAAACAAAAGTTCCGAGAAGCGGTTAATTCTTCTCGGAATTTTCCATTTTTGCGAATTAGATCACATTTTTCACAGCTTGCCAGTTAAGATTCGGCTTCGGTTGGTTTTGATCGAGCTTGTAAATATCTGGCAAGGTAAACACTTTCCCTCCTTCTACCCACGCTGTAACGTAGTAGAGATACACGGGGTTTTCAGAGTTAATTCTTGCAGATGTTGTTTTATTACTGTCTAGCACTTTTTGTTGTTTATCGGCAGACCAACCCGCTTCACGTAATAATACGGTCGCTAATTCATCCGCTTTTGCCACACGCACGCAGCCCGAACTTAACGCACGATCCGTTTTACCGAATAAACCTCGGTTTGGTGTATCGTGTAGGTAAATCGCATCTGAACTTGGCATATTGAATTTATAACGGCCTAATGCACTGTCATCTCCTGCTTTTTGACGAATACGATATGGAATATTTGTTGTGTTAAGGTATTTCGACCAGTTCACGCTATACGGATTTACTTTGTTACCACTACCATCTAAGATTTCGTAGTTGCGTGCATCGGCAATACCTGGATTTTTTGCCAAAGCAGGAATGATATCTTTGCTTAAAATCGTTGGGGGAACATTCCAAGGTGGGTTGACTACCACATTACTTAATTTGCTATACATTACAGGTGTACGGCGATCTTCTCGACCTACAATTACTTTTGATTGCAATACTAGCTTGCCATCAATGAAATAGTAGAGTTGATAGCTTGGAATATTCACGAAAATGCCGTTATTAAAACTTGGAATAATACGTAAACGTTGAGCATTCAGTGCCAATTTATAGAAAGTCGTTGCGTCTGAAACGGGCGTTTTTTCTCCGTTTTTTGCAGATTTGCCTTTTGATACTTTTTTCTCTCCGCTTGCAGTAACCCCATTTGGTGACATTGCTAATAAACGCTCAGTTGTTTCTTGATATAAATGGTTACGAGGTACTAGATTATTCATAAATTGCATTGCATTGCCATTTTTTACGGCGTTCACCCAACTTGAAATATTTTCCACACTGGGTGTTGAAGTGCGGTATGAACCTAAGTTGTAGAGCCAGTTATTTGCATTACGTGCGACATTTTTGTTGTAGTAGAGATAATCTAAAAAAGCATCGGTAAGTAAAATATCACGGGCTAAAAATCCGTCTGGTTGGGCTAAAATTTGCTGTAATATACCTGCTGCTTTATTTGAGACGCTACTTACAGCAAAGAGGGCATACTCTTTTAAAAAAGTGCGAGTAGCTGTCGCATCTGACCACATTGGTGCAAAATCGTTATCTAAATAAACCTTAGCTGTTGCAGAGCTTAATAATAAGGTATTATTACCTATTTCTTGCTTCACTCTCGTTTCTGCTTCAGCAAGTTTACGTTCTTGCTCTTGGCGAATTTTCTCCTGTTCTAATGTATAGTTTACATCTTTTGCCAAAGCAGCTGCTCGTGCTTGCTGAGTTTCAAAACTCAATTGTGGTAAAATTTTCTCTTGTTGTGTTTGTAGGGGCTGCTGAGCCGTTTGTTGAATCGGTAAAGTTGCCTGCTCTACTGTTGGCATTTCTGCCATTGCAATTGCTGAAAGGCTTATTGCTAATGGAAATAATTTAAATTTTTTCATTATGAAATCTCTAATCTAAAAATTAAGCCGCTTATTGGCTTTACCTAAGCGGCTTAGTAAGATTTACGTATTATAAAGAAGTTACGCTTTTTTATCAATTTCTAACCAATCGATCATCATTTGTTCAGCTTCTTTTAAATAGAAATCGGGAGCTTCGTAATCTTTTGGTAATGCATCAATATCTTTGATCGGTTTTTTACCTTCACGTTTAAAGCGTTCGTTCAAGTTTTTTAAACGACGATCTTCATCTGCTTTATTCTCTTTTTTGCGTTCAGCTAAATTCAACGACATAAATTTACGCTCATCACGATCTTTACGAATCGCAATGTCTTCATTTACCACGATAAATTCTGGATTTTTTGCTACACGTTCTTCGTGTTTTTGAGTTAAAGTTTCCACTGCATCTCGAGCGTGTCCAGCTTCTTGATAACTTGCGGCAGGAATTTTATCCCAAGGCAAGGCATTATCTTCAAAGCTTTCGCCTGTTTTTGCTGCATTGATGATCTCAGGGAATTTAATATCCGCATTCACTCCTTTTAGCTGTGTACTGCCACCATTAATGCGATAGAATTTTTGAATGGTATATTGAATATAGCCTAGCGGATCTTTATCTAAATCATATACAAAATTCAATGAACGGCTTTGTTGCACTGTACCTTTACCGAAGGTTTGTTGCCCTACGATGATGGCACGGTTGTAATCCTGCATTGCCGCTGCAAAAATTTCTGAAGCTGAAGCACTGTGACGGTTAATCATGACCATTAACTTACCATCATAGATCGATTTATCCGCTTCAGGATCTTCGTGCACTTTAATGCGGTTAAAGGCATCACGTACCTGCACAATAGGGCCTTCTTTAATAAATAACCCTGATAATTCAATTACTTCTGTTAAAGAACCACCACCATTCTCACGTAAGTCGATGATTAGTGCATCTGCTTTTTTCTCTTTCATTTGAGCCAACAATGTACGCACATCACTTGTTAAGCCAATATAGAAAGATGGAATTTTAATTACTGCGATATTTTTGCCATCGACTTTATCCATGCTAAGTTTAGCCGCACTGTCTTCAATACGAACTTTATCACGAGTTAAAGAGATAATTTTAGTTTTACCTCCTTTCTCAGGCTCAATTTCTAAGCGAACAATTGAGCCTTTTTTGCCTTTGATCTTATCAACCACATCATCTAATCGCCAGCCGATAACATCTTCAATCTCTCCTTTCTCGCCTTGACCCACACCCACAATTTTATCGCCTACTGAGATTTTTTTACTACGAGCAGCAGGTGCACCTGGGACAAGTGAACGGATAGACGTAATATCATCTTCCATTGAAAGCGTTGCCCCAATGCCCTCAAGTGAAAGATTCATACTCTCTTGGAACGCTTTAGCCGCACGAGGCGATAAATAGCTAGTATGTGGATCGATTTCACGTGCAAATGCATTCAAATAGGTTTGTAAAATATCATCAGCCTTAATTTGTGTGAGACGTTTAATCGCTAAATCATAGCGCTTCACTAAGGTTTTCTTGATTTCTGGCCATTTTTTCTCTTTGAGGTAGAGATTGATAATGTCATTTTTTACACGCTCTTCCCAAAGTTTATCTGCCTCTGCTGTTGTTTTCGGGAATGGTGCTTTATCACGCTCAACTTCAATTTGATCGTTTGTTTTTAAATCAGGTTCTTTATCCAATAAAGAGAGAGCATATTTATAGCGTTCATAACGACGTTTAGTCATTAAATCATACATATCAAAAGCAGCACTCAATTCGCCTGCATACAGTTGATCATCTAACTTCGTTCCATATTTTGCACGCATCTCTTCAACATCTGATTGCAATAAGGTGTTGTGTGTGGGATCTAAAAAGTCAATATATCGATTAAAAATCTTGCTTGCAAATTCATCATCTAATTTGAATTTTTCGTAATGTGATTGTGTTAAACGTGCGGTAACGCGTTTGGTTGAAATGCTGTGTTGATCGTTAGGCTTTGGAATCACTAACGCACTTTCTTTGATTTGAGGTTCAACCGCAAAGCTACTATTCACAAAAATTCCCATTGTGAATAACGCCACTAAACGGCTTGCTTTATTGAGTTTCATGCTTGTCCTGATATGCTATAAAGATGATATTTAAATAATGATTCTCTCCCACAAGAGGAGAGGGGCATAAGAAAATTATCGACCAAATTTTGTTGCTAATGCAGCTAAACTTTCTGCTGATGCTGCAGGTGCATTAGAGGCTGGTTTCTTCGCTTTTGGCGTAAATTTACGAGCCGTTTTATTTTGCTCAGCTCGCTGTTTTTTGAAGAACTCTTTACGTTGTGCTTTACGCTGTTCTGCTTTACGAGCTGCCACCGCTTCACGAGATTGTGCTAAAGTTTGTGCTGCGTGTTCTGCTTGTTGTTCATCAACAATACCTGCTTCTTCGCCTTGTAAATCTACACGCACTGCATTTGGTTTGCATGCTGCAAGATAGTGCCAACTCATTGTATATCCGCGTAATGCTTGACGAAGCTGTGTTTTGCTTATAGTTTCATCGTCAGATAATGCTACTGCCAAATCTTCAAATAAACCGATTTTAATTGGTTTTGCTTCACCTTCCACGCTAAAACAAAGTGGGAATTTTTCTGCTAAATAGGCAATAATTTCTTTAACAGGTGGATTTACTTTATTCGTGTGTGCCGCTTTTTCACTGGTTTCAACAGCTGTTTGTATTTCTTGTTCAGACATAATTTCTTCCGTTTTTAACTGAAAATAAGGGGTTAGATAGCATAAGATTTAAAGTGGTAACTATATTTTATTTAACCCGCTTCGTCCATAGATTTACCTAATTTTTCGTGTAAATAGGTCAATCATTTTAGCGGAAAAGTTCAGATTATTTTCCTTGCTCTTTCCTATCTTAAAAATAACATTTGCTTTCTTGATGAATAAGTGGTCTAATCAGCAGGCTTTTGCGACTTAATGTGATCGCTTTTCTTCTCAAAAATGAGAGTGTTTTAGTTATCCATCATCTCTCTTTAGCAATTTTGATTTATTTTTAGAAGGAAAACACTATGTCAGCATTAATCGGCACAGTAAAATGGTTCAATGCAACCAAAGGTTTCGGCTTTATCGCACCAGAACAAGGTGGCGAAGATATTTTTGTACATTTTTCAGCAATTGAAAATAATGGTAGTTACCGTACCTTAGAAGAAGGTGCTAAAGTTCAATACGAAGTGCAAAAATCAGATCGTGGTTTATCTGCAGTAAATGTAAAAAAAATCTAAACATCATTAATAAAGAGGCTGATATTTACTACAAATATCAGTCTCTTTGTGTATTTG
>NZ_CALIFA010000054.1:0-23144 GCF_938021905.1 Pseudohaemophilus parahaemolyticus
TTTCGTAAGACATTTTTTTAGATTGGTGAGCGGTATTTTTACTTTCCGCTTCAGGGATTTTATAACCTTTAACTTGATGTGCTAAAATCACAACTGGCTTGGTCGCTTTTTGTGCTTTCGCATAAGCTGCATAAAGTTTTTCACTATCATGTGCACCACGGCGTAATGCCCAGATTTCATCATCTGTCATATCCGCTACTAATGCTGCAGTTTCTGGGTAGCGACCAAAGAAGTGTTCACGCACGTAAGCACCATCTTTTGATTTGAAGGTTAAGTAGTCACCATCAACCACTTCCATCATTAACTGAGTTAATTTACCTGAAGTGTCTTTCGCGAATAATTTATCCCACTCGCTGCCCCATAATACTTTGATTACTTCCCAGCCAGCACCAGTGAATAAACCTTCTAATTCTTGAACGATTTTACCGTTACCATTAACTGGACCGTCTAAACGTTGTAAGTTACAGCTGATAGTGAAGATTAAGTTATCTAAGTGTTCACGTGCTGCGAAAGTTAATGCACCTTTAGACTCGATTTCATCCATCTCGCCATCGCCTAAGAATGCGTAAACTTTTTGGTCTTTCGTATCTTTTAAGCCACGGTTATCTAAGTATTTTAAGAAACGTGCTTGGTAGATTGCGTTTACTGGACCTAAACCCATTGAAACGGTTGAGAATTGCCAGAATTCAGGCATTAATTTAGGGTGTGGGTATGAAGATAAACCGTCTGCAAAAGCTTCTTGACGGAAGTTATCCATTTGCTCTTCAGTTAAACGACCTTCTAAGAATGCACGTGCATACATACCTGGTGCTGCGTGACCTTGGAAGAAAATTAAGTCGCCACCGTTTTTCTCCGTTGCTGCTTTGAAGAAGTGGTTATAACACACTTCATACATGGTTGCTGCTGCTTGATAAGTTGAGATATGACCACCTAAGTCAAGATCTTTCTTCTGACTACGTAAAACCATTGCGATCGCATTCCAACGTACCGCAGAACGGATACGACGCTCGATTGCGTGATCACCTGGGTAAGCAGGTTGCTCAGATGCTGGGATGGTGTTTACGTAATCTGTTGTTACACCTGTTGGTAATGAAACGCCATTTGTACGAGCTTGACCAATAACTTGCTCAATGATGTATTGAGCACGCTCAACGCCTTCTTCACGGATTAATGAATCTAATGATTGTAACCAATCTTGAGTTTCGATTGGATCTACGTCATTTGCTAAAATCTCTGACATAGGTTTTCCCTTAATGTTATTAACTATGAATGGATAATAGAGCAAAAATGGGCTCTATCGTTTGCTGAAATGTTATGCAATAAGCCTTAGCAACAGCTTGCATACTCAACTAAATTGCTTTGCAAAATTATTGTTAAAGCCTATCACATAGCGAATATCTATTTGATTTACAAAGGTTTTCTCTAAAAAGTGAAAATGTTGTAAAAATGTAGATAAATTTTTAAATTAAAGATAACAAAAAACAGCTGTTTTGTCTATTTTTTTGACCTGTGCAATAGGGAAGATAAACTGAGCATTTAATCAAGCTTAATCTCTCTTGCTAAATCTTGAATTAATTTTGGTCCCGCGTAAATCATCCCTGAATAGATTTGCAACAATTTTGCTCCCACATCAATTTTTTCTTGACCTGATGCAACGGAATGAATACCACCACTACCAATGATAGGCAACATCCCATTTAGCTCTTTGGCAAGCGTACGAATTAAGCAAGTACTTAACGCACTCAATGGTTTGCCACTTAATCCACCTTGCTGTTCGGCATTTTTCATTCCAGCCACAGGCTCGCGAGAAAGCGTAGTATTTCCTGCAATCACGCCATCAATGCGATGACGAATCAGACTATCTGCCACAGAAGCAATTTCTTCCTCGTTTAAATCAGGTGCAATTTTCAAAACAAGCGGTTTGTATTGCCCAAATTTTTGCGAAAGTGCAGCTTGTTCTGCTTTCAATGATTTTAATAAATCGTCTAACGCCTCACCATACTGCAAACTGCGTAGATTCTTAGTATTTGGCGAAGAAATATTCACGGTAATATAATCAGCGTGTTCATACACTTTACGCAAACAGATTTGATAATCGTTTAATGCTCGCTCAATCGGAGTAATCGCATTCTTACCAATGTTAATGCCTAAAATACCGTCGTATTTTGATTTTTTAACATTTTCTACTAACACATCAACGCCTAAGTTATTAAAGCCATTACGGTTAATAATTCCTTCTGCTTCCACTATACGAAATTGACGCGGCTTCGAATTGCCATCTTGTGCTAAAGGCGTTACTGTGCCTACCTCAATAAAGCCAAAACCTAATTTGCCAAACCCATCAATGGCTTCTCCATTTTTGTCTGCCCCCGCGGCTAAACCAATCGGATTTTTGAATTTTAAACCCATTACTTCGGTTGGATTTTGTGGCATAGGTAAAATAGGAAAAGGCAGATTTCCTGCTAATTTAAGCAATTGAACGGTGAAATTATGTGCCGTTTCAGGCTGCATAGAAAATATAAATTTGCGAATAAGAGAGTACATATAAACCCGAAAATCATAGAAAAAAACCCAATCTTTCGATTGGGTTTAAAAAATTAAGCATCAAACATTGCTGAAATCGATTCTTCATTGCTAATACGGCGAATCGCTTCTGCAAGCATACCTGATAAGGTTAATGCACGAACTTTGTTCAGTGCTTTGATTTCACCAGAAAGAGGAATGGTATCGGTTACCACAACTTCATCTAACGCTGAGTTTGCTAAATTTTTCGCTGCTGTGCCTGATAAAACTGCGTGCGTCGCATAAGCAAATACTTTTGTTGCACCACGTTCTTTTAACGCTTCTGCTGCTTTCACTAAAGTACCGCCTGTGTCGATCATATCATCCACGAGAATACAATCACGACCAGCCACATCGCCAATAATATGCATTACTTGAGAAACGTTTGCTTTTGGACGACGTTTATCGATAATCGCCATATCTGCATCGTTTAATAATTTTGCAATTGCACGAGCACGTACTACGCCACCGATGTCAGGTGAAACCACGATTGGATTGTTAAGATTTGTTTTTTGAAGAATATCATTGATAAGCACAGGTGAACCAAAAACGTTATCTACTGGCACATCAAAGAAACCTTGTATTTGTTCTGCGTGAAGATCGCAAGTTAAAACACGATCTACACCCACACTTGAAAGGAAATCAGCAACCACTTTCGCCGTAATTGGTACGCGTGCTGAGCGAACGCGGCGGTCTTGACGAGCATAACCAAAATAAGGAATAACTGCGGTAATACGACCTGCTGAAGCACGGCGTAATGCGTCTACCATGACGATCAATTCCATTAAGTTATCATTCGTAGGTGCACAAGTTGATTGCACGATAAATACATCTGAACCACGTACATTTTCGTTAATTTGCACTTGAATTTCACCATCGCTGAAACGACCAACTGTCGCATCACCAAGAGAAATATAAAGGCGTTCTGCAATACGTTTTGCAAGTTCTGGCGTTGCATTACCTGCAAACAATTTAATATCTGGCATTGGAATAGATCCTTTAGGATGAGTGGGTTAAAAAAGACATTGGTGTAACGGTGAGACGTTCTGCCCTTTTGCCACAAAGCCAAACACATTCGCAGGTCTTTGAGCAAAAACGGCATTGGCTTCCTCAATACTGTCAAATTCAGAAAAGATGCAAGCCCCCGTTCCCGTTAAACGGAACTGAGCATATTTTACCAATTTTGACATCAATTCTTCAACCTCGAAATAATGATCTCGCACAACTTTTTCGCAATCGTTTTCCCATTTTGTATTTAATAACACATCCATCGTCCGTTTAGGTGTATTACGGGGCAAATTCGGATCGCGAAAAACAGCAGGGGTTGAAATTGAAACATCAGGCTTTAACACCACATACCATTTCTCCACGGGTTCACAAGGTGTTAAAACCTCCCCTACTCCTTCCGCAAAGGCAGCGAAACCTCGCACAAAAATCGGCACATCTGCCCCAAGGAAAAGCCCTATTTCTGCCAACGCTTCAAGGGATAAACCCGTTTGCCATAAATGGTTTAATCCAACTAACACCGTTGCAGCATTTGAAGAACCACCGCCAACACCACCGCCCATCGGCAAATTTTTAGTTAGACGAATTCTCGCCCCCTTTGTGCAAGCGGTCTTTTCTTGCAATAATTTTGCAGCACGATAAATCAAGTTCTGCTCTTTCGGTACATCGGGCAATTCATCTAATAATTGAATTTCACCATCGTTTGTCACTTCAAAATCTAATTCATCGCCAAAATCCAAAAATTGGAAAAGCGTTTGTAATTCGTGATAGCCATCAGGACGTTTGCCTGTAACATATAAAAAGAGATTTAATTTTGCAGGGCTAGGTAATTTCATTAGTGCGTCCAATTATCAACACGAATTTTTAAGGTTTGCGAGCCATTTTCAAGTACAATCAATTTCGGTAAATTAGGCTGGCGAGTTTCATCATACGAAACATAAGTCACTTTCCAAACCACCCCATTCAGCGGATAACTAAATTGGGCTAATTGGCGTTTTTCATTTACCACATAATTTCCTTCTTTTTCAGGCAAGCCTTTCAGCCAATAAGCGAACTGATCAATAGGAAATGAAACACCAATAATTTCTTGCATTAACGCATCAATATCACGATCAGAGCGGCTATTCCCTTCACTATCAGAAACGGTTAAGCCACGCACATTACGATGTAATTTCAACGATTTACTCGAGAGATTAGACGAAAGCTCTAAACCAAAATTGCTCGCATTTTTGTATTGCCAATCAAAATGTGAGGAAAAACGTTCTTCTGATGAAATATAACCAAACTGCCCCTTCGCTTGGTAACCACTAATTTTTTCAAGCTGAGCAAGATGAGCTTGCCACTGCGGATCATTATGCGGAATTTGAATGGTAGGATGCTCAATTTGAGTCGGTGCATCCAACACTGATTGACAGCCGACAAGAAAAAGCGAAAGGCTCAACGAGCTAAGAAAAGAAAGTTTTTTCATACTTATCATATAAATAAAGCGGTAAGATTTAGGTAAAATTTTGTAAATTCTACTCGAAATCTCACCGCTTGTCTTAATTTTCATGAAGTGAATGACTAAACGTGCGATTGATTATCTGGTAATGTCCCTTCAATCTCTTCCACTAACTCGCCATTTTTAAAAAAGACATAACCGCCATTTTTCATTTTGATCCAATTTTCGTTTTTTGTGAGTGGCTGCGTGGCAATAATAGTCACTTTATCATTTTCTGTGGTGTATTTGCTAAAATCAATTTCCACATCATCATCGCGTAATGCCTTGCTAAATGGTGCTTTACGTGTCACATAATAAAGTCTAGTTGAACAACGAGCAATCATCCAATGCCCGTTCGACATAATGAAATTAAACACGCCGTGAGTAGCAATATCAGAAGTAATCTCAACTACTGCATCAAAAATTTCTTTCTCGCTCGGCTTTTTATCAAACCGTTCACGCAAACGAGACACAATACAACAAAATGCCGCTTCAGAGTCTGTTGTCCCAATTGGTTGATAATGACAATCAGCACAAGGGTGAACGCCTTCCACCGTGCCATTATGAGCAAAAACCCAGTTTTCACCCCACAGTTCGCGAATAAAAGGATGGGTGTTTTCCAAATTCACATCACCACGTGTTGCCTTACGAATATGCGAAATCACGTTAAATGATTTAATTTTATATTGGCTGACTAAATCCGCCATTGGTGAAGAAGCCCCAGGACGGTTATCACGAAAGATACGTACGCCCTTACCTTCAAAAAAAGCAATACCAAAACCGTCAGTATGCTGATCAGTTACCCCTGCCCGTCGCCGAAAACCTTCAAAAGAGAAAGTAATATCGGTCGGTGTATTACAATTCATTCCTAATAATTGACACATAACTTCACTTCTTAAAATATCTTGAGAAATAATACCCAATTTTGGTAAATTATTTTGTTAATTTCAATAGCGTTTAGTTAAAAATTTTAGAGCTTATTTTTATTTCTTCAGTTTTTTTGGAATAAGCACTTATAAATCACGACTATTCTTAAGATTTAAGGATAAAATGCCCACTCTTTTCAACCAAACAATAAGGATATTAAATGAAAATTAGTGCAAGAAACCAATTAAAAGGCAAAGTCGTTTCAATCGAAACAGGTTCTGTGAATACTATCGTGCATATTGATATCGGTGGCGGTAATGTTATTTCTTCTACCATCTCAATTGCAGCAGTAAAAGAATTAGGACTTGAGGTAGGCAAAGAAGCATACGCAATCATCAAAGCAACGTCTGTGATGGTTGGCGTAGAATAATTTTTATCTTGTCCAAACAAAAATGGCTAATCCAAAAAGATTAGCCATTTTTATTAGTTTATACCATAAGGTTCTGTATAAGGAATCAATCCTCGTTTTAACATTCTGCTTACGCCACTACCATAATTGGTACCAAAGCGAAGTTCGAAATTAACCCCAAATTTATTGTCATAAAATAAGTCGTTAATTGTATCGCTTGTTGCGTTTGAAGGTGTTGCAACTAATTTACGAGCAACATAAACATTCGCCGTCCAACAACAGGTGTTATAGTTCATAGAGAACTGAGTTTCCACTGGCTTTTTCAAAGCAATATCTTGGTAATGGCTAAACATTGCCGCTACGTTATCCGTTAATTCCCACGCCACGACACCACCAAGCTGTTTAATATCTTGACCATAACGGTTTGTACTTAAGTTTTGGTTAATATAATCACGGCTTGCAAAGCGATAATTTAATTGGAACAATTTGCTATCGCTTGGCTTATATTGCAATGACATATTCGCCAATGAGGTTTGATTCAAACGTGTATCATATTGATAACTTCCGTGCCAATTCCATTTACGATGGAATTTCCAGTTTGATTCTAACGCCCACGAAGAAGAACGATTCGCCGTACTATTGCTTGAATTATCATCAATTTTAGATGGACTTAAATAGTAAGTTTGTCCTGCACTAAAATTGAATACCTCTGTCCCTGTCTTATCGCTAAAGAATCGTGTTGTTCCACCTGCTGTCACAAGGTTTGCAGAAGAAATTCGGTCTAAACCACTATAACGACGATCGTTAAACAGGGAGAAATAATCCGTTTGCAATAAAGCAGAATCATAACCTAGCCCTACGCTTTTATGACGTTTAGAACCGATCTCTGCTTGGTTTTTATATGGGCGATAAATATATTGCACACGAGGCTCAAAGGTTTGGTTATAACCTTTAAAGAACTGCTTATCTGCCTCAAGTACCGTTTGGAAATCTAGCTTAATTTGAGGAATAACGCGTGTTACATTTTTCCTCATTTCTTCCGCATTGATATCACTACCTTTTTGTTGAATATAGTGTGTTGCGTAAAGTTTAGTTTCCAGATTTAAACTGCCATAGCGATTAGTAAGTGGTGCGTTTAATATTGGTTCTACGTGGAATCGCCACGCTTTTGGTATTAGGTTGCTATCATTATCAAAACGAGCAGCTTGCGAGAATAAATGAAAATCAGCAATACCTTTTAACGCATCATTTTTATAATAATTGAAATCAATTTTAGGTAATACACGGTATGGCCCAACTGAATTTGTAGAAAGATCAAAAGTTTGAAATTTTTTACCTGAAACTGACAAATTATAGTTTGGTTGATAGTAGCCTAATCTGAATTGTTGTGTAGCATAACCATCTGTACTGCTACCGTAATCTGAATCAAAATCAGAAAAATAACGACGATCGCTCACTTTAGTGTAATTCACATTCAAACGCCAATCGCTTAAAAAGCTCATATTATGACGCCAATGTAATAAATAACGCTTACGGCTACCATCACTTGATTGATATTCATCTAAACGGTCTCTCGCCATATATTCGGTCGCAACTAAGCCTTCACCCAACTTCGTTAAATAACGAAATTCTGGGCTAATTTGCCACCCACGACGAGAATAATAGGTTGGCGTAAAAGTTGCATCCATATTCGGTGCAATGTTCCAATAAAATGGCTGTGAATAGGTAAAACCATTTTTGCTTGAACGTTCAAAACTTGGAATCAATAAACCTGAACGACGACGATCGCCAATGGGGAATTGTAGATAAGGAGAATAAAAAACAGGTACGCCCATCACTTTAAAACGAGCATGCCACATTTCAGCATACTCATCTTGTACGTGCTGAATCATCTCGTTCGCTTCAATTGACCAAGATTTATCATTCACTAAACACGAAGTAAATGTTGCATTTTTTAATGTGCGAGTTTGGTCATTAAAATGACCGCTTTCTGCCGTGCCTCGCCCTTGTCTACCTACTAATTGATAACTTGTATTGGAAAGATCTGCCTCTTTACTCGTTAAATCTACCGCTGCATCACGACCTTCGGCTTGAATGAGGTTATCTCGATATTGGTAAGAGCCTTTTAAAAACGCTTTACGAGCTTGCTCACCTTGCTGTTCCACACGCACTTCATTGGCAAAAAGCGAACGATTTCCTTGCTTAATATTGACATCACCCGTATAGGTTGCATCCGTCGGCTGATTAATTAGTGCATTATCAGCTTCAATGTAAACTGGTGCTTGGTTCGGATCACCTTTAACTTCTTCACCTTGAAAATGCGGGACGCCTAATAAACACTGCTCTCTTAAATCCGCTGATGCAATTTGGCTATAACAAGCCGTAACTACCGCCAGTGAGAGAAGATTGTAACGTTGTTTCATTCTCGTTTCTCTTAAATAATTCTGGAAAACTGTTGTCTTTTTGCAAGCTGTCTTGAATACACATCAAAGCATAAACAAATATTACGAATCAACAAACGACCTCTTGGTGAAACCAAGATACTTTTTTCATTAATCTCAAGCAAACCATCTTTAACCAATGGCTGTAAATAAGTTAAATCTTCAGCAAAATAGGTATTAAAATCAATACCGTAGGCTTGCTCCAAGCGGTCAAATTCGAGTTTAAAATTACAAATGAGTGCCTTGATAACATCACGACGAATGCAATCATCTTTAGTTAAGGCTAACCCTTTGCTTAACGCAATACCTGTTTCTTCTACATCAGCATAATATTGTTTTAACTCTTTTTGGTTTTGTGCGTAAGTATCGCCAAGCAAACTGATCGCAGATACTCCCATACCTAATAAATCGCACTCTTCTTGCGTTGTGTAGCCTTGGAAATTACGGTGTAATACTCCATTGGCTTGAGCAATCGCCAGTTCATCATCAGGTTTAGCAAAGTGATCCATCCCGATAAATTTATAGCCATTTTCGCCTAAGAACTGAATTGAATTTTGTAAAATCGTCAGTTTGGTTTCTGGTGGTGGCAACATATCATCTTTAATTTTGATCTGTGCTGCAAAACGGCTTGGCAAGTGAGCATAGTTAAACACGCTCATACGATCTGGATTGAGCTCCACCACACGTTTTAACGTGTACATAAAACTTTCCACATTCTGTTTTGGTAAACCGTAGATCAAATCTACATTAGTTGAAACTAAACCAAGCTCTTTCGCACGTTTCATTAAGGCAAAAATAAATGCTTCATCTTGCTCGCGATTAACAAGCTCTTGTACTTCTTTATCGAAATCTTGAATTCCCATACTGATACGATTAAAACCAATATGGCGAAGATGATCAAGCATATTCAGCTCAATTTCACGCGGATCCATTTCAATACTGATTTCTGCATCAGCTTGCACATCAAAGTGTGTTTTGAGTAAATTCATCAAACGAGCAGATTGTTCTTCGTCTAAATACGTTGGTGTACCACCGCCCCAGTGAATTTGGGTCACTTTACGATTTTTGAAAAGCGGTGCACGAGTTTTAATCTCTTTTTCAAGATAATCTAAATAGAGATCGACTTTATGACGATGACGGGTAATTACTTTATTACACGCACAGAAATAGCAAAGTTTATGGCAAAACGGAATGTGCACATAAAGCGAAAGCGGACGCTCAGGATAACGCTCTGCTGCCGCTTTAAAATCTTCATTAGTATAATTTTCGCTAAATTCCAATGCAGTCGGATATGACGTATAACGCGGACCAGATTGGTTATATTTTTGAATAAGGTTTAAATCCCAAATAATTTCTGACATTATTGTGCCTTTTTTAAAGTTTTAATTACTTCGATCAATTGACCACATTCTGCTTGGATTTGCTCAAAAAGCTCGGCTTCTTTCGCTTCACGTGCGAGGTCTTGACGCATACGCTCGTTACGTTTCAACGCTTTGCGTTCCTCCAAAATTGCCATATCCTGCACTAGCTCATAAAGCTCCCACATGGCAGGATAATTCGACAATTTATGCCCCAACACATCCAACAGCGGTTTTAAACGTAACACACCTTCAGAAGGATTGCATTGCTCCGTTCTTACCGCATGGGCAATCACTTCCACGCTTTCAAAAATACGTTCAAAACGTGCTTTTTGCTCTTCTTTGGCTTGCTTTCTTAACTCTCGCTCTAAAGCTTGCTGATTTTTCACTTTCGCCCACAAATAGACTGCATAGCCCACCATTGAAAGTAAAATCAACACCGCCAAAATAATGAGAAAAAATCTAATCATATCAATGCTCAATTTACTGATTATCTACTTAAATTGATTAAGATTGATGGTTTCAAATTGGTGCAATAAGGCATCACCTTCATCCATCTCTTCATCTTGAATGCCTAAAATTTCCATCAATTCATTAATGCGATCTAAACATTCATCTACAAATTTTTGATCTTCTGCAGAAAGTACTTTACCTGCATCTAACTCATCCAGTAATTGGTGTAAACATTCATTATTTTCGAGTTGCTCTAACTCCAATTCTGGCGATAAAACTGGTTTAACCTCTTCTGGCAATACAGGTTTAATGAACTGACCTTTTTCAGGTTTATTTACAAACTCCACCATCAACGGAATTTTCTTTTTGCTACCAATACGCGGATCTTTAACTTCTTTCAACACTGCTTTTTTCTGCTCAGTAGGATCAACATTACGTGAACCTGTTGGCAAGCCTTTATGCTTACGTTTTTTCTTCTCCTCACGTGCTTTTGCATCTAATTCATAGCGAGTAGGCTTACGGTTTTTGCCACTGGTTAATTTCGGTTGTTCTGGTCTTTTATCTGCCTTACGGGTTGGCATAATGTCGGTAAGGCGACGTGTTTTTTTGGTACGGCTCATATAGCTATCATCTCTCTTCTTTATCTATATAATAAACGAGTAAGTGGCTTATTTTACTAGGAAAGCAAGTAAGTGAACAGAAAAGATTTAGCTTCACCTCTTAAAGTTTACATTTTACAATTCATTAACATAAGATTTAATAATCAAAACGATTAAAAAACCTTATCAACTATATTGACAAACGAGTTTTAATGCGATAACTTCAAAACTCGTTTTAAAACCACCTGCTGAAAAGTAGGTTCACTCAAGAGGAACTTTATCGTGGAACCAATCATATTAAATGGCTATCACACGCTAATTGCAGCAACCCTCGTTCTACTTTTAGGACGTTTGCTCGTAAAAAAAATCAAATTCTTGCAGGATTTTAATATCCCTGAAGCCGTTGCAGGCGGATTAATTGCAGCAGCAATTATTTTTGCACTTTATCAATGGTTTGGGCTTTCATTCCAATTCGAAAAAAGCTTACAAAGTGCGTTCATGCTTGTATTCTTTGCTTCTGTAGGGTTATCTGCCGACTTCTCTCGCTTAAAACAAGGCGGTTTCCCACTTGTTATCTTCCTTGCCGTTGTTGCAGTACTGATCATCGTTCAAAACGTTGTAGGTATTGGTTTAGCCTCCGTATTAGGCTTAGACCCCAAAATTGGCTTAATCACAGGTTCAATCACTTTAACAGGTGGTCACGGAACAGGGGCAGCTTGGGCAAAAGTATTTACAGATAAATATGGATTACAAGGTGCAACGGAAATGGCAATGGCATCTGCTACTTTCGGTTTAGTAGCTGGTGGTTTAATTGGTGGACCAGTCGCTCGTCGTTTAGTAAACAACTTGAAACGAGGCAAAAAAGCGGCATCAGTGAAAAAAGCGGATACATCTGATTCACAATACGATGGTGAAACCTTTGAAGAAAAAGATCATATGCGTTTTATTACTGCAAGTTCGACTATCGAAACTATGGCTCTCTTTGCAGCATGTTTAGCTTTCTCTTCAATTATGGCTGCACAATTCTCAGATTTAGGCTTGCCACAATTCGTATGGGCATTGGGTTTTGGTGTTATCTTACGTAATGTATTAACCAAAGTATTCAAATTCGATATGTTTGACCGTGCGATTGACGTATTTGGTAATGCTTCATTAAGTCTCTTCTTAGCGATGGCATTAATGAGCATCAAATTATGGGAATTAGCAGGTTTGGCAGGTCCAATGCTTATCATCCTAGTTGTTCAAACTATCGTAATGATCTTATACGGCTACTTCGTAACTTTCCGCATTATGGGTAAAGACTACGATGCTGCAATATTAACAGCTGGTCATTGTGGTTTCGGTCTAGGTGCAACACCAACCGCTGTTGCAAATATGCAATCTGTAACACAAACCTTTGGACCTTCGCATAAAGCTTTCTTAATCGTACCGCTTGTAGGGGCTTTCTTTGTTGATATTATCAACTTATTTATGATTACTTGGTTTATTAATATGCTAAGTTAGTCTTAAAATTATTATTCTTAAAGCTAGGTTAAACCCTAGCTTTTTTTATATAATCTTACGTAATCCTTCTAACCTATTTACTATAGATCTATTTCGATATTATGTAGCATCCGCAAAATTAACTTGATTTTCTCATAAAGAAGTGGTTATTTCCGTTACCATAGGTACAACGAAATTTATGTTACAATCACTTCATATAACAATTACATAACTCTGCCTCATTCTGATTTACAATCCAAATGACAAAAAATCTGCACCTTAACCTGTTGGTAGTTTAGTCCAACTATTGAAGTGCAGATCATTTCTTTTATTTAAAAACAGAACGATATTGAGGCTTACTTCTCTTTAGTTGGCTAATTAATACTAAAATAAAGAAAAAGCTCAGTACGCCAAACGCAAAAATTAACCACTGAGGCATAACCCATCCTAACATTTCCCACTGATTTTCACTACAATTGACCGGACCTGGAGCAAAAATCTGCGGAAGCCACTGGTCAAAAGGTAATGTTTGAGGAAAATCGGGTTTAAATTCACATTGATTCCATGGAGAAGGATTTAGCTGATAATCTGTATGGCGAATTGCAAGAAATAATCCTTTAATCGCACTATATCCCCAAAGAAGAATAGCTAAATAACGAACAATTCTAACCCTTGGAGCAATAAGACCCATTATGCCTGCAAAAAATAGTCCAGAAATAGCTAAACGTTCATATACACACATCACACAAGGCTGTAATCCCATACCATATTGGAAGTAAAGCCCTGTCGATTCTAATATAAACGCCAGAAATGCTAATAATAGCCAAGCAGATCGCTTAAGAGAAAGTTCTTTGAAGAATGTCAGCATAATTGCTCCTTAACAAATAGATTTTCTCCATTGTAACAATTCTTACTTTAAAGAACAAAATAAAGCACAACTCTAATTTAATAATATTCATCATTTAATTCATCAAATGCTGAACCATCATTAAATAAATTTTCTAAAAACTCAGAAACATCCTGTTTTCCACTTTTACCTAATCCAAAAACAGAAACATCACTCATTGTTGATGATCTCACTCTAACAATAGCCTGAGGAAATTCACCTTGCACTTCTTCTTGCACAATTTCCAACAAACGATTGAATTTATGCTCTTTCATTTTTGCAGAATTAAATAGACGAATATCAATGGTAGCTTGCATAGAACACCTCATTATCTGAATATAAAACAAGTTAATATATATACAGTATATATTAACTATTTTAACTGTCAATATATTCAGTGGTAGAAATAACGTTTCCCATCTTATTCCATTTAGCTATAAAGAAAGAACAAAATATTTCTATTTTCCTCGTATAAGAAAAGCGTCTAATCACACCAAATTTTCTGAAAAAGAGTTGAAATGTTATTTCTTATTTTAGGGTTAATCAGATTTTCCATTTTTATTTCAATAACTTATCTACTAAACGACTCACCGCAAAAAAGCCAAAAGTGGCAGTAACCATAGTAACGGCACCAAAGCCATTGGCACAATTCATCGTAGCAGAAACTTCACAACCTTCGCCCATTTTAGGGAAAATTAGCGGCTGAGTAGAAAAAACACAATCTATACCAAATTTACGTTTCGGATTTTGGCTGAAGTTATATTCTTTTCTAAGCAAGGATCTTACTCTTGATGCCAACGGATCTTGAATAGTTTTACTTAAATCTGCAATCTGAATTTGGCTTGGATCCGTTTGCCCACCCGCTCCGCCTGTAGTAATCAACTTGATTTTATTGCGTTTACAATAGGCAATAAGTGCGGCTTTGGTTCTCACGCTATCAATTGCATCAAGCACATAATCGTAGCCTCGATTAAGATATTCAGAAATATTTTCAGGCGTAATAAAATCATCAATAATCTCAACTACACACTCAGGATTGATTTTTTCCACACGCTCTTTCATCGCTTCTGTTTTAAGCTGAGCTACCGTGCCCGTCATCGCATGAATTTGGCGATTGATGTTGGTTATGCAAATATCATCCATATCGATCATCGTGATTTTGCCAATCCCTGTGCGAGCCAATGCTTCAACCGCCCAAGAACCAACCCCTCCAATGCCAATCACACAAACGTGAGATTGACGCAATTTTGCCAAACCTTCTGGTGTATAAAGGCGACCAATACCGCCAAAACGTTGTTCATAATTATCAACTCTACTCATTTTTTATCCTTTTTCTTCAACATTCGTGATAAAAATCATTATATAATGCATGCAATAATCACGAAGGTTGCTTATATGTTAAAAATCAATGTAAAAAAAACGCTCGGGGCATTATCGCTGAACCTTAATATTGATATCCCTGCTAAAGGTGTTACCGCTATTTTCGGACGTTCGGGAGCAGGAAAATCAAGCCTTATTAATCTAGTCGCAGGCTTAGTCACGCCACAATCAGGTAGCATTACCCTTAATGATAATGTGCTGTTCGATAGCAAACAAAAAATCAATCTTCCACCAGAAAAACGTCACATTGGTTACGTATTCCAAGAGCACCGACTTTTCCCGCATTATACCGTGGAAAAGAACCTCAAGTATGGTTGCAAGCGGTTTAATTCAAGCTATTTTTTGCAAATTGTGGAATTACTCGGCATTCAGCACTTGCTTGAGCGTTTTCCGCTCAGTTTGTCAGGCGGAGAAAAGCAACGAGTGGCGATTGGACGAGCCTTATTAAGTAATCCAGAAATATTGTTGATGGATGAACCACTCTCTGCCCTTGATTTGCCCAGAAAGCAAGAGTTATTGAACTATCTTGATCAACTTTCTAGCCAGCTTGAGATCCCGATTTTATACGTGACTCATAGCCTAGATGAGATTATCCGTCTTGCTGATCAGGTCATTTTGATTGAACAAGGGCACATTATGGCATTCGATCAGGTTAAAAGTATTTGGCAGCATTCCGCGTTTCAGCAATGGTTACCTGAACAATACCATTTAAGTTTATTGGAATTACCGATTAAATTGCACCAAATCGATTACCAAATGGTAGAGCTTTCACTAGGTACGCAATCTTTATGGGTAAGTGAATTGCCACGCTATCAACTAAACAATAGAGTGCGAATTACCATTAACAGTAGGGATGTATCAATTACATTGGAAAAACCACAAAACACCTCAATTCGCAATGTTTTGCAAGGTGAAATTTGCCAAATTCAACAGCAATCGCAGCAAGTAAATGTAGAGGTAAATGTCGAAGGACAAAAAATTTGGGCAAGCATCAGTCTTTGGGCGTTTAATGATTTACAATTAAGCGTAGGACAGAATGTTTATCTGCAAATTAAGAGTGTTTCGTTGTAGCGACTGCCTTTATCATTTTGCAAAGTTCACGTAAAATATGACCGCTTGTTTATGAGGTTAATATGTCAGAAAAAATTGTTGTAGAAGTAGTTTATGCTTATCCTGAGCGTTATTTTTTGAAAAAACTCACGCTCGAAAATCCGATTACGATCCAAAATGCGATTGTGCAGTCTGGCGTTTTAGAAAAATATACCGAGATTGATTTACGCCAAAATAAAGTCGGCATTTTCAGCCGTGCCGCAAAATTAACGGATATAGTAGAAAACGGCGATAGAATTGAAATTTATCGCCCGCTAATTGCCGATCCAAAAGAGATTCGTCGTAAAAGAGCCGCTGAGCAAGCTCAAGCTAAGAAATAACTCAAGTTATAAACATCTTTATTAGTTTCTTATGCAAGAATTATTATAATACAGAAACAACATATACTTAATTAATTCTATATCCAAATTGGAATTATTAAAATGCCAAACAAACCTAAAATAACATTTATTATCCCAGTCTATAACTCCGCATTATATTTAGAAGAATGTTTAAACTCTCTTCTAAATCAGAGTATTCATAAAGAAATCATTATTATTGATGACGGTTCCTCTGATTCTAGCTTATCTATTATCTTAAAATATCAGCAAAAACATCCTGAAATATTACTCATAAAACAACCAAATCAAGGTGCAGCCGCAGCTAGAAATAAGGGAATAGCTTTAGCGACAGGTGAATTTATTAGCTTTATTGATTCAGATGATTTTCTAATAGGAGATATATCACCTCTTATTCAACTTGGAGAGCATTATAATTGTGAATTAATAAAATTTGGTGCAGCTTTGCAACATTATGATATAAATCAGAATCATAAATATTCTTATATAACCTATATATTTTCTGAAAAAAATAGCTCTCATTCAACATTATTCACTGGGCATCAAGCATTATTTGAAGCAGAAAAAAGAAAACTCTGGATACCAGGATGTTGTTGGACATTGATTAAAAGAGAATATCTTGAAGAATATAAAATCCGATTTCAAGAAAATATTATAGCAGAAGATCAACTCTTCTATCTTCAACTTTTGACTAAACGTGAGGATTGCAAAATTATTGAGGCTCCTTCGATACATTATATCTATCGTAGAGGACATACGCCCTCTGTTTCTAGTAGAAGAGATAAACAGTACGTAGAAAATCACCTTGAGATGAGCGGGCATATTATTAAATATATGAATACCTTACCTAATCATCTAAATAGTCCTATTTTATTTATTGCTAAGCAATTGCTACGCACTGCGTTACGTATTATGCAGGGTTGGAATACTAATGAGATAAGATCATTCGAACATTTATATTTAAATAAATGGCGTCTTCTTATAAAAGAGAACTACACTGATCTATCTAGCAATTTTGATAACTTATTTGGAAAATAATTTAATATGATAAAATCATACGTAATTAACTTAGAACGACATAAAGATAGATTAGAAAAATTCTATAAGCAGAATCAAACTTCCTCTTTTGAAAGAGTAAATGCAATAGATAAAAATGTTCTCACAGCATTAGGTTATGAGAAATTTTATTTTAATATATCCGCTTTAGAAAATAAAATACATAGGAAAATTACTATAGGTGAAATAGCCTGCACCCTATCTCATATTTTATGCTGGAATAAAATTGCGAGTGATGATGAATTATTAGAAAAAGAGTATGCTCTCATTGCAGAGGATGATATTATTCTTTCAGAGAATTTTTGTGCAATAATAAAGAATCTAATTGATAAAATAAATGACCTAGACATTGATTATAAATTAATTATTCTACACAAATTAGATCTTTATCACTTTAGCCATAAAATAAAAGAGGACGGGCAATATCATCTTATAAATGCCTCCACATCCGAAGATATAGATAACGATGGCTCAGCTCTATATTTACTAAGAAAAGATAAAGCAATCGAATTAGTTGAGTTTCTTAAAGAGAAGAAACCTTTCTGGCTTGCTGACCATTTTTCTACATTTTGTCCTGACAAAGTCGGTATTTTATTTCCTTTTATAGGATATATAAACGAAACCATACCATCAGATTTAGAGATAGAAAGAACTATTGCTAGACAAAATGCGGGAATAGCGTAAAAAACGAAATAATGTAGTTATTGTAGGATAGAACAAATAAAACCTCACAACTCCTTGATTTTGTGAGGTTTTTCTGTATTTAATTATATATTATCTATTCTAAGCCTGTGTATACTTCGGCTCAGTAAACACTGTCACTTTTGGTACTTCACCAGTGAATTTCTCAACTTGAATGGTTGCGGTATTTGGTGAGTTACCTTGAGTAAGTTTAGATTTTTTAATTAGAGATGAACAATAGCAAAAATGAATTTAAGAAAATATGAAGTAAATCAAAATTAGGGAAGATTCAACAAAAAATCCCACCATAGTGGGATTTTTTTGAAGATTCAAAAATTAAATACTCGCTCTCAATGCATCCGCTTTATCAGTTTGTTCCCAAGGGAAGTGTGAACGACCGAAGTGACCGTAAGCAGCTGTTTCACGGTAGATTGGGCGGATCAAATCTAACATTTTGATTAAACCATAAGGGCGTAAATCGAAGTTTTCACGGATTAAACGCACTAATACTTCATTGCTTACTTTACCCGTGCCGAAAGTTTCTACCATGATTGAGGTTGGTTCAGCCACGCCGATAGCATAAGAAAGTTGGATTTCACAACGATCTGCCAAGCCTGCTGCAACGATGTTTTTCGCGACATAACGTGCGGCATAGGCTGCAGAGCGGTCTACTTTTGATGGATCTTTACCAGAGAACGCACCACCACCGTGACGCGCTGCACCGCCGTAGGTATCTACGATGATTTTACGACCAGTTAAACCACAGTCGCCCATTGGCCCACCAATCACGAAACGACCCGTTGGGTTGATGAAATATTTGGTATTTTGGCTTAACCATTCGCTTGGCAGGATTGGTTTGATGATCTCTTCCATCACGCCTTCATACACTTCTTTTTGTGACACAGATTCTGCGTGTTGTGTTGAAAGTACGACTGCATCAATGCCTTTGATTTGGTTGTCTTCGTAAATGAAGGTTAATTGGCTCTTCGCATCTGGGCGTAACCAGTCTAATTTGCCTGATTTACGCACTTTCGCTTGTTGTTCCATTAAACGGTGAGCGTAAGTGATTGGAGCAGGCATTAACACATCAGTTTCATTGGTTGCGTAACCGAACATAATCCCTTGGTCGCCTGCGCCTTGTTCTAGCGGATCAGCTCGGTCAACCCCTTGGTTGATGTCTGGAGATTGTTTACCAATGGCGTTTAATACCGCACAAGAGTGTGCATCAAAGCCCATATCTGAGTGGTTGTAACCGATGTCTGCGATTACTTGGCGGGTTAAGTTTTCAATATCTACCCAAGCTGAAGTGGTGATTTCACCACCCACCAATGCCATACCTGTTTTCACATAGGTTTCACACGCCACGCGTGCTTTTGGGTCTTGTTTTAAAATTTCGTCTAATACCGCATCTGAAATTTGGTCTGCGATTTTATCTGGATGCCCTTCAGACACTGATTCTGAAGTAAATAAATTGATAGCCATATTTGTCCTTATTTCGTGTTATAAAATGGAAAGCACGCAAGCGGTTAAATTTGCAAAATTTTGCTACTTCTAACCGCTTATACTTAAAATAAATTAGCCGTTTTTCCGTCTAGACGTCTATAATACATTTTTTGAGCATCTAAGGCAATGCTTTTTTAAATATGAATGCGAGGCTAAATATGCTAAAGTCTGCATTTTAACCCATCAATTTCTGAGAGAATCTCGAATTTTTTGGTCATATTACGTGATAAAGGTTGTTTTTCCTCAAAACGCCCTTATTAAGCAAAAAATTTAATACAATAAGGAAATAAGCTATGCAATATATTGGAAAGATCATTGGTTTCTTTCTAGGTTATCAAATTTTTCACGGATTATTCGGCGGGATTTTCGGTGCATTTTTAGGGCATTTAGCAGATAAAAAACTCTATGAACTAGGTAGCGTACGTTCTTCCATTTTTGGGAAAAACTTAACCCGCCAAACACTGTTTACACTGACCACTTTTGCCGTCCTTGGACACTTGGCAAAAGCCAAAGGGCGTGTCACTGAAGAGGATATTCAAAACGCTCGAAACTTAATGGCACATCTGAATTTAGATGCCAAAGCACAGCAAGAAGCACAAAAAGCGTTTACCTTAGGTAAAGAGGCGGATTTTCCGCTTCGTAATGTAATTCGTGAATTTCGCGAGGCTTGTGCAAGACGCCAAGATTTATTGCGTTTCTTTATTCAAGTGCAAATTACCGCGGCAATTCAAGATGGCGAATTAGACGCACAAGAACAACAAGTGTTGTTTACCATTGCCGAAGCGATGGGCATGAGTCGCATGCAATTTGAGCAAATGCTTGGCATGATTATGGCAGCACAGCAATTCAGCCGTGGCGGTTTCCATCAACAATATTCACAGCAAAGTGACTATTCACAAGGCAGTTATTCTCAAGGCGGATATAGTGGCTATCAACAAAGCCGCCAGCCAAGCATTGATGCCGCTTACAAAGTATTGGGCGTAACGGCTAATGATGATCAAAATACCGTGAAACGTGCTTATCGTAAATTGATGAATGAAAACCACCCAGACAAATTAGCGGCAAAAGGCTTGCCAGATGAGATGATGGAATTAGCCAAAGAGAAAACTCAACAAATTCAAGCCGCTTACGATCTGATTTGCAAACAAAAAGGTTGGAAATAGGAGTTTATAACGGATAACACAGGTTATCCGTTCTTTTTTGTATGATACCTCAAGTATTTTTAGCCCCAATGCAGGGCGTATTAGATCCCTTTGTTCGTCAGCTTTTAACCGCAGTGAATGATTACGATCTTTGTATTTCCGAATTTGTCCGCGTGGTTGATCAAAAACTGCCACGCAAAACTTTTTATCGCCTCTGCCCTGAATTACATAATCAAGGCTTAACCACTTCAGGCACGCCTGTCCGCGTGCAGCTATTGGGGCAATATCCAGAATGGTTAGCGGAAAATGCAATGCTAGCGATTGAATTAGGTTCACACGGCGTTGATCTCAACTGCGGTTGTCCGTCTAAAACGGTAAATGGCAGCCAAGGCGGTGCGGCATTATTAAAAACGCCCGAATTGATTTATCAAGCGACCAAAGCCATTCGAGCCGCAGTGCCTAAAGAGCAACCTGTTTCGGTGAAAGTTCGTTTAGGTTGGGATAGCAGTGAGCAATGCTTTGACATTGCAGATGCGGTAGCACAAGGTGGAGCGAATGAAATCACCGTGCACGGTCGAACCAAAATGGACGGCTACCGAGCAGAACGGATTAACTGGCAAGCGATTAGCGAAATTCAAAAACGCTTGGCAATTCCAGTGATTGCCAATGGCGAAATTTGGGACTACGCCTCTGCAAAAAAATGCCAAGAAATTACCGCTTGTAACCGCATTATGATTGGTCGAGGGGCGTTAAATACCCCAAATTTAAGCCGTGTGGTGAAATTCAATCAAGCCAAAATGCCGTGGTCAGAAGTGCTGCAACTGCTTTATCAATATGTACAAATGGAAAATGAGCACGATTCTGGCTTTTACCACGTGGCACGCATCAAACAGTGGCTGCATTATTTGGATAAAGAGTACCCAGAAGCAATGCAGCTGTTCCAAATTTTGAAAACCGAACACGGATATGAGGGCTTGAAAAAGCATATTGAGCAAGCGGTCGAAAAAGGAGCGTAAAATGCAAAAACAGATTTTTAGCGAAGAAGATATTGTTCAGCCAACGGAAACATTTCAAGCTAAACAAATTTTTGATGAAAAAGAGGTTGTGATTGAGGAAGATCTCAATGCTTACCAATATTTAGACGAAAGCGAAACAGCTGAAAAAGAATTGCTTTTTGAAGAAGATTTCAAACCTTCACGTTTCCGTATTCGGTTAATTATGGCGGCTCTCGTGTTATTTTGCATTGCCTTTCTTGCCCAAGGCGTGCAATGGATTGTAAATGCGATTACAGATCAACAATGGATTACGCTTTTCTTTGCGGTTGCCTTTTTATTAATCAGCTTAACAGGCGTGGGAACCATTTTCCAAGAGTGGCGAAAACTACGTAAACTCAGACAGCACGAACTCATGCAACAAGAGGCGGAGCAATATCGAGCCGAATTACCGACGACAAGCGGTGAAAAATCGCAAATCTTTTGCAAACAATTACTTGAGCAAATGCAAATAACACCACAACTTGAACAAAGCCAAAAACAGTGGTTATCGCAAATCAATGAATATCACAATTCAGAACAAGTGATGACGCTATTTAGTGAAACCGTACTTTCTCCGCTTGATAAGCAAGCGCAAAAGCTGATTGCCAAACACGCAAGAGATAATGCCGTGATTGTCGCATTAAGCCCTGTCGCCATTGCTGACGTGTTGATGGTTGCATGGCGAAATTTTGCCTTAATCAACAAAATTACCCGCATTTATGGTATGGAACTAGGCTATTTCAGTCGCCTACATCTATTCAAAATGGTAATCAAAAATATGGTCTTTACAGGCACTACAGAATTAGTCGCAGGCATGTTGTCACACAACGTATTACGTAGACTCTTCGGGCAAGCTATCCAAGGCTTAGGCGTAGGGATTTTAACTGCCCGATTAGGCATTAAAGCAATGGAATTTTGCCGCCCTATTACCTTTAAAAATGAAGAAAAACCGAACTTAAAAGTGATGAGTAAAGAGATTTATTTGTCGTTGGTAAATTCAGAGCAAAAAGAGGCTATTTTTCGTAGAGAAGAACTAAAAAGCCACTAAAATAATCTGCACCCTAAAAGTTGGACTAAATAACCAACTCACTAAGGTGCAGATTTTTTTTATGACCAAATACAACTCTCTTTTCAAACAACAAGTCATGGAGTTTTATCTTCAAAATGGTAAAAATCGCTCACTTACCCATAAACATTTTCAACTTACCAGCAGAACATTGCGACATTAGATTAACCAATTTAAGTGCGATAACACGCTTAATCGAATATTAAGCAAGTTAATTATTTTGAATTAAAGAAGGATAGTGATATATTAGGTCGGCAATGTAGGCAAGATTGTTATTCATTGGTACTAGCTT
>NZ_CALIFA010000055.1:0-12941 GCF_938021905.1 Pseudohaemophilus parahaemolyticus
AAATTATCTCATCAAGAAGTGCTTTCTCAAATTCAATATGGTCTTATTTCTTCTTGCCAACCTGTCGATGATGGTCCGATGGATAAACCTGAAATCGTTTCTGCTATGGCACAGGCTTCTGTGGTAGGCGGTGCGTCTGGCTTGCGTATTGAAGGGGTTGATAATCTTAAAGCAACCCGTCCTTTTGTGAATATTCCAATTATCGGGATTGTAAAACGTGATTTGCCTGATAGCCCCGTGCGTATTACTCCATTCTTACAAGATATTGAAGATTTAGCCAATGCAGGTGCGGATATTATTGCGGTAGATGGAACGAACCGTCCGCGTCCTGTTGATATTGCCAGTGCAGTGAAAAAAATTCACGAGATGGGCTGTTTAGCAATGGCAGACTGCTCAAATTTAGAAGAAGGTTTATATTGTAAAGAACTTGGTTTTGATATTATCGGCAGTACGATGTCAGGTTACACAGGTGGTAAAGTACCTGAAGAGCCAGATTATCAACTAGTGCGTGATTTGAAATCTGCGGGTTGTTTTGTGATGGCAGAAGGGCGTTATAACACACCAGAACTTACTAAAGTAGCGATTGAAATTGGTGCAGATTGTGTGACCGTGGGTTCTGCATTAACTCGTTTGGAACATATTGTAAGTTGGTTTGCAACAGCAATTAAATCGGCAAGAAAATAAAGGACAAAACTATGCGATGTTTAGCACTAGACATTGGCGGGACGAAAATTGCTGCAGCGATTGTAAAAAATGGCGAAATCGAGCAACGTCAGCAAATTCATACGCCGCGTGAAAATGTGGTGGAGGGAATGCATCAAGCGTTAGCAAAATTGCTTGCCGATTATGCAGGGCAGTTCGATTATGTGGCAGTTGCTTCAACAGGAATTATCAATAATGGCGTATTAACCGCATTAAATCCGAAAAACTTGGGCGGTTTAGCGGAATTTCCGCTTAAAGCGAGCATTGCAAAACATACCGATAAGCCGATTGGCTTGTTAAATGATGCACAAGCAGCGACTTACGCAGAATATCAATTGCAGAATCCTGAACAAGTGTCGAACTTCGCATTTATTACCGTTTCAACAGGTGTTGGCGGAGGCATTGTGTTAAGCAAATCCTTGCAGACAGGCTCTCACGGTATTGCGGGGCATATTGGGCATATGTTGGCTGATCCGAATGGACCTGTGTGTGGCTGTGGCAGACGAGGTTGCGTTGAGGCGATTGCCTCAGGGCGTTCGATTGAAGCAGTTTCTTCAAAATGGGAAAATCCTTGCGATCCCAAAGAAGTGTTTGAACGCTTTAGAAAACAAGATCCGCAAGCGGTTGAATTAGTCGAGCGTTCTGCAAAAACGATTGCAAATTTGGTGGCGGATTTAGTTATCGGGTTAGATATTCAAAAAATCGTGATTGGCGGTAGTGTTGGTTTGGCAGAGGGCTATTTGCCTTTAGTAGAACGCTTTTTACAAGAAGTGCCTGCGGTATATCGTTGTGAATTAGAAGCAGCAAAATTTGGACAAGATGCAGGATTAATGGGAGCTGCGTATTGGGTGAAAGACGTATTACTTTTGAAATAGTCGTTTCATACGATTAACATGGGAGAGAAATGATGACAAAAACATCTAGTGTATTGAGCACTATTAGTTCGCTCTATCATAGCTTAACAAAATCAGAGAAAAAAATTGCAGATACGATTTTGCTTTCACCTGATTTAGTCGTACAAAGTCCGCTTTCTGAAATTGCTAAACATTTGGATGTAGGAGAGGCAACTTTAGTACGTTTTTGTCGAACTGTTGGATTTAAAGGATTTAGCGATTTTAAATTGGAGTTATCCATCGAACTGGCAACAAAAGAGAGCCAAGATGAGATGATGTTAGATACTGATATTTTGGCATCAGACAATACTTTTACTATTGCACAAAAATTACAAGCTTCAATTACAAGCGTAGTGAATGAAACCATCAATCTGTTAGATTTAAAACAGCTTGATAGCGTGGTAGGTGAGATTAAAAAAGCAGGGCGAGTATTTATTTTTGGTGCAGGATCTTCGGGCGTAACAGCAGAAGATGCCAAAAATAAATTAATGCGAATTGGCATTCCTGTAGATGCAACGGGTAATAACCACTTTATGTATATGCAAGCCGCATTGTTGAAAGAAAATGATGTGGCGATCGGTATTAGCCATTCAGGTTATTCCCAAGAAACCGCACACGCATTAAAAATCGCTCAACAAAACGGGGCAAAAACCGTGGCGATTACGCACAGTTTGCGTTCGCCTGTGACCGAATATGCTGATTATGTGCTCGTCAACGGCAATAAACAAGGCAAATTACAAGGCGATTCGATTAGAACCAAAATCGCCCAACTTTTCGTATTAGATTTAATTTATGCTTTATTGGTGCAAAGCGAAGAAGAGCAAGCGGCTAAAATAAAGCAAAAAACCCTCAATGTCATTCTTGAACAACGTGTAAAGTAAAAATTTAGGAGAACATTATGCGTGATTTAAAAGGTATTTTCAGTGCATTATTAGTGTCATTCAACGAAGATGGCACAATTAATGAAAAAGGTTTACGCCAAATTATTCGCCACAACATCGACAAAATGAAAGTGGATGGTTTATATGTAGGCGGTTCAACTGGCGAGAACTTTATGCTTTCGACCGAAGAGAAAAAAGAAATTTTCCGTATTGCAAAAGATGAAGCGAAAGATGAGATCGCACTAATCGCCCAAGTGGGTAGCGTAAACTTAAAAGAAGCGGTGGAATTAGGTAAATATGCGACAGAATTAGGCTACGATAGCTTATCAGCGGTAACGCCGTTCTACTACAAATTTAGCTTCCCTGAAATCAAACATTACTACGACACCATTATTGCAGAAACGGGAAACAATATGATCGTGTACTCTATTCCGTTCTTAACAGGCGTGAATATGGGTATCGAACAATTCGGCGAACTTTACAAAAACCCGAAAGTATTAGGCGTGAAATTTACTGCGGGCGATTTCTATTTATTAGAACGCTTGAAAAAAGCTTATCCAAATCACTTAATTTGGGCAGGTTTTGATGAAATGATGTTACCAGCAGCATCTCTTGGTGTGGATGGTGCAATTGGTTCAACCTTTAACGTAAACGGTGTGCGTGCTCGTCAGATCTTTGAATTAACTAAAGCGGGTAAACTCCAAGAAGCCTTAGAAATCCAACACGTAACCAATGATTTAATCGAAGGTATTTTAGCGAATGGTTTATATTTAACCATCAAAGAATTGCTTAAATTAGAAGGTGTGGAAGCAGGTTATTGCCGTGAACCAATGACTGCAAAAGCAACAGAAGAACAAGTTGCAAAAGCAAAAGAATTGAAAGCGAAATTTTTGTCATAAAGATAGAAAATTACTGCACTTATCATGATCCTTTGCCGTAGAGTGGGGTTTAGCCCACCATATATTAACAAGATTGGTGGGCTAAAGCCTATCCTACGAATAGGAACATTGATTTGTGGCTAATAATAAAGGAAGGCTAATATGCGTTTTATTCCGTTACAAACAGAACAACAAGTAAGCCGATGGGCAGCACAACATATCGTAAATCGTATCAATGATTTCAAACCGACTGCCGAACGACCTTTCGTATTGGGTTTACCCACTGGTGGTACTCCATTAAAAACTTACCAAGAACTTATCCGACTTCATCAAGCAGGCAAAGTGAGCTTCAAGTACGTTGTTACTTTCAATATGGACGAATATGTTGGTTTGCCTGTGGAACACCCAGAAAGCTATCACAGCTTTATGTATAACAACTTCTTCAATCACATTGATATTCTGCCTGAAAATATCAATATCTTAAACGGCAATACCGATGACCATAACGCAGAATGCCGTCGCTATGAGGAAAAAATTAAATCTTACGGCAAAATTCATCTTTTTATGGGCGGGGTTGGGGTGGATGGACACATCGCATTCAACGAGCCTGCCTCATCATTAAGCTCCCGTACCCGTATTAAAACCTTAACGCAAGATACCTTAATTGCGAACTCTCGTTTCTTTGATAACAACGTGAACAAAGTGCCAAAATATGCACTTACGATTGGCGTGGGTACATTATTAGACGCAGAAGAAGTGATGATTTTAGCGACAGGTCATCAAAAAGCCCTTGCCGTACAAGCGGCGGTGGAGGGTAGTATAAACCATTTATGGACCGTGAGTGCCTTACAAATGCATCGTCATTTCTTGCTAGTCTGTGATGAGCCAGCACAACAAGAGCTAAAAGTGAAAACCGTGAAATACTTTACCGAATTAGAAGGTGCAGTAGCAGGTACGGATTATCAGGATAAATAGAGATCTATTCTTCATCTTTATGTAGGGTCGAATTACATTCGCCCTATAATCATAAACAATCACGAGGGCAAATTGCCCCTACGTTTAAGAGCGTTAAACTGATGTTGATATTAGGAACAGAATATGAGATACGCATTAACCAACAGTGTGATCTACACTAAATACGAAATTCTACGAGATTATGCGGTAGTAATTGATGGTGAAACTATTGAAGCAGTGATTCCGCAAACTGAATTAGAAGAGGACATTAAAACCATTGATTTACAAGGCAATAATTTAACCGCAGGCTTTATTGATTTACAATTAAACGGCTGCGGTGGGGTGATGTTTAACGACCAAACCACTGTTGAAACGCTCGAAATTATGCAGGCGACTAACTTGAAATCGGGCTGTACCAGCTTCCTCCCAACTTTTATTACAGCCCCTGATGAAAACATCAAAATGGCAGTAGGCGTAATGCGTGAATATCTTAATCGCCATAAAAATCAAGCTCTTGGTTTACATATTGAAGGGCCTTATCTTAGCATTGAAAAAAAAGGCGTGCATCGCCCTGAGTATATCCGCGAAATTTCCTCTGAAATGAAAGAATTTTTCTGCAAAAATGCGGATGTAATCACCAAAATAACCATTGCAGCTGAAAACCCAACCATCAATTACACGCCTGATTTTGTGAACGCAGGGATTATCGTTTCTGTAGGGCATTCGAATGCAACCTATGAAGTAGCAAAAGCGGCATTCCATAAAGGGGCAAGTTTTGCGACTCACTTACACAACGCAATGTCGCCAATCAGTTCTGGGCGTGCGATGGGAGTAGTGGGTGCAGTGCTAGATAGTGATGTTTACACAGGTATTATTGTTGATGGTATTCACGTAAATTATGGCAATGTTCGCATCGACAAAAAAGTCAAAGGCGATAAACTTTGCATCGTAACCGACTCACTTGCCGCAGCAGGTGCTCCACCAGAATTAGAAAGTTTTACCTTCGTGGGTAAAACTATTTACATCAAAGAAGGGCGTTGTTTCGATGCGAATGGTACAATTGCAGGGGCTTCCATTACAATGATGGAATCTATCAAAAATGCGGTAGAATATGTCGAAATTCCACTTGCAGAAGCGATCCGAATGAGTAATCTTTACCCAGCCCGTGCGATTGGTGTAGATGATCGTTTAGGTTCAGTTGAAAAAGGCAAAGTCGCGAACTTGGCGGTATTTAGCCCAGATTACAACGTCATTGGCACCGTAGTAAATGGTAAGTGGAAGGCGAACTAAAAGTGTAAACTCACAAGCGGACGATTTTGACGAACGATTTACAAAAGAAAGAGGATTTACTATGTTATACGGCGATTTATCTCGATCAGATTACGCAAAATCACTTCCAGCAGTGTTTGTGAAATGCTGTGAAAAATTAAAAACCTTGGATTTAGCCAATTTAGAAGAAGGCTCACAAGAGCTTATCGACGGCATTAAAATGAATGTGATGTCATTCGACACGGTATTACCTGAAACCAAAAAAGCGGAAATGCACCGCAAGTTTATTGATATTCAGTTGCTTATTTCTGGCGAAGAGATGATTGAATATAGCGTAGCACAACCAGATTTGGCTCAATATGATGAATATCGCGATGAAGACGATTACCAACTCACTTTAACTGAAGTGTTAGAGGGTAAAAATGAAGTAGTGTTAAAACCAAATATGTTTGCGATCTTCCTACCTTATGAACCTCACAAACCAGGTAATGCCGTAAATGGTAAATGCCAAACCGTGAAAAAATTGGTGGTGAAGGTGCCTTTTGATGCACTGTAATTTACATTAGAAAATAAAGAAAGGTAAACAGTTTATGATTGTTTACCTTTTCTTTTTTGCTCAAAATAAAAAATTTCTTCTATAACTAATCTGCCCAATTCGGGGCTATTCAATAAAGGATTTAGTTATGAAAAAAACATTACTTACCCAACAACTTTTTTCTCATTATTTTGCTGATTGGATTGCGACTTATAAAGAAGGTGCGATTCGCACAGTAACGATGAAAAAATACCACGCAACATTGCATTGGCTAGAAATTCTTGCCCCTAAATTGCGGATTGGTGATCTTACTCGCATTAGCTATCAAAAGCTCTTAAATGATTATGCACTTGAACACGAACGTCAAACGACGATGGATTTTCATCATCAGCTAAAAGGGGCGATTTTAGATGCTGTTGATGAGGGGTTAATTGACTCCGATCCTACACGCAAAGCAATCATAAAAGGCAAAGCGCCTAAAAATAAAAAGATCAAATATCTCAATCAGTTTGAATTGCAAGCCTTACTTAACCATTTGAAACTAGAGCAAACATTAAATTGGGATTGGTTTATATTGTTGGTGGCAAAAACGGGAATGCGATTTTCTGAAGCCCTTGCGATTACACCAGAAGATTTTGATTTTTCTCATCAAACTTTGCAAGTGAATAAAACGTGGAATTATAAAGAAAAAGGCGGCTTTTCACCGACAAAAAATCGTTCTTCAGTACGAAAAATTCAACTTGATTGGCAAACGGTGATTCAATTTTCTCAACTTATTAAAGAATTGCCAACTAATAAACCGATCTTTCCTTGTGATATGCCAATTTATAACTCTACGATAAACGGAATATTGGCAAGACTTTGTAAGAAAGCAAACGTTTCCACTATCACCATTCACGGTTTGCGTCATACACACGCCTCTCTTCTGCTTTTTGCTGGGGTCTCCATTGCTAGCGTCGCTCGGCGATTAGGGCATTCTAGTATGACAACGACCCAACATACCTATTTGCATATTATTCAAGAATTGGAAAACCAAGATACGGATATTGTTATGCGGCATTTGGCAGGGTTGTGTTGATATTTTGTGATGCAAAAGGGCGGGGATAAGCCCCGCCCTTATATTGATTTAACCTTATCTTGCCAAAATAATCCGTTCAATCTCCGTTTTGATTTTATCGCGTAAATAACCTTTTAATTTCAACGCATTAGGTTTTTCGTCGGATTTTTCTTGGCTAAATTGTGCTGTCACCAAATCCATATCAGCGGTTTTTACTAAATTATCTAGCAAACCAAAATCTTTCCAGTCATCTTTGCCTAATACGTGATGCGCCTGTAACTTACCGAAACATTCACGATCTAAGCCGAATTGACTGATAAAATCTTGAATTTGGGTCTGTTCTGAATCCATACGATAACGATCAAGCAAAACAGAAAAGTTTTCGACACGTTCAAGTTTACCTGTTTTTACATCATCCAAAATTTGCTCTGCGTGCAAGCGGTCATTTTCACGTAATTGATTGAAAAGTGGTTGAATACGTGCTTCAATTTCTTTGGCTTCTTCCGCTTTGGCTTTTGCCTGAGCTTGTGCTAACTCATTGAGTAGCTTCATCAAATAATCTTTATCAATTAGCGTAGAATCACCCGAAACCAAATTCGGGTCGATCTCAAACTTCGCTTTTTTCGCTCCCGGTTCGCGGTTAATTTTGTCTAAATCAGCATAGCGTGCCTGCAACTCACGGTATTGTGATTCAGAAAAAATCACTTCCTTCGTTTCTTTTGGGTTATCCCAAACGAAGCCTTGTTGTTGAAGCGCAATCATTGTTTTTTCAAACTCATTGAAGAATTTCGCAAATTGCTTTTGGCTTTCTTCATCTTCCGGCAGTTGGTAAAAGTTCGGCAGAATTTCACCGCTTGTGGTATCCACTTTTTCAGGGAACAGTTGACTAATTTCTTCAAAAGTGCGGTTAATTTTCGCTATGTTTTCCTCTTTACTCGGCACAAAAAATGCCCCTGACGCATTTTTATTGGAATAGAGTTTGAATGCCTTTTCAATGTTTCCACTCATCAAAATCGGGCTTCTAAAATATTCAATAATACCGTAAGGTTTTTGTTCATTCAGCACACGATTAGTGCGTGAAAATGCTTGAATTAAATTGGCGTAATCTAATACTTTATCCAGATAGAGCGTATTCAAATAAGGTGCATCAAAGCCGGTTAATAACTGCCAAACTACAATGACCAAATCTAATTGCTGATCGCGATTTTCGGTGGGGATTTTCTTAAATTCATCACGGCGAGCCAAACGGCGCATTAAGTCATCTTTATATTGTGGAACGGACTCCAAACCAAAATGCGTGTCGAATTGATTGTTGTAATGAATAATCACATTTTCTAAATCCGAAGTATCCTCAAAACTGCCTTCGTTATATTCACCGTTCGGGTCATAAATTACCGCAATTTTTAGCCCCAATGGATTATCTTTTAATGCCTTAAAGTAGCGATTTGCGGATTTAATATCATTTACCGCAAGCATCGCCGAAAATTGGCGTCTGTAAGAATTTTGCTCCCAGCAGTCTAAAATGTAGCTAGAAACCTGTTGCACCCATTCTTCTTTTTCATAGAACGATTTGGATAGTTCTTGTTCGATTTCCAAATCGCTCACTTTTTTCTTATCTAAATAATCGCGATAGACTTCACCCATTGAAGGATCTTTCCATTTCGCTACCCCATTACGCAGTGTGCGAAGTGGAATCGGGTAATTTTTTCGCACATCAAAGCCCAACACGTTTTTATCAAAAATCCCGTCCGCAACAGAATAAACGTGCAGAGGATTACCAAACAGATCCGCAGTTTTTGTGCCTTTATTGTTATCATCAAAAATTGGCGTGCCGGTAAAGCCAAACCATACCGCAGTTGGATAATTTTCGCGAATGCGAATCAGCATTTCACCTGCGGTAGAACGGTGTGCCTCGTCTACAATAAACACAATATTCGTGTTTTCTAGTTTTTTCTGTTTGCCTTTTTCCGCCACAATCGCCATTTTTTGAATGCTGGTTACAATCAACTTCTGGTGCGGATCTAAAAGTGCGGTTAATAATTTGCCTGAATTTTTTGTTGCAGTAATTTCCTCTTCATCATCAACGAAACCCGAATATTCTGTTACCGTTTGCTTCACTAATTCATTACGATCTGCCAGAAAAACAACTTTATCCACATTGACTAATTGGCTTGCTAATTCAGCTGTTTTAAATGACGTCATTGTTTTGCCTGAACCTGTGGTATGCCAAATATAACCGCCTAAAATATCTTGTGATGAACCATTAAATTGCGATTTATGCAAACGAGTCAAAATATTTTCCACCGCATAAATTTGGTAAGAACGCAACACCTTCAATATGCCTTTAGGCTTATCGGCAATGGTGTAAAGCGACATCAATTTATGCCCCATCGGCACACGTAACGCATGCTTAATAAATTGGCTGCTTTCTTGAATCGGCTGATTGGTTTTCTCATCTGCCCAGCCAAAACAGAAAGTGTAATTAAAACTACGGTAATCTGTTGGACGAGCGAAATAACGTGATTCACTGCCGTTTAAAATCCCAAAAATCTGCACCAATGAATAAAATCCGCCAAAATCGCCATTACCCATATAATCACGAATTTGCCAATAGGCTTGTTCAATAGAAACACCTTCACGCTTTAATTCCAAATGAATCACAGGAATCCCAGAAATGAGAAGTGTCACATCAAAACGATGATCTTGCCCTGTAGCACGGTTTTTCTTACGCGTAATCTGATTGACTACTTCATAACTATTTTTCCCGCCAGCGACATCATGAGACCAAAAACATTCCAAAATTAAATCACTTTTTTGTCCATTGATTTCACGGCTAAGAATAACCTGCCCCGTGGAAAGAAAACGCGCCGCCTCAAGCGGTGAATTTATCGCAAAAACTTGTGATTTAATTTGATCAAATTCTTCATCGGTGAGGGGCGTATCTTTTAAACGTTCCACATTTTGCCGATTTAAAACTTCACGCCAGTTGGATAATAATTTTTCTTCTGTGCCGTGGCTTAAATCAGGGCGATAATGCCAACCGTTATCGTCAAGGGATTTAATGATTTCCTTTTCAAAGGCGAGTTCGGATAGGGATTTTTGCATGGGAGATCCTGTTTAAAAATATTTATTGATGTTAAAAGGGCGAGAATAAACCCTGCCCCTACGAGGGGTCATTATTTATATAAGTTTTATACGTGCGAATATATATCCGTAGGGGCGGGGTTTATCCCCGCCCATTCTTCAAAATTGTATCATTCCACGAACATTTTTTCCAAACAAGCGGCTTTAATCTGCTGATATTTTGCAAGTTCTTTCTGATGAAGAGTGATAGTGTCGTCAAGCTGTTTAAAGAAGTTACCGATTTGGGTTTGTTCTGCATAATTTGGTAAATGTAACTCAATGTCTTTCATTACACTTGCATTCAATTTTGTTCTACCTCCACCAACAAGGTACTTTGTCATATCCATTGATTTTATTCTATATACAAGAAAAAGATTGTTTGCTACATTTTTTATGCCTTGTAATACATGAGCATGATTATTTATCCAAACTTTACCTAAAACGTATTGAACAGGGTAATTTATTAAATCATTAGCTCCATCTTCTGCTACTAGGACAAATTCGCCATCATGAGTGAATCCATCAATATATCCTTGGATACCGTTAGCACCATAATATGGTGTAACGCCTTCGAGACGTTGGGATGCAGCAATTGGAATTCTTAAATTATCTAATACGTTTACAACCTCCCCCAACTTTCGCTGTTCCCAAGTAATTGTATTTTTAGCAGTAAATAACGACACTTTACCTAGAAAAATATTTTCTAAATAAGAGGTTTTTAATATTTTGAATTTTTCAAGCTCACGTTGATGAAGAGCGATAGTGTCGTCAAGTTGTTTGAAGAAGTTGCCGATTTGGGTTTGTTCTGCATAAGAAGGTAAAAAGACTTCAATATTCATCATGCCTTTTTTAGATATATTATATCTTGAGATGCCTTGGGCAAGTAAAGTAATCTTATTTCTAATAGAATTAGAACGTAGCATATATGCCATATAATTAATGCTTATTTTTTGTTCTAATCTAAATCCAAAACAGAAACTATTAAGATATATATTCGTTATTTCATACATCCAAACGGAAGATAATCCTACTTCCTCTGGGGTCTCAGAAGATGTTGTAAATAGAATATCTCCTTTCTTAATTTCATTTTGACTTTTATCTATCTCAATTAAGTCTAATTCCTCAAGTGTTGCAATTGGGTTTTTATATACATTCATATAAGTAATATATTTAGCACTACCATGCCCAAAATCATCTTTCGATTTTCCATTTAACCCATTAAATGTATAGCCCAACTCCCCCAACTTTCGCTGTTCCCAAGTTATTGTATTGAATATAAAAGGCAGGAAAATAAATCTTTAAAAATCAATAGATTACAATCCTCTCTCATACCGTTAACATAGACAAAAATAAGTTTAAATCACACTTTCTCTTTCCAAAAACAAAATCAACTCAACAGATAAAAAAGAGCGGTCATTTTTAACAGAGATTTTGCAAATCTATATCAAAATATAACCGCTATTATTACTTTAATTTTACATCTTTGATTAAATAAACATCTTTTCTAAATAAGATTGTTTGATTTTTTTGTATTTTTCTACTTCTCGTTGATGAAGAGCGATAGTGTCGTCAAGTTGTTTGAAGAAGTTGCCGATTTTAGTTTGTTCTTCTTTGGATGGTGGTAGTTCTAAAATTAAATTCTTAACAATTTCTCCAGATAGATTCCCTTGACCTCCTTGCAAATAGGTCGAAATGATTGAATACTTATTTCTTCTAAGCCATTGGGCTATAAATTCAGAGTCGTAATTAACATAAGGAACAATAGCTAAAATAGCCTGATTTATTGCTCCATGAATCTTAGCACGACCAACTTCTCCGCTAGTTGCTCCGTAAAGTGCATATAAAATATTTCCTTTTTCTACCAATTTAGCTGATGAATTATTTAATCCCTCTTCTGTTATGAATAATTCTGTAGTTTCATCATTAATTTCACCTGAACGAATAAATGGAATAGAGCCCCCATAAAAAGAAAGATTATTTACGCTTGGCGTGCCGCCTGAATATGAAAAGGAAACATCCTCCAACTTTCGCTGTTCCCAAGCGTCCGTAAAATTAGGGAAACGAAGCTCTGGATATCGCTCATTTTCCTTTGGAAACATCTTCTCAAGGTATGAAACCTTCAATTTTTGGTACTTTTCTAACGTTCCTTGATGAAGAGCGATAGTGTCGTCAAGCTGTTTGAAGAAGTTGCCGATTTGGGTTTGTTCTTCTTTGGATCTTGGATAGCTAATTAGGAATTCTTCAACATTTTTTTTAGAAACAGATGGGATATTTGCAGCCTGCTGAAAATCGGTAAATAAATGTTGTTTATGTTTCATAAAGTGATAAACATATTCAATGCAGTAATTATCTGATTGAATGTCAATAGAATAGCAGCTATTTCCAGCCCAGTATTTCCCATTTATTATATTGATAAATCCAGCATTAGCACCTCTAGCACTAACAATAATTTTGTGTCCATTATTGTTAAAATCATCATAGAATCCAGTATAAGAAACACCGCCGTTATATACTGGATATTTACTATTTGGATTTTGTTTTGTTTTTATTACAAATTCCCCAATGGTTGTTTTTGAAAACTCCCCCAACTTACACTGTTCCCAAGTTATTGTATTGAATATAAAAGGCAGGAAAATAAATCTTTAAAAA
>NZ_CALIFA010000056.1:0-5895 GCF_938021905.1 Pseudohaemophilus parahaemolyticus
TATATTTAGTAATATATAAATAGGTGTGTTTGTACATTATACTTATATATCAATTAGATATGCTATTAAATCTAATCTAGCTAGTTCCCCCGTCTATGACGGGAGATTTTTTTATGTGCACTAAGGAAAAAGTATGATCACTTTACACACTAACTTTGGCGATATTAAAATCGCATTAAACTTTGAAAAAGCACCAATTACTGCAAAAAACTTTGAAGATTACTGCAAAGAAGGTTTTTATAACGGTACAATTTTCCACCGTGTGATTGATGGCTTTATGATTCAAGGTGGCGGTATGACATCTGGTTTGAAAGAGAAAGCAACCAAAGCACCAATCGAAAATGAAGCACATAATGGTTTAAGCAACAAACGCGGTACGCTTGCAATGGCTCGCACTTCAGATCCGCATTCAGCAAGTTCGCAATTCTTCATCAACGTGGCAGACAATACGTTCTTAGATTATCGCTCAAAAGAGCTATTTGGTCGTCAAGTAGTGCAAGAGTGGGGTTACGCAGTATTTGGTGAAGTAGTTGAAGGAATGGATGTTGTTGATAAAATCAAAGGTGTGAAAACAGGTAACAAAGGTTTCCACCAAGATGTGCCCGTAGAAGAGGTAGTGATTGAATCAGTAACCGTGGCGTAATTTTATAAGGCAGAGCTCTCTGCCTTTTTATACTGATTTCTTCGTTTTTTCTTCTGCCAAATCTCCCCTCCCCCTCTTTGCTAAAGAGGGGATTTTATCTCAGGATATTTCCATATTATCTTGCTACATCACTAAAAATGTATATGAGCCAATTGTTCTATTTTTGCTAAAGAACTTCCCCCTCTTTAGCAAAGAGGGGGAGGGGAGATTTGGCAGCAGAGAAAACGGAGAGCATAATGAATAAAAATCCCATTTTAACTATGAAAACCTACCTCGTTGGCGGTGCTGTCCGCGATGCTTTATTAAATATTCCTGTAAAAGACCGTGATTTCTTAGTAGTTGGCTCAACACCTGAAGAACTCTTTTCCCTCGGCTATCAACAAGTGGGAGTAAACTTCCCTGTTTTCCTACACCCAGAGACCAAAGAAGAATATGCCCTTGCCCGAACAGAACGAAAAAGCGGGCAAGGTTACAACGGTTTTATCTGCGATTTCTCTCCTGATATAACGCTTGAGCAAGATTTAATTCGCCGCGATCTGACTATCAACGCAATGGCTCAAGACCTTGTAAGCGGTGAAATTTTCGATCCGTTTTGCGGATTGCAAGATTTAAAGAATAAAATTCTTCGCCACGTTTCACTAGCATTTGAGGAAGATCCGTTGCGAGTATTACGTGTGGCACGCTTTGCAGCTCAATTTGCACATTTAGGCTTCAAGATTGCTAATGAAACGGTAAAACTGATGCAAAAAATGACCGCTTGCGGGGAACTCGATCACTTAACCGCTGAGCGAGTTTGGCTTGAGACGCAAAAAGGGCTCAACACGCCTTCGCCGCATATTTATTTTGAGGTATTGAGAAAAGTGGGTGCATTAGCGGTGCTTTTCCCAGAAGTTGAAGCCTTATTTGATAAACCTCAACCAGAAAAATATCACCCTGAAATTGATAGCGGTGTGCATACATTAATGGTACTAGAACAAGCTAAACAATTAGCTAAACAGGCAGAAAACCCGACCGCTTTACTTTTCGCTGCCCTTTGCCACGATTTAGGTAAAAGCTTAACGCCTGAAGAGATTTTGCCTCACCATTACGGGCACGAAGTCAAAGGCATTCAACCGACAAGAAATTTAGCAAACCGCTTAAAAGTACCGAGCGAGGTCAAGGATTTTGCAATTTTGGTGACTGAATATCACCCCCATTGCCATAAGATTGCCGAACTCCGACCTGAAACGGTGTTAAAACTTTTTAATGCGTTAGATGTTTGGCGAAAACCAAATCGATTTAAAGATTTCCTGCTTGCTTGCGAAGCGGATAGTAAAGGACGATTAGACTTTGAAGAACGGGAATACCCGCAAGCTAAACTTGCAATGCAATATTTTGAAGTGGCAAATGAAGTGGATGTGCAACAAGTCATTGCAGATGGTTTTGAGAAACAGGCTATTCGCGATGAATTGAATAAGCGTAGACAGCAAGCCATTAAAGTATTAAAAGAGAACTTTAAAAACTCAATTTAATCATCATTTCAAAACAATCAAACCTGGTAAAGTCGCAAAACTTTGCGATTTTACCGTGTTGTGGAAATCGTTTAGATAGGCAAAATGTTGGTCGGTTTCACGGAATGCACCATATAAGTTACTGTAAAGCCCTTGTTGGGTTATTTTGCGTGAAACCACATAGCCGCGGTCTAAATAGGGTTTTACCGCCCAATATGGTAGGGTTGCAATACCTCGTTTGCTCGCAACAAGCTGGATAATTGCAATTGTCAATTCGCTAGTGCGACGTTTTGGCACAATTCCCGCTGGGCGAAGCACTTTTCGCAACAGATCCAACATATCGTCTGGTACTGGGTAAGTAATCCAAGTTTCATCCGCAAAATCCTCAGCTTCCCACACTTCTTTGTTAGCAAGCCGGTGATCTTTAGCGCAGATGCCCACCATTTCATAGGAAAAGAGTGGATGATAAACAATCCCCTCGGTTTCTTCTGCTTCGGAAACCACCGCCCAGTCAGAACGATGGGTCAGCAATAATCCAACGGTATCAGTATGGAACCCCGATACAATATCCAACTCAACAAGCGGCCAGTTTTGACGGAAAGAGTCCATTGCAGGCATTAGCCAGTCAAAACAGGTATGGCATTCCACAGAAATACGTAATTCTCCCACTTCTCCTTGTTTTACGCGTGCCAAATCTAACTCTGCTTCTACTACTTTTGGCAAAATTTCGTGTGCCAATTTCACTAAACGTTCACCCGCAGGGGTAAAACGCAAAGGCGTCGTCTTACGTTCAAATAACGTAAGATCATATTGATCTTCAAGCAATTTAATTTGATGTGAAAGAGCAGATTGAGTGAGATGAATTCTCTTCGCTGCTAAGGAAACACTACCACTCTCTTTTAAGGCAAGTAAGGTTTTTAAGTGACGAAGTTCGAGAAAAATCGGTTTCATAGCAGGAATTTTTGAAGAGATGATAGAGGAATGGACGAGTGATTTGCAAATTTTCTCTGAAAATTTACCGCTTGCTCGCCCGTTCAATACAAGTTAAAACAATAACTTGTGGTTAGCGTGCACGGAAGATAATGCGTGCTTTGCTTAAATCGTATGGGGTCATTTCAACGGTAACTTTATCGCCAGTTAAAATACGGATATAGTTTTTACGCATTTTACCTGAGATGTGTGCTGTCACAATATGACCGTTTTCTAATTCCACACGGAACATTGTATTTGGTAAGGTTTCTAAAATCGTACCTTGCATTTCAATGCAATCTTCTTTAGCCATTGCTTCCTCTTTTTGAATGTGCTTAATTTAAATAAAACGGTGCGTATTATACCTTGATGGGCTTAAATTACAACTTTAGCAAGATTTTTATTTCCGATATTGGCTTGGCGTAATACCATAAGCTATTTTAAATGCCTTACTAAAATGTGCCTCTGATTGATAACCAATTTCTAAAGCGACCTCAAGCACACTTTTTGGGGTATGTTTAAGTAAATACGCACCTTGTTGTAATCGAATTTGATTAAGAAATCTCTTTGGAGGCATCTTCATTTTTTGCTGGAACACTCGACAGAAAGTTGCACGCGACATTGCTGCCATTTCCGCTAATTGTTCCAAATTCCACTCTGCTTGCGGTTCGTTCAACATTGTTATCAGCACTTGACTTAACCTTTTATCTTCAAATGCTGCAAGCAAGCCCGAATCAACCCATCCTATTTTAAGGGCATATCGTAAAATATAGATAAAAAGCACGTTAGCCAACGCATCAATCACTGATTTTGAGCCTTGATTAGTTTCGTTAGCTTCTTTTAAGAAAAGTTGTAACAGCGGTTGAACTGGAGTTTCAGGCAAATGAAAATGTAAATAATCTGGCAAAGCTCCTATTAACAATGCATCTTTTTGATATAAAAAAGAGCCGCAAAACATTTTAAGATCGGGGGATTTCTGCCCAATTTGACGAAGCTCAAATAAACCTTGTGAAGTCGTTATAGTGGTTGTTTTTTGCGAAAGATTTACACTACTCTGCATACGATGCGGGCAATTTCGGGGCAAGAAAAAAAGGTCGCCCGCTTTTAAATGGAACGTATCTTCCGCAAGCGTTAGCCAACATTCTCCTTGTTCAATAATGTGAAAAATGCCTTCTTCTTGAGCTAAATTGGTATGATGCTCAACTTGCCAATCTCCTTGAAATAAACAACGAATATTGATTCTGCCTTGCACTTGAGCAAGTAAGGTTAGTTTATCTAAATAGTCCATCATAAGATTTTTGCGATAAAGATTGAGAAATTTTGACAATTATTATAGCTTATTTTTCTTATAATACACACATCAGTTAAACATACATTATCATAAATTTAAGGAGAACTATTATGTTTGCAGATTGGAAAAATGACGTCGCTCATGTGAAAAAATCTTTCGGTGGTTTAGGTAAAAAATATCCTAAAATGTTACAAGCTTACCAAGCACTTGGTGCAGCTGCTGCAGAAGGTAACGTGTTAGATGCGAAAACTCGTGAATTAATTGCATTAGCAGTAGCCGTTACAACACGTTGTGAAAGTTGTATTGGCGTTCACGCTGAAGAAGCCGTTCGTGCAGGTGCGACAGAAGATGAAGTTGCTGCTGCATTAGCGATGTCTATCGCTTTAAATGCTGGTGCAGCTTACACTTACTCATTACGTGCATTGGAAGCCTATAACACACAAAAAGCATAATTTAACGATTATAAAAGGCTGATTTAAATTTGAGCATATACGAATTTTGAAATCAGCCTTTTCTATTTTCATTCCCAAATTTCTCTTCTAATCAACGATTAAGTCTCCTCATTTCAAATTATTGTTGTATAATCCACCACCATAATGCTAATAAAATGAGTTGATTTACTATATTGGCCATACTCTCTCTCCTTAATAGCATAAAACTTAAACAATTATTGCAAAAAAAAAAAAACAAATTACAATCGCTACTATTATGATCAAGTAAATTTTATTTTTCTTATTTATTCGTTGATATAGAAAAAACTATGGCTATTACGACACATTTTTTCTACTTAACTGCATTTATCTTAGGCATTTTTTATTCAATTTCAGCAAAATCAAACGAAGCGGAATTCGCGACGAAACATATTGCAAGTAATGTGATTCTTATTACCTATCAAGATGCAGAAAATGACACTCCTTACCAAGCTAAGGATGAATCATCTTCTATTCATTATTTTCATTCAGCAAGTGCTCCTCCTCCCCCTCCAAAGGAAGATTTTATTCCACCGAAAGAAAAAGATCGTTGTGAAAAAATAATTTTGTGGTATTACCACGCTGCCGATCAGGGGAATGTACGAGCACAAGTAATGTTAGGATTTAGTTATTTAGACGGTAGGGGTGTTCCGCAAAGTAAAACGATTGCAAAAACGTGGTTTAAAAAGGCCTGTAAACAGGGCTATAAAAAATCGTGTGATTTTTATCAGCATATTGTTGATGGAGTATGGTAAAAATATTCACGAGTATTATTAGCACTAGCTATAATCAAGCGATCAATATTCGCTCTCATAGATACAAAAGGCAGAGTTTATTCCTGTCCATGCGGTAAAATGATAATCTTTGTCTAAGAACTAACTCTAAGCAACTATTTTTAAAATTTTTATTCATCTAAGTTTATGTATCAAACCAGCATACAAAACCAAAAAATTAGCTAATTCTAGAATCCATTTCTAGATTAATTTATAAAACCCAATTTTTATTTAAAACAGAAAGTTTTAAAAACTAGTT
>NZ_CALIFA010000057.1:0-11812 GCF_938021905.1 Pseudohaemophilus parahaemolyticus
GCCATCAGATAAGATAATGAAATCAGAGAAAAAAATGAAGGCGGATAAAAAAATGAAAAAAGCGAAAATGATGAAGAAAGAGAAAATGTAGTCGTTTTATCAGAAAATAAGGGGGATGAATCCCCCTTTACTTTGAGTGCTACTGCAGCCCTCTATTTATTTCCCTTCAGTATTAATATTGTTGAAATATTTTGTTTGTAATTGCTTCAAAGAGTATCAAAAAAATCTTCTGAAAGCGGTTGATTTCTTTAAATGATTTGCCAATAATTTGGAAAAGCCTACCAGAAGAGAAGTATATGCAAACCGAATCCGCCAGTTCGCTTTACCACAAAGCGATTATCTTTATGATTTCCGCCTATTTTAGCATCACATTAATGAACGTATTTGTGAAAACAGCCTCTGATACGATGCCTGCGAGCGAAACACTTTTCTCCCGATTTCTAATCGGTTTGCTGTTTTTGCTGCCATTTATGATTAAGGATCGAGATTTCAAAGTCGAAACAAGTCAGTGGAAATTTTTGGTGCTGCGTAACTTGGCGGGGGTGGGCAGTATGCTGATTAACTTCTATGTGGTGAAATTTTTACCGCTTTCCATTTCGGTGTTATTGATGAACACCTCGGCGCTATTTGTGCCGATTTTATTGCTCTTTTTCCGTGAAAAAACACCGCTTAACGTGTTGGGATTAAGCTTGATGGGCTTTGCGGGTGTCTCGATTATTTTGCTTTCCAACCAAAATGGCTCATTTGAACCGGTTTATGTGCTGATTGGCTTAGGCGGTGCGATATTGGCGGCGATGGCGTTTATTAGTTTACAAGAGTTGAACAAACACAATTCGCCGAAAAATATTGTGTTCTACTTCCATTTAATCGGCACGCTGTTATTGCCAATCTTCTTTATTCATCAATGGAAAATGCCTGATTTATATGAATTGGGTTTATTGCTGTTAGTGGGCGGATTTGGCTTGGTTTTCCAACTTCTTCTCACCCGTGCTTTCAAACACGCGCCTGTGAATGTGATTGCCCCTTTTACCTTTACGGGGGTGATTTTTTCAAGTATTTTTGACTGGTTAATTTGGGAGCATGCACCAAGTACATTTTTCTGGATTGGTACGGTAGTGATTGTGGTTTCAGTAAGTTGGTTGGCGAAGGTGAGAAAAGCGAAATAGTCTATAAAAATATCGCCCACAAAAGTGGGCGTATTAGTGATTAATGCTGAATAATCCCTTCTGCACAAGCATAAGCAGAGGACCACGCCCATTGGAAATTATAGCCACCGAGCCAGCCTGTTACATCCAGCACTTCACCAATAAAATAAAGCCCTGAAATGCCTTTTACTTCCATTGTTTTAGAAGAAATATGATCCGTATCTACTCCGCCCATCGTCACTTCTGCGGTGCGGTAGCCTTCCGTACCATTTGGAATAAATTGCCAATGATGGATAAATTGATCTAAGTGCTGTAATTCCGCTTTGCTAAGTTGTGCGATGACTTGATCTTTCAATAAGTGTTGCTCAAACCAAAGCTCTACTAATTTTTTGGGAAGATAACGATTTAACACCGTTTTTAGCTGTAATTTTGGCGAAGATTGACGCAGTTCTTGCAAAATATCGAGAATATTCTCAGCAGGTAAAAGATCAATGTCAACTGCTTCGCCCATTTGCCAATAATTCGAAATCTGCAACATCGCAGGCCCTGAAAGACCACGATGGGTAAATAGCATTTGATTACTAAAGCTGATGCGATCATTACTTGCGGTCACAGGTAAAGCAATACCCGAAAGGGTAGCAAAAGGCTTGTCGCTCTCTTTCCACGTAAAAGGGACAAGGCTTGCACGAGGTGCAATCACAGGAATACCGAATTGCTCGGCAACCTTATAACCGAAAGGGCTTGCACCTAAGGCAGGCATAGAAAGCCCGCCTGTTGCGATAACCAAATGTTGTGCTTGGTAAGTTTCACTAGCGGTCTGAATTTCAAAATGATTTGCAACTTTTTCAACAGAAACGACCGCTTGTCGAAGCTGAATATCAACCTTGCCTTTATCGCATTCACTTTGTAGCATTTGTACGATTTGCTCCGCCCCTTTATCACAGAAAAGTTGTCCTAACTCTTTTTCGTGGTAGGTAATGCCATATTGAGCGACTAAGCCGATAAAATCCCAGTTGGTGTAGCGAGCCAGTGCCGACTTCACAAAATGGCGATTTTGGCTTAAGTAATGCTGTGGTGTAACATCTAAATTGGTGAAGTTGCAAAAGCCACCGCCCGACATCAAAATCTTACGCCCGATTTTCTTGCCGCTATCCAGCACCACCACATTTTTGCCTGCTTGCCCTAATTGTGCCGCACAAAACAAGCCCGAAGCACCTGCTCCGATAATGATCACATCTGCTTTTTTCATTAGAAATTGAGTACCTTATCGGCTTCCATTGTCCAGTCGGCAAGTTCAACGAGTGTGCCGATTTCTACACCATCTGCAAGTGGAAGTTCAGTAATACCACGCGCATTGGTGCAGGTTTTGCAAAGTTTTACCGTCGCACCTTGTGAAGTAAGGATTTCGAGCATCTGCTGTACGTGATAGCCTTCAGACGGATTTTGTTTCGCAAGCCCCGCAGTTACTGCATCAGACATTAAGAAAAGTTTGATTTCTGCCTTGTGTTGTTCTTGAATTTGTAAGGCGAGACGTAAGCCGCTGAAGAACATTTCGTTACCATAAGGGGCGGAATTGATGATAAAAAGTAGTTTTTGCATAGTAGTTTCTCCTTTTTTGTTCCTATAAAAATGAATACCTAAGGTTTTACCTTAGGTATTTTATGCTTCTACGAGAAATTACTCAATCTCGGGCTTCTTACCACTTTCCACGCATTCCTTACCTACCGTGACTTTCTTCACTTTCAGTGTTGGTAAATCATACATCGTATTGAGCAATAAATTCTCAACGATAGAACGCAAGCCGCGGGCACCTGTTTTGCGAGCAATTGCTTTTTTCGCAATTGCAACGAGAGCTTCTTTAGTGAACTCAAGTTCTACATTTTCCATTTGGAATAGCGCTTGATATTGGCGGATGATCGCATTTTTCGGTTCGGTTAGGATTTGAATCAATGCGTGTTCATCAAGCTCTTGCAATGGGGTGACCACAGGCAAACGGCCAATTAACTCTGGAATCAAACCAAAACGGACTAAATCTTCAGGCTCAACTTGTTTGAAAAGCTCAGTTAAGTCTTGGCGTTCTTTGTCGTTTTTTAACTCCGCCGCAAAGCCGATACCGCCTTGTTTGTTGGTGCGTGCTTCCACGATTTTATCTAAGCCAGCGAATGCTCCGCCACAAATAAATAGAATTTTCGAAGTATCCACAGGGATAGTTTCGCCTTTTGGATGTTTGCGAGAACCCTGTGGATTGATATTCGCCACCGTGCCTTCAAGTAATTTTAACAACGCTTGTTGTACGCCTTCGCCCGATACATCACGGGTAATCGAGGCACTTTCTGATTTACGGGTGATTTTGTCGATCTCATCAATAAAGACGATCCCGCGTTCGGCTTGTTCCGCATCAAAATCGCATTTCATCAATAATTTTTGGATCACGTTTTCCACGTCTTCGCCCACGTAACCTGCTTGAGTGAGCGTTGTAGCATCCGCCACGGCAAAGGGCACATTTAAACGACGAGCCAAGGTTTCTGCCAATAAAGTTTTACCGCTACCCGTTGGACCGATTAACAAAATGTTACTTTTGCCAAGCTCGACACCGTTGGTGACTTCGTGGTTAGAAAGTGCACTTTTTAAGCGTTTATAGTGGTTATAAACGGCTACCGATAACACTTTTTTAGCGTGCTCTTGCCCGATCACATAGTCGTTTAAATGAGCGTGTAATTCGTGCGGAGTTGGCACGTTGTCGAAGAATTTTTGCTCATCATGTGTTTCATCTATTAACGGCTCTTCTTCGCTATTCAACAGATTGTAGGATTCTTCGATGCACTCGTTACAAATAAAGCCTTCTGTGCCTTCAACAAGTTGATTGACTTCTGAGCGTTTTTTACCGCAGAAACTGCAGTGAGGTTCTTTTTCAAATGCCATTACGCCACCTCGCCACGAGAAGTTAATACTTTATCAATCAAGCCATATTCCATCGCTTCTTGTGCCGACATAAAGTTATCACGCTCAGTATCCGCAGCCACTTTTTCGAATGGTTGACCGCTATGTTCTGCCATTTTGCGGGTAAGCATCTCTTTGAGTTTTAAAATCTCTTGGGCTTGAATTTGAATATCGGTTGCTTGACCACGTGCACCACCTAGCGGTTGGTGAATCATCACTCGAGCATTTGGTAGTGCAAAACGTTTACCTTTTGCACCGCCTGAAAGCAAGAATGCACCCATTGAACAAGCCTGCCCCGTGCAAAGGGTTGCTACATCAGGCTTGATGAAATTCATGGTGTCGTAAATTGCCAATCCTGCCGTTACCACACCACCAGGGCTATTGATGTAAAGATAGATGTCTTTTTCAGGATCTTCAGCTTCCAAGAAGAGCAGTTGAGCCACAATCAAGTTCGCCATATTGTCTTCAACTTGACCATTTAAGAAAATAATACGCTCTTTTAACAAGCGTGAAAAAATATCGTATGAGCGTTCACCTTTCGGGGTTTGCTCAACAACCATAGGAACTAATGACATAAATTTTATCCTTATTAAATTCGGTAAATAGAGCTATTCTAGCAAATTTTCATAAAATCATTAACAACAAGTGGGCAGATTGTTACAATCTTTTGCAAATTTTATCGAGGAAAAACAATGAATCTTGCAGAAATTTACGAAAAATTTGCCCTTTGTAAATCTTGGGAAGAAAGATACCGCTTGCTCATCCAACTTAGCCGACAATTGCCTAAATTAAGTGAGGCTGAGTTGCAAAACGTATCTGAAATTCACGGTTGTGAAAGCCGTTTATGGTTCGTTTTTGAAAAATCGCCAAGAAAAGTCCTTGCTTACAGCGATGCTCGCTTAATGCAAGGGATTTTAATGATTGTCCAAACTGCGTTGCTTGAAAAGTCTGATGCAGAATTGGCTGAATTTAATTTACAACAGCTGTTTGATGATTTGAAAATCACGCCACATTTGACCAGCACAAGGTTAAATGGTTTGCAACAAATTCAGGGGTTGATTAAATAAAAGAAATTTACATAATTTTTTGTAAATTGACAGTTTTATACTAAGAAATCAGTTAGAATGCCCTCGTTTTGAAGAACGTTTCTTTTAGGAGTATTTTTATGCTAGGTAATATTTTAGGCTCGGTAGCGTCATCTATTTTAAATAATGGTAATAATAACCAGTCGGTGGCGATTCAGTTAATTCAAGTGCTATTGCAATCTCAAGGTGGAATTGAGGGCATTATTAAACGCTTTCAAGAAAGTGGTTTGGAAGGAATTTTGAAATCGTGGATTAGTACTGATGAAAAAAATCAGCCGATTTCTGCGAATCAAGTCGTTGAGGTTATAGGGCAAGAAAATATGAGCCAAGCAGCGGAGAAAGTGGGAGTTTCTGAACTGGATGCGAGTAATGTACTTGCGGAATATTTACCGAAAATGGTGGATATGCTTACGCCAAACGGTCAGTTGCCTGATTTAAACAATCTAAACGTGAATGATTTGATGGCACAAGCGGCAAAAGGGATGTTAGGTAAATTATTTAGCTAACCACTCAATTTAAGCAAGCGGTGAAGTTTTGAAAGAGATTTGTAAATCTTTCTCAGAATTTCACCGCTTTTGTTTTGATTTTTACAAAAAATAAACATTTCGCCTATTCAGTAGGCAAGTGTAAACAAATTCAAGATTTTTTTCAGAAAAGCGTTTGACATATTTTTTAAATCTAGTAATATGCACCGCACACAGACACAGTGAGTGGTGAGATGGCCGAGCAGGCTGAAGGCGCTCCCCTGCTAAGGGAGTATAGGGTTCAAAAGCTCTATCGAGGGTTCGAATCCCTCTCTCACCGCCATTTACTTTATCACGCACCCGTAGCTCAGCTGGATAGAGTACTCGGCTACGAACCGAGCGGTCAGAGGTTCGAATCCTCTCGGGTGCGCCATCATTATTTTCTATATAATTTCTTTAAATTCATTAAATAAAATTTTCGTTGATTTAAATCATTTTTCTTATTACGATTGCATCTATTTTTATTTAATCAATCTTATTTTTTATGCTGAATTTTGCTTACCAAGAACACCGTTCTTCTTATTATTACGATTCTCGCAATCTCGATCTTCAATTCCCCAAAATTTCTGTCAACCAATCTGCTGATGTTTGCGTGATTGGTGCGGGCTTTTTAGGGCTTTCTGCCGCTTTAGAGCTAGCTGAACAGGGCAAAAGAGTGATTGTTTTAGAAGGTGCTCGTGTGGGGTTTGGTGCATCGGGGCGTTCGGGTGGCCAGGCAATTAACGGCTTTGAAGAAGGTATTGATGAATATATCGATCATATCGGTTTTGAGAAAGCTCGAAAATTATGGGATATGTCGCTTGAAGCGATCGATATTATTGACGAGCGTGTGCAAAAGTATGGCATTCAATGCGATTGGAAAAAAGGTTACGCAACATTAGCTCTTAATAATCGCCGAATGGATGACTTAATCGCAATGCAAAAAGCAAGCGAAGAGCAATGTGGCTACACCAATATGCAACTCTGGGATAAAGCTCAGCTCAAACAGCATTTAGGCAGCGATATTTATGTGGGTGGTTTATACGACCGCAATTCTGGGCATTTGCATCCGCTAAATTACTGCTTAGGCTTGGCAAAAGCCTGTGTTGAAGCAGGTGTAGAAATTTACGAGCATTCGCCCGCTACTGAAATTCAAGTAAAAAGCGATACGCAAGCGGTTGTTTTTGCTGAAAATATTACCGTGAGCTGTGAACATGTGGTGTTAGCGGTAAATGCTTACATTGATGTACTTTCTAAAAAAATCACGTTCGGCCTTGAAAATACCATTTTGCCTGTAGAAAGTTTTATTATCGCAACTGAACCACTTTCTCAAGCAATGGCAGATAGTCTGATTAACAATGGAATGTCAGTTTGCGATAACAATTTATTGCTCGATTATTACCGCTTGTCTGCAGATAATCGCTTGCTTTTTGGTTCTGATTCCAGCACGAATGTGGATATGATCGCTAAAATGCGCTCAGAAATGCTCGCTGTTTTCCCGCAACTGGAAGATACTAAAATTGAGTATGGTTGGGGCGGTCCTATTGATATGACGATGAATTCCACGCCTCATTTCGGGCGAGCAAAACCGAATGTTTATTTTGCACAAGGTTTCTCAGGGCATGGAGTTGCATTAACAGGTTTAGCAGGACGAATTATTAGCGAAGCGATTTGTGGTAATGATGAACGCCTTGCAATTTTTGAGGGATTAAAAGTACCGCATTTTTACGGCGGAAAATGGATTAAGAAAATGGCATTGAAGGTGGGTATTCCTTACTACCGTTTTTTAGATAAATATCGTTGATAAGAGGTATTTTTGAAAGGTCTATTTCTCTCCTTAACGACAGCGATTGCTCTCTTGTTATGGTCGTGGGATATGGTTTATCCGTGGCAAAAATTGATGCAAGCTGAAGAAAACCGTTATACGCAAATTCAGCATACTAAAAAGCTCAAAGTAGGGATGATTAACCACCCTCTGGCTTATTTTGTCAATGCGGAAGGTAAGGCTGGTATTGAGTATGAGCTCAGTAAGGCTTTTGCTGATTATTTAGCAGTGGAACTTGATATCACGCTATTTGATAACAGCGAGCAGCTTTTCCAAGCCTTAAAACAGAATAAAATTGATATGGCAGCGGCGGGCTTACTTTATCAGTCTTCGCATGGCGAACAATTCCAAATTGGCACAAGCTATTACTCTGCCTCTTGGCAAGTAGCATATAGAAAAGGTACGCAGCGACCATATAAATTAAATGAGTTACAAGCAGAAATCCTTGTACCGGCTGGTTCGGGTGTGCTTCCAATTTTGGAACAATTAAAAGAAAATCAACCTCTTTTAAAATGGCAAACAACAGATAAATTCACTCAAGAAGAGCTACTTTTGCAAGTAGCTGAGGGTAAAATTCCTTATACTATTGCACCATCGGTGGATATTTCTTCCGCACAATATATCAACCCTAATCTGGCGGTTGGTTTTGATTTAACTGATGAAATGCCAGTAGTGTGGTATTTTGGTAAAAGCTCATTTAGCGAATTACAGGCTTCTGTGCTGGATTTTATGGATAACGCCAATGAAACAGGTTTGATTGCTAGAATTGAAGAAAAATACTTCAACCATTTGAACCATTTTGATTATGCTGATGCCTCCATTTACCTTAACGCAGTTAAAAATATATTGCCTAAATATCGGGCATTATTTGAGAAACATAAAGGCGAACTAGAGTGGCCAATGTTGGCGGCTATTGCTTACCAAGAATCTCGCTGGGATCCGCATGCAACCTCTTCAACAGGCGTACGTGGGATGATGATGCTCACTCGCGATACTGCAGATCGAATGAGAGTAATCGATCGAACCAGTGCCGAACAGAGCATTCGTGGCGGGGCAGAATATCTGAATATGCTTATTCGCCAAATCCCCGAAACTGTACCCTCTGAGGATCGCATTTGGTATGGTTTAGCGGCTTATAATATGGGATTAGGGCATTTGCTGGACGTGCGCCGTTTAACCAAACAGCTTGGGGGAGATCCTGATAATTGGTTAGATGTAAAGAAAAATCTCCCGCTTTTGGCGGAAAAACGTCATTACGCCAATTTAAAATATGGTTATGCACGTGGTTTTGAGGCATTTAGCTATGTGGAAAATATCCGCAAATATCACAGCAGCTTGGTCAATCATCTGCGTGTTGAAGAACAAAAACTCCAACAAGAGCAAAAAATATTAGAACAACAGAATGAAGAGAGTGTAAATCAGGAGAAACAAAATGAAACGTAAAGGAAGGTTGAAGCAAAAACGCACATTAACGACCAATAAAAACCATCGGATTATGCATATTTGGAAACGTAAACGGCTGATTAAAGAGCGACGAGAAGTCGCATTTACATTTATGGCTGAATAATGGCATATAGTAAGAATAGTCGGGTAAAAATGTGTTTAAAGCCTTATAGTAATAGTACAAGGCTTTAAGCTGTAGAAGATCAGTTGTAATCTGACAAACCACAATAAAAAGTGAGAGTTTCCTGTTTAGAATATGAGTGTCAAAATCAATCTAAACAAAAAAAGAAACTCTCATGTTTTATTCTAATCCCTTCTCATTAAACACAGAACGAGTTTACTTAATTTAGTCGGAGAGTTAGGTAGCATTTCTCAAGCTCATAAAATTATGGAGATGAGCTATGATACCTTTTATTACTATCAACAGGCAGGAAAACCAGGTGTGGTAAGCCCTGTTTAATCAAAATCGATGTGTGTCTAATAAAGATTAAGCTCACATGCACTATACTTCATCACGGTATAGAGTAAAAGCAATGTGACTCTGTGCGATTCTATAAATATTACTGCTGTAGGATTTGCTGAATTTTACTATCTGCGTTCGTTATAATACGGAAAGTTACTCGCCGAGATTTATTTTTATCTTCATTGCCATTTTCATCCAAAATAGGTTTAGAGGAAGAAAGCCCAACCGCTGCTGTATGATCTCTTAACCATTTTCGATATTCATTAGGGATTTCTGTTCTTAAATCATTCAAAACATAATTAAGCACGGAATTTGTTCTATCTTGTGAAAGATTCATATTGCCAAAATATCCATATAAATCTTTAACATCTATATCTTTATTTTTAATTTCTTTTGGAAAGACATTCCATTCACTACTCGTGTGCCCTTCAATACGAATTTCACTAATAGAATCTTTATAGGGTAGTACTGCCTGAATATATTTTGGAAAAAAGACTGTTAATGCTTGCTTATATTTCTCTTTTAAGTTCGCTGAGGCATTATCAAATAATGAATCAGAAGATTTAAAAATAAATGTCAATGTTTCTTTATCAATCTCCGCATTCAATTTATCTTCTGATAACTCATCATCAGGAAAGGCTTTTTTTAAAGCCTCATAAATAGCCAGTTGATTATTTTGATACGCTTCTGCGATTCCTCTAATTTGAGTTAGTTCTTGACTAATTTTTTCTTTTTCATCTAATACAGCATTAAAGTTATCAAGCTGAGCTAACTTTTCAGTTAATTTATCTTTTTCTAACGGTAATATATCATTTTTTTCTTTAATCTCATTCAACTCTCTTATAGCCTCGTCTAGGCTTTTATCTTTTAATATTAATTCTTCATATTGTATTTCTATCTTTTTTACTTTTTCTTTTTCTAAATAAGTCGAACGCATAAATGAAATAGCAATAAAAATAAAAATAATCATTAGCCCTGACATTAAATCTGAAATAGTCAGCCAATGCTGACTACTGTTATCTTTCTTTCTTAATAATGACATAAATTATTTCTTCTTAAATACTTTTCCAAATAAACCACTAAATGTACTTTCTGATAATTTATCAACAAAATGCTGATTTTCTTTTGAGAGATTTTCCATTACGTGTCTGAATTGAGAAACTTGTTCTTGAGTCATCTCTTCAACAGATTGTTTAAAAGATAATTGAATTTCTGTTAATTGTTTAAAGAGCTGTTCATCAAATGTTTTTAAGACTTTTTGTATTTTATTTGTTGTTATCATAAGTTCTTGATAATATTTTTCATTGCTATGAATAATTGCTCGATTATTTGTTCCCACATCGATAATTAAATCTTGTGCAATTTTTGTGAGATTAGCACTTATATTATGAGTATGTTGAACTAATTGATCATTAAACTGCTGGCTAGCTTGTTCGATAGTATTTGCAATATTAGTAAAGCGTCTTTCAATTTCAGGGAAAGATTCTAATGCTTTATCTTTAATATCTGTAAAAATCATCATTTCTTCTCCAATTCTACCGATTTGTTTTTGGTTAAATTGAATCAGTTTTTCAAAATCCTTAACTAATAAAGGAATATTACTAATAGAACGCTCAATAGATAACATTGAATCTTTCGCTTCATCTAATGTTCTTGCATTAAGTTCATGGTTATTGGCTAAATTATCCAGTAGCGATTTATAGCCTTTTTGCCATTTCAACATTCCCTTAACACTTTTATCTAATCTTGCAAAATTTTCACCAAATTGAACTGCTAAACTATCATTAAAATTCATAACAATGCTTTCTAAAGCATCAATAACACTTTGAGTGGTTATATCTGTGATGTTTGTGCCAAAATTTCGTAACTCTTTGAATAACTTACGCTCAAATAACTTCATATTTTTCTGTTGTAATTCTGAGCTTTCTACTAATTTAGTGAGTAATTCTGGAATATTATCATTTAAGCTATTTGTTTGCTTTTGAATACTGTCAATAATAATCTGATTCTCTTCTGCCTCATTTTCCTTACCTAATATTAACATTAAGATTTTTAGAAAAATAGAAAGTGTCATCCCAATCGCACTGGTTAAAAATGCAATTTTCATTCCATCAAGTAAAATTGGGATACTTTTATCTAAATTATTTGTATTAAATTCAAGTAAAGAATAACTAATACCAACAAATGTACCTAATATCCCCATTGAGGTAAGAATAGTCGGTGCTGATGACATAATTCTAAAACCAAATTTCCCTAATTGGTTTTCTCTATTATAAAAAGAAAAGGTAACAGCAAGAAAAACTATCACCATTAAAAACGAAAAAATTAAAGTTAAAAGCATATCATTATTTAGACTATAAGTAAAAAAGGGCTTGCATATATCATATTGCTTCAATACATAACTCGCC
>NZ_CALIFA010000058.1:0-18348 GCF_938021905.1 Pseudohaemophilus parahaemolyticus
ACGTTCTTTTTCTGCCTTTTCTTCAGCTTCTTTTTGTGCTTTTTCAGCAGCTAAACGCTCTTGCTCTGCTTTTTCTTCAGCAAGACGTCGTTCTTCTTTTTGCTTTTCCAATTCAGATTGGTCTAGCTGAATATAAAGCGATAAGTTTTCCGCTTCTTCAGCAGTCAATTCGATTTTGTCGCCCTTTTCATAACGTTTGCCGTTGTGAAGAATTGCCATTGTGCCAACGACGGCATATAACATTTTTTTATTCATTTTTCTCTCCCAAAAAAGTGAGTAAACCGCACTTAAAACTCGTTTAAATACGGCTTAAATTAGATTTAAATACAGCCCTTGATTAAGTAACCAGCAGCTTTACCAACAATGTATGGCTTATTGATATCTGTTGTACGCACGATTTCAACTTTGCCCCCAACTTCAGTATAGGTATCCACATATAAGCCATTTTTACGACGCACGGTATAACCATAAGATGGCTCATAGATATTTTGTTTTTTCTCTTTTGATGCAGCTGCAACATAAGCAAGCACGATAGCTTTTGACCAAATATCTTTTAATTCACTACTTTGTTCATACACCGCCTCACCAATGATGACTTTGTCAATTTTGACTAACTTTGCAAAATCTTCAGGCGTTAATACTGCCGTTGCCACATATTTGATTTTTTCTAGTACTTTGGGGTGTTCACTTAACACTTCCCATACATCACCAGAAATTGCACAAACATTCGGCTTACGACCTGTCGCACGTTTAATTGCACGAATACCTGCTTTAATAACAGAAATTGGATCAGAGTTTTTATCCGTAAATTGAGAAGTACCACTTAACGTGATTTTATTGCTTGCATCATAGTTGTCTTCGTTTAATGCTAAATCCGCACAGGCTTTTTCACGATTTAATACAATCACATCTTGAGTGACACCTGTTGCGTACTGACGAAGTGGGTAAACGCCTTCCGCTTCGCTCACTTCACGAATATCAATTGGATATTCAATGTCGTTTTCTTCTAACACAACAGTCAATGAACCAATATCTTCAGGTGTTAAACGATTTGATGCGGCTCGAAGTTCACGCTTTGTGGTTTGTAAACGGAATGCTAAGCGCCCAAAAGTTGGGATTTTGCCCCCTTCTTTTTGTGTTTCTGCAATCGGGAATAACACTTCAGAAATCATATTCCCATTGTAATAACCCTGTGCTAACTCTGTTAATACAGGGTCAACAACACGATGTTTTGATAAATCAGACATTTGATTTTCTCCCTTGATTTATGAATGAATTGCATTGAATGCGGTGACATAAGACACATTGTGTTCTTTCATATAAGCACGTACACGCTTGTCCATATCAATAGCCTCTGCGCTTGTGCCTTCCGCATATTCAACCGTATTATCTTCAGTTGTTGTGGCATTATCTTTCGTTGCCACTTCACCAAATTGAATAATTTGAGGTTGCGCTTCTAAAAATGCTTTAATTGCAGTCAGGATGTTTTCCCCTTCGCCAAATTCAACTACGCCACCAGCTGATTGCACAGCAGCACAGTTCAGCAACTCAATGGCTTTTTCTTTTGACACAGGAGCAAGTTTCCCTACGCTAACTAGACTTTCTGCAAAATCAGCGTTTTCAACTTTCGTTTGATTTAATTGCGCTTCAGCTTTTTGGGCTTCAGCTTGGGCTTTTTCGTCTTTTAGCTGTTGGTTTTCAGCTTTCAGACGCTCAAGCTCAGCTTTTTCTTCTGCACTCATTTCAGGTTCTCCTTGTTGTTGAGTGGGTTCATTAAAAATCGGAGATTCCGCTTTTTGCGGTTGTAGCGAGTTGCGTACGGCTTCTTCTTGTACACTACCCACTAAATAATCGGGTAAAACTTTATCCGCCTCCTCCTGTCCGTGCTTACCAATAAACCTGTCACGCAAACGTCGCCACAGTGTGGCTTCTGTCCAGTCAGAAAAATCCACCACACCTTCTTCATCTTCAGCAAATTCAGGGTTACGCAATCCTTTGACAGCAGGCGGCATTGCCCCTAAAAAACCGACGTGACGTAAATAAAGCGAGCCTTGTTTAGGATTAGCTTGACTGTTTGCAAGGTAAAACGAAGCAGATACTTTTTTAAATCGTCCTTTATCTACCATCTCGGCAAATTCAGGGTCGATTTGGTCAAACTCTGCCTTGAGAATATCGCCATCAAGCTCTAGGCGTTTGACCCACGCATAAGCTGGATGATTATGTTGTGGATGACCGATAACAGCGGGAGCCTCGTGAAACTCCACGTTATAACTTTGTACTGCTTGTTGTAAGTCTTCGATAGTCAATGTGACTTCTTTGCCATTAGCATCTTTACGAGTGCCAGCTTTGAAAATTTCAATGAGATTCATAATGCCTCCGTTATAGAAACATTATGCCAAGAGGAACGTGAAAAGAATTTTAAAGTGCTTTAAAGATTTGATGAGGAAAACATTATTAAGAGAGCGTTAAGTTTTATATAAAAACTTAAAGTGCTTTAAATGCGGTTCAAATCGCTTAAATTCGATTTAAATTTTTTGAGACGATAAATCGTATTATTTTTAGATTTAAACGCCACAGTGCGAATTTGTGGCGTTATTTTGATTTTTAGGGTTTATTTCAAATTTTGGTTAATTTGGCGTTGTAAAAGTGCGGTGGCTTTTTTCAGAAGTTTTTGTTCGTCTTGAGCATTTACACCTAACCATGGACGCGCAGGAATTTTAGATTGTTTAGCATAAACGGTATTACTCCCTTTTCCAAATTTTAACCGCTTGCCTTTCTTCGGTCTAATTACGCCGCCGAACTGGTGCAATCTGGCATATTTTGCATCGGAACCAAATTCAAGACGATTATCATCATAATTGTATGCTGTCTTTTGTGATAAATAACCACCTTGTTTTAGAATCTGATCGTTTCCTTTTATTTTCCGTGTAATAGAGGAAAGGGGTTGCCATTTTTTACCATCGGGCGCAACTTCAGCTTTAAATCGGTCGGCGTGAATTTTCTTCAAGGTTTCGCCCAATAAGCCGTAGAGTTTGCGTGGGTGCTGTAGTTGTTGGGCAATGCTGTGCAGTTTTGCGAGCGCTTGGGTGTCGTTGAGGGTGATTTTGATCATGGCGTTATTCCACTCTAAAATGCAAGCGTGGTAATGTTGCCACGCTTTATTTAAGGAAATTTTATGTCAAATTACGAAGACAACCTTTTAAGAAATATCTTCGTTGCTCAAGTAGCAACCTTGGCAAAAGCAATCAAAGCTGAAAAACTTGCTCAAGGAACAAGGACCACCAGTGATTGCTATCGTGAAGCTATCATTGAAATTAAACGGAATCGTGAGAAGATTCTATCTCTTCTTGATGAGATACAAGCTCATTACTAATGTCAAAACGTTGGTAATCTTGCACATAAGCTTGAAGCCAATGTAAGACAGAAATAATTTCGTTGATTGTTAAGCCTTGGAATTGTGGTAGTAATTCTAGGGCTTTTTTTCTTTCTTCAAGTTCAGTCATTTTATTCTCCTATTGATTAAAAAATAAGTTGGGCGTATAGTTACGGAAGCTAAGGTATCGTAGGGGCTTTAACAAGGTGGCTAAGTGGTCAAACCTTAAGACTTATAAGAACTACGGGAACGGTTCAAGTAAGTTGGTTTGGATATGTTTGTGGGTTCGAGTCCCACCCGATATTTTAGCGTTCCCTTAAAGCTCTCCCCATAACACTTCAAACTGTTGTAATTTCTTTAAATCTTCATCAATCACGCTTGCTGTTTTAACCACATTTAAATTAGCTTTAAATTTTTTGCTAGTAAGCTGATCTCTCAATTTAACTTCATAATCCATTTTGACTGCCACTTTGCCGTGATCTGTGTCATAGATAAAAAGCAAGGTATCTTTAGCATTTTTATCATTAAAACTTTCTTTAGGTTGAAACAAAATTGCCTTAGGATTTCTCAACTTCTCTGGCAACTGCTCCCAAAACTCAATAGGCAGGTTAATGCCTTTGGCTTGCTTAGTATCACGCAAGGCGTGTAATACATCTTCATCACGCACTGCTATCACAGCAGTTTGAGGGGCTTTATCCATTGCAGTTAGCTTATCAATCACTTCGTCATGAATAACCCCTACGTACTTCATTTTTCCTCTTGCGATTTTTTCATTAGATACCGTTTCTACCATTTCTTTCATTGAGTGATTTAATAACGCAACCGTTGCCGTATTTTTCATCACATCTTGAATTAATAAACTGGCAAAGCGAGGTTCTGCTGTTGTAAGTTTTTGAAACAAAATGCTATCAATCTCAACATTTCTGCTTGAGCTCAAATCATCAAAATTATAAGGTGCAAATCCAACATCATAGCCTTTGGGGAGTGTTACTAAACGCGGAGAGCCTGAACGAACACCGACTAATTTATCTTCATATTCAATCTCAACGGGAGGACTAACTTGTTTCCCCATTGCTTTTAAATCATGCTCATCATGGGCAATGACTGTGCAATGACAACCATATGCTTTGATCGGGTAATAGTATTTCCAAAATGGATCTGTCGCTGGACGAATTGTCCCATCCAAGGCAACGTGTTCTGGTCTGGGGTGACTGTTATCATTATGTTGATATTCCCAGTAGGGCATGACATCTGCTAAATCTAAATGTTGCTGTAAACGCCCTAGGTTATATGCACCATAAACATTTGTATCGTAAATAATACGTGTTCGCCAATTTCTTCCTCCGTTATAATCCCAACCCGTTTTTTCGACAATCTCATCAAATCGCTGACGGAAACTTTCTAATGTTTCCCCATGATGAATCGCTTGATCTACTGCCTCACGAAATGCGTTGATAACTTCATTACGATTTGCGCCCGCAACAACGAAAAAATAGTCGTGCTCTTCACCCAATACATCTAAATAACTATTGGTTTTTAAATTGAGTTTTTTCTCAAAGTAACGAGATTGCTCTTGAAATGTAAACTTGCTCATTTATTTTTCTTCCACAACAGATTGGCGACCTGCTAAAAATGCTGTAGTACTTGCCCAAGCCATTAACTCACCGTATTCAGCAAAATTTAACTCAGGAATGAGACTGTCAAGCTGGTTGCGAAAATCTTCCAAACTCTCAGCTTGACTCAATCTATCTTTAATGGTTTGCATCCAATCTTCAATATAAGTTTCACCCTCTACCTCTAACTGTTCAACGATTCCATCTGTGATATTCGATGGCAATGTTGGCTCATTAAACTCTGCGGTTTTTGGCGTGTTATTGACGGTTAATTCAATATCACCATCTTCAAAACCATAGGTGCGGTGAAGATATTGAGCGGTAAATTTCACCCCCATTTGCGATAAAATTTGGTCACGTTCTACTTGAACTTTATCAATGCTTTCTTGTTCGTAAAGTTCAAATTTAGGCAAGGTTTCCATATTAAAATTGAGCTCACAAATCCAATTCAATAACTGATTAAAACCGCTTTCAACGAGGGTAACATCCTCATTGCGGATTTCTTTTGTTACTTCAAGCCCAGCGGTAGCTGACGCACGATTGCTTTCTTGTTCGGTGGTTTGATTTTGCCCGAGTAAAGCAATGGCAATTTCAGACTTACAATACTTTAAAAATTCATCAAAGACCTGTGAAGAGCCACCTTTGCTTGCGCTTTCTAGCATTGAAATGGAGCTATCATCAGGGATTGCAGCAACAGCAGTACCAATCATTTGTTCGAGGCTATCTAACAAATCTTCGATTTCGTGTGTTTGTGCTTGGCGAGGATGTTTGCCGACCAACCAAGGCGAACCGTATTTTTCGGTAAATTCTAGCCAAAATTTAAAGCCACCTCGTTTAAAGGTTGCAGCCCAAAAGCACAAAGCGAGATCGGATTTTCCGTAAGGATTGGTATAATTGGCTTCTTGGGTCGTCAGCAAAAACTTTTTCTCAGGAACAAGTTTGCCGTTACGGTTCTCTTTATCTCGTAACATCAGTTGATTCTGCTCATCAAAGACAAACCATTCTTGTGGCTTACCAATGACTTCTGCTGGTAACCACAAACCATTTTGGTTTTCCCACATCACTTCGAGCACTTGATAACCAAACAAAGCGGCATCTAACATTTCAGTAATAATTTGAGGTAGGGGAAGACGCTCAAAAAGTGTGTTCAGGATTTCGTCGGTTTTGTCATTACCTGTTGGGGTGATTCGCCACTCTAAACCTTTGATAGCCGCTTTACGACGTCGGACACAACCTGCCACGTGACTATCTGACAAGACTTCACGGTAAGCAGAAATATCACGCCCCATTTTCTTTAAAACGGGGTCAGGATTAGGGAGATATTGCCCCATACTGAAATAATCAATGGCGTGAGAACGCACCGCTATTTCTTTCACTAAATCAAATTTCTTCGCCATATTAATATCCTTGTGTCATTTTTCTGCTTGTTCTTGGTTTTCGGCTTTGGGCTTTGATTGGCATAATTACCCCCTCTTTAGCAGCAGTGAGGGCAAGAAAGCACGCCCAAGTTCGGTCAGCGTGTCCTTTTGAATCACTTTCAGCGATAAAGCGTGGCACGCCATTTGAGCCAGTCACCTTTTTGAGTTTGTGTAAATCTTCTCGCAAATCGGTGTCGCCTTGGGGGATACGAATTTGTCTGTCTTCAAAGGCATTTTTACCAATAGTTGCCATATTCAGTTTGGTGGCGACATTAAATAACACCCCTTGTACTCGGCGTTTACCGTGGCTGTATTGCGCATCTTCCACCATTTTTTCGCCCATGCCTGTTTGGTCGAGATAACAGGTGATGACGTGGTATTGATTAAATACTCGGTCTAATTCAGCAAGTTGCTCTCTCAAAGCAACCCGTTTGAGCGTTATCACTTCTCTTGTCCAGTACACGTCACCCACTAATTCAATGACCCAAATCACGGTTAAATCCCCCCGAACCGCAATATCCATCCCTACAAAACAAGGATTGCCTGTGTAAAGCTCAGGAATGCCTGCCTGATGATGTTCTACAGCGTCAATCAGATCATAAGAGAGCCATGAACTTGCTTCATCAAGCCATTTCAATTCGAACTCTTGCGCCCAAGCATCTTCATCATTTAAACCCTTACGTAGCTGTTCAATGTTACGAGGTAAGCCGTCTGCAACAGCTTGATAAATATCCACGGTATGACGTGACCATTCTGTATTATTAAGGTCGGTCATCAGTTCATAAAATTTGTTCCCTTTGCCGTTTGGGGTACTCACAACTCGCAATTTCCAATCTGCGGATATGACGGGGAATAAGGCTTTCCAGATTTCTCGGCTGTCTTGATGGAAGGCAAATTCATCTAAAAACACATTGGCAGAGAAACCACGGGCAGTGTCAGGATTGGCTGGCAGTGCGGTAATTTTGGAACCGTTAGGGAAAATCACTTCAAGAGCATTGATGGTCGGACTAAATGGTACCTCCATAATTTGACAGGCAATGCCCACAGCCTCTAAATGACGTTTTACTCCTTCATTAATGGCTTCTTTGGCTTGGCGTTCTCCTCGGGATAAAATCACCCAGCGGGTTTTCTCTCCACGCGCTTCACAAGCCATACAATCCAATACAATTTCAAGGGTAGTGGTAAAAGTTTTGCCAGATTGACGGCTAAACATTGCCACTTTGAAACGACTGTTATCTTGCAGCCAGCGTTTTTGGTAGTTGTAGAGAACGGTTCGTGGTGTGGTATTAGTTGTTAAGCCCATAGGTTTCTAATAATCCTTTGCGTACACGCTCAAGGGTTGGCATATCGTTGCCTTCTTGCTCGGCGTTTTTTGCCATTTCGTCAAGTTTTGCCAATAGTTTAGCTTTATGCTCAGCCTGATATTGTTTCAGTTTGACACTGGCAGAGGTCATTGCAGCGATGTTTTTACCGATATTGCCAAATAACTTAATTTTATCTTTTACGCTTAACTCTTCGGTATTACGTGACTCAATTAAGATATTCATCAAATCAGTCTGAACCAGTCTCATTAACGCATCAGATTGACTATCGCCATCATCATCAACAGATTCAGTGATCAATTTGGCAATTTCTGCACTTTCTTTAATCGCTTTCAAACGACCCTCAATTTTCTGACCATAACGATGAATCGCCGACTTACTGATTGAATAGCCTTTGTCTTTCAATAGCTTTTCCAGTTCTACATAACCTGCAAAGCCATTTTCCGTTAACGCTCTTTCCAGCCAACGGCGGACGTCTTCTGGCAGTTGTTCAATAGAAGAACGTGGAGCCATATATCCCCCTTATGCCCAATATTTTTCAGGACGGGCAATACCAGCCTGACAATCAATGGTGTATTCCACAATATCCACACCTAAGCGATGAATATCGGCAAACCATACACCGTGCGGTTGCTTATCAATGCTGATGAGCTTTCTGTCTTGTAAATATTCCAATTGTTGGCGAATCTCTAATGCGGTTACGTTTGGGTAAATACCACGAATGACGTCAAGTAAAAATTGCTCACTCGTTGTATACGGCATTGCTTTATGTAGCACATTCAATAATTGCCAACGCATACCTTCTCGTCGTGCTTTTTCCATCATCTTGTACTCTCCATTTTGTATAAATCGCTTAATGTCTTGTGTAGTGCATCCATTTTGGCTTCAAGAATAGCTTGTCCTCGGATGTAATCATCACGTAGCACGTAGTTAAGTGGTAATGCTGATTGCATCTGATTTAACTGTTTTTCAATGTCCTCAACTTTGTCATTCACTTTCATTTGATTATGATGTCGCTCGCTCAGTGAATTTTGAAACTGTGCAACCAGCATCTTCGCAAACCCAAAACAGCACCCTAAAAATGAGATCAGTAATCCAACTAAATGCCAAAACTCCACATTGATTGTCATTTTTTCTCTCCCTGAATTGGGCAAATTTCCCTATAAGTTTGATTATGTACCAGTATCTGTCGTAAGGTTTCCGTTGAGTCTTGACGGCTTGCCTTAATCAATCTAAAACCACTACAACTCGGGTTAATCACGGAGATCGTTTTGGTTGTGCAATCTGTCAATAATCCGCTCACGGCTAGTGCTAACAATGTTTTCTTCATTTTTTTGTCTCACTTGATGATGTTTAATCTGTGTTTGGGCTACAGCTTTTTCTGTTTGCAGTTGTGCATTTTCTTCTATCAGCTTTTCAACTCGTCGCTGTGCTTGCTTTAACCTGAAGAAAACATAACCACATAACAAAATAAAAAATGTTGTGCAGACAACAATCACTTGTAAGTTCATTCACGTCCTCCCTGTCGTCTTTCCATCGCGTTTGCAAAGCCTTTTGTTGCGACGCCTCCGCCACAAAAGATTGCAAATGTCATGAATAGCTCTGGTACATAAGATCTGTCTAAATACACACAAATCGCTAGAATAATTGCCATCAATAACGCACCTCCAAATTGAATTGTGCCTGTTGTTGATAAACGTCCATCTGTGTTAGTAATAAGTTCATTCAGTTTTTTCATTTTTTGGCTCCTTAATAAAACCACCAAAAATCATGATTTCCCACACTAAAGAAAAAAATGTTATTCCTCGAATTTCTCTTTTCATTATCAATATCCCCATAACAGATAAAATGCATTAGCGGCTGTGACTCCACTGTTTAATCGTTGATTTTGCTTAGCGTTATTACTGAGTTTTTGAAAGGATTTACCTTTTAATGACCGACTTACTTTAACTTTTATTGATGCACTCATAATGCTCCTTATTCAAATAAGTGTTCATCATTAATCACTTGCTCACTGTCGAGCCATTCCCAAACATCAAAACAAGGACAATCTTTCAGCCATTCGTTAGGGGTGATGGTGCCGTCGCCGTTTAAATCTGGACTTAAATCACGATGTCCACAAATACGAGAGCTGGGAAATCGGCTTTCTAGCTTGCGTAAGAGTTTGTGCAAGGCTTGCCATTGTTTGCGAGTATATTCACCGTGATTTTTACCCATACCAGTGATGCCTCCCACAAGACAAATGCCAATAGAATTTTGATTGTGACCTTTAACGTGTGCACCTGTTTCCCCCACTTCACGTCCTGTCTCAACCGTGCCGTTAGTATCAATAATGAAGTGGTAGACCACGTGCTTTAGGTGCGGGTTAAAACGTTTGATATAAGTAGGATTGCGTTTAAATCCCCGTTTTTGATGCCATTCGTCGATGCGTTCGGCGGCACTTTGTGAGCTTGTTCGGAGAGGTTTGCCGTTGGTTGTGGCAGAGCAGTGGATAACAATGTGATTAATAGCCATAAAAAAACTCCAATTATCAAGTCATTCTTAATAACTGGAGTATAGTAAAATGGGGTTTAAATTGATTTTAAAGTGGTTTAAAGAAACTATTTCTCTTCAAATGATTTTTGAATCAAACTTAAGTCAATATCCTTTTCCATTGGTAAGCCAAAAGTATCTTTATAACTTCCCAATAAAGATTCATTCTTGAAATAGTTATCATAAATGGTCATTGCCGTACCATTAAGAGCATAAAAGCGTTTTACAGGGTCTTTGTCTTTATTGTAAAGGAATATGTATGTATTACCACGACCATCTAGAGAAATCAAAGCACATCCAACATAATAACGATTATTTACTTGTTTGGTTTTACACTCAACTGCACCACTAGAGTCTTTTTTTATCTTATTGATGAAAGCAAGTGTTAGGGTATCTTTTTCTGCTTGAGTTGGTGCATTAGGATCTTCAGGTTCTCCACATGCTGTGATTCCTAACATCATTAACGTAATAACAAGCCATTTTTTCATTTTAATAATCTCCTTTTATGTTTAAATTCTCGCATTCTACACCTAAAAAACTACTTAATGGTGATTTTTTAGGTTATTTTTCACTAAACATATCAAACTGCCGTCTTGCAATTTCTTCTTTCGTGACTTTCTTCACGATTTGATAAATCCATTGCATAGAAACGTTGTATTTTCGTGCAAGTTCTCGGTGATTTGAGCCGTTAAATTCATTAAAAATTTTGCGGTCGCGCTCACTAAGCAATAAGACGAGATTACGTGGTATATAAATAACTTCACCGCCCCAGCTTTGAGCGATATGGCTTGCGACTTCAATACCGATTTGTTTGGCTAATTCTGAGTTGAACTCGTTGCTTTTTACTTTCGTTAATAATTGAGTTTCAATATGTTTAGCTAAATCAGCTAAGATTTCAGGTGCTTTTTCATCAAAAATATCTGCATTTGTACTCATCATTTAGCTCCTATTTATTTCTCGCTCACGCCACTTTTTCAAGCGTTCTAATACAATCGTTCCTTGTCTGTAATCTAATGCAGCTACACCCAACACCATTAGTTTTTCAGGCTTTAATATGGGATTGATCACATTACGCACAAATTGATTTAATGCTTCTTCCGAACCATCGCGTAAAAAGCCTTGTTTTGACATATCAATCCAAACAGCTCGAATTTTTAAAGCAATATCGTGTTTGACTACGGCTTTTCCTGAACTTGGACTGTGATAGTTTGAAGTATGAGTTTTTTTGTGAAAACTTGCTGCGTTATTTTGAAAACCTTTCGTTTCTAGTGCACTTAACACTTTATCTAACTCTGTAACTTTCATCTGTTTACACGTACTTTTTCCTGTCAAATTCATTAATAAAGAACGATAAGTTGATTCATCAATTGACAGCTTGTGCTTGGCAATATGGATAAGTTGAATATATTTTGCTTTAGTGTATCGCATGATGTTTTCTCGTTTATGTTAAAACACACTATTCAGCCCATTTCATCTAACTTACCTCTTCTTTTGTAAAGAGGGGCTAGGGGAGATTTAATGGACTGTAAATGGGTTTTAAATGTTTTCTTCGAGTTTTGTGCCTTCAACAAAACCAAGCAAAATGCCTTTCACAATCTTGTCCAATGCCACAAACTGACGGGCTATATAGGATTCAAATTCTGCTGCGTGTTTGCCGAAACTATTGGTGCTGACGGTGCTTTTCATTCTCTCAAAACCAGAAAACTTGATTTTGTTGATTTTTAAGCTAGATGTCAGTGTAAAACTTATGTCATCTTTACCTTCTTCATTCCAGCTGAACAGTTTGATTGATTGCACGCGATAGCCATTTTTTAAGGCTTCAATCACGCGTTCTTTACTTGCCGAGTCGTCACTACGAATGGCACAATCTAAATAGGTACGTGTTTCGTTAAATTCTCCTTGTGCAAGATAAAGTGTCGTGCGGTTAGCAAAATGTAAGTGATTAAACATAGGCTTGTTTTCTGTTAAAAGTGCGGTTAATTTTGCCGTTAAACCGAGTTTTTCTTCTGATACCACAAAGGTTCTAAATTCCACTACGCTCATATTCGTCACAATATTGCTAATCGCAATGCGCGCACGTGGTGAGCGACTATTGGTAATTAAGTGGTGCGTTTCGGCACAGTAGAAGAAATTCACGATTTCTGATGAATACGGCAAATCTTGTTCCAATAATGTTTCTTTAGCTTTTGAGACAATCTCTTTTTCACTCTTTCCCACTACATTGCCAAGTTCGTTTTCTCCGCGTTTTTTAAGCTGCCAAATTTGATGCTCTAGCAAGGCTTTGGAAAGATTAAGCCACTCAAAATGCACGGAGAAAAACAGGTTGCCATTACCCAATTTCGTTACTTTTTTGCCGTTAATTGGATTAGTGACCGTTTCCCAACGTAAAAAATATTTGTCGGAATGCCCACGCATATTTTCAACACGTGAAATCACATCATCGGTAGGAAAATGTGCACTGTAAATTTCGCATTGCTTCAAGGTGATAAAATCTGTGTTACGCATAATTTGCTCCTTTGTTGGTTGATTGTTAAAACACATTATTCAGCCCATTCCAAATGGGTTTAAATGGGCTGTAAATGGGCTTTACTTGTTTTGCATTAAGTATCGCAACCGTCTTTCATTTAAACTCAACTCACTAGCCCCTCGACGAAATAAACGTGAAGCCTGTGAAAAATCGTCATTGATGAGTAATTCTTTGGCGTTTTCTAACATCTCTAATGTTGCAACCACTTCATCAAGAATGCGGATTTTGACTTCATAAGATGTCATAGCTTGCATTGTCATACTTCCTCCACCTCAACCACATCATCAATTTCCGTAATCGTATGCGGTAGTTTATTCACATCACACACATTCAAATCACACAATTCCAACACTTGCTCATTGCTTTCAGCTTCCACAACAGCCTCAACTAAGCAATAAAAACGCGCTACATATTTCGCCATAATCCCCCCCTTAAAACGGTTTTCTTAATACTCGGTCACAAAACGCGGCGCGGTGTTTGCACCACTCTTGATTGCGTGCGTTAGGTGCGTTAAGTTCCGCAATCGCCCATTGCGCTTTGGCGTCTTGCAGTTCGCCTCTGCGTTCGCTGTTTGCCGCTTGTTCACTGTAATATTTAAAGTGATCAAACTTGTTGATGTTTTTGTTCATAAGGTTCTCCTATTGGTTTAAAGCCTATTATGAACGCCCTTCATCCCATCCCCATCTTTTGTAAAGAGGGACTAGGGGAGATTTAAAGAGCGTTTAAATAGGTTTTAGATGTCTTGCTCAAACGGTGTAATCACAAAATCTTCCACGCCTGTTTTAATCGTGACGCCCGCCACCGTTGCCGCTAATTCCGGCTCATTTAACATGGCTTCTTTGTTCACTTCTTCTTTCGTGCGAATGAATCGAACAAGCCCTAGGGTGCGCAAACTTTCAAGCACTGATTCCGCTCCGCGAATCCCCACACTTGGCGGACGCTGTCTCCATTGCACTTCGCCTGTATTAAATGAACCTGTTTTAGTTTTGCCGTTTTGAGTGAGTTCATCACGTCGGCTCTCACACCATGCTTGCACCGCATCTTGTTTTGGTGCGAGTTTTTCTTTGATTGCGTTCATCAAAGGCGCGTATTCTTCGGTAATAGCCGCTAATTTGTCGTTTTGTTCAATCGCTAGGCGTTCTAATTCGCGGTTTAAATCGCCGATCTCTTTAATCGCCACCTCCACTTCATCGCGCGTTTGATAACGCACTGCAAAGGTGTCGGTTTTAATGCGGGTTGCTTTCTTAGCCATTGTTTTTATCTCCTGTTATAATTAAGGTTGAGTTCCATTTGGGTAATGTTCTACCAACCATTCCACGATATAGCGTTCTTGCTCGGGGGTGAGGTTGGGTTGAAATTCGCCGTGTTCTTGTTTCCACTCTGCATTTGCACGTTCTTTTTGGCATTGCAAATTGCAGGTTTCTACATCTGTACAAGCACTGAGAAGTAGAACAATCATTAATAAATACTTTTTCATTAGATGGCTCCTTGCATATGCATTTTGGCTTGTAAAATCAGATCTAAATTAATAGCTACGCCTTGCCCTTTGGCAGCAATCCCTGCAAGGCGTAAATATTGTGTCAAAGCTCTAAGCCCGCCAGCTTTTGTACCGATATCATACAGAGCTTTCATTAGCTCTTTATCTTTTGTATCCAGTTGCCATGCTGCTGCCACGGATTGAATATCTTCTTTTTCACTGGCTTTAATGGCACAACGATTGCCCAATCTGTTCCAAAGTCTTGCGTGTTCGTGGGCTGGATTAATTCCCCCTTGCATGCGGGTATATACTCGGTCGTTGCCAATTAGAGCAAAACCAACTTCAGCTTTTTCTTGTATATAACGCAATTCTTCAATAGCGTCATAAGTGAGGTGAGCACTTTCATCTACAATCACAATGCCCCGTGTTCCAGTCAGTTTTTCCACAATCATTCGACTTAGGCGGTCTTTTCGGCGTGGAGCATCTTTAAACCCGAGTTCTAAGGCAAGTTCATATAAAAAAGCATTGAGAGAAGCTCGGCTTGGACTGATGGTAATCATCCAAACATTCTGGTTTTGCTTTTTAAACTCTTGGCAAGCTTTGGTTTTACCGACACCACTTGCTCCATAAATTGGCACAATGGTGGTTGCAAATCGTGCCATTTCTAAGGCATTAAAAATACGTTCTGCTGTAGGTGTTTGGATAAATTCAGGTGCCTCAATAAAAGAACGGATCTTTTTATCTTGATTTTTTAACCAGTTTTCTAAGGCATTTTCAATATTCTCAATATTCCCTGCATAAGTGCCTTTAAGATAAGCACTTAACGCCCCTGCTGACATTCCTATTTGTTGAGAAAGCTCACGTTGAGTGATATTTTTTCTCTCTAAAATTTGCTGAATTTGTTGGGTTAGTGTCATAATGGTTTCCTTCTAAATTTCGGCGGTTATTTCTGTACTTGCTTTAATCCGTTAAATAGATCCTGTTCAAAACTTAAGGTGTTTTGTTCTTCCGTTTCAGTTTCTAACTCGTGGTCAAGTTTGATAGTTTTAACAGTGTTACCGTCCGCAAACTGTGTCCAACTAAAGGCTTGTTTTTCGGCTGGCTCCACAAAATCGGCTGCAGATTGTTCAAACTGTTTGCGATACTGTGCCATTTCGTGTTCACTAAGTTTCTCGTGGTTATCCACCATTTTCTTAGTAATACGGCGTTGTTCGTTAATGAGGCGTTTTTGTACTCTTGCGCCTTCTTCACTATTGAAGGCAATTTTTTCTACACACTCGCCATTACATAAATACACACCGTTTTGGTCATAAATATGAACGGTGCCGTGCAAATCATCAGGGTCATAACGCACAATCACACTACCAACGTTGCCTCCAATAAGGGCTTGGGCTTCGTAAACGTTCTTTTGATTGTTGAGGACATAACCCGCTTTGAGAGTAAAGCGTCCGTGTTTGTCCACTTTAGTGCTTTCGCCTAACATCATTAACTGTCTCAGTTGTTCCTCTGTAGCAAAAGTTTGGCGAGTTTGCGCATAGTCACGCGCCCATAATTGATCTGCACTAAATATACCTTGCCCTAACTCTGTTTCTCTTCCTGCTTTGTCGTTCCAAAGACGTACGCCTTGTTCTAATATTTCTAAAAACAAGGCTTTATTCACGCCTTTTTTAAACTGATAATCTTCGGTTTTTTCAGTCACTGACCAGCCTGTAAAAAAAGCTTCTAAGCGTGCATCACCATCTACATAGGCAGGAAGGCTGTCTCGTTTGAACGCTCGCTCAATAGGCTTAGCACGCCCATTACCTCGCCCTTTAAACACTAAAGTGCGGATAACTTTGATGCCCAAACGATCAAACATACCGTCAATTTTTATGCCTGCAGTTTGACGCTTGCCTCGCTTGCGTTGTTGTGTGGTTTGCTTGTCGGAAGCAGCTCGGGTGTTATCCATTAAAATGGTTTTAGGAATGCCGTACTGCTTAATCATTCTTAGGGTGGCTTGGCGGATTTGATCACCGTTTTCACTGTCATCTACGCAGTAGCTTAAAATGCGGCGAGTACGCACATCTTGCCAAAACCATGTTTTAGGACGGATAGGTGGGCGTCCATCTTCATACCAATCTACAAACACGTTATGTTGATAACCATCACCATTGACGATTTCATAAGCTTCCAAATCCATGACAGTGCGAATTTGTGGGGCGGTCAGTTCACGTAATTCGTGTTCACCACCACGTGCTAATGCGATTTCTGCTTCGGTAAATTCGTTATAAAATTTACGTTTCAAGCTACTTAGGCTCGGGATTGTCCAGTCGTTTTCTTCAGCAGCCAAGGTTAAACGGTAATAACACACACTAAATTTTGGTTTGCTTTTGCGTAGGTAGTCTGCGCAAAAGAATGCCCATGCTTTGTCTGAAATATCTGCCCAACGACAGCTGTTATCTCTTTCTGTTCGGTCGAGCAGAAGAGGTAGCCAAATGCCTTGTGGGTGTGTTTTTACTTTGTACCACCAGCGTTTTAAACTACCTTTGCTGATAGTTTCATCATTGCTGTCAGTTGCATAAAGTGCTACCACTTGCTCAAAAGCTTTCATTAGTGGGATTTTGTTTTCCACTAATCGAGCCACTTTAACTACCGCTTGGAAACGACGTTCTGCGCGTTTTTCTTGCTCAAAGGTGGCTGAAGCGAGGACGTTCCATGCGCTTTCAATCATGGTTTGCTGATTTGAGTCGTTATTTTCTTTATTAACTTTCAGCTCTTCACTGTGCTTGAGTAAATATTCTGTTTGAACTTCTAGAGGAAGAGAGGAGAAGGAGTATTCGTATCCACCTCCTTGTACACCTTGAATTTCTCGGAATATCCATTTTTCTTTTCTAGCTAATCTATTTACATTGGTCGGATGTTTTGATAATCCACCTATTCCAGCAATTTCTTTAGCTGTAACCCAATTTTTCATATCAGCCACCTTAGTCTTGATTTAAGTATCTACTAGGCCAGATATCCCAAGGTTTCATACCTAATGCTTCTGCAATAATTCTTTCTCCTTTTGGATATGGTTTATCTAAAGCATTACGAACAGTTGTTTTTGCCAAACCATTTTCAACTCCTAGCTGAGATAAAGACTTACCTTTTTTCATTAACTCACCACGAATTTCGTGATTACTCATGTCTTGAGATCTTTTATTTCTACTCATTCTGTGAGATCCTTAAAAATTAGTTTTTAAAACTACTTCGACAATGTAAATCATTTAACTATATCGTACTATATTATCAGATCATTATCAAGTCAATAATTGATACGATAAATTTCTAATGGTTTCTCACAAGATTCATTTAAGTGTTTGATTTATAAAGATTGTTTTAATTAATTTTTTAAATCAAATTTTGATTTAATAAGGTGAATTATGAAATCAAAAAAAGAATGGTATTTACCGAGGGATTTGGCGGGTTTGGGAGATCTATCTCCATTTCCTTCAAATGTAACAAGAAAAGCCAAACAAGAAGGCTGGATAAAACGAGAAGCTAAAGGCATAAAGGGTGGAGGATTTGAATATCACTATTCATCTTTGCCACCAGCTGTACAACAGGCGTTAGGATTTAAGCCAAACGAAGCCAAAAAAGAACCTTTGCCAGCAGCGCGTGTTGGTGAGCGGTTGAAAGAGATAGACCGCATTATGGCGGCAATTAGCTCGCTCGAGGCAAAGGTAAAGGAATTAGAAGAGCCTACATTGGATAGCCTACCTGATACGCTAGACCAAGCTGAAAAACGGCTTGTGCGTTGGTTTCGACAATGTAATAAGGATAGGCAGGCGATGTTACTTTCATCGGCTGAAGTTCTAGCAGATATGTCATTGAAGGAACAAAAAGAGAGCTCGGAGCCACTTGAAAATTGTGAAGTAGCTTAAAGGTTTTTAAAAATAAATAACCCTAGCAAATCCTTTCTATGAATTTGCACAATACCTTGATAATAAAAAGAATTATAAAGTAATGTCAAGATAGGTAAATTAATTTTGTGAACTATGCTTAAAATCAATTTAAACTGCATTTAAATTTAGTTTTTAATTTCTCACTTTATGCGGTTGAATTTGA
>NZ_CALIFA010000059.1:0-4442 GCF_938021905.1 Pseudohaemophilus parahaemolyticus
CTGATAAGTTGTTAAAGAACAAAAAGAAACGACGCACTGCATATCAATCTAAATCGTTCACAACAGTGCGTCGTTGTGTGAGGTGCATTATAGAGAAAAATCAAAACCGTGCAAGCACTTTTTGCAAAAAATTTTAAAAAATTTACTGTTTGTTGAAACTTTATGCAAAAAGTATGAATAATCATCCATTTCTGCTGTTTTTCTGGCGTTAAATCTCTATCACATTTAAACTTTCGAAACCCCACTGTTTTAAAATTTTCTCGCGTTTGGTAAAATCATCGGTCAATTTTGTGCAGAATACCTGATTTTTTGCATCCTGTTTGCCATTAAAATTAGGTTTTTCGGCAATTAACGACTTCACTCGCTTCGCAATCGCCTCGCCCGAATCGACAAAAAACTTCACTTTCGGCAAAATCTGCTGCAATTCGGCTTTTAAAAAAGGAAAATGCGTACAGCCCAAAATCACCGTATCCAATTTTGAATGCACTTTCCACTCTTTCACGCAATCAGCCAGAGCATCTACATCTACTTTGCCATTCAATAATTTTTCTTCGGCGAGTTCCACAATTTTTGTCTGCCCAATCTTCTCTACCACACAGTCCGAAGCATACTTCTGAATTAAATCCAACACATAAGGACGTTTGATCGTCCCCACCGTCGCTAATAGACCGATCGTTTTCGTCTCAGATATTGTCGCCGCAGGCTTTATCGCAGGCACGGTTCCCACAATTGGGAAAGTAAAATTTGCTCGCAAAGCAGGTAATACCACAGTGCTTGCGGTGTTACACGCTACCACCACCAAATCAAGCGGTTGTTTTTCTGCAATCTTTTGCACAATTTTGACCGCTTGTGTAATCAATTCCTGCTCCGATTTTTCCGAATACGGGAATAAGGCATTATCAAAGCAATATAAATAGTGAGCATTCGGTAAGGCTTTTCGCACCTCATCATAAATCGTCAAGCCACCAATGCCCGAATCATATAAGAGAATAGTCGGTTTCATATTTTTTACTCAATAAATTCCCGCAAATGCTACTCTCTTCTCCCTTTTCGTTCAAGAAAAACAAAACCCCAAACATTCGTCTGGGGCTTCATTCTCTTATCTATTAAAGAATATTTTGGAATTTCTCTAACATCGCGTTTGGCCATACGCTTGATTGCACTTCGCCAATGTGTTGTTTGCGAAGTAAGAACATTGCCAAGCGAGATTGACCAATACCACCACCGATGGTTAAAGGTAATTTACCCGCAAGCAACTCTTTGTGCCAATCCATCTCTAAACGATCTTGGTTGCCTGTGATTTCCACTTGCAAGCGTAACGCTTTTTCGTCTACGCGAATACCCATTGAAGAAAGCTCAAAAGCTGTGCCTAACTGATCGTTCCATACCAAAATATCGCCGTTTAAACCTTTGTAGCCGTTTTCTGATTCTGTTGTCCAGTCATCGTAGTCTGGTGCACGACCATCGTGTGGTTTACCATCTGATAATTTACCACCAATACCAATTAAGAACACTGCACCATACTCTTTACAAACCGCATTTTCACGCTCTTTGCCCGATAAATCTGGGTAACGTTTCACTAAATCTTCACTATGAATAAAAGTAATCTGTTTTGGTAAAATTGATGGAATATCAAAACGAGCTTCCACGGCTAATTCAGTTAAACGAATTGCCTTGTAAATCTCGTTTACCGTCTCTTTTAAGTAATCAAAGTTGCGGTGACCTGCTGGGATTACCTTTTCCCAGTCCCACTGATCCACATAAACTGAGTGAGTTAGATCGAGCGAGTCTTCATCTGGACGAAGTGCTTTCATATGCACAAACAAACCTTCGCCTTCTTGGAAACCAAAACGTCCGAGCGTATGACGTTTCCATTTCGCTAATGAATGTACCACCTCAAAAGTCGCATCAGGAATACATTTCACATTTACTTGCACCGCTTTTTCGATCCCTGATAAGTTGTCTTGCATCCCATTGCCCACTTGGCTCAAAATCGGGCCTTGCACTTCAATCACACCTAGTTTGTCGATTAAATATTGCGTAAAAGTATTTTTTACAAAGCTAATTTCGTTTTGTTGCAAAATAAATGATTTTTTCATCTGTTTCCTACCTTTTTCTATAAAATTTTGATGTCGTTTAACGGAATGGCATTCAATTTAAAGGAATTCTTAAAAAACTCAATCTTTTTTAGATAAAATTACAATAAATTAAAAATTAGATTAGATAGAATTTAATAATATATGCTAAATTTTAAATATAATTTAACAAATTGTAAATTGTGAGGAAATTTTGACCGCTTTCAAACAACCCATAGACCGGCTCGATCAACAAATTTTACGTGCTTTAGTTAAAGATGCCAAAACGCCCTACACCGAAATCGCTAAACAATCGGGCGTGAGTGCCGCAACTATCCACGTTCGCGTGGAAAAAATGCGACAATCGGGCGTGATCGAAGCGACACAACTCAAAATCAACGAACGCAAACTTGGCTACGATGTCTGCTGTTTTATCGGCATCATCCTCAAATCGGCAAAAGATTACGAAAAAGTGATCGCCAAACTCAACGACTTCCCCGAGGTGGTTGAAGCCTACTACACCACGGGCAATTACTCCATTTTCATTAAAGTGATGACCCACACCATCGAGGAGCTTCACCAAGTGCTCGCAGGCAAAATCCAAAGCATTGATGAGATTCAATCGACAGAAACACTTATCTCGATGCAGAACCCGATTTTACGGGGGATTGCACCATAAAAATATAGTACAATCCATCTCATTTTAAAATACAGAGGAAGACCAAATGAGCGTAATGCAACAACGTGCCGAACTTCAACGCCGTATTTGGCAAATTGCTAATGATGTACGAGGCTCAATAGATGACTGGGATTTCAAACAATATGTGCTTGGTGCACTTTTCTATCGTTTTATTAGTGAAAACTTTACCAATTATATTGAAGCGGATGATGAAAGCGTGAATTACGCTGAATTGTCTGATGAAATCATCACACCTGAAATCAAAACTGACGCCATAAAAAATGATCTGACCCCAAAAAGTTAGACTTATTTAATCCAAGAACTGAGTTCTGTAATTCACAGGGCTCAGTCCTTTTAGTTTCCCCTGAATACGCTCATGGTTGTAATAATGAATGTACTCGTGGATCGTTTTTTCCAGTTGTTCGAACGTCTCAAATCGTTTACCGTAATAACATTCCGTTTTTAATCGTCCAAAGAAGCTTTCTATCGCACTGCTATCTAAACCATTTCCCCTCCTTGGCATAGTTTGTTGAATGCCATTCTCCCTGAGTATGTTCTGATAGCCTCTTGTCTGATACTGCCAACCTTGGTCGGAATGTAAAATCGGTTTTGCTCCTTCAGGCCTTGCTACCGCTTGTTTCATCATTCGGGTAATTTGCTCCAAATTTGGGCTTCTCGCGAAATCATAAGCAATCATTTCATTGTTAAATAAATCCTTAATGGGGGATAAATAGAGCTTGCCTTCAGCACACTTGAACTCGGTAATATCGGTTGCCCATTTTTTATTAGGCTGTGTTGCTATTAAAATGGCGTTGTAACAGATTCTCCGCAATACGTCCGACTTTACCTTGATAAGAACGATATTTTTGTGTCTTGCATTTTCCCTTAAGCCCCAACCATTGCATAATACGTTGCACTTTTTTATGGTTAATTTTAATGGTTTCTCTTAGCTTAAACGTCACACGGTGATAACCGTAGTTTCCGTGATTATCGTGATAAATAGTGGCGATTTCTTGTGAGATTGCTGCATTTTTATCGTTTTCCGTTTTCAAGTGATAGAAGAATACACTGCGTGCCAAGCCGATTAAATCTAATAAAATGGGCAGCGGAAAATGAATGCGTAATGCCTTTACGATAGTAGCTTTTTCTGCATTTTTTGTTGGTTGAGCTCCTGCAACTTTTTTAAGATTTCGTTCTCCGCACGAAGACGCAAATTTTCCAATTCTAGTTCTTCCTCTCGTGTTTTCAGTTTAGGCGGCATTTTAGGGTATTTGGGTTTCATGGCCGACCTTTAGGTTTGGGCATTAAGCCGTTTATACCTTGTTTTTCAAAGACTCGCAACCATCGGTTAATCACACTTGAATTGGCAATGCCAAAGTATAAATAGGCAGTTTCTGCAGAAAATTGTCCATTTTTAACCGCTTGTATCACGTTAAGTTTAAATTCAGGTGAGTCATTTCTCTTCTTACCCAGCATAGCTAAACCATTGATTCCACTATAATTAAATTGGTTAGCCCAATGTCGCAATGCTCTGCTGGCGAGTTGAAAATGTTTACGAGTAAGTGAACAATTTTTAGCATTTTGAAGATAAAATTCGATGGCTCGTTGTTTGAAAAGAAAATTGTATTTAGTCATAAAAAATCTGCACCTTAATCAGTTAGAAGTTTAGTCTAACTTTTGGGGTGCAG
>NZ_CALIFA010000060.1:0-41982 GCF_938021905.1 Pseudohaemophilus parahaemolyticus
CTTGTACATTGTGTCCAAGTGCGGTCAAAACTTCTTTCGCTTTTTTGTGAAGTGTGTGATTTAACTCACCATGCGAATGTCCGAAATTTTTACCACCATCCAATAATAAAATCTTCATCTTTTGCTCCTAAAATAAATAATTATAAAAATGAGGCCATCATTATGCCTTTTTACTTTAATTTTTAAAAGTACATTTGCTTACCATACTATTTGAGACTATAAGGGATGCTACCTATTACGACTAAGCAGTAGCATCAATATTCATTATTTTCCTTCAACCAAACAAGCCTTTTCAATCAGCTCTCTCACCCAGCAATAGGCAGGATCTTTATGTGTCCGTTCGTGCCAAATCAATGTTTTGGTGAAACCTTGAATTTTAAGAGGGGGCTCAAAGCGTTTGAGATTATTAAAATGAATAATCAAGCGCTCAGGCACAACTACCAGTAAATCGCTTTGCTCCAGCAATTCAGGCAAGACAATAAAGTTTTGTACCGATAGGCTGACATTTTTTGTAGCCCCATCGCTTGCAGGGCTTTGTCTGTAACACCGCTGAAGCTGCCGCCATGATAGGAAATCAAGGCTTGCTCTAACTGGCAAAACTGCTCAAGGGTCAGTTGGGATTGTTGGGCTATGGGGTGATCGTGTCGAACGGCACAGATATAGCGTTCATCATACAAATTTTTTCCGTGAATATCTGGTGCTTGGAAGTCCGGCGTGACTAACGCAAAGTCGATTTGTCGCTGTTCCAGCTGATTTTTTATGATGCTTTCGTTAATCGCCAATACCGCCACTTTAATTTTCGGTGCTTGGATTTTCAGTAAATACAAGACGGGCTGCGGTTTTCAGTTCATTGCCGAACAGCGTTTACTGTTGTTAGGCTATTTCCTCGTTGCCTCAACCTCCGGCTTGGTTATGTTGTTGCTGGCTACTTTGAATTTGGCGAGACAGAGACGGTTGTTGGTGAAATGAAAAATCATGTGGCTTCAAGGTGTGATAAAACTGACATGGTTTTAGGTTGCCTGAAAACAGCGTAAGCACAGTCGGATTCTAAAATCCAGATACACTTACTGCCAGTGTATCCTTACACCTCCTTCAGCCACTCAAACACCAATTCTGGTATTTTCTAGCACTACCGTAAATACTTTTCCTTGTCGCTTTAACAAACCGAATACGGCAACTCTTTGTTTTCCTTTACGATGACCGACAAAATAGTTTTCATTAAACTCAATTTGACCATCACAAACCTCATCGGCTTTAAGGGCTAAATGATAGCTAATGACTTCACAAATTTTTCGGTAAAATAAAATCGCTGAATTGGCTTGGATACCGAGTAAATCAGCCACTACCCGGGCTGTAATTTCTAATACAAAAAATTCAAGGAGCTTATTTTGTATAGATTTCTTTAATTTACAATGAGTTATCTTCATTTTTATAGACTAGCATACTTGCTAATCTACGTTAGTCCCTAAATTTATTTCAAAAGTTAGCTTTTGATTTTTCTAGGCAGAATAGAAAAATTCGGTATTATGTAGCGGTAGCATAATAAAATAATTAACACTCTTTCAATGAGAAACGGAATATCTCCACTTGTTAGGAGCTAGATATGAAAAAACTCACCTTCTCTCAACTCACATTTAATGAAAACAACACACCCGTTTCCGAGCAGTTTGACGACATCTATTTTTCTACCCAAGATGGCTTGGCAGAAAGTTACTACGTTTTCCAAGAGGGTAATCAACTTTGGGAACGCTGGCTTTCACATGAGCGTGAAAGTTTTGTAATTGCCGAAACAGGCTTTGGCACGGGCTTAAATTTTATGGCGGTAGCAGATAAATTTCAGCAATTTCGGGCGGAAAACTCAACACATAAACTGCAACGTTTGTATTTTCTCTCATTTGAAAAATATCCGTTAACTTCCGCACAATTAAGCCAAATTCACGAAAATTATCCGCAATTTGCAACACTTTCAGCAAATTTAACCGCTTGTTGGAAACCTCGCCAAGTAGGCGGCCAGCGTTACCATTTCGGTGAGATTTATCTTGATATTTGGTTTGGTGATATGCAAGAGAGTCTTTCACAATGGGGCGATTTATATGACGAAGCTGTAGATGCTTGGTTTTTGGATGGTTTTTCGCCCGATAAAAACCCCGAAATGTGGAATGAGGGGCTTTATCAGCAGATGTTCCGCACTACACGTATGGGCGGCACTTTTGCCACTTTTACGGCTTCAAGCAATGTTAGACGAGGATTGCAAGCGGTCGGTTTTGAGGTGAAAAAACGCAAAGGCTTCGGCAAAAAACGAGAAATGTTGTGGGGCACAAAAAATGCTGAAGTTGAAAGCCAATCGCAACAATTTCCTTACTTTTACCAGCAAAATGCTGAACATTGCCAAGATATTGCGATCGTTGGCGGTGGTGTAGCAAGCCTCTTTTTGGCGTTATCACTGATTGAAAAGGGCAAAAAAGTCACGCTTTATTGCAAAGATGATCAGGTTGCTCGCAATGCTTCGGGTAATCTGCAAGGGGCTATTTATCCGCAATTAAGCGATGATGATGATCGCAATGTGCGATTTTATGTGCACGCTTTTGATTACGCTCTGCAACGCTTGAATGGGCTTAAACAAGCGGTCGATTTTGAGCATGCTTTAACAGGCGTGGCACTTTATGCCTACGATGAAAAGCAGGTCAAAAAGTTAACAAAAATGGCGGAAATCATGCAAGATGATAGCCTATTTCAACTCTGTTCTGCAGAAGAATTGAGCGAAAAATTAGGTGTTTCTGTGCCAAATAGCGGTGCCTTTATTCAAGAGGGTGGTTGGCTTTCGCCCGTGCAATTGGTGCAAAACGGCTTTGCTTTATTAGAGAAAATGGGGCTGAGTATTGTGCTTAATCACGAGGTTTGTGCTCCGCAATGGGAGAATGAAAAATGGCACTGGCAACATTCAGGCGAAACTTTCTCGCATGAGGTTCTAGTGCTTGCCAATGGACATAGTTTTAACGAATTCGTACAGGCTCAAGGCATTCCGCTTTACTCTGTTCGCGGGCAAGTAAGCCAAGTGCCGACCACTGAAAAGTTATCTTCGCTCAAATGTGTGATTTGTTACGATGGTTATTTAACGCCGCGATCTTCAAAAGGTTTGCATTGCATTGGTGCAAGCCATATTCGTGATAATGCGACTACCGAATTTAGCCTTGCAGAGCATCAAGAAAATCTTGCAAAACTTCAGCAAAATGTGACCGCTTGTGATTGGGTACAGGGGCTGGATTTATCAGGCAATCTCGCCAAAGTTGGCATTCGAGCAGCCTTTCGAGATCGTATTCCAATGGTTGGGGCAGTGCCGAATTTTGAGGCTCAAAAAGCTCAATATGCAAATTTGTATAATTTGCTTCGCCGCAAACAAGCGGTCGAAAAGGCGGAAAATTTTACCAACCTCTATATGATTAACGGCTTGGCTTCTCGGGGCTTAACCTCAGCCCCGTTATTGGGCGAATTGTTGGCAAGCTTAATTGTAGGTGAGCCTGTGCCAATCAGCGAAGATATTTGGCAAGCCTTAAACCCAAACCGCACGTGGATGCGAAAGTTGTTGAAGGGGAGTAGAGTATAAAAGTAGCCCAAAGTAAATTATGACTTTGGGCTATTAATTTAGGTTAATCACACGGCAAAATCTTAATTGCCAAGCCGCCTGTTGAGGTTTCACGGTATTTGGCGTTCATATCTTTTCCCGTTTCGTACATCGTTTCAATAACCTTATCTAAGGTAACTCGAGGTTGTGTTGTTAAGCGTAACGCCATTCGGCTGGCGTTGATGGCTTTAACCGCTGCAATCGCATTACGTTCAATACAAGGCACTTGCACTTGTCCGCCCACAGGATCGCAAGTTAAGCCTAGGTTATGTTCCATTGCAATTTCTGCTGCAATACAAACTTGATCTGGTGTACCGCCCATAATTTCGGTTAAGCCCGCTGCTGCCATTGAACAAGCCACACCCACTTCGCCTTGGCACCCCACTTCTGCCCCTGAAATTGAGGCATTCATTTTATATAACGAGCCAATCGCACTGGTTGCTAACAGATAACGCTCTATGGTTTCTTGGTTAAGTGGGGCGATAAATTGCTGATAATAAGCCAACACGGCAGGCACAATGCCACAAGCACCATTCGTAGGTGCAGTAACTACTCGTCCACCTGCTGCATTTTCTTCATTTACCGCTAAGGCAAACATATTAACCCAGTCGATAATTTGCATTGGATCTTGGTTGAATTTACTATTCGCTTCCAAACTTCGACGCAGTGAGGCTGCTCGGCGAACTACTTTTAGCGAACCTGGCAATAAGCCTTCAGTGTGCAAGCCACGCTGAATACAGGCTTCCATTGTCTGCCAAATATGAGCAAGATAGTGTTCAACTTCTCCTTTCGAACGCAATGCCAACTCATTTTTCCACATTAGGCTAGAAAGCGGTAAACCTTGCTCACGGCAATGTTTTAACAAGTCTTCCGCATATTGATAAGGAAAAGGTACGTGCACTTCGTTTTGAGCCGTTTTACCAAAATGTTCATCATCGACAATAAACCCACCACCAATCGAATAAAATGTTTTTTCGAAAAGTAGCTCATCTGCATTGAACGCTTTAAGCGTCATCCCATTTTCGTGACGAGGTAAAAAGTCGTAATGAAACGGCATATCTTTGTAGAAATCAAAATCAATGGTATGCGTGTTTGAACTATCTGCTTGAGCTAAATAGAGCTTATGGGTTTGCTTGATTTGCTCAATCGTTGGCTCAATGCTTTCAATATCCACATTATCTGGCAAATATCCCATCAAGCCCATTACTACGGCAATGTCAGTGTTATGCCCACGGCCAGTAAGCGAAAGCGAGCCATAAATATGAGCTTCTAAGCGGTTAGTTTTGCCTAATAATTTGCAAGCAATAAGTTCATCAATAAACTGTTTTGCAGCTTTCATTGGACCGACAGTATGAGAACTGGAAGGACCAATTCCTACTTTAAACATATCAAACACGCTAATCATAAAATTTACGAACTATACTTTGTAAAACTAAAGGAGCGGTATTCTACTTGAAAGTCGAAAAGATATAAACTTAAAAAAGCTATTTTAATTTATAACGATTAATGCTTTGTTTACTTCGACAGCTCAAATTGTGTTACCAATCAAGTAAACAGTTGGATAGCCTTTCGCTTGGAATGTTACGCCCATCGCCTCACCTAAAATCTCGGTCAATTGTGGTGTAGCGTACATTTCCGTTGTGCCGTGAGAACCGCCAGTTTTATTTAAAATAATACCTTTGAACTCCATCGATTTTTCCAACGATAAACTGGTTATATTAGTAAAACTTTGTGCTTTGAGTAGGTTGCTATTCCCGTTCATATTGCACAAAAATTTTGATGGATTTAGGTACAGTTTTTTTGGGCAATTTCACCCAATGATCTTCATGTGTATGAGTCAAGATAATGGCATCAACACTTTTGAAAGTGTCTTCTGCTTTGTCTACTATGCCTATACTATTCTTCTAACGAATACGGCAATTCACAAATCTGCAATGCAATGCCATTCACACGGAAATTTGCTTCTCGCTCTACATCTTTGTTCATTACTACTTGCAGACACAATTTATCTTGATAATGCACAGCAGAAAGAATTGTTCCTGTTGCACGCCAGTTTTCACCGAGTTGCATTTCAATGCTAGAAGCAATTTCTGGTAAGGTAATTTCGCCTGCAACTTGACCAACCAACGTAAACATCGCACGTTTATTTGCACCGCGATATTTTGCTCTTGCCACGGTTTCTTGCCCGATATAGCAACCTTTGGTAAAGGAAATCGCATTTTCGATCGCTTGTAAATTTGCTGCTTGAGGAATAAGTTCAAATTGGTTCGCTTTAAGTAAAATCGGCAAACCGTCTTGAATATCTATTAAATCCCAAAGTTTAGCCGGACCATTTATTTCTAAATTTTCACCCCACACAATTGCACGCTTTTGCCCTTGTGGGAACACTAAAGCGGTCGAATTTTCGTGAAGTTTTGCCAAGATCTCACTGCTTGTTACACCATAGAGTTTGGTATCTAATTCGGTGAAAGTCACTTTCGAGAACACTGCATATTTTTTGAGCTGAGTTAAAGCCTCAGGCAATAAATCTTGATGGATGATGGCAAAAAATTGCTCTTGGCTCGCTCGATATAAACGGAACAAGGCACTCATTTTACCTTTTGGATCACAGTGGCAAGTCAGAGTGTGGCTGCCTACTTCAAGCTTCGCTACATCGCAAGTTAATTGCCCTTGCAGATATTTTTCTGCATCCACACCAGCAATTTCAATCAAACGATATTGTTCAAGTAATACGCAAAGATCAGGATAGATTTTGCTAATTTGATTACATTCACATTTCATTTTAAATCCTTAAAAAAATCCTTGTTCTATTCTAAATTTTGGATCTGCTCACGCATTTGCTCAATAAGCACTTTCAATTCCACCGCAGAATTAGTAATATCAGCGTTGATTGATTTTGAAGCCAGTGTATTGGACTCGCGATTGAGCTCTTGCATCATAAAGTCTAATTTACGTCCTACTGCACCGCCTTTTTTAAGGATTGAGCTAGTCTCTTTCACGTGCAATTGCAAGCGGTCTAATTCTTCCGCCACATCGACACGCTGTGCGGTGAGTACCATTTCTTGCTCTAAGCGTTGTGGATCAAGTTGTAGATTAAGCTCCTCAAAGCGTTGTTGCAGGCGATCTTTTTGCCATTGCAACACTTCTGGCATCTGCTGTTGCACGCTTTGTGCAATCTCAGTAATGCTGTCTAAACGCTGTTGAATAATCGCCTGCAGATTCTCCCCTTCGCGCCCACGCATTGCGATAAAGTCAGCTAAAATCTGTTCAAAACCCGCTAATAAATCTTGGGCGATTTGGTCTAAATCTTGGCTTTGTGTATCTACCACTCCTGGATAACGTAACACATCTACCAAATTAATTTCTCCTTCTCCCGCAATGCTTTGCAAGGTTTTAAGCGAAGCGATAACTTGTTCTGCATAATCATTATTTAATGCAATTTTATTGTTGCTTGCTTGTGCTAATTCTACACGTAGGCTACATTCTACTTTCCCACGGGTAAGCAAGTTACGCAGGCGTTCGCGTAAGCCCATTTCTAAATGGCGGAAGACTTCAGGCAGACGGAAATAGGTTTCTAAAAAGCGTTGATTGACAGAGCGAATTTCCCATACTGCATTGCCCCACTCTTTTTTAATTTCTAAATGAGCAAAGGCGGTCATACTATAAATCATCTTGATTGTCCTGTTTTATAATGAAAATTAGCTTATTGTACTGTAAAATAGCCAAGAATTTTAGTAGAAGGAAAGAAAAACTATGCGTCCAAATAATCGCGAATTAAACCAAATCCGCCCTGTAAAAATTACCCGTCACTACACCAAATATGCTGAAGGCTCTGTGTTAATTGAATTTGGCGAAACCAAAGTGCTTTGCAATGCAACTATTGAAGAAACTGTGCCGCGTTTCTTAAAAGGGCAACAACAAGGCTGGGTAACGGCAGAATATGGCATGCTCCCACGTGCCACCCATTCCCGCACCCAACGCGAAGCGGCAAAAGGCAAGCAAACAGGCAGAACGATGGAAATTCAACGTTTAATCGCGCGCTCTTTACGTACTGTGGTCGATCTTAAAGCCCTTGGCGAACGCACTATTACCGTGGATTGCGATGTGATTCAAGCCGATGGCGGCACGCGCACCGCATCTATCACTGGTGCTTGTGTAGCACTACACGATGCCATTGCTCACTTAATCGAAAATGGTACGCTTAAAACCAGCCCACTTAAAGGCTTAGTCGCTGCGGTTTCTGTTGGTATTGTGGATGGCGAAGCGGTTTGTGATTTGGAATATGTGGAAGATTCAAATGCGGAAACCGATATGAACGTGGTAATGGTTGAAGATGGCAGAATGGTTGAAGTGCAAGGCACTGCAGAAGGCGAACCGTTCTCACACGATGAATTATTGCGTTTGTTAGACCTTGCAAAACAAGGGATTAACCAGTTAGTTGCAGCACAACGTGAAGCGTTAAATCTATAATTTTCCATCATTTATTTGGTAGGGCAGACTTCCAGTCTGCCATTGCATTTCTTTAACAGGTGGACTGGAGTCCGCCCCACATTTAGTACCTATGACAATCGATCCAATCTGGCTCTACATCGGCTTAATTTTACTCAGTTTTCTCTCCATTACCCTCTTTTTTCTGCATTCTCGCTTAGCAAACGAAGCGGCAGAACAGAAAGTTCAACTTGCCCAACTTTCGCAAAAGGCAGAACAGCTTGCGACTGAAAAATCACAGGTAGAACAATGGGCTGTGCAGTATAAAGTTCGCTCCGAAAATGCGGAAAATCGTATTAGTGAAAAAGAGAGCGAAATTCACCGCTTGCAAGCGAAAATTGATCAAGCAGCTCAGTTGGAAGATCAGCAAGAGAGTTACATCAACGAGTTGAAAGAACGCATTGGGGCAACACAAGCAAAGGTGGAGAGCTTGGAAGAACAACTTGCTTTTAGCCATCAACATTTGAACCAAAAAGAACAAGAATGCCAACGCTTGAATGGACAATTCATTCAATCTCAAAATGAACTAACTGAATTACGCACGACTTTAAACGAAAAACAGGCAAATTTTGAAGAGCAACAACGCAATTTTGTGCAGGTAAAACAGCAGCTAAATGTGGAATTTCAACATCTGGCTCAACAGATTTTAGAAGAAAAAAGCCAACTTTTCGCTCAAAGTAATCAATCCTCATTAGATGCATTACTCAAACCATTTAAAGAGCAAATCGAAGGCTTCCAAAAACGTGTGAATGAAGTACATAGCGAGTCGCTTAAAGGCACGGCAAACTTGGAAGCAGAGATCAAGCGAGTGTTACAAATTGGTGTGTCGATGTCAGAAGAAGCACAAAATTTGGCAACTGCTTTGAAAGGCAACAATAAAATCGCAGGTAACTGGGGTGAAGTGCAACTAGAAAGTGCGTTGCAATCGGCGGGTTTATTGGCAAATGAGCATTATGTGGCTCAAGAAAATTTTCGCGATGAAGAGGGCAAGCGTTTTGCTCCTGACTTTGTATTGCATTTGCCTGATAACAAGCATTTAATTATCGACAGCAAAGTCTCGCTGGTAGCATATGACAAAGCAATTCGTGCCGAAAATCAAACTGAAGTGTTACAAGCACTCGATGAACACTGCCGCTCGTTGCGGGCACATATTGATGGGCTTTCCAAGAAAAATTATAGCTCACTTTTAGGCGTGAAAAGTCCTGATTTTGTGCTGATGTTCGTGCCGATTGAGCCTGCTTATATTGAGGCAATGAAGCACGATCCGCAGCTCTTTAACTTTGGTTATGAACGTAATGTGATTTTGGTTTCGTACACCACGCTAATGCCGATTTTACGCACAGTCGCAAACCTTTGGCGAATTGAACGAGGTAACAGCGAAGCTCGTGAGATCAGCGAAAAAGCGGGTGATATTTATAACCAAGTGTGTACCATTGCTGAACGTTTGAGTAAGCTTGGCAACACGCTAAATACCGTAAATAATCAGTACAATCAAACAGTCACGGCTTTGGTTGGGCGACAAGGTTTGCTTGGTAAAGTTGAACGTTTCCAACAGCTTTCAACTAAAGCCAGCCAAAATGTGCCGCAAGTCGAATTTATACAGAATGATTTGGATACGGCGAGATTGGAATTGTTGGTGGAGAAAGAGGAATCATGAAAAAATTACTTATCATCGACAACCACGATTCTTTTACCTTTAATTTGGTGGATCTCCTCCGTCCGATTTGTCGTGAACTCAACATTCCAATGCAGATTATCTTTAGTGAGGAATTGGATTTGGATGAAGTGGAAAATTTTAGCCATATTCTGATTTCGCCAGGGCCTGATGTCCCAAGAGCTTATCCGAATAATTTTGCGATGTTAGCGCGTTATTCTCAGCATAAATCTATTTTGGGTGTCTGTTTGGGACATCAAACCATTGCGGAATTTTTTGGTGGGGGGCTATATAACCTTGCAGAAGTTCGGCACGGGCAACAACGCCCATTAAGCCAGCTTGAAGAGAATCCGCTGTTTGATGGTTTGCCTGAAAGTTTCAACATTGGGCTTTATCATTCATGGGCAATTTCGCAAAATTCTCTTGAAAAAACACCGCTTGTTGCAACCTCAATTTGCGATCAAGCGGTGTTAATGGCGTTCAAACATGCTAATCTGCCAATTTACGGGGTACAGTTTCACCCCGAATCTTTTATTACCGAATATGGTCGGGAAATGTTATCCAATTGGCTAATGAGCGAGTAGGCTTGGAAATTTTTTTGGCACAAGGAAAAAGGCTGGCACAACAAAAATTGCCATTAAAATAAACATATAAGAAGGGCTATATTGATAGAGCAAGCCCGAAATAAAGGTAAAAATTGCCACAATAGCACAGTTTGATAAGCCAAAATAAAGCCCTTGTAACTTGGCGATTTTTTCTACTTTTTGGCTAGAAATATAGCGAATCATCGCAAAATGCGTCATGGCAAAACTAAATGAATGCAAACATTGTTCAAAAATAAACAATGTTGGATCGGTAATGTTTGCCAGCAAAATCCAACGAGAAATGGTGACTGCTGCGGCAACCATCATTAAATAGTGGATTTTTACCTTGCCTAAAAAACGTTTAGCAAGAAAGAACATACAGATTTCCGCTACCACTGCAATGCCCCAAAGCAGGCTGATCATCTCTGTTGAAATACCAAGCGATGACCAATAGAGCGTGCTGTAAGTGTAGTATGCCGCATGCGAGCCTAAAATGAGCGAAACGGTAATTAGCATTCGGCAAGCGGTCTGTTCTTTGAAAATTTCCCAAGAACTTGGCGAATTTGTTGCGTGATGTTCGCTGTTTTGTTGTAACGTAATTGAAGGCTTGAATGATTGCCCGAAAGCGAGTAATAACATAAACCCCATGAAAATAAAGAGCACTGATTCTGCGCCTAAAAAGCCGACAAGATAACCGCAACTCAGTGAGCCCACCACAAAGGCGATTGAACCAAACAAGCGAGACTTACCATAATCTAATCCCACCTGTTGCTGCCAGATGGACGCGATACTGTCTGCGATTGGCATAGCCCCTGCATTGAATATGTGAAACAGCATTAACAACGGGAAAAGCACCCAAATATTATCCGCAAAGAGGAAAATGAACGGAATGACAGCGAGATTCAGCCAAGTTAAACCGCGAGCGGTTGGAATGAGATGATCGACATGTTTTACCCGTTGTGAGGCGAGTAAGCCCCCTAGAAAGCGGAAAATATAACCCACAGAGGCGATTAAACCGATCATTTCTGCACTATATCCATAATGTTTGAGCCAAACAGGTAGGAATGGCAACATTACGCCATAAGCACAAAAAAAGCCGAAAAAGTTAAAAGATGCCCATTTAAACGGGGAAAGTGTGATCATAACAATTGCTCCATTTCGTTAGCTCGTGAAATAGCGGCTTGCATTGCTTGCTCAACAGTTTCTGCTAAACGTTGTTGCTCGAAAACTTCCAACGCTTTTGCAGTTGTACCACCTTTTGAAGTCACATTTTCACGTAGCTGTGAAAGTGGAATATCGGGATTGGCTTGCACTAATTTCGCCGAGCCAAGAGCGGCTTGTTGTACTAAAAAGCGAGCATCTTCCGCAGAAAAACCCATTTTTTCCGCGGAGTGTTGCATCGCTTCCATAAAGCGGAAAAAGTAAGCGGGGCTTGAACCTGTAAGTGCGATAATCTGATTGATTTTATGCTCTTCATCCACCCAATGACATTGCCCAATGGCAGACATTAGCATCTCCGCCAATTGACAAGCGGTCGGATTCACTGACGATTTTGCAAATAAGCCCGTTAAACCTTCGCTAATTAACGCAGGCGTATTTGGCATAGTGCGAACGATGTTTTTAGCGGTCGGTAAAAGTTGTTCAAGACGAGCGATAGAAATGCCAGCTGCCACCGAAATAACGATTTTTTGTGAAAAATCAATATCTGCAAATTCAGTGCAAACTTCCGCCATTATTTGTGGCTTCACAGCTAGGACGACAACCTCAGCCTGCTCAACTGCTTCACGATTGGTAAATTGTGTTGCAATTCCTACCGCTTGTAATTCATTGCGACGGGTTTGGTTGCTTTTGTTGCAAGCAATAATTTGGCTTACAGGATAACCGCTTTTTAATAAGCCTTGAATGATTGCCCAAGCCATATTGCCTGTGCCTATGAAGGTAAGTTTTGGATGTTGCATTTTAGTGTCTCTTTTATTATTTTTTCCTACAAGGGAGAAATAGTAGATAAAAAATAGCCGACCATTCAGTCGGCATAATATTTAACTTGCTCTGATATTCTCAGGCATAGGATCTTCAATCGGACGGATGTCGATTTCTGGGTTTTCAGGATCAACCTTATTTTCCGATTTCGGTTCTGTTTTCGGTTCTTCTTGCTGGGCTTTAGATGCATCTTGAGCTGGCTGCTTTTCTGACTTTTCAGTCGTTACTTCAGCTACATTTTCAACCGCTTGTGCAGTTTTAGTTTCAGGCGTTGGCTCCACTTTCATTGGCTCAATAATGGCTTTATCAGGCATGCCAACAACTGGTTGTTTGTGCATTTTCACTTTTTCATGTGCATTTTCTGACTCAAGATCGACCACTTGTTCCGTTGTGGCAGTTTTATCTGAAAGTTCAGGATTTGGCTTACTATTTTTTTCTTCCAGCAATGGTGAAACGACATTGATTTCATCCGAATCTTCAGGAGCATTCTCAGCAATATGAATATTCTGAGAACCATTGGTTTTCTTCACAATCAATTTGCGGCTAAGCTCCACTTTTGGATCAAGCCAGATAGCTAAAATGGCATCATTGGTAGCTTTGTCAAATTCATCTGCAATAACTTGATTATTAACGATAAAATAACCACGATCAGTCAACGCAACATAATAGAGTATATCGCCTGGTTTTAAATCGGGCAAAGTTCTACGCAAGCGGTCGATTATTGCCTCTTGATTGGGAAATTTTATTTCTAAATGTGCCCAAGAGCGAGCGATAGAAATAGCAAAATCACGTCCATCCACAGGCTTATCATATTTTAGGCTCACCATAAGTGGACGAATATTGGGTTGATATTCGCCCGTTTCAGTGAAAAGAGATATGTTGTAAATTTTAAAGGGACCCCATGTGTAATCTAAATCATTGATTTTCTTCCAATCAGACAGAGCATTGCCACTTAATAGGGTAAATAACAAAGTAAAGAGAGCTTTATAGCGCATTCTTGTTGCCTCTTGAATAGTTGAGTTTACATTATACCGTTAAATTTTCCGCTTGTCGTAGTAGAAGTGGGTAAAAATTTTGTGATCTAGTTCAAAAATTTGTGAGATTTCACTACAAAATTAAATCAAAAGGAGTAGGATGAAATTAAATCTATTAATAATCTAATTTAAGGAGTTTACTATGTTTCCTGAATATCGTGATTTGATTACTAAATTGAAAAACGAAGATGCTCATTTCGCTCGTTTATTTGATAAGCATAATGAAATCGATCAAAAAATTAAAAACCAAGAAGCGAATATTGAATTCGCCACTCAACAGGAAGTTGAAACGCTTAAAAAAGAAAAATTGAAAATTAAAGATGAACTTTATGCGATTTTAAGAAAATATTCTGCGAAATAGGTTGTTAATTGAACGTTGAAAGGGGTGAATATCAAATATTCAGCCCTTTAATTTTTTAGTCAATAGGGATTAGATATTTCAAAAAAGCTTATCTTGAAACTTCAAACAAAGATCTAAAATGAGGATATTTATTAAATATCCGTCTTCTCTTTATACTCACACAAATCTTCAATAATGCACGAGCCACAACGGGGTTTGCGGGCAATGCAGGTGTAGCGACCATGCAAAATCAACCAATGGTGCACATCAACTTTAAACTCAGCAGGTACAACTTTCAGTAGTTTCTTCTCTACCTCAACCACGTTCTTCCCAGGAGCAAAACCTGTGCGGTTCGAAACACGGAAAATATGCGTATCAACTGCAATGGTTGGATGACCAAACGCGGTATTCAACACCACGTTAGCGGTTTTTCGCCCAACACCTGCAAGGGCTTCTAACGCATCACGATCTTCGGGCACAATGCCGTTATGTTTTTCAATCAAATCACGGCATGTTTTGATGATATTTTCCGCCTTGCTATTAAATAGCCCAATGGTTTTGATGTACTCTTTTAAGCCATCAACGCCCAAGGCTAAAATCGCTTCAGGCGTATTAGCAACGGGGAAAAGTTTATCTGTTGCTTTGTTCACGCCTTTGTCTGTCGCTTGGGCAGAAAGAATGACTGCGATCAACAATTCAAAAGGTGAGGAATAATTTAATTCAGTGGTAGGATGCGGGTTTTCATTCCGCAATCTTGTTAAAATTTCAATACGTTTTGCTTGGTTCATTATCCAAAAAATCCTTGTTCATAGAGCATTTTGGCGACCATTATAAACGAAATTGTCACTAACATTGGGCGAATTAGTTTTTTGCCTTTAGTTACCACCATTCTCGCCCCCAATGTTGCTCCGATAAATTGCCCAATAAGCATAATAAAGCCAATTTCCCATACGACGGCACCGCCAAAAATGAAGAAAAGTAGCGATGCGAAGTTAGAGGTAAAGTTCAATACTTTAGCGTGAGCAACCGCTTTGGTGAGATTAAAACCAAGTAAAAGCACGAAAGCGAGTGTGTAAAATGAGCCGACTGCAGGTCCGAAAACACCATCGTAAAAGCCTAATCCCATTCCCGCCGTAAAGCCGAATAGCGAGTAGCTGATGCGTTGTTTGCGATCTTGATCGCCAATGTTTGGGCTAAATAAAAAATAGATGCCGATAGCAAAAATTAGAAAAGGCAAGCCGATTTTCAATGCATTCACATCAATATTTTGTACCACAATCGTACCAAGAGCGGCGCCGATAAATGTCAGTAAAATCAGCAGTGCAACCTGTTTTAAATCGACCGCTTTTTTGCGAACAAAATAGAGCGAAGCTGAAAACGAACCACCGCACGCTTGCAATTTATTCGTACCTAAAGCAATGGCAGGCGGCAAGCCTGTCGAAAGCAAAGCGGGAATAGTTAATAACCCACCACCGCCCGCAATCGCATCAATAAAACCTGCAACTGTCGCAACGCCAAAAAGCATTGCAATCACATCAAATCCAAGTTCCATACGTTTTCCTAATAAACCACCATTTCATCGCTATGAATTGCCACCGTACCAAATTCATAGCCGAGCAAGTGTTCAATTTCAGCTGATTTTTGTCCTTTAATACGGCGTAAAGCCTCATCACCGTAGCGAACTAAGCCAAGTGCCAGAGGTTTCGCTTCGGTGTTGAATACTTTCACCAATTCACCGCGAGCAAACTCACCTTTGACTTCTAAAATCCCAACAGGTAAGAGCGATTTGTGCTGCAATAATGCAGTTTCTGCCCCTTTATCTACTACAATGCTTCCTACTTGAGGGGCGGCAAAAAGCCACTGCTTACGCCCTTCCAAGCGGTCGGATTGAACCAGAAATTTACTACCAATCGCTTGTCCATTGGCTAAATCGACCAGCACATTTTCACGTGAACCAGAGGCTATAATGGTTTCTACGCCTGAACGAGTTGCAATATCAGCGGCAATAATTTTGGTACTCATTCCGCCAGTGCCAAGCCCAGTTGAGCTTCCGCCCGCAATTTGGCGAATTTCAGGTGTGATTTTTTCAACCACAGAAAGTAAAGTTGCATTTGGATCTTTACGTGGATCAGCTGTAAATAAACCTTCTTGGTCGGTTAATAAATAGAGCTGATCGGCTTGAGCTAAAATTGCCACTAAAGCAGATAAATTATCGTTATCGCCTACTTTAAACTCTTCGGTTGCCACGGTGTCATTTTCATTGATAACAGGGATAATTTTTTGTTCAAGCAAGGCATTGAGCGTATCACGAGCATTTAAGAAACGTTCGCGATCATCAATATCAGCACGGGTCAAGAGAATTTGCCCGATATTGATACCATAAATATCAAAAAGATTTTCCCAAGTGCGGATTAACTGGCTTTGCCCAACCGCAGCAAGCATCTGTTTATAAGCAAGCGTTTTTGGCAGTTCTGGATGCCCTAAATAATCTCTCCCTGCCGCTGCCGCGCCAGAGGTCACGACAATAACACGATGATATTTATGAAGCTCGGCAATTTGTTTTACTAACTCCAACATATAAGGGCGGCTAAGGCTTTTCCCTCCGTGGGTTAAAGTGCTTGTACCGAATTTGATGATGATGGTTTTTGACATAGTGGATTCCATTTTGAAAGGGCTCAGAGACTTGGTTCATACTATAAATGAAGCTATTGTAAGTCAAGAGCGGTACGATCAATACTTTTATATCAAATATTAAAAACTATTTGTCACCTCGATAAGGAGTGTCGAAGAGATATACTTTACATTTATAAAATATCGAAAATAAAAAAACTTACTACTTATGTTTGTATAACTTTTATTTATTTTATATTGTAAAATAAACTAGATGGCACGTTTTATATGGAGTAAAATGCTCCACCTTTTTACTCTAAGGATTTTACAATGAAAAAAACCGCATTAGCACTTTTCGCAGGTGCATTTTTAGTAAATGATGTATCTGCTTTAATTTATAAAGCAGAAGAAACAGGCACGCAAATTGATTTCACTGGTTCTGCACGCTTGCAATGGCGTAGTACTGCAAATAAAACTTCACCCGTAAATGGTAACATTACCCGCAACCACGTAAATCAAGCGGTTCGCGACAATGGCTCACGTTTTGGCTTCAAAATAACTCAACAATTAGGTGAAGGCTTCTATGCATTGGGGCGTGTGGAATGGCGTTTCCAAGATTTAGCTTCATCACAACACGGTTTTGATCACTTATACGACCGCTACCTTTATGCCGGTTTTGGTCACAAATCATTTGGTGAGTTAACTTACGGTAATATGGCAACCATTACCGATGAAGTAAAGCAAACAGATTTAGCAAATACATTAAGCCTTTCTGATGGTTTATTACCTTATGCAGCACGCCACGCAATACAATATACTTACTCTGGTGTTGAAGGCTTAAAAGTGGGGGCATTCTATTCAGGTCATAGCCAACGAGGTGCAAACGGTTTAGATTTAAGCAATGAGCTAAAAGATATTTGGGGTGTAGGTGCAACCTATAAATATAAAATTGACGGCAAACAGAGCATAAAAACAGGTATTGGTTTCGCTCGTGATCGTTTCGAACAAGCTAACCGCCCAACTTATGACCGTAACGCATACGCTTTAGGCTTAGCTTACACTTACGATAAAACAACTGTAGGTGTAGATTTAGAGCGTCGTATAACCAAAGATCAAACCTATGTGGGTAACAAACGCATTGAGAAAGAAGTACGTACCGTTGCATTACAAAAATTAACCGACGATTTAAGCGTGTATACAATGTATGCGTATAAAGAAAATAAATTGAATGCGGTATCTGGTCAAAATGATACTAAACGCCGTAATAATCAGTTTATGGTTGGTTCTGAATATTACTTATTCAGCGACTACCTCAAACCAATGAACTTAAAATTTAAAGCGTTCGTAGAATGGCAGAGTAACCATATCAAAAACTTCACCAATGGTAACAAATCAAACCGTGTTCGCGATAACGTAACCGTTATCGGTGCTCGTGCTTATTGGTAATTTTCCATGTTTTCACTTGAAATGATGCTTACTGAGCTTGCCGAAGTGTAGTCTTTTCAATAAATAGAACCTAGCCTCGAGCTAGGTTTTTTATTTGGGCGTGAGTGTGCTATCCTAGCATTATTCTTTATTGACTAAATCTAATATGACTTATTCCGACTGGCTAACTTATGCCAACCAATTATTAACCGAAAAATTAAGCCAAGATCCTTATCTGAATGCGAAATTAGATGTGAACTTGCTATTACAAGCGGTGACAAAACGCTCACGTTCTGCGATTTTTGCATTTGGAGAAACAGAGCTGAATGAAGCAGAGCAAAATCAGCTAAATCAGATGTTGGAACGTCGCACAAAAGGAGAGCCAATGGCGTATATTTTAGGTGAAAAAGAGTTTTGGTCGTTGCCATTAAAAGTTTCGTCTGATACTTTGATTCCCCGTCCAGATACAGAACGATTGGTTGAAGTCGCATTAGATTGGGCAAACAAGCGGTTGGAAAATCAAGAAAGTTTGCAAATTTTAGATTTAGGGACAGGGACAGGGGCAATTGCACTGGCACTAGCTTCCGAATTAAAGCAGAAAGTGCAAGTATTAGGTGTCGATTTTAAGCCCGAAGTGGTAGTACTTGCGGAAAGTAATCGCCAAACGTTGCAGATTGAAAATGCTCGTTTTCAGCAAAGCGATTGGTTTTCAACATTAGGAAATCTGCAGTTCGATTTGATCGTAAGTAACCCGCCTTATATTGATGCGGAAGATGAAAATTTGCAGATTGGCGATGTGCGGTTTGAGCCTTTAACCGCATTGGTGGCAGATAATCACGGTTTGAGCGATTTGCAAAAGATTATCGAAAATGCACCGCTTTATTTAAAGCCGAATGGGGCGTTATTTTTAGAACACGGTTGGCAACAAGCGCGCGATGTACAACATATTTTCCGCCAAAATCATTGGCAAGCGGTTGAAACTTTCCAAGATTATGCCAATTTAGATCGTATTACTAAGGCTGAGAAATAAAGCTAGAAAAGTAAAAAAGAATAAAAAAGAAGGACAAAATGGACGATATTATTAACGAAATTTTGCAAGAACTGGAGTCGCCGAAAACCACCATAAGTGATGAAAAATTGCAGACGTTTTTGTATGAAGAGATGGATCGAATTGGTGGAATTGTGGATGAAAGTGTAACGCCTCGCCAACGTAGTGCACGTACTTCGGCTTTGGTACGCAAGGTGAGACAGCTCATTACTGCCGAGAATGAGCTTGATAGATTGCATCAATTGCTAGATGTGATTTATTGCCAAATGAAATTTTCTTATCGCTACACCGACTATTTCAACAGCGATAATTTGGTGCTGCATAAAGTTTTGCAAACTAAGCAAGGAATGCCCGTCTCTTTTGCGGCAATTTTGCTCTATTTAGCGGCGAAATGTGGCATTCCGCTGTTTGCGGTGAATTTCCCTACACAAATCATTTTGCGTGCGGAAATTACTCACTATGATGGTCGCCAAGAAACGCTTTTTATCAACCCTGCAGATGGTAAGTTTTTAAGCATTGAAGATTTAGAAAAATGGCTAGATGGTGAACCACCAATGGTTGGTGTGTTGGTTACACCTGTTTTAATTCGTCGAGCTGAGCCGTTTGAACTATTAGAACGGGTCGAAACGCTCTTTAAAATGGCATTAACCAAAGAAAAAAAATTCCAAGAAGTGCTAGAAATGATAAACTTCCGCCTGATTTTCTCGCCTGATGACCCGTATGAAATTCGTGATCGTGGGATGATTTTTGCCACGATGGATTGCTTCCAAGCAGCTTATGAAGATTTAAGCTATTTCGTTGATCAATGCCCTGATGATCCTTCTGCGATGATGATAAAGATGGATATTAAGCAGCTTGAGCAAAAAGGCAAAGAGATAGTTTTACACTAATTTTCCCTATTTTATTACCGTAAGGACTAAAAAATGACCGATAAAATCGTAAAAGTCGGCAACGTTGAAGTTGCGAATAACAAGCCATTCACCTTGTTTGGTGGAATGAATGTATTAGAAAGCCGTGATATGGCGATGCGTGTGTGTGAAAAATATGTAGAAGTTACGCAAAAATTGGGCGTGCCTTACGTATTTAAAGCCTCATTTGACAAAGCAAACCGCTCTTCTATCCACTCTTACCGTGGACCAGGTATGGAAGAAGGCTTAAAAATCTTCCAAGAATTAAAAGACACATTCGGTGTAAATATCATCACCGATGTGCATGAAATCTACCAATGCCAACCTGTTGCCGAAGTGGTAGATGTAATCCAGTTACCTGCTTTTTTAGCCCGTCAAACTGACTTAGTTGAAGCGATGGCGCGTACAGGAGCAGTGATTAACGTGAAAAAACCGCAATTCTTAAGCCCAGGTCAGATGGGAAATATTGTAGAGAAAATCGAAGAGTGTGGTAACGACAAGGTGATTCTTTGCGACCGTGGGACGAACTTCGGTTACGACAATTTAGTTGTGGATATGCTTGGCTTCAACATGATGAAGAAAGTCTCTAAGGGTTGTCCTGTGATTTTTGATGTGACTCACTCACTGCAATGCCGTGATCCATTTGGTGCAGCTTCTGGCGGTCGTCGCGATCAAGTCACAGAACTTGCTCGTGCGGGTATGGCAATTGGTTTAGCAGGGCTTTTCTTAGAAGCGCATCCAGATCCAAACAACGCAAAATGTGATGGTCCATCAGCACTTCCGCTTTCTAAATTAGAAGCCTTTGTTTCACAAATGAAAGCGATTGATGATTTAGTGAAATCATTTGAAGAGATTGATACCTCTAACTAATTTAATAAGTATTTACCAAAGGAATATAAAATGAAAAACATAATGTTATTTGGTACTATTTTGGCACTTTCTGCTTGTTCATTACCTCAACAACAAAGCTCTGTGCCAATGGATGCACAAGCTGTTCAAGCATATCAACAACGTATTAATACGAAAAATACTGTTGATAAAAACCACCCTGTACAGCAAGAAGCTCTGAATCAAAGTGATACACGTAAAAGAGAAGTAAATTATTATCCTGCTGTTCCTGCGATTTACCCTGCGGTACATTATGGTCATTGGTATTACTAATCTTATCTGTGCTAAAATGCCCTGTCTTTTCTTGAAGGTAACTTACTATGAAAAAAATCGTTATTCTAGGATCGACAGGGTCCATTGGCAAAAGCACCCTTTCGGTCATTCAAAATAATCCGTCTGATTATCAAATTTTTGCTTTAGTAGGCGGAAAAAATGTGGAGTTAATGGCAGCTCAATGCGTATTATTCCAACCTCAATTTGCGGCATTAGATGATGAAAATGCAGCCGTACAACTCAAAGCTCACCTCATAACACTTAACATCAAAACGGAAGTATTAGTTGGGCAAAAAGCAATTTGTGAACTTGCCTCTCACCCTGAAGTAGATATGGTAATGGCTGCAATTGTTGGGGCTGCGGGACTTTTGCCTACACTTTCCGCCGTTAAAGCGGGGAAACGTGTATTACTTGCAAATAAAGAATCGCTGGTTACTTGTGGGCAGATTTTTATTGATGAAGCGAAAAAGTCAGGTGCAAAACTCTTGCCTGTTGATAGCGAACATAATGCGATTTTCCAATCTTTGCCTGCGGAAGCACAAAATAAGATCGGTTTTTGCCCGCTTGCAGAGCTTGGTGTGAGCAAAATTATCTTAACAGGTTCAGGCGGCCCGTTCCGTACTAAACCATTAAATGAATTTGATGCGATTACACCAGCTCAAGCCGTTGCTCATCCAAACTGGTCGATGGGTAAAAAAATCTCTGTTGATAGTGCAACAATGATGAACAAAGGCTTGGAATATATTGAAGCACGTTGGTTGTTTAATGCAGCCGCAGAAGAGATGGAAATTATTATTCATCCGCAATCCATAATCCATTCGATGGTTCGTTATATTGATGGTTCGGTAATTGCTCAAATGGGAAGTCCTGATATGTGCACGGCAATTGCACACAGTATGGCGTATCCTGATCGCATCAATGCGGGTGTACCACCACTTGATTTTTTTAAACTTAAAGAATTAACCTTTATTGAGCCTGATTTTGAACGTTATCCAAATCTTAAATTAGCGATTGATGCTTTCTCTGCTGGGCAATATGCAACTACTGCAATGAATGCTGCAAATGAAATTGCTGTTGATGCATTTTTAAATGAGCAGATCCGTTTTACGGATATTGTAAATGTGAATCGAAGTGTTATTGAAAATATAGCACCAATTGATATTCAAGACATTGATGATGTTTTACATATCGATAAACTGGCGAGAGAATTGGCAAAACAAATTGTATTACAGATATAAAATATTAAAACGGTTAGACGAGTAAATAGAAAAGCTAATTTTATTCCTTTCTCCTTATCATCGTTGAAAAAGAGGCTTTTGCCTCTTTTCTCTACTACTTTGTCCTAATTTTAAGTGGTAATTCTCTTCTAGAGTTTTACTTATTAAAGTTTCTCAACCAGCTCCACCGCATAGCCAATATAGCTTTCAGGTGTCATCTCTTTTAAGCGAGCTTTTTCTGCTTCTGGTAGGCTTAAGCTATCAATAAACTTACGCATTGCTTCGCCTGTTACACGTTTGCCGCGGGTGAGTTCTTTTAATTTCTCATACGGTTTTTCGATGCCGTAGCGACGCATTACTGTTTGGATTGGTTCTGCTAATACTTCCCAGTTTTGATCTAATTCATCACGTAAGTGCTGCTCATTTACTTCTAATTTGCTGATGCCTTTTAAAGTTGAAGCATACGCAATTAATGCATAGCCTAAGCCGACGCCTAAGTTACGTAATACGGTTGAATCGGTTAAGTCTCGTTGCCAGCGAGAGATTGGTAATTTTTGACCTAAATGGCTCATAATTGCATTTGCTAAGCCTAAGTTACCTTCGGAATTTTCGAAGTCAATTGGGTTTACCTTGTGAGGCATGGTTGAAGAACCAATTTCGCCCGCAATAGTGCGTTGTTTGAAGTGGTTTAATGCAATGTAGCCCCACATATCTCGGTCGAAGTCGATCACGATAGTGTTGAAACGAGCGACACAGTCAAAGAATTCTGCAATGTAATCGTGTGGTTCAATTTGAGTAGTGTACGGGTTCCAAGTTACCTCTAAAGATTGTTCGATGAACTCTTGGCTGAAAGTATGCCAGTCAATATCTGGATAAGCTGATAAATGAGCGTTGTAGTTACCTACAGCACCATTGATTTTCGCCAAAATCTCTAAATTTTCGAGCTGTTTATATTGGCGTTTTAAGCGGTAAGCGACGTTTGCCATCTCTTTACCGATGGTTGTTGGGCTGGCTGGCTGACCGTGAGTGCGAGAAAGTAATGGAATGTTTTTGTAACGCTCTGCAAGTTCAACCAGAGCATCAATCACTTTTTTCCACTCTGGCAATAACACTTCTTCACGTGCGGTTTTAAGCATTAACGCGTGCGAGGTATTATTGATGTCTTCAGAAGTGCAAGCAAAGTGAATGAATTCGTTGATTTTGTAAAGCTCTGGCAAGGCTTCGCATTTCTCTTTTAAGAAGTATTCCACTGCTTTTACATCGTGGTTGGTGGTGCGTTCAATGGTTTTGATACGGTTTGCATCTTCAATAGAAAAGTTTGCCACAATGCTATCAAGATAGTTGCTTGCTTCTGCAGATAATGCTGGCACTTCTTGAATTTGTGTATGTGTAGCTAATTTTTGCAACCAACGCACTTCGACTGTAACACGATATTTTAATAGACCAAATTCACTAAAAATCGGGCGAAGGGCTGCCGCTTTGTCTTGATAACGACCATCAATTGGGGACAAGGCGGTTAAAGCGTTAAGTTCCATTGAGATTTCTCCGTAATAAATAAAAATAAGCGGGTGAAATATAGCATTTTTTTGCAAATCTTTCACGAATGAAAAGGGAAAGCGGAGTACACTCCGCCTGAATTTTATAATTGAATGTCTAACTTATAGTAAGCTCGCAAGGCTTTTTCTCTCGCTTTTTCAGTATTCTCATCGCAAGCTAAAATCACGCCCATACGACGGTGACCATCTACGCTACCTTTACCAAATAAGCGAATATTTGTGCCGATTTCTTCTAACACTTTATCGAGATTGCTGAAAGTCACATTATCTGATTTACCTTCCACCACAATCGCTTTAGAGGCTGCTGGGCTAATTTGATAGATCTCTGGAATAGGTAAGCCTAAAATCGCACGAGCATGTAAGGCGAACTGGGAAAGTGCTTGAGAAGCCATTGTGACTATACCCGTATCGTGTGGGCGAGGAGAGACCTCATTGAAAATAATTTCATCGCCACAAACAAAAAGTTCTACGCCGAAAATACCATGACCGCCAAGTGCTGAGGTGATCTTTTCAGCTACTTCTTGAGCTTTGCGTTGAGCCGCTTCGCTCATGACTTGTGGCTGCCAAGACTCTTGATAATCGCCATTTTTCTGAATATGCCCAATCGGGGCAAGGAATGAAGTGCCGTGTATATGGCGAACTGTGAGCTGCGTAATTTCATAATCAAACTGAATAAACCCTTCCACAATCACACGCCCGCTACCTGCACGGCCACCTTCTTGAGCATATTGCCACGCTTGCTTAATTTGGTCGGTTGATTTAATAATCGATTGCCCGTGTCCAGAAGAAGACATTATCGGTTTGACCACGCAAGGAATGCCAATTTCTGCAATGGCTTGCTTGAACGCCTCGAAATTATCTACAAAACGATAAGGCGAGGTTTTTAACCCTAATTCTTCAGCCGCTAAACGGCGAATACCTTCACGGTTCATTGTTAGTTTTGTTGCTTTCGCTGTTGGAATCACGTTATAGCCTTTGTTTTCTAATTCCACTAAGGTATCAGTCGCAATGGCTTCCACTTCTGGAACGATGAAATCAGGCTTTTCTTTTTCGACCAACGCACGCAATACCTGTCCGTCTAGCATTGAGATGGTATATGCTCGATGTGCCACTTGCTGAGCAGGTGCATTTTCATAGCGATCAACTGCAATCACTTCTACACCTAAACGCTGAAGTTCAATCACGACTTCTTTACCTAATTCGCCTGAGCCTAACATCATTACTTTAGTTGCATTCGGTCTTAACGCTGTTCCGATTGTGGTCATGTCTTTGATCCTTTTGAGTAAAATAAAAAGCAAACGTTTGCGTGAATTATACAGAAAAGCGGTAAGATTTTGTAATTTTTTTGTAAAATCTTACCGCTTAATAGAATGCTCAAGTCTAAACCTGATATTTTGTTTTGTCTCCGATATCAAAGTGCAGCGGCATTCGCCATTTTTGAATAGACAGAATGAGTAATAAAATGCCAATAATGATTGAGAAAATTCGCACTAGCAAAGCTTGCTCAAAAACAAAAGCAAACCAAAGTATAGCAACAAAAATCGGTTGAGCATTTAAACCAAATATTCTAAAACAGAAATATTCTTTATAACTTAATCCTCCAATTACAAGCAACATTGCTCCCAATGCAATCATTGGCAGGTTGAAAATGAAACAAAGTAACCCTATCCATGCAGCAAATTGAAAAATAAGACGAAATTGTTTGAGGTACAAATGCAAAGATGAAGCAAGCATAGTACCCGCAATTAATAATCCTCTTATTGCTATTTCAGATTGATAAGGCAACAAGAATATTGCAAGTGTCGCCAAGACAAAGCCTGAGCGGTAAATGATTACGGTAAGATAATCCCAGAAATCCATCGGGGATTTAATTTGCGGATCTGCCATTTCTTTCTCCTTTATAAATTATGTGTTATCTAATTTCTGATTGCCTAAAAACTTCCCAATCAACGCTTTTCCTAATTCTGATTGATTTAATCCCTCCAATGTTGCTGCGATTTTTGTGCCGCCTGTGGAGCTGAATAGTTCACCCACACGCTGAATACCGCTATCCACTTTTTCATCGTTAATGATGAATTTCATATCAGAATTTGAAAGTGCTTTCGCTTGTTCGATACCGATGGCTTGGTTTGCTTCAATTTGACGAATACTGATTAAGTAGCTTTGGTATCCCTCGTTGCCACCGATCTCTTTCGCTAACTCAATTTGACCTGAAACCAAGGAAATTTCAAGTTTTTGTTTCGCTTCTGCTTCTGCTGCACCAATCTTTGCAATACCTTGGGCTTCTTTGTCTTTCGTTTCAAGCAAGGCTTCCGCGGCTAAGAAGGCTTTTTGTTTTTCCCCTTCTGCCACCAAAATTTGGTGTTGGCGTTCTGCTTCAGAATTAATAATCAACGCATTTTTGTTTGCTTCGGCACGAATTTCTTGGGTGCGTTTTTCTTGATCGGCTTTTACGATTTCCACATCTTTTAAGATTTCTGCTTGTTTTACTTCCGCCACGCGTTTAACTTCCATTTCACGTTCTTTAGTGATTTTCTCTTGCTCTTTCACTAATTGTTGTGCTTGCTCGTTAGAAACAGCGACCTCGCGTTGATTTTCTACGGTTTTCAAACCCACGGCTTTTTCCGCCTCTTGACGCTTGACGTCCGCTTCTTTTTTGGCTTCAATTTCGGCAATTTGTGCTTCTTTTTGATTGCGTGCGACTTCTACACGGCTCTCTTTCTCAATAAAAGATTTTTTGATTTCCATAATGTTGAAAATCACTTTGGAAGAACCACTATCGCGAATATCCATTAACTCAATATTTTTCACTGGTTCAATCCCCCAACTTTTGAGCTGCTCTTTTACCGCTTGGGTAAAATCATCGCCCAATTCTGAACGCACTTGTAAAATATCGTTCAAGTTACGGCTAGAAAGGATTGAACGCACCGAACCTTGAATAATATCCACTAACTGAATGTTCATATCATGGAAATCTGATACACGTTGTGCCGCTAAATTAGAGTCTGACACGCGGAAGAATGCGGTGATGTCCACTACAAACGGCAAACGTTCTAAATCATAGGCTTCGTAGTTATCAATCTTGATGGAAAACACCGATACAGGAAGCACAATGGTGCTTACCCCAATGACAGGTAACCAAGAGGGGAATGCATAGTAAACGTTACCATTACCTGTATCTTTACCGTAAGATGTTGTTTTACCGCCTGATTGCACAATATGCACCTCGTTAGTTTTCACTACTCGGCGGAATAAAAGTGCAATGACTAACATTGCTACAATAAGTAAAATGACGAAAATACCAACTAATAAATACATAAATAGTCTCTATCATTGATGAAAAGGTAATTACTTTATACTGTTCAAGTGGTGAAATTTCAAGCCTGTTATTTGAAATAATCTTTTCAAAATAGGTTATGTGTCTCTAAATTATTTCAAATTAGAATACACCTGTTTGGTAGAATCTCAAGAATATTTCCTGAAAATTCAGTTAGAAATTTCCCTTAATACTGCTTGAGTGAATTTGTTGGAAAAAGCAGCGTAAAGCAGTTTTTTTAAGCAAATAAAAGATCTATACTAACTCCAATCATTTCTATTGTTTGGAGTTTTTATGTCAGACCGTTCCCCTAACATCACCACCCACGATCCCTTTGGTAGCTTGCTCGGTTATGCCCCAGGTGGAGTCGCGATTTATTCGTCGGATTACAATACTGCCGATGAAAAGGAGTTTCCCAATGATGCGGCGTTTCGTAGCTATGTCGGGCGGGAATATATGGGCTACAAATGGCAGTGCGTGGAGTTTGCCCGCCGTTATTTATATCTCAATCACGGCATGGTGTTTGCTGATGTGGGGATGGCGTATGAGATTTTCTCGTTACGTTTTCTTCGCCAAGTGGTTAACGATGCCTTGTTACCGCTGCAGGCGTTCGCTAATGGCTGTAAACGCAAACCACAAGCGGGAGCATTGTTAATTTGGCAGGAAGGGGGAGAGTTTAAGCACACAGGGCACGTAGCGATTATTACCGATGTGCTGGAAGATCGGGTTCGTATTGTGGAGCAAAATGTGATTCACTCGCGTCTGCCAAGCGGTCAGCAATGGACGCGTGAATTGCTGATGAGCGTTTCCGAACAAGGCTATCTTCTGCACGACACTTTCAACGACACTCACATTCTCGGCTGGATGATTCAAACCGATGATACCGAATTTGCCGAGCCGCAACCTTTCCCAAAACCGACCGCACTTTCTCTTCAAGCTCGCCACGTGGAAAATCACGGACAATTTGACGGTAAATGGCTCAATGAAAATGCACCTTTTGATGCAGCTTATATCAAAGCAATGGGCGGGCATAAAGTGAGTCATTCCGACCAATATCGCTATTTTGTTATGTCTGAAAGTGCCCAACAAGAGCTGATTCACGCCACCAACGAACTGCATTTGATGTACCTGCATGCCACCGATAAAGTGCTGAAAGATGATAATTTGTTGCAATATTTCAACATCCCAAAATTGCTTTGGCCGCGTCTGCGGCTCTCTTGGCAAAATCGCCGTTATCAAACCATCACAGGACGTTTGGATTTTTGTATGAGCGAACGTGGGCTGAAAGTCTATGAATACAACGCCGATTCCGCTTCTTGCCACGCCGAAGCAGGCTATATTATGAGCCGTTGGGCTAAACAAGCGGTCGGAAATGCAGGAAAATTTGCAGGTGAAAACCCAGCGGACGGCTTACGCAATGCCTTAGCTGATTGTTGGCAACATAGCCAAGCCAGCTCGCTCGTACACATTCTACAAGATCACGATGATGAGGAAGATTACCACGCGATGTTTATGCGCGAAGCCTTGTTGCAAGCGGGTTTCCAAGCCAAAATTATTCACGGCACAGAAGGACTACATTGGGACAAACGCGGTCAGTTAATTGATGATGAAAACAATTTAGTGCAAACCGTTTGGAAAACGTGGGCGTGGGAAACAATGCTTGAACAGCTCCGCGAAGATGCCACAGGCACGGAAGTTGCCCCACCGATTCGCACAGGTTACCCCGAAGATAAAGTGCGGTTAATCGACGTGCTACTTCGCCCAGAAGTGTTGGTATATGAGCCACTTTGGACAGCTATTCCAAGCAACAAAGCGATTTTGCCCGTGCTTTGGTCGCTCTTCCCAAATCACCGTTATTTACTGGAAGCTAGTTTTGAACTCACACCGAATCTGATTAAAAACGGCTATGCCCAAAAACCGATTGCTGGTCGCCGTGGCGATAACGTGAAATTGATCGGTGAAAACAACGCTACACTCGATACCACCGATGGGCAATTCGGCAAACAAGAAAACATCTACCAACAACTTTGGTGCTTGCCAAAAGTGGAAGAACAACACCTGCAAATTTGCACCTTTACCGTCGGTGGGCACTATGGAGGCACTTGCCTACGTTCTGATCCAAGCCGCGTGATTATGGGCAATAGTGATATGCAGCCGTTGAGAGTGGTGAAGGATAGAGCGTTTTAAGGGAAAAATTGCGTAAAGACAAGCGGTTGATTTGCAAAATAGTTTTACAAATCGACCGCTTTCATTTAATAAATCACGCTACAAACAACAATATTGCTATCAATTGCGGGGAGATGATCCGTAAGAACATCACAAGCGGATAAACGGTGGCATAAGAAAGGGATTGAGCACCGCTTTCTTCTTTCATTTCATTGGCGAAAGCAAGTGCTGGCGGGTCGGTCATTGAACCTGCAAGCAAACCGCAAAGGCTGAGATAGTTCATTTTTGCATACCAACGGGCAATCACACCGACAATCAATAATGGGATAAGGGTAATGAAAATGCCGTAACCCATCCACTCTAAACCTGAGCCGTTGGTGAGTGTATCAACAAAGCTTCCGCCTGATTTTAAGCCAATTTTTTTAGCGAGATGCTTTCGCCAACCAGATGTAAGACATCGCCTAAACGCACTTCGCTATCTGCTTTCGGCACAAAGGTTTCTTCGCCCCGTTTAAGGTGTGAACAAACGACATCTTCTTCATTAAATCCAGGGATTTCGGTTAAATTGATGCCGTCTAAATTGCGGTTGGAGACTTGCACAACAAGGGGGGCGAGTGTCTCTTTATCTTGCCCACTCTCTTTGATAAAATTGTGCGCTTCTTCATCAATTTTTACGCGGAAGAAGAGGCAGAGCAGCCACATACAGAGCAAAATACCGCAAATGCTGAAAGGATACGCCATGGCATAGGAGTTCCCCATTGTGCTGGTTACGCCTGTCATTCCAAGCTCGGTTAAAACCTGTTGCCCTGCACCTAGTGCTGGTGTGTTAGTTACCGCACCTGAGTAAATTCCAATAGCTACATCAAGCGGAATACCAGTGAGTTTGTAGATGATAATGGTCGCAAGCGAGCCAAGCACGACAATTAAAATCGCAAAGCCGTTTAGTTTCAGCCCCGATTTACGCAAAGAGGAGAAAAAACCTGGGCCGACTTGGATGCCGATGGTATAAACAAACAAAATTAAGCCAAACTCCTGCACAAAATGTAGCGTGTGACTGTCAAGCTGAATACCGTATTGCGTGGTGAAGTGGGCGACAATAATCCCGCCAAATAATACGGCACCGATACCAAGCCCTACACCTTTGATCTTCCAATGACCTACCCAAAGTCCAATTACAGCAACAAGGGCAAGCAGACCGATGGTTATCGCTGTTTCACTCATATAAATCTCGAAATTAATTAACTCTTTCGGATTATAGCAAGATGATGTTTTGAAAACAGAGTGAAACTTCAAAAATGATAACTGCGTCACATTTTTTCTTCATCAAGAAAAAGTAAGTGGTTAAGATTGTAAAATCTTTTGCAAATTTAACCGCTTGGCGTATATTGTGGGCAATGTTGTTTTCATTTAAAGGAGATTTTATGAACGACTCTCAACTTGCTAAATATATCGACCATACAGCACTCACAGCTGAAAAAACAGAACAAGATATTTTAAAACTCTGTGAAGAAGCCCTTGAATATGGCTTCTATTCTGTCTGCATCAATCCTTGTCATATTCCACTTGCCAAGCAAAAACTGGCGGATTCATCGGTGAAAATCTGCACCGTTATTGGCTTCCCACTCGGGGCAAATGCAACCTCTGTCAAAGCCTTTGAAACCGATCAAGCGATTCAAGCGGGTGCGGGTGAAATTGATATGGTAATTAACGTCGGTTGGCTCAAATCGAATCAGTGGGAAAAAGTGCAAGCTGATATTCAAGCCGTGTTTAATGCCTGCCAAGGTACACCGCTTAAAGTGATTTTGGAAACTTGCTTACTCACTAAAGAAGAAATCGTCAAAGCGTGCGAAATCTGCAAAGCAATTGGTGTTGTTTTCGTGAAAACCTCAACAGGATTTAACAAAGGCGGTGCAACCGTGGAAGATGTGTCGTTAATGAAACAGACAGTTGGCGAAATCGGTGTAAAAGCTTCAGGTGGCATTCGTGATACACAAACTGCATTAGCCATGATAACAGCAGGTGCAACGAGAATTGGTGCAAGTGCAGGGATTGCGATTGTCAGTGATGCTTTGGCTGAAGGTGAAGGGTATTAGCGAACGATCACAAAAATAAAAGCGGTAATATTTGCAAAACAATTTGCAGATCTTTCCGCTTATGTTTTTTGAGTTATTTCTGCTGATTACCGACTTTACCATTGCTCACAATGTCTGGTTGATAAAATAGAAAGACCGCTTCCATAATAAAATGTGATGGCTAAAAATTGCCTTTATTATAAGTTTTCTCATTTCTCGTTTAAATCAGAAATATGCTACACTTCTTGCCTATTTTGTGAGGAAATGTTATGAACTATCAAGATAAATCTCTTTCTGCCCTTAAACTTGGGCAAAATACTGAATACAAAAGTCAATATGATGCTTCGCTTTTGCAAGCCGTACCACGCCGATTAAATCGTGAAGGTTTGCGGATTGTAGAGCAACAACCGTTCAATCAAGGCGCGGATGTATGGAGTTGCTACGAACTCTCATGGTTAAACCCACATGGCTTACCACAAGTCGCAATCGCTGATGTAGAAATTGATTTTAAAAGCGAAAATTTAATCGAATCAAAGAGCTTTAAACTCTATTTAAACAGCTTTAATCAGACCAAATTTGCTTCAATCGAAGAGGTTGAACAAACACTTACGAGAGATTTAAGCCAATGTGCAAGCGGTCAAGTTTCGGTGAGAATTCACAAATTAGCCGATTACACTAACCAACCAATTGTGAATTTCGCAGGTGAGTGTATTGATGAGCAAGAGATTCAAATTGAGAGCTACACATTTTCGAATCAGTATTTAGAAAATATTGCAGAAGATGAAATAGTAGAAGAAACGCTAGTTAGTCACCTGTTGAAATCTAATTGCTTGATTACCTCACAGCCAGACTGGGGGAGCGTGCAAATTCACTATATTGGCAAGCGGTTAAATCGTGAAAAACTTTTGCGATATTTGGTTTCTTTCCGTGAGCATAATGAATTCCACGAACAATGCGTAGAACGCATTTTTACCGATTTAATGCAATTCGCTAAACCTGAAAAACTCACCGTTTATGCTCGTTATACTCGCCGTGGTGGGTTAGACATCAATCCATTCCGTTCTAATTTTGAGCGTGTTCCAGTGAATTTGAGAATGGCGAGACAGTAACTGAGATTATTAGTAGAAAAAAGTTGATATCTACTATATCCCTATAAAAAACACCCGAGTTTTCACTCGGGTGTTATTGTTAGAAATTAGGGGAAATTACATCATTCCGCCCATACCACCCATTCCGCCCATACCTGCTGCGGCTAGGTCTGCTTTGTCATCTTTTGGAAGGTCTGTAATCATACATTCTGTCGTGATCATTAAACCTGCAATAGAAGCTGCGAATTGTAATGCAGAGCGAGTTACTTTCGTTGGGTCCAAGATACCCATTTCTAACATATCGCCGTATTGTTCTGTACCAGCATTGTAACCGTAGTTACCTTTACCATCTTTTACATTACGAGCAACAACTGATGCTTCTTCGCCTGCGTTAGTCACGATTTGACGAAGTGGAGCTTCCATCGCACGTAATGCTAAACGAATACCAACGTTTTGTTCTTCGTTGTCGCCTTTTAATTCTTCAGCCACTTTGCTTGCTGCACGAACTAATGCGACACCGCCTCCTGGTACAATACCTTCTTCCACTGCTGCACGAGTCGCGTGAAGTGCATCATCCACACGGTCTTTTTTCTCTTTCATTTCAACTTCGGTTGCAGCACCAACTTTGATAACAGCCACACCGCCTGCTAATTTAGCAACACGTTCTTGAAGTTTTTCTTTATCGTAATCTGAAGTTGAATCTTCGATTTGTTGGCGAATTTGAGCTACGCGTGCTTTGATTTGTGCTTCATCACCTACGCCATCAATGATGGTTGTATTGTCTTTGGTGATTACTACACGTTTTGCTTGACCAAGTTCTTCTAAAGTTGCTTTTTCAAGCTCCATACCGATCTCTTCAGAAATCACTGTACCTGCAGTTAAGATTGCAATATCTTGTAACATTGCTTTACGGCGATCACCAAAACCAGGAGCTTTAACGGCAGCCACTTTCACGATACCACGCATTGTGTTTACAACTAAAGTCGCTAATGCTTCGCCTTCAATATCTTCAGCAATGATTAACAATGGTTTACCAGCTTTTGCAACCGCTTCTAACACAGGTAAAATTTCGCGGATGTTCGTAATTTTTTTATCTACTAATAAGATGTATGGGCTATCTAATTCAACTGTACCTGCTTCAGGCTTGTTGATGAAGTATGGCGATAAGTAACCACGGTCAAATTGCATACCTTCCACTACATCTAATGCATCATCTAAACCTGTGCCATCTTCAACGGTAATTACGCCTTCTTTGCCCACTTTTTCCATTGCTTGGGCAATTAATTGACCTACGGTTGCATCAGAGTTTGCAGAAATAGTACCGACTTGCTCGATCTCTTTTGCGGTTTCGCAAGGTTTTGAGATTGCTTTTAATTCGGTTACTACTGCCGCAACTGCTTTATCGATACCGCGTTTTAAATCCATTGGGTTCATACCCGCTGCAACCGCTTTTAAACCTTCGTTTACGATTGCTTGAGCAAGCACTGTTGCGGTTGTTGTACCGTCACCCGCTGCATCATTTGCTTTAGAGGCGACTTCTTTTACCATTTGAGCGCCCATGTTCTCGAATTTATCTTCTAATTCGATTTCACGTGCTACTGAAACACCATCTTTAGTGATGGTTGGTGCACCGTAAGCTTTATCTAAAACAACGTTACGACCTTTAGGGCCCAAAGTTACTTTTACTGCGTCTGCTAATACGTTCACGCCTTTTAACATTTTTACGCGTGCATCGTTACCAAATTTAACGTCTTTTGCTGCCATTTTTATATTCCTTTTTTAATTATTCTACAATCGCCAAAATATCGTTTTCAGAAAGAATTAACACTTCTTCGCCATCAATTTTTTCTGATTTCACGCCATAACCTTCGTTGAAGATCACCACGTCACCAACTTTTACCGCTAATGGTTGCACATTGCCATTTTCTAATAAACGACCTGTACCCACCGCAATTACTTTACCACGGGTAGATTTAGTTGCTGCAGAACCTGTTAAAACAATTCCGCCTGCTGATTTTGTTTCTACTTCTTCACGTTTTAAAATTACTTTATCGTGTAATGGACGAAGAGCCATATTTCAATTCCTCTGTTAAAAATTAAACAATTTACGCTTTATTTGCGTCACGCCCAGTTAAATGGAGCTATGCTCGGCATTTTCAAGGGCAAAAATAAAAAAATTAGTACATAGATTATGAATCATCATTATCTGAAAAATGATGATTGTGAGCCAAACTCGAACAACCATATTGTTCTAGCTTAGTTTTGGTAAAATGTGACCGCTTGGCAGAACTACGATTATTCAAACTAATTACGCCAATGGTCGCATTATTACCACAACGATGTTTATTTACAAACACCAAGTTGTAACCCGATTCACGAATATAGCCTGTTTTATTCAATGCCGCATCGAAAATCTCTTCTCGCACTAATGCACTTGTATTTTGCATAAATACACGGCGATTGCCCACTTGCACAAGCGTTGCTCTTTCATTCGATAATTTTTGTAATTCAGGTTTTTTCAACGAGTATTTCGCCAATTTCACCAAATCCATCGCACTAGACACGTTACTACTTGATAAACCAGAGCTATCACTAAAGTGGGTTGCTGTCATCCCCAATTGACGAGCCTTTTCATTCATTTTTTGAATGAACTGAGTACGGCTTATTCCTGCTGAGCGAGAAAGAGCGTGAGCGGCATAATTATCAGAGTGGACAATCATCGCTTTTAATAATTCATCACATGAAATCGGTGTATTTCTTGGTAATTTTGTGCCTGTACCTTTAATCGTATCCTCGTCGTCACGTGTAATAGATGCCATACAGTTTTTCTGTTTATTATTTTCTAAAAAGATATTTGCCGTCATCAATTTAGTGACAGACGCAATGGGTTGAGCAGAATGTGGATCGCGACTTTCAAGCACGCGATCGTGAGTAAAGTCATAGACAACGTAAGATTGTGCTAATGTGATACTTGGTAGAGCTAAACAGGAAAGCAGAATTTTTTTTAACATAATGTGAATAGATATATTGCAGGCTAATAAAGAGGTCTAGTGTAACAAATTTCTCTTGACTAGACCATTGAAAGAACTAGGCTTTTTGCCAATTTCTTGCCACAAAAGGGATAATCTCTTTGAGTGCTTTCTCAATAGAAATTAGGCTCAAATTCATCTGCGAAGCACGATCGTGTGCTAATGGCGGCATAAAAGCAAGATGTTTTCCCTCAGCGTTAATTGGTCGCCAACGTTGTGGTTGGGCAGAAAGTCGGCTTGGGTAGAAGCCGATAGTTGGCACGTTTAATGCTCCCGCAATATGTAATGGACCTGTTGAACCTGCAATAAAAAGATCGGCACAAGCAATTGAACGGCTAAAATCTTGCAAGCCATCATTTTTGGCATAAACCGCCGCTTTTTGCGTAAGTTGAGATGCCAATGCGTTTGCTCGCTCTTCCTCGCCTTTTCCCGCCGTTAAAATTACTTGGCAATCAAAGTGTTCGGTTAAGTTATTAAGCAATGTTGCATACTGTTCAAGCGAAAGACTGGTTGCTGAACCGCCAGTAGAACTATGCACAAAGACCCATTTGCAAGCGGTTGAAATGCCCAAAAGTTTTGCTAATTTAGTTTTTTGTGTCGTTATTTCTTGTTCACTAAATTGCAAATAAGGCAGCATAGGCTCAATTGCGGGAACGCCTTGTTTTTCTAAGAACGCACGAGCTAAGTCTAAATTATATGCCGATTCCGATTTTGCTGATTGAGAACGGCGCTGGGTTAAGCGGTGGTTATATAAAAATTGAAATAATTTTGTTGCAGGTGCAAGGCGATAATGAATTCCACTTTTCCATGTGAGTTTAGCATTGTACCAATCGGAGACAAACGAAATTACGGCATCAAATTGCTCTTTTTTGACTGCTTGTAATACGCTTTGAAATGCCACAGGATCTTTTTTATTTGGGGCATCAATGATGACCTTATCAATAGAAGGGCAGAGTTCCGCAAGTGGAGCAGTGTAGCTTGGCACAAGGGCAGTAATTTCTACATTTTGTAAAGATTGTTTGAGCATTGCAAAAGCAGGAAAGCAAACCATAAAATCGCCGATTTTATCGTTTCGGATAACAAGGATTTTTTTCATTTGAGACTCTTTCTATTCATTTTATGTGGTCGATTTTCGCTAAATTTTAGATGAAATTTGTTTTTTTTTCTAATAGAATATGTCAGTTTTACTTACTCGCAACCGTTTGCGATTGGTAATTTTCCATTCATTTCAAATATAGGAATTTGTATGTCAGCAACAATTTTAGAATCTCTCCCATTAGGTCAAAAAGTGGGGATCGCGTTCTCAGGCGGTTTAGATACATCAGCAGCATTACTTTGGATGCGTAAAAAAGGTGCATTGCCTTATGCTTACACGGCAAATTTAGGTCAGCCAGACGAAGATGATTACAATGCAATTCCGAAAAAAGCAATGGAATACGGTGCGGAAAATGCACGTTTAATCGACTGCCGCCAACAATTAGCCCACGAAGGGATTGCGGCAATTCAATGTGGTGCGTTCCACATTTCAACAGGCGGTATTCCTTACTTCAACACTACACCACTTGGTCGTGCGGTGACTGGCACGATGCTTGTGGCAGCAATGAAAGAAGATGATGTAAACATTTGGGGCGATGGTTCAACATTCAAAGGTAACGACATTGAGCGTTTCTACCGCTATGGCTTATTAACTAATCCGAAATTAAAAATCTATAAACCGTGGTTAGATAACCAATTCATCGACGAGCTTGGCGGCCGTTTTGAAATGTCTAAATTCTTAATCGCAAACGGCTTTGACTATAAAATGTCGGTAGAAAAAGCCTACTCAACCGACTCAAATATGCTTGGTGCAACGCACGAAGCGAAAGACTTAGAAGAATTAAGCACTGGAATGAAAATCGTAAAACCAATTATGGGCGTGGCATTCTGGGACGAATCTGTTGAAATCAAACCAGAAACTGTTTCAGTTACTTTTGAAGAAGGTGTGCCAGTTGCTTTAAACGGCAAACATTTTGATGATGCTGTAGAGTTAATTCTTGAAGCAAACCGTATTGGTGGTCGCCACGGTTTAGGTATGTCAGACCAAATCGAAAACCGTATCATTGAAGCGAAATCTCGTGGTATCTACGAAGCCCCTGGAATGGCATTATTACACATCGCTTACGAACGTTTAGTGACCGGTATTCACAACGAAGACACCATCGAACAATACCGCATTAACGGTTTACGTTTAGGTCGCTTGCTTTACCAAGGTCGTTGGTTCGATCCGCAGGCATTAATGTTGCGTGAAACTGCACAACGTTGGGTAGCGAAAGCAATTACTGGTACGGTGACACTTGAATTACGTCGTGGTAACGACTTCACAATTCTGAACACAGAATCACCAAACTTAACTTACGAAGCAGAACGCTTAAGTATGGAAAAAGTAGAAGATGCACCGTTTACCCCAAGCGATCGTATCGGTCAATTAACGATGCGTAACTTAGACATCGTGGACACTCGCGGTAAATTAGCAATTTATACCGACACAGGTTTAATCTCTGCGAATAACCAAGTAGTACCGCAATTAGGTAGTAAATAATTAAAAGATAGTATTTATTATAAAAATCAATAATATAGGGGCGTGTTAAACACGCCCTTTGTATTAAAAAGTGAAATGAAAAAAGTTGAAATTTTTACTGATGGCTCTTGCTTAGGCAACCCAGGAAAAGGCGGTATCGGGATTTTATTACGCTACCAACTACACGAAAAAACAGTGAGCAAGGGATATTTTCAAACCACAAATAATCGAATGGAATTACGCGCGGTGATTGAAGCTTTATCAATGTTAAAAGAACCTTGTGTGGTTGAGCTCAATTCTGATAGCCAATATATGAAGAACGGTATTCAAAAATGGATTTTCAACTGGAAGAAAAATGACTGGAAAACCAGCGATAAAAAACCAGTTAAAAATAAAGATTTATGGATAGCTTTAGATCAAGAAATCCAACGTCATCAGATAGAGTGGGCTTGGGTAAAAGGGCATTCAGGACATCGTGAAAATGAAATTTGTGATGAACTGGCAAAACAAGGGGCGAATAATCCTAGTTTGGAAGATATTGGGTATGAATCGGTATAATAAAAAATTGCCGCTAAAAGTGATTTCAAATTATCAGATATAACTTAAAGACCACATGGGTAGATATGGTCTTTAAGTATGGTCAACTGAATATTAATTTCTTATTTATATTGATGAATCGCATTCGCCACTTCGTTGTCGTTATAAATGGCATTGATCACATCTTGATAGGCTTGGTTTAAGATTTTTTGGATGTCTTTATTATCTGCACCCAACGCACCTTCATAGCCACGGGTAGCGTTAAAGGATTTGTTGAAGTTACCTTTTGCACCTTGCACGGTAATATCAACATTTACTTCCGCATTAGTTTTATGGCGAAGATTACCTTGTTCAACCGTTGCGAAGAAACGTTTTACATTCACAGTTACGTTCGCATTAGCAGCACCTTGCACTAATTGGAAACCTTTTGCATTTAAATCTTGTTGTACCGCTTGTTGTAAAAGTTGCACTACTTCAGGGCTTGAAGTTAAACGGATCACTTCGCCATTTTTAGTGTAAGAAGAGACTTCGCGTGAAGTACGTAAATCACGTGTATTAACGCTTACTGCAGCGATTTGGTTATTGGTATTAAAGGTTGCCGTTGGCGATGGCGTATTGAATACCAAGACATTAGATTGTGCTTGGCAGCCTGCAAGCACGGCTGAGGTTAATGCCGTTGCTAAAAAGAGAGCTTTTTTAGAGAATTTCATAGTGTTTCCTTAAAATTAAATTAACTAAGAGGTGTTACTTGTTGTGTAAAAAAGTCGCGAATGCCGATAAGCAGATTATTAACCGCAACAGAGGCTAAAATCAAGCCCATTACACGACTAATAATTGCCGCGCCCGAATTACCAATTAAATGCTGAACACGGTTTGCCAACATCAATAAGATATAGGTAATAAATAACACCAAGACCATAATGCCTGCGGTTACCGATTGTTCTACAAAGTTAAAACGGTGGTTGTCAGTTAAAAGCACGATTGCCATCATCGCCCCTGGTGAAGCAATGGAAGGCACTGCAAGCGGATAAACCGCCAGCTCGTTGATGTTTGTTCGCATTTTAATCTCGTGCTCAGGTTTGCTTTCACCAAAAATCATCGTGAGGGCAAAAATTAAAAGCACCAATCCGCCTGCAATTTGGAAAGCTGAAAGCGGGATTTGCATCGTTTCAAGCAATAATTGACCGCTTATTAAGAAAAAGAACAAAATACCGAATGAAATTAATATCGCATTACGGGCAATTTTTTTACGATCTTCTAAGGCTAAACCACTGGTTTTAGCTAAATAAACAGGAATCGAACCAATTGGGTCGATTACCGCCCAAAGCACGACAAATTGTACAACTAACGAATCAAACATCTCTCCTCCGATTATGTTAAAATATGCTGTTAATTTTAGCATATTTAGATAATTTATTATGATTTTTTTTACAGATTTAATTTTAAAACGCGGTTTAAGTACTCTTTTGGAAAACACTTCCGCCACTATCCACACTGGTCAAAAAGTGGGGCTAGTCGGTAAAAATGGTTGTGGAAAATCTTCGCTTTTTGCCCTTTTAAAAAATGAATTACAGCCAGAAGGCGGTGAAGTTAGCTTGCCGAAAAACTGGGCAATTTCATGGGTAAACCAAGAAACGCCTGCGTTAGATATTTCCGCAATCGATTATGTCATTCAAGGCGATCGTGAATACACACAACTCATGGCACAACTTGAACAAGCCAACCACGATAACGATGGTCATTTAATCGCCACCACACATGCCCAATTAGACACCATTGATGCGTGGACAATTCAATCTCGTGCAGCAACATTATTAAATGGCTTAGGCTTTAGCACCGAACAACTCAATTTTCCTGTGAAATCTTTTTCGGGCGGTTGGCGTATGCGTTTAAACTTAGCACAAGCACTAATTTGTCGTTCCGATTTATTGCTTCTTGATGAACCAACCAATCACTTGGATTTGGATGCCGTCATTTGGCTAGAACGCTGGCTCGCCAATTATCGTGGCACGCTCATACTCATTTCCCACGACCGCGATTTTCTTGATCCAATCATAGACCGCGTTATTCATATTGAGTACCAAAAATTGAATGAATACACAGGTAATTACACCTCGTTTGAAATTCAGCGTGCGACTAAAATCAGTCAACAAAATGCGGCTTATCAACAACAGCAACGCAAGGTGGCTCATTTACAAAGTTTTATCGACCGCTTCAAAGCAAAAGCAACCAAAGCCAAACAGGCTCAAAGCCGTATTAAAGCCTTGGAAAAAATGGAACTGATTGCCCCTGCCTATGCAGATTCCCCGTTTGAATTTGAGTTCCGCTCGCCATTGAGCTTACCAAGCCCGCTCTTGATGATGGAAAATGTTGCGGCGGGTTATGGCGAGAAAACAGTGCTAAAATCGGTCAAACTCAACCTTGTGCCAGGTTCTCGCATCGGGCTTTTGGGTCGAAACGGGGCAGGTAAATCCACGCTGATTAAACTGCTTGCAGGGGAGATTCCAGCCCAATCAGGACAAGTGCAACTCGCAAAAGGCGTGCAACTTGGCTACTTCGCACAGCACCAAGTCGATACGCTACGTTTTGATGAAAGCCCTCTCTGGCATCTGGAAAAGTTAGCTCCTGAAAAAACGGAACAGGAGTTACGCAATTATTTGGGAGGATTTGATTTCAAAGGTGATAAAGTGAAACAAGCGGTCGGATCTTTCTCAGGTGGTGAAAAAGCTCGTCTGGTACTTGCCTTAATTGTATGGCAGCGCCCGAATTTACTTTTATTGGATGAGCCAACCAACCACCTTGATTTAGAAATGCGACAAGCCCTCACTGATGCATTAACCTATTATGAAGGCTCGCTCGTGGTAGTTTCGCACGATCGCCACTTATTACGTAGCACCGTGAACGAATTTTATTTAGTGCACGACCATAAAGTGGAGGAATTTAAAGGCGATTTAGAAGATTATCAAAAATGGCTAAACGAACAAAATGCTCTTGCATTGGCTTCTGCAAAAAAAGTAGAAAATTTGACCGCTAACAGTGAAGAAACGTCAAATGAAACTGTGAATGCAAGCGGTAATCTTTCAGCACAAGATCGCAAAGAGCAAAAACGCTTAGAGGCAGAACTTCGCCAACAAACCGCTCCACTTCGTAAGAAAATTACTCAGCTTGAGAAAGAGCTAGAAAAGGCAACAGTAATGTTAAATAAGCTCGAAGAGCTACTCGCAACCAGTGAAATTTACGAAGCGGAAAATAAAGCACAACTGACAGAAACGCTTGCCAAACAGATCTCTGCAAAACAGAAAGTAGAAGAGATTGAGCTAGAATGGCTAGAGGTGCAGGAAGCATTGGAAGGAATGTTGAATAGCTAGACATAAAGTTATTGTACAAAATGAATACTTGAGCAACTCTTAAATAAGCACAGGTATAACTTTAAAACGTTTTGTGCATTTGCTAAATAACGTAAAATCTATTAAATCATAAAAAAATGATATAAAAAAAGCACCTAAAGGTGCTATCATTTATTTTCTATTGTAAGAAATGGAGCGGGAAACGAGGCTCGAACTCGCGACCCCGACCTTGGCAAGGTCGTG
>NZ_CALIFA010000061.1:0-11083 GCF_938021905.1 Pseudohaemophilus parahaemolyticus
TTAGTGGTGGAGGAATAATACGATGGCTAAATTGACTAAAAAAATGAAAGCAATCAAAGCTGGCGTAGATTCTACTAAAGCATATGAAATCAACGAAGCAATCGCGTTATTAAAACAATTCGCAACAGCTAAATTCGTTGAAAGTGTTGACGTTGCAGTAAACTTAGGTATCGATCCTCGTAAATCAGACCAAAACGTTCGTGGTGCAACTGTATTACCACACGGTACTGGTCGTGAAGTACGCGTAGCTGTGTTCACCCAAGGTGCTAACGCAGATGCAGCTAAAGAAGCTGGCGCTGATTTAGTAGGTATGGAAGATTTAGCAGAGCAAATCAAAAAAGGCGAAATGAACTTTGACGTTGTTATCGCTTCTCCTGATGCAATGCGTGTTGTTGGTCAATTAGGTCAAGTATTAGGCCCACGTGGTTTAATGCCAAACCCTAAAGTTGGTACCGTAACACCAAACGTTGCTGAAGCAGTTAAAAATGCTAAATCTGGTCAGATCCGTTATCGTAACGATAAAAACGGTATCATCCACACAACAATTGGTAAAGCAAACTTCTCTGAAGTTCAATTAAAAGAAAACCTTCAAGCATTATTGGCTGCTTTAAACAAAGCAAAACCAACTACTGCAAAAGGTATCTTTATCAAGAAAGTAAGCATCTCTACAACTATGGGTGCTGGTGTTGCTGTTGATCAAGCTTCACTATAATTTTCTAGTTTGATTTCTAAAAACCGTATAGAATTCTGTTCTGTACGGTTTTTTTATTGGTTATTGAGTGCGATTTCGAGGTTATTAAATGAACGTAACAAATTTTGCTTTTCTTGAAACATACCAACCACAGCTAATGGAGCAAGCAGAACTTGCTGAAAAGTTGCTTTATATTGATGCAGGTAGCTCTTTAACGCGTTTGCGTGGATTTGCAGAAGAAATGGTACGTATTATTTACAATGAGGAGCGTTTACCTCGTCTTCCTCAAGCCTCGTTTAACGATTTACTTCAATCTATTGAATTTAGACGCTCAGTTGCTCCAGAGCTTTATCTACAACTGGATTACCTCCGCCTTCAAGGAAATAAAACCGCTCACGGTGCAAAAGGCGATGTGGCGGTGGCGAAAGAAGCGTTAAAAGTAGCACATAAACTTGCCATCTATATGATGGTGCGTTATGCCTATGCACGCCCAGATCAACTTACAGCATATCAAGAACCGCTTTCTGTTGTTGCGAATGTCAATGAAAGCAAGCGGATAAAAGAATTAGAAGAGCGCCTACAAGCGGTGATTCAACAGCTAGAAGCAGAACGTATAGCACAAGCGAAACAAGCGGAAATGCTTTCTGATGAAGATCTTGCTTTACGTAAACAACAAAGCACACAAGTCGCCCAAAGTTTGGGCTGGGATGAAGCCGCAACTCGCCGCTATTTGATTGATGCTCAAATTGCCCAAGCAGGTTGGGAAGTAAATAATCCACAAGCGGTGGAAAAAGAGCATAAATTAACGAATTTCAAAGGTACACCTTCAGGTAGAGGAGCTGTAGATTATGTTTTCTGGGGCGATGATGGCAAACCACTTGCTGTGCTTGAAGCAAAGAAAACTAGCCGTAGCGTGCAAGATGGACGTGAGCAAGTGCGCTTATATGCCGATGCTTTAGAAGAAACCTACGGGCAACGTCCCGTGTTGTTTTATAGCAATGGTTATCAACTTTTTATTTGGGATGATGCGGTGTACAACACCCCTCGTCAGCTGTTTAATTTTTATGATAAAGAGAGCCTGCAAAAGCTCTTTTTCCAACGCCAATATAAGCAAGATCTCACGCAAAATTATCCAAATCGCTGCCAGAATATCGCAGGGCGAATGTACCAAACTGCCGCCATTAAAGCGGTAGCAGAATCGTTCCAAAATCAGCGTCGTTCAGCCTTAATTGTGCAAGCAACAGGCACAGGAAAAACCCGAGTGGCGATTGCGTTAATTCATTTATTACTTGAGAAAAAATGGGCGAAACGTGTGCTCTTTTTATGCGATCGACGCGAATTACGCAGACAAGCAGATGAAGCGTTTAAAGACTTTTTGCCTTCAGAACCTCGTTGTTTAGTAGGAGAAACAGGGGAGATTGATAATGCTGCACGCGTGTATGTTTCGACTTATCCTGCAATGATGAACCGTTTTGCTCAGCTCAATACGGGTTATTTTGATGTGATTGTTGCCGATGAATCGCACCGTTCAATCTATAACAAATATGGCGATATTTTCGATTATTTTGATGCGTTAAGAGTTGGGCTTACTGCAACGCCTGTGAGTTTTATTAGCCGCAATACCTATTCGCTTTTTGGTTGTGAAAACCAAATGCCGACCTATTCTTTTGATTTGGAAGAAGCTTGGGCACACGAACCGCCTTATTTAGCTCGTTATGTCGTTAAAGAGATGACCACCGAGTTTTTGCGTGAAGGGATTCGTTACGACCAACTCTCAGCAGAACAAAAACGCCAATTAGAAGAAGATTTAGGTGAAGAAGATGCACAAAATGCTGATTTTGAAGCCGCCCAGCTCGGCAAAGATATTTTCAGCTATGCAACCGACAGTGCCATTATTACCAATTTAATGGAAAAAGGCTTGCGTGCCAAATATGGACGATTAGGCAAAACCATTATTTTTGCCCAAAGCCAAAAACACGCCGAGCATTTAGAAAAAATCTTCTGCCAACTTTATCCACAATATGGCACGGCAATGTGTAAAGTGATTCATCATGGCATTCAGCACGTAGATCATTTGATTGAGGAATTTAAACAACCAGACAACGCATTCCGTATTGCGGTTTCGGTGGATATGTTAGATACGGGCATTGATGTGCCTGAAATTCTGAATCTTGTGTTTGCTAAAGCGGTTCGTTCAAAAGTGAAATTTTGGCAGATGATTGGGCGTGGCACACGTTTATGTCAAAGTTTGCTAGACCAAAATGCAGACAAAGATCACTTTGTGATTTTCGACCATTACCAAAACTTTGAATATTTTGGCGAAAAATATCAAGAACGTGAAGACGTAGAACAAGCTAAACCGCTCTATCAAAGTTGCTTTGATGCTCGCCTTGCATTTGCCAAAGAAGCGAAAAAACAAGGGCGTTATTTTGAATGGGTGAGTGAGTTAATCAAACAAGATGTGCTTGCCCTGCCTTTAGAAGCGATTGCAGTGAAACGTGAGCTTGAAACCGTCACGATAATGCGAGAAAGCAATGCCATTAGCCAATGGGATAACCAAAGCGTACACCGCTTAGAGAAGATTATCTCGCCACTAATGAGACAGCGTCCATTGCCAGAAAATGAGATACAAGCGGTTCGATTTGACAGACTTATTGCACAAATTCAAGGCAAATGGCTCAGCAAAACGAGCGATTTTGGGGCGTATCAAAATCAACTACTTGATTGGCTAGGTGCCTTAGCGGATTTAGATGTGGTTCGCAAACATCAAGCCACAATCGACCGCTTGCGTCACGGTGATTTCTGGGTAAAAGAGAATATCGAAGCCCTTGAACAAGCACGTCTTGAACTACGCGGCATTATGCAATATCGTCGCTATGATAGCGTGATTTCACCAATTTATGTGAACACTACCAAAGTGGCAGATGGCAAAATTGAAATCAAAGAGAGAATTATTGAAGCACCGCGTTATAGTGTGAAAATGAAGCTTATTTTTGAGCAATTTGTGGATAACATCGTGATTCAGAAAGTAAAACACAACCAAGTGGTCAGCAAAGATGAAATCGAATCGCTCTTCTCGCTTATTTTGACACAGCATCCGAATGTGGATTTAGCCAGCCTTAAAGCGTTTTATGGCGAAACGGTGGAGGATTTAAACCGATTGTTAAAAGAAATTGTGGGATTAGATGCCAAAGCATTAGAGAAACATTTTGAGAAATTTACCCAAAATCACCGTGATTTAACCGCTAAACAGGTGCAATTCCTCGATTTACTGCAAAGTTTCTTAGCAAGACACGGTGGTATTACCCGTGAGCGATTATTTGAAGCACCTTTTACCACGATTAGCCACGAAAGTATTGATGGTCTTTTTGATGAACAAAGTGCGAATGAATTGTTTGATCTGATTAAGCCATATTTTGTGGAGAAAGTGGGAGGCGTGCATAGTGAATGATAAATTGCCTATCAATATCAATGATTTATTAACCCGTAGAACCATTGAAGATGAACGGATTGAATTTAAAGAGAGTTGGAATCCTGAAGCCATTTTGCATACTTTGTGTGCTTTCGCTAACGATTTTCACAACTTAGGTGGTGGCTATGTGATTGTTGGGGTGGCAGAAAAAGAAGGTATTCCACAATTGCCGCCAAAAGGGTTACAACCTGAGCAAATTGATAAAATTCATAAAGAATTACTGCAACTGGAAAAACACGATATTGTGCCCGCTTTTCATACGCTCACAGCAACCTATGAAATTCAAGGCAAGTTGATTTTAGTATTATGGGCTGTGGGCGGTGAAATGCGTCCTTATCGTGCTAAGAAAAGCCTTTCAGGAAAAATAGCGATAATTGGGCATATTATATTCGCCAACATTCCAACACGGTTGAAGCCAAAGGCGAGATTGAACAAGAGCTGCTTTCTTTAGCCAATAAAATTCCTTTTGATGATAGATTGTGTATTTCAGCCACGTTAGAGGATTTAGAACCGCACCTTATGCGAGAATTTTTAACGGAAATTCGCAGCGAATTAGCCCCCAGTGCGAAAACCTTGTCGGTTGAAGAATTGGCAAAACGAATGAACGTCGTAGGCGGTGTGCCAGAAGCGTTATTTCCCAAAAATGTTGGCTTGTTACTGTTTAACAGTCAGCCTGAACGCTTTTTCCCTGCAACGCAAATTGATGTGGTATATTTTCCACAAGGTGTGGCAGGCGGTGTGATTCAAGAAAAAATTTTCAAAGGACCGATAGGGCGTATTACGCAAGATGCCTTGCAATATATCAAAAACCTTTATTTGCAAGAGAAGATCATTAAAGTGCCGAATCAAGCTAAAGCGATTCGGTTATGGAATTATCCGTTTCTTGCTATTGAAGAAGCGGTGGTCAATGCGGTTTATCATCGTTCTTATGAAATTCGTGAGCCGATTGAAGTGCGTATTACCCCAACGGAAATTGAAATTTTAAGCTATCCAGGACCTGATCGCTCGATTAAACTTGCCGATTTACAAACAGGAAAAGCCGTCAGCCGTCGTTATCGTAACCGTCGTTTGGGCGAGTTTCTAAAAGATTTAGAATTAACCGAAGGACGCTCAACAGGGATTCCTAAAATTATTCGTGAAATGGCAAAAAACGGTTCGCCTGAAGCAGTTTTTGATACCGATGAAGAACGCAGTTATTTTCTTATTAGTTTGCCTATTCATCAGGAAATGTTGGTGGAGGAACAAGATACCCCTCAAGATACCGACCTAGTTACCGACCTAGATACCGACCTAGATGTATCACTAGATATGTATACAATGAGTGTATTAGTTGAGCGGTTAATTAAGCAATTGAGTGATACAGAGAAAGGTATTTCCCAATTAATGCAAGAATTGAATATTCATCATAAGCGACATTTCCGTACAGCATATCTTTTGCCAGCGATTGAGCAAGGTTTGGTGGAGATGACGATTCCTGATAAACCCACCAGCCGTAATCAAAAATATCGATTAACGGTGTTGGGAAAAGAGCGGTCAAATTTTTAGAGATTTTTGTAGATGACCTGTAGGGTGTGTGAACCGCAAGGTTCACGCACGCGTAATTGATAATGTTTGCGTGCGTGGATTGTGCCAATCCACACACCCTACGGAGTGGAGATAAGATGAAATTACAGGAATTACAATCGGTTGCGGAAGTTATTTCTGGATATGCCTTTAAGAGTGAATTGATAAAATCAGGTCACGATAGAATTATCCGAATTGGAGATTTACAGAATGGTAGAGTAGAAATTGATTCAGCCATTACATTTGATTCTGCAGATTACGGTGTTTCTGAACAGTTTAGAATTTTAGAAAATGACATTTTGATGGCGTTATCAGGTGCAACGGTAGGCAAAATTGCAGTTGCTCATAATTTAAAAGAGAGATGCTATTTAAATCAACGAGTGGCAATTGTTAGAGCAAAAGATAAAACCTCACAAAGTTATTTAAAATATGTTTTTTCGGGAAGATATTTAGAAAAATTATTAATGTCTGCTGGGGGTGTTGCACAGCCAAATCTAAGCCCGAAAAGCTTGGAAAAAATGGAAATTCCTTTACCCGACTTACCCACCCAAACCCAAATTGCAAAAATCCTCGATAAATCGACCGCTCTTATTGCCAAACGCAAGGCACAGATTGCAGAGTTGGATGTGTTGGTGCAGTCGGTGTTTTTGGAGATGTTTGGCGATCCGATTACGAATCCGAAGGGATGGGAAATTGGAAAGATTAAAGATGTTATTTTAAAATCTCAATATGGCACGAGTAATAAAGCCTCGGAAACAGAAGGTGAATATCCAATTTTGAGAATGAATAATATTACTTATCAGGGCGAAATGGATTATTCAAATTTAAAATATATTGATTTGGGCGAAAAAGATAAAGAAAAGCATCTTGTCCATAAAGGCGAATTGTTATTTAACCGTACAAATAGTAAAGAACTTGTAGGGAAAACAGGGTTATATAATTTAGATAAACCGATGGCATTTGCTGGATATTTGATTAAAATCATCCCAAATAAAGAGAAAATAAATAGTCAATTTCTATTAGCCTATATGAATAGCAAATATATCAAAGCAATTTTATTCAATATGGCAAAAAATATTATTGGAATGGCAAATATTAATGCAAAAGAAATGGAAAATATTTCTCTTTATATTCCAGAACTAAATTTACAAACCCAATTCGCCCAAATCGTCGAAAAAATCCAAACCCAAAAATCCCAACTGCAACAAAGCCTTGCGGAGTTGGAAATACAACATCAGGCATTGATGCAACGGGCATTTAGAGGGAAGTTGGTGTAGTACTTAGAATAATTTCTTCGCTAATGACGACTGCCAAATCTCCCCTTCCCCTCTTTGCTAAAGAGGGGAATTTTCTTTAGTAAAATAACGGTAATTGACTTATCCATTTCCGTTAATCTCAAAGTAGAGATTAAAATGAGATTTTAGCTCGATCTAATCCCCCTCTTTAGCAAAGAGGGGAAGGGGAGATTTGGCAGAAGATAAAACGAAGTGCATACGCGATAAAAGCACCAAAGTGCGGTCAAATTCACACACATTTTCACAAACAAGGACACACTATGCTTACAGGCAAAATTCGTAACGATATTGATAAACTCTGGGAAAAATTCTGGACGGGGGGGATTACTGATCCGCTTACGGTGGTGAAACAAATCAGTTATTTGGTGTTTGCCCGAATGTTGGATATGCAAGAAGAAGCCAATGAGCGACGTGCACAACGCACAGGCAAGGCGTTTAATCGCATTTTCCCAGATACTCCCGAAGGGCAAGTATTGCGTTGGAAAAATTTTCGCCAGCTTTCAGGATCACAATTAAGCCAGCATTTGAAAGATAAGGTGTTCCCTCATTTTGCCAGCCTTGCAGGTTCGGCTTCAGGTTTGGGGCAAGTGGGCGAATATATGCAGCAGGCTTCGGTGGAAATTAAAAACGATAGCGTGCTGGTTTCCGCGATTGAGTTGGTTGATCAGTTGCCATTAACCCAAAGCGATGTGAAAGGCGATATTTACGAATATTTATTGAGTAAACTTTCAACGGCAGGCATTAACGGTCAGTTCCGCACACCGCGTCATATTATTGATTCGATCATCACAATGGTGGCACCGAAACCGAATGAGACGGTGTGTGACCCAGCTTGTGGTACGGCTGGCTTTTTGGTGCGTACGGTGGAATATTTAAATAAAACGCACACGAGTGAAGAATACAAACAGCCAGATGCGGAAGGCAACGTGCATTACATTGGGGATTTATTATCTGATGAAGACCGCCGCTTTATGGAAAATCAGATGTTCTGGGGTTTTGATTTTGATAGTACGATGTTGAGCGTCTCCAGTATGAATATGTTGTTGCACGGCATTCGTGGGGCGAATATTTGCTATCAAGATACCTTGAATAAATCGATTCACGAGCATTATCCGCAACAAGAAAAGAATTTCTTTGATGTGATTTTGGCAAACCCGCCGTTTAAAGGTAGCCTTGATGAGGCGAATACGAATCCGAATGTGTTAAGCGTGGTGAAAACCAAGAAAACAGAATTATTGTTTGTGGCACATATTTTAAATGCGTTAAAACTGGGCGGACGTGCAGGCGTGATTGTGCCAGATGGCGTGTTATTCGGTTCATCGAAAGCCCATAAACAGTTGCGTCAGGCATTAATTGAAAATAACCAATTGGAAGGCGTGGTGAGTTTGCCAAGTGGGGTATTTAAACCTTATGCGGGCGTTTCAACGGCAGTGTTGTTATTCCGCAAAGGTGGCACCACGAGCAAAGTGTGGTTCTACGATGTGCAAGCCGATGGCTATAGTCTTGATGATAAACGTTCGCCTGTAGAACAAAATGATTTACCGTTGGTGGAAAAAACGTGGGCGGAATATCAGGCGTTACATTTGGCAAATAATCAGGCGGAAATTGAAAAACGCTTTGGCGATAAAACGCAGCCGAGTTTTGTGGTGGATGTGGCGGATATTGTGGCGAATGGCTATGATTTATCCATTAATCGCTATAAAGAAGTGGTGCACGAAGAGCAAGAATATGAAGCACCAAGCGAGATTTTAGCTCGCATTGAAACTCTGGAAAATGAGATTCAGCAAGGATTGAGTGAGCTGAAAGCGTTGTTGGTGAAATAAGAGTGAAACCGTAGTAAATACTACGGTTTTCTTTTTTACAAGCGGTGCAAAAAAGAAAAAAAATGCAAATTGGTTTTCTCTAAATAAATAGTGTGATGTAGATCACATTTTGAAAAGTAGATTCGTGCTATATTCCTTCCAGTTTTTATTTTTTAACCGTATAGAGGTATCTATGGATTTTCTGATGAACTTAGGGGAAGGAACGCAGTTTGCAATTCAACTTGTGATTGTGTTGATCTGTTTGTTCTATGGAGCGAAAAAGGGAGGCATTGCACTTGGAATGCTTGGTGGGATTGGCTTAATCGTGTTGGTATTTGGGTTTGGGATTGAACCAGGTAAACCTGCGATTGATGTAATGCTTACTATTCTTGCGGTGGTGGTAACCTCTGCAACCCTTCAAGCCAGCGGTGGTTTGGATGTGATGTTGCAAATTGCGGAAAAAATGCTGCGTAAAAACCCGAAATATGTGAGTATTCTTGCACCGTTTGTAACCTGTACGTTAACCATTCTTTGCGGTACAGGGCACGTGGTTTATACGATGTTGCCGATTATTTACGACATTGCGATTAAAAACGATATTCGCCCAGAGCGTCCGATGGCGGCAAGTTCAATTGCGTCTCAGTTAGGGATTATTGCTTCACCGGTATCGGTTGCAGTGGTGACTTTGACAGCGTTTTTAGTGAATTCAAAAACACCTCTCGCAGGTTTTGATGGTTATTTAGATTTATTGAAAATTACTGTGCCTTCAACCCTTTGCGGTGTGTTAGCGATAGGTATTTTCAGTTGGTTCCGTGGTAAAGATTTAGATAAAGACCCTGTGTTCCAAGAAAAAATCAAAAATCCAGAGTTCAAAAAATATGTGTATGGTGATTCTGCTTCACTTTTAGATAAAAAATTACCGCAATCAAGCTGGAATGCGATGTGGATTTTCTTCGGTGCGATTGTGCTTGTGGCGGTATTAGGTTATTTCAAAGAATTACGTCCTTCTTTTGATAAAACCGTGCCAGCTCAAGTGGTAGAGATAGTGGTTGATAATAAGCCAGTGCAAAGTATCAATGTAAAAGAGGGTAAAATTGTCGCACAAGCGAAAGATGGCACAGTGTTACTTGATGTGAAAGATAACAAAGCGAAAGCAAAAACCACTTTTGCTAACGTGCAAGTGTTAGATGAAAAAGATAACGTGAAACAAACCATTGTTGCAGAAGAAGGCAAGGTGGTAGTTACTGTAAAAGATAAAGTGGAAAGCATTGAAAATGCGACTATCGTGTTGAAAGATACGATGAAAAAATCTTCACCACTTGGTATGGTGAATGTGATTCAGATCTTTATGTTGCTTGCAGGTGCATTGATTGTAATTTTCACCAAAATGGATGCGAGCAAAATCAGTAAAAATGAGATTTTCCGTTCAGGTATGATTGCCCTTGTTGCGGTGTTTGGTATCTCTTGGATGGCTGAAACAATGTTTGCGGTGCATACGCCAATGATGAAATCTGCATTAGGTGATATCGTACGTGCTCATCCTTGGACTTATGCGGTTATGTTGTTATTGATTTCTAAATTTGTAAACTCACAAGCTGCGGCGTTGGTGGCGTTTGTTCCACTTGCGTTAAATATAGGCGTTGAACCTGGTGTTATTTTAGCGTTTGCGAGTGCGTGTTACGGCTATTATATTTTACCTACTTATCCAAGTGACTTAGCAGCAATTCAATTCGACCGTTCAGGCACAACACATATCGGTAAATTTGTGATTAACCATAGTTTTATATTGCCAGGGTTAATCGGGGTATTTACCGCTTGTGTATTTGGTTACCTTTTTGCAGGTATTTATGGTTATCTATAAATAGATAAGCATTTTCATACGCCACATGGAATCCAGTGTGGCGTTTTTTGTCTGAAATTTTTGATCATTTTTTAGATTATTGCTTTACAAATAAACAAGCTCAGACTATAATTTTACTCTCGTTTTACACGGTAATGTGTAAAAACTGATGGTGCTTGCCTCATCAAGCCCCATCGAAGACTGTAGGAGTGCTTGGCACTTAATTATCCTACATAGATGGTGAACAGACAGAATTTCTCTGCTTCTGGACACCTTAGGCTCAAGAAGAAACGCGTAAGCGGTGAAATTTTTGAGGTTTTTTGTAATTCTGCTATGTAAATAGTAGAGTGTATCAGGAGCTAAAACCAATGGCATTAAATCTTCAAGACAAACAAGCAATTGTTGCTGAAGTAAATGAAG
>NZ_CALIFA010000062.1:0-32404 GCF_938021905.1 Pseudohaemophilus parahaemolyticus
CAAGCACGCCGTCTACAGGGGCAGGCACTTCAAGAACGACTTTGTCGGTTTCGATTTCGACTAAGACTTCATCACGGGTTACTCGGTCACCTGCTTGTTTATGCCAAGTTGCGACAGTTGCATCTGCAACTGATTCGGGGAGAACGGGAGTGAGAATTTCAGTTGTCATATCAGGTTCCTTTTTTATCTCAAGCCTAAATTAAAGTGTTAAGGCTTGTTCAATCAATTCACGTTGTTGTTTGTTATGTAATGAGGCGTATCCTACCGCTGGTGCGGCAGATGCTGGTCTGCCTGCGTAAGAAAGTTTTGCACCTTCTGGAATAACATATTCAAAATTATGTTTGCTGCAATACCAAGCGCCCTGGTTTTGAGGCTCTTCTTGGCACCATACGAAATCAGTTACGTGCGTATAAGGCTCAAGGATTTTTGCCACTTCTTCGTAAGGGAATGGGTAAAGCTGTTCGATACGAATAATTGCCACATCAGTTTGTGCTTTTTTGCGACGCTCTTCAATTAAATCGTAGAATACTTTGCCTGAACACATTACCACACGTTTCACTTGGCTTGGTTTGATTGCATCAATTTCACCAATCGCATTTTGGAATGTACCTTCTGTGAGTTCTTTTAATGAAGAAATCGCAAGCGGATGACGAAGCAATGATTTTGGCGTAATCGCAACCAATGGGCGACGCATTTTACGAATCGCTTGACGGCGAAGCATATGGTAAACCTGTGCTGGTGTACTTGGAATACACACTTGGATGTTCTGTTCAGCACAAAGTTGTAAGTAGCGCTCAACGCGAGCTGAAGAGTGCTCTGGGCCTTGTCCTTCATAGCCGTGTGGAAGTAGCATCACTAAGCCACACATTCTGCCCCATTTTTGTTCTCCAGAGCTGATAAATTGGTCAATCACAATTTGTGCACCATTGGCAAAGTCACCAAATTGGGCTTCCCAAATGGTTAAGGTTTTCGGGTCTGTGGTTGCAAAACCATATTCAAAGGCAAGTACGGCTTCCTCAGAAAGTACAGAGTCCCACACTTGGAAACGCCCTTGGTTCGCATGTAAGTGGGTAAGAGGCACAAAGCCTGTACCGTCGTTTTGGTTGTGAACGACAGCGTGGCGGTGAAAGAATGTACCACGACCTGCATCTTCACCAGAGATACGCACGTGTGTGCCTTCATCTAATAAAGTCGCATATGCCATAGTTTCCGCCATTCCCCAATCGAACGGTTTGTTGCCTGCTGCCATCTCTTTACGATCGTTGTAAATTTTTTCAACGCGAGAATGGGCTTTAACATTTTCAGGGTATTCTGCCACACGTTTTGCAAGGGTTAGGAAACGATCTTGCGGGAATTGGTTTTCGTAAGGAGCTGTCCAGTCGTAGTTGAGATATTGTAACCAATCGACAGCTGCCATATCCATTTCACGCCATTCTGGCACAACGCATTCGCCTTGGTCTAACGCATCGCGGTAATTGTTCATCATCGCAATAGCTTCATCTTGATTGATAACGCCTTCAGAGACTAAGCGATCTTCATACACTTTACGCGGTGTTGGGTGTTTTTTGATGATGCTATACATCATCGGTTGCGTTGCTAATGGTTCATCCGCTTCGTTATGACCGTGGCGACGGTAAGAGATTAAATCAATGAAAATATCACGTTTGAAGAGGGTACGATATTCCACTGCCATTCGTGCTGCAAAAGCGACCGCTTCTGGATCATCGCCGTTTACGTGGATGATTGGTGCTTGGATCATTTTAGCAATATCAGTACAGAACTCTGTTGAGCGAGTATCGTTCGGGTTCGACGTGGTAAAGCCGATTTGGTTATTGATCACGATGCGGATTGTGCCACCTACGGTATAACCACGAGCGTTTGCCATATTTAAGGTTTCTTGCATTACGCCTTGACCTGTTACCGCAGAGTCGCCGTGTACCGTTACGGCTAACACACGATCACCTGGTTTATCGCCGGCACGTTCTTGGCGAGCACGCACAGCACCCACAACCACAGGGTTTACAATTTCTAAGTGAGAAGGGTTGAATGCAAGCGTTAAGTGAACGTTTTTATCATCCACGGCAAAATCGGAAGAGAAACCTTGGTGATATTTTACATCGCCTGTGCGGTTGTCATCGGTGTGTTTGCCCGCAAATTCATCGAAGAGTTCAGCAGGTTTTTTACCGAGCACGTTCACAAGCATATTCAAGCGTCCACGGTGCGCCATTCCCATTACCACATCATCCACGCCTTGACGGCTAGCGTGGCGGATGATCTCTTTCATCATTGGAATAAAGGCATCAGAACCTTCAAGGGAGAAACGTTTTGCACCAGGGAATTTCGCACCAATATAACGTTCCAAACCATCGGCCGCGGTTAATTCTGAAAGTAAATTCACTTTCTCTTCTTTTGAGAAAAGTGGTTTATTGAGCACACTTTCCATCTTCGCTTGGAGCCAGTTACGTTGCGTCATATCTTGCACGTGCATAAACTCAAGCCCAATGGTGCCGAGGTAGGTTTCTTTTAATGCTGTCGCAAGATCAGCAAATCTCATCGTATCTTTACCAAAAACATATTTACCGACCGTCATTGTTTCGTTTAAATCTGCCTCGCTAAAGCCGTGGTGATGGTAATCCAATTCAGGCACACTTGAGGTTTTCCAGCGGTAATAGTTGAGCGGGTCAAGGTTAGCTTGTGTGTAACCTCGGAAACGGTATGCGTTAATCCATTGCAATAGGCGCACTTGTTTTGTGCTTGCTTCTGGATCCACAACGGTTACTGCTTCTGGGATATTTTCACGGGCAAGTTTGCGGAAATAATCACGCACTTGAGAATGAGGTTGCTCAACCACCGTGGTTGAAGGGAAGGAATCAAAAATGGCTTTCCAAGACGCATCAATGGAGTGAGGGTCATCTAGATATTGTTCGTAAATTTCTTCTACGTAAGCTTGGTTCGAGCCACCGAAAGGACTGGAGGCGAGCCAATCATCAAAGTTTTTGTATTGATATTGCATAGCAGTCTAACCTTTATGGGTTGTATAGGACTTTTCAATTATACTCTAATTTTGGAGTGAGAACTGTGAGCAATGTCATATTTTTAACAAACTTTTAGCAAATCGAAGAAGAAAATTGACCGCATTGAGATGCTCATACTGAATGAAGTAATGGGTATGCACTTCGTATTTGCTTCTGCCAAATCTCCCTACTTTGCTAAAGAGGGTAGATTTGGCAGAAGTTATTGACGAAGAAATTTATTTAATTACACTGGCAAACTCCACTACATATATCACCGTGTAAATTATGATGATGGTTATGATGGTGCGAATAAAATGCCACATTCTGAGCAAACTGATCGCCAAAAAAGTGAATGAAATGCGGATCGTTGGTAATCACTTCAGGCGTTCCTGCACAGCAAATATGACGGTTCACGCAAATCACTTCGTCTGTATTTGCCATCACAATATTCAAGTCATGAGAAACCATTAAAATCGCACAGTTCAGCCAACAGCGAGTATTATTTAATAGCTGGTAAAGTTCTGTCTGCCCAGAAATATCAACCCCTTGCATCGGCTCATCAAGCACTAAAAGTTGAGGCCTGTCTAAAATTGCCCGAGCGAGTAGCACACGTTGCAGCTCCCCGCCTGATAACTTCTGCATACTATTTTCTGCTAAATGTTCAATTGAAAAGAGCTTTAATGCTTCATCAATCGCAGAAGGTTTGCAATTGGGCTTAAGTGAAAGAAATTTTTTGACAGTAATCGGCATTGAGTGATCAAGATGCAATTTTTGAGGCACGTAGCCGATTTTTAGCCCTTTTTTATGTTCCACCTTGCCTTTGGTTGGTGTCAGTAATTTAAGTAAAACTTTTAATAAGGTCGATTTTCCCCCGCCATTTGGTCCAACAATGGTCATAATTTCGTTGGCACAGATGGTTAAATTGATATTTTTTAACGCCTTATTACCGTTAAATTCCACTTCAATCTGCTTAAGTGAAACTAATATTTCTCCTTTAGTTTGACGGAGTGATTTTTCTGAACGGGGTAGAGGCGTGATTTGATGTATTCTCATACTTTCTCATAAAAAATTTAGGGATTTATTTGGTCTCTCAACTTAACGGATTTTTATCTAAATGACAAGATGGAATTTTTCTTTTACAATCTTGTCAAAAATTTTTAGTAAATTTACATAAAAACGCACAGGATAGATTTTGCCACGTATTATTTTTGCAAGGGATAGAAGACGGAAAAAAAAGAAAATAAAGATTTTTCTATTTTTGATGGCGGTTCTCTGTATGGGAATTGGCATTGCCCTTTTAGTTAAAGAACAAACATCACCTAACACCGCTCAAACAGACAATGTGGTGATTTTAGATGACTTTGATAATGATCTTGCTGATGATGTCGAAAATGCCGAACAAGAGCAACAAGGTCAGGATATAACCAATAAAAATAATGAAGAAAAAGAAGATTTAACCGAAGATACAAATGCAACCTCTTACGATGATGAGCTTAATTCTGAAGATGATGAAGAGGGGCAAGAGAGCAAAAAAGTAGGTGTTATTCAAGAAAAATTGCCTGAAGAAGCAGAGCAAATCATTGCTGATGTGGTAAATGTTGCTGATGAAGCATTACGTATTCAAGACCAATTTAGTTATGTTGTCATTCAAGGTGATAAATTGCGTGATGTGTTGGAGCAATCGGGGATTGGTAATGCAGAAGCGAATGCATTAATTCGTCAATATCCTGCATTAGGCAAACTAGAAGCAGGGCAGCAGTTCTATTGGATTTTAGACAACTACGGCGAGTTGGAATATATGAACTGGTTAGTGTCTGAAAAAGAAGAACGCATTTATGAGCGGCAGGATAACGGCAAATTTAGCTATCAACGTATCGAAAAACAAGGTACGTGGCGACAAGATGTAGTCAAAGGTGTGATTCAAGGTAGCTTTAGCACGAGTTTGCATAATGTGGGCTTGTCGGATCGCCAAATCAATCAATTAGCAGTCGGATTACAATCGCAAATTGCGACTAACAAATTGAAAAACGGGGATCGTTTTGCGATTTTGGTGAAACGTGAATATATCAATGGAACGGTAACGGACATTGGTAACGTAGAAGGGATTTTAATTGAAAGCGATGAAAAACGTTATTATGCCATTCAAGCATCAAATGGACGTTATTACAGCAATCACGGTGAAACGCTCACGAAAGGCTTTGCTCGCCAACCATTGTTGTTTACTGCACGAGTTTCTTCGCCGTTTAATCCTCGCAGATTGCATCCGATTACTAAACGTGTGCGTCCGCATAATGGAGTCGATTTTGGCATTCCATCGGGTACGCCAGTAATTGCACCAAGTGATGGCGTGGTAGAACACGTTGCTTTCCAAGCTCACGGTGCAGGTCGCTATATCAAAATTCGTCACGGGCATATTACCACCGTGTATATGCATTTAAGTAAGCCATTAGTCAAACCAGGACAAACTGTGCGGAAAGGGGAGCGAATTGCTCTTTCTGGTAATACAGGCGGTTCAACTGGTCCGCATTTGCACTATGAATTTCATATTAATGGCAGACCTGTGAATCCAATGACCGTGAAATTACCAGGCTCTGGCTCGGATATGGCAAGTAAAGATCGTAAAAACTTCTTAGAACGTGTGAAAAATGTTCAAGCGAAACTTAAACTTTAAAATATGAAGTAGGAAATTATGAAAAAAAATCAGATTGTCAAATTAGGTTTTACCCTATTCTCAGCAGGATTGATCTCTGCAAATGTAATGGCAGATGATGCCAATTTAAAAGCAACTCTTGAAAAAATGGGAGCAACGAATGTTCGCATTAGTGATTCGGCAATCCCTAATTTTAAAACGGCAAGTTCAAATGAAGGTGTGGTTTATATCAGCGATGATGGGCGGTATGTCTTAAATGGTCAGATCCAAGTATTAGAAATCAAAAATGGCAAAGTGACAGATATTACGCATCAATCCAAAATGGCAGAGCTAAATGCGTTACAAAATGAAATGATCACTTACCCCGCTAAAAATGAGAAGTATGTGGTAAATATTTTTATGGATATTACCTGCCATTACTGCCATTTAGTGCATCAACGAATTAAAGAGTATAACGATGAAGGTATTACCCTTCGCTTTTTAGCTTTCCCGCGCGGTGGAATGAATACACAAACTGCAAGACAAATGGAAGCAATCTGGACGGCAACGGATAAAGTGAAAGCATTAAATGACGCAGAAAATGGCGAATTACCAAAAACATTAAAAGCACCGAATATTGTGAAAAAACATTACGATTTAGGGATTCAATTTGGTGTTACTGGCACTCCTTATATGGTTACTGAAACAGGTAGTGTAATTGGTGGTTACGTGGAGCCAAAACAGCTTGCAAAAATGTTGGCGGAAGAAAAATAAATTGTGCAAAAAATTATAAAAAAACGACCGCTTTTAACGCAGGAAAAACTCTCTGATCATCCGCTGTTAAACCGTTTGTATCAAAGCCGAGGCATTCAATCTCCTCAAGAATTAGAGCGAACATTGAAGTTTTTACATCGCCCAAAACAGTTGGCGGGCATTGAACAAGCAGTCGAAATTTTAATGCAAGCCTACAAAAAGCAATCTCAGATTGTGATTGTAGGCGATTTTGATGCGGATGGTGCAACCAGTACAGCATTGACTTTATTGGCATTACGTCAGCTAGGTTTTACCCAAGTAGAATATTTGATCCCCGATCGTTTCTCACAAGGCTACGGATTAAGTTTAAGCGTAGCGGAAATGGTGGTAGCTAAAGGGGCTGATTTAGTCATTACTGTCGATAATGGTATCTCTTCTTTTGAAGGAATTGAGTATCTGAAATCACAAGGTATCCAAGTTATCGTTACCGATCACCATTTACCTGCGGATAGCTTCCCAAATGCTGATGCGATGGTTAACCCTAACCTGCCCTATTGTGAATTTCCATCAAAATCTTTAGCAGGCGTAGGCGTCGCATTCTATGTAATGCTGGCACTACGTAGCAAGATGCGGGAAGAAAATCTATTTACGGGTACCGAACCCAATTTAGCTGAATTGCTCGATTTAGTGGCACTGGGTACGGTTGCTGATGTGGTGCCTCTTGATCACAATAATCGCATTTTAGTTTACCAAGGATTAAGCCGTATTCGCTCTGGGGCTTGTCGAGCAGGGATTAAAGCCTTGGCTGAGGTGAGTAAACGCGATTTAAGTCATTTACAGGCAGCTGATTTAGGCTTTGCGATTGCACCGCGATTAAATGCAGCAGGGCGATTAGAAAATATGTCACTAGGTGTAGAATTGCTCGTTGCGGATAATATGGATGTGGCTCGCCAATTAGCATTTGAGCTAGATAGTCTCAACCAAACTCGCAAAGAATTTGAACAAGAGATGAAAACAGAGGCTCTGTCGATTTGTGCGAAATTGCCAAAACTCTCGCAGAAAAATCAAGCCCACGGTATAACACTTTATCATCCTGACTGGCATCAAGGTGTGATTGGTATTTTGGCTTCTCGTATTAAGGATCAGTTTCATCGTCCTGTGATTGCTTTTGCCCAAGAGAGTGAAGAAAGCGAATTTATCAAAGGCTCTGCACGTTCTATTGCAGGGTTACATATGCGAGATGTGTTAGAGCGAATTGATACGCTTTATCCTGATTTAATTGTGAAATTCGGTGGGCATGCAATGGCAGCAGGTTTGACTATTCACCAAGATCATTTCCTTAAATTCCAGAAAATTTTTGACGAAGTGATTAACGAAATGATTGAACCAGAGCTATTGCAAGGCATCATTTACACTGATGGTGAATTACAAGCGGGAGAATTTTCACTTAAAATTGCCAATCTATTACAACAGGCAGGACCTTGGGGACAACATTTCCCAGAACCAACGTTTGAAGGCGATTTTAAAATCCTGCAACAGAGATTGTTAGGAGGAAGCCATCTAAAAATGATGCTAGAAAACCAACAAGGTATGTTATTAGATGCCATTTGGTTTAATATTGATACCCGATTATTCCCTGATCTTTCGATTAAACAAGCGAAAATAATTTACAAACTTGACATAAATGAGTATAAAGGCACTAAGAATTTACAGTTACGTGTAGAAAATGTAATTGTTTAATAATTATATTGAATAAATATAGAAATTCCTCGCATAGTATTGTAGAATTTTGGTGATTTCTTGAATACTTTGTTTTTTATGAAGTGTTGAGATGGTTCAATAAATAGTCTTTTATTTATAAAGGAAATTCAAATAATGAAAAAAACAACAATTTTTCGTAGTTTTGCACTATCTGCAGCAGCATTAGCAGTAGCAGCTTGTGGTAACTTAAGCAAAGTTTCAGATGAAGGTTTTATTGAGAATCCAGTATTCCCTAAAATTTCTGAATCTGAGTTTAATCACGATGGCTCTCAATTCGGTTCTTGGCCAAACTGGGAAAATGTTCGTCAAATTGAACGCGGTATGAACAAGGACCAACTTTACTACTTAATTGGTCGTCCACACTTTGAAGAAGGTTTATACGGCGTGCGTGAATGGGACTACGCATTTAACTACCGTGAAAATGGCGTACACAAAATTTGTCAATTCAAAATTGGTTTTGACAAAAATATGAACGCTCAAAGCTTCTTCTGGTATCCAAATGGTTGTAATGGCAATTCATCATTCAACCTAAGTGGTGACTTCTTATTTGATTTTGACAAAGACGTATTAACGACTAAAGGTAAAGAAGTTGTTGATAACGTTGCAGCACAATTAAAATCATCAGGTGCACAACAAGTTAAGGTTGCAGGTTACACAGACCGTTTAGGTTCAGTTGAATACAACCTTAACTTATCAGATCGTCGTGCGAAAATGGTTAAAGCACGTTTAATCGAACAAGGTGTAACAGCACAAATCGAAGCGGTAGGTTACGGTAAAGCAAACCAAGTTAAAGCGTGTGATGGTATGAGCGGTCAAGCTGAAAAAGATTGTTTACGTCCAAACCGTCGTGTAGAAATTTTTGCTAACGGTGGTGTATTAAAACAAAGCGAAGGTGGCAATGTTGCAGGTCCTAATGGTCCAGCACCGCTTTACCAAACTCCAGCATATAACTCTGGTAAATAATTTACAGGATTTATAGTTCTGAGTAGAATATAAGGGTAGCCGATTGGTTACCCTTTCTTTTATTCATTTTTTACACAGGAATTTTTATGCAGTATCAAGCCATTGCCTTTGATTTAGACGGCACGCTACTTTCCCCGAACGCTACTATTCTGGAATCAAGTAAACAAGCTATCCAAAAGGTAAGAGAAAAAGGCATAAAAGTCTATTTTGTTACGGGGCGGCACCACACAGCTGTTCGCCCATATTATGTAGAAATGAATTTAGATACGCCTGTAGTGTGTTGTAACGGTACTTACCTCTACGATTTTCAACAAGATAAAGTCTTAGAAGGCAATCCGCTTACGGCTGAATTAGCTTTGATGCTTATCAATAATGCACAAGCAGAGGGCATCCACGTTTCTGTCTATTTCCGCGATGCAATGACCTACGAGGAACTTAACCCGCATTTTGTTAAATTACAAAAATGGGTGGATTCTTGCCCAGAAAATGTGCGACCTGATGTACATCAAGTGGAAAAATTTCAAAAAGAAATTGATAATGGGGAAACTGTTTGGAAAGTGCTAATTAGTGATCCTGATTTAGCAAAAATGCAAAAGTTTGTTGAAACTTTACCGCTTGATCAAGTGAGTCCTGAATGGTCTTGGGTTGATAGAGCGGATATTACTGCAGTCGGTAACAGTAAAGGAAAAATGTTAGTGAAATTGCTTGAACGTGACAGTATCGATCCTGCTCGGGTGGTTGCTTTCGGCGATAATTTTAACGATATTTCAATGTTACAACAGGTTGGGCTAGGTATTGCTATGGGGGGATCAGAAGAGGAGGTACAACGCAAAGCAGATAAAACCATCGGTTTGAATAGTGAAGATAGTATAGCCAAAGAACTAATGCAATTATTTCAGCTTTAAATTATAACGATAATATACAATGAACACATTCGTCGTTAATCCTAAAAATTCCATTGCCCGTCGTATTGGGCTTTATTTCTCCATTATTATTGCATTTGCTACGCTGATGAGCGGAATTTCTTTGGGTATTATGTGGAGTAATCATGCTGACGCAAGGCTGATTAATGTTGCAGGTTCTTTGCGTTACCAAACTTACCGATTTTTGCCTGAAATGGAGTATTATCCTGAAATTCGTCAAGTCCGTTTAGCTGAGTATCAAGCCAGTTTAAATGCGTTACACGATGAGTTACATTCAGATTATGTACCACAGCAAGTGATTCAAGGGTATAAGAGTCTGATTACGCATTGGACTCAAATGGTTGAGTATGTTGAAAATCAAGATAAAGCACAATACTTAAGCAATGTAGAGTATTATGTTGATGAAATAGATACTTTTGTCAAACATTTACAAGCGTTTGCTGAACTTAAGTTAATAATTGCGATAGGTGTAATTGTAATCTCAATGTTGCTAATTATCTCGTTTGCCTACTATGGGGTATGGTACACTCGTCGACGCATTATCTGCCATCTTGATCAGCTCGTTTTAGCTAGCCAACAAATTCAACAAGAAGATTTTAACCACGTCGAATTAGCGATCAACGAGCCCAATGAACTTGGTGTTTTGTCGAAAGCTTTTACCCAAATGGCAAGTGAATTGGAAAAATTATATAGCTCACTTGAAGAAAAAGTGGCAGAAAAAACGCGCCGTTTAACCGCCGTAAACCGCTCCATTATGGTGCTTTATCACTGCTCGCAAATGTTGACTTCTAAGCCTATTAGCAAAGAGCTTCTACATCAAGTGTTGGAAACGGTGCTAGATAATGAACAGCTCAAAGGCATTGCAATTGAAGTTTATGGGGCGGATTATTGGAATGTTAAGATTGACCGAGGCTCGCTTTCTAACCATTGGCAACAACACGAAATCGCGATTGAAAATGAAAAAATTGCGATGTTACGTTGGAAGCCTTCTTTACTTTGTCCTGATGAGCGCCTAATTCAGAGTGTATCAGAAATGATAGGGCGAAGTGTTTATGTTGTAAAAAACCATAAGCAGCAACAGCAACTTATTCTGATGGAAGAGCGGTCGATTATTGCCAGAGAATTGCACGACTCTTTGGCACAGTCGCTTACCTTCTTTAAAATTCAGTTGAGCTTGCTTAAGCGTAATGGCGAAACAGCTCAAGATTGGCAAAAACAAGCGAGCATTCTAAATGATTTAGAAAAAGCACTGAATGATGCGTATAGCCAATTGCGAGAGCTACTTTCAACGTTCCGCTTAACCATTGAAGAGTCTAATTTGACCAGTGCATTAGAGCGAATGTTGGATACCTTGCGTGCCCGTACTTCCGCCCAAATTCGCCTAAACTGCAAATTGCCTTCTTTGATGTTTAACGCTCAAGAGCAAGTGCACGTATTGCAAATTACTCGTGAGGCAGTCATCAATGCAATTAAACACACTGATGCAACTGAAATTGATGTGATTGCAGACACCAATGCTGAGGGTGAACATTACCTGATCATACAAGATAACGGCAAAGGTGTTGAAACCATTTTAGAACCCGAAGGGCATTATGGTTTAACCATTATGAAAGAGCGCGCTTCTGAACTACACGGTGAATTGAATTTCCACAATCGCCCAGAAGGTGGCTTTCAAGTGATGGTTGTATTACCAAATATGTTAGGGCAACGCTAATACAATAAGCGGTTAAAAAATTCCATTATTTTGCAAAAGGACAGAAAATGCAGATTCGAAAATCAATAGAAACTGATTTCCAAAGCATTTTAGATATTTACAACCAAGCGATTCCAACCCATCAAATTACCGCAGATCTTGAATTGGCCACTGTGGAAAATCGCCGTGCGTGGTTTGATTTCCATCTTTCAAGCGATAAATATCCGATCTGGACGGTGGAAGATGAAACAGGGATTGCAGGTTGGTTTAGCTTTTCCCCCTTTTATGAACGCCCTGCTTTTGTACATACATCTGAGATTAGCATTTACTTAGACACAAGAGCAAAAGGCAAAGGTTACGGCTCAAAAATTATCGAATTTATGCAATCTGAAATGTTAAATCATCAGATTAATACATTGATGGCGTATGTGTTTGAAATGAATCAAGTGAGCCAAAACTTGATGTTTAAGCACGGGTTTGAACAATGGGGCAGATTCCCGAATATTGCCAATATGGGCAAAGATGAACAAAACAACGACAAATGGCGCACACTTTTGATGTTGTCGTATCAGAAAATGTCTGAGTAGGCTTTTAATTTAAATGCACCTTTGTTAATACGAGGTGCATTTTTCATTAGAAATACTAATCATAAACCTTAATTTATATCCAGTACAGGTTTCTTAAAATATGACTTAGATCACATTTTTACACTGCATTGCTTGTTAAGATCACAAACAAGTTAACACACCCAGAGGGACTTTATATGAAAGACGTACGTATTGAAGTAGATTTATTAGGTGAAAGAGAAGTACCAAATGAAGCGTATTGGGGGATTCACACACTCCGTGCGATTGAGAATTTTAACATTTCAAATAACACAATTTCCGATGTGCCTGAGTTTGTGCGTGGTATGGTAATGGTCAAAAAAGCGACCGCATTAACCAACGCAGAATTGGGTGTGATTCCAAAAAAAATCGCGAATGCGATTGTGCAAGCATGTGATGAAATTTTAGAAAACGGACGCTGTATGGATCAATTTCCGTCTGATATTTATCAGGGTGGGGCAGGTACTTCTGTGAATATGAATACCAATGAAGTGGTTGCGAATTTAGCGTTGGAAATGTTAGGTCAGCCAAAAGGTCGCTATGATATAGTGAACCCGATGGATCACGTGAATGCGAGCCAGTCGACTAACGATGCTTATCCAACAGGTTTCCGCGTAGCAGTTTATAACAGCGTGTTAAAACTCATCGACCAAGTTCACTACTTGCAACAAGGTTTTGAAGCGAAAGCGGTCGAATTTTCTGATGTTTTGAAAATGGGGCGTACCCAATTGCAAGATGCGGTACCAATGACGGTAGGGCAAGAGTTCAAAGCTTTTGCCGTATTGCTAGAAGAAGAGGTTAGAAACCTCAAACGCACAGCCAAATTATTACTTGAAGTCAATTTAGGCGCAACGGCAATCGGAACAGGATTGAACACGCCAGAAGGTTATTCCGAACTTGCGGTTAAAAATTTAGCAAAAGTCACCCACTTACCTTGCGTACTTTCTGATAACTTAATTGAAGCCACCTCCGACTGCGGTGCTTATGTGATGGTACACGGAGCCTTAAAACGCACAGCGGTAAAACTCTCTAAAGTATGTAATGACTTGCGCCTGCTTTCATCAGGCCCTCGTGCTGGCTTAAATGAAATCAACTTACCAGAGTTACAAGCAGGTTCTTCCATTATGCCAGCCAAAGTAAATCCCGTTGTACCAGAAGTGGTCAACCAAGTCTGCTTTAAAGTTATTGGCAACGACAGCACCATTACATTTGCTGCAGAAGCTGGGCAATTACAACTGAACGTGATGGAGCCTGTGATTGGTCAAGCGATGTTTGAAACGATCTCACTCCTATCAAATGCGTGTGTGAATTTACGCGATAAATGTATTGATGGCATTACTGTGAACCGTGAAACTTGCCAAAATTATGTATTCAATTCAATTGGTATCGTCACTTACCTTAATCCGTTTATTGGACATCATAATGGTGATATTGTGGGTAAAATCTGTGCTCAAACAGGTAAAGGTGTACGTGAAGTGGTATTAGAAAGAGGATTGCTCACAGAGGCTGAATTAGATGATATTCTCTCTGTTGAGAACTTGATGAACCCAACGTATAAAGCAAAACGTTTTAACGAAGAAGAGTAAAGTCAGCTAAGTAGTAGATTTTGATAATCGGTTTAGGCCTTGCAAAACGCTAATAATCGGCTATACTACGTGGCGAGTTAGTTAGACAATCGCTGGTTTATTGAAGCCCTTAACCGTGTTCACACGACCTAGTGGGACAAGTAAACGAGAGGAAAGTCCGAGCTACACAGGGCAGGGTGCCAGATAACGTCTGGGCGGCGTGAGCCGACGACCAGTGCAACAGAGAGCAGACCGCCATTTTTAGAAATGGTAAGGGTGAAAGGGTGCGGTAAGAGCGCACCGCGTGGGTGGCAACACTTCACGGCAGGGTAAACTCCACTCGTAGCAAGACCAAATAGGAACTCAATGGATGGCCCGTCCAGAGTTCGGGTAGGTTGCTTGAGCATAATAGTGATGTTATGCCTAGAGGAATGATTGTCCAAGACAGAACTCGGCTTATCGACTAACTCATCTTATTCCAGCGAACTGTTTTTAAGGTTTTAAAAGCGGTTCGCTTTTTTTCTATAAGGACATAATATGAAGTATTTTGTTACGCTCTTCTTTTCGTTCTTCTCAATTGGTGTTTTCGCCCATCCACACGCTTTTGTCGACCTGAAAACCCAAGCACTGATTGAAAATCAAACGCTAAAAGGCTTCCGTATGTCTTGGACGTTGGATGAAATTGCTTCTAGCACGTTAATTTATGAAATGCAGTCCAGTGCAGACCCTGTTAAAGCCAAGCAAGATTTAACTAAAGAGATGATTGATACGGCAAAGCAAGACCACTATTTCAGCTATCTCTACAACCAGAAAAACAATCTGATTCCGTTTACCGAAACGCCTTCTGATTACGGCTTCGTAGTGGAAAATAACCGCATTATTTTTTCGATGAACGTCTATCTAAGCGTGCCACAAAAACTGAGTATTGTGCCTATCACATTGATGAGTTACGAGCCAACCTACTATATGGCGATGGAGTATAATGACCAAAGTGATGTCTCTATTGATGATAAAAAATGTGAAATCAAAGTGGTGCAACCGAAAGTGGATGATACCTTGAAACTTTATGCCTCAAGTTTGGACAAAGATCAGACACCAGAAGATCAATCACTTGGGCGTGCCTTTGCCCAAAAGGTAGAGATGAAATGCAAAAATCAAAATTAACAGCTGCCTCTTTGCTCGTGTTAGCCTTGTTGGCGGTCGCTGTTTATTGGCTTTATCCGCTCTTGCTGCATAAAGTGATGCTGTGGCAGAAAGATTTTAACTTGCAACTTTCTCGCTCGCTTAATCAGCTCAATCAACAACATCAAGAAGCGGGCATTACCCTTATTTTCATCAGCTTTTTCTACGGTATTTTTCACGCTGTGGGGCCTGGACACGGCAAGTTTATTCTCACGAGCTACTTGGCTTTAGAACAGTCGAAACTCAAACAAGCGGTCAAAATTAGCTTGGCATCTTCCATTGTGCAAGGTTTGGTGGCTATTTTGTTGGTGTCGATTATTGTTGTTGCCTTTACTCTTTCTCGCACATATTTCAATTTAACGCTTAAATGGGTAGAGCGGGGCAGCTTTATGCTGATGATTTTGCTAGGGTTTTATTGGATTTATCAAGCGTGGCAAGGCATTCGCCCACCTAAATTGCAGATTAAAAAAATCAGCCCAATGCAAATTTCCCAAGAAAAAACACCGCTTGTTTCACATCACATTCATGATGAACATTGCGGTTGCGGGCATCAACATCTGCCTTCATCAGTGCAAATGAATCAATCAACAGGTTGGAAAAGCCAACTTTTCTTGATTTTGAGTATTGGATCGCGCCCATGTTCTGGGGCAATTTTAGTGCTGTTTCTCTCTTATACGCTCAATATTTACCTTTGGGGCATATTGGCTACTTTAATGATGGCACTTGGTACAGGCATTACACTTACAATCTTTGCGTTGATTGTGATCTTTGCACGTCATAAAGCCGTGCAGTTAAAAACGTGGTATTTGCCTGTTAAATTTAATATTCCGATTGCAAGCGGTCTAAAATTTTTAACCGCTTGCGTACTAATTGGAATGGGGATTTTGTTATTACATGGCAGTTTTATTGAGACTGCCTCAGGGACGATTTTTAGGCGGTAGCTTATAGTTTCTTATGATACTATGTAGTTGTTGAACAATAAAACTGATAAATCTTGTTTAATTATAATGCTTAATTAACCAACATCGCTAACATCTTTTACAGGGATCTGGTTTTTTGTTCCGGCAGCCATATCTGCTAACACATCCATCTGATTGATGGTAATGTATTTTCCTTGAACGGTAATCATACCGGATTTTTGAAAACGCCCAAGTAAGCGGCTGATGGTTTCAATGGTTAAGCCAAGATAATTGCCGATATCACCGCGGGTCATTGTTAAACGGAATTCGCGAGCGGAAAAACCACGAGCAGAGTAACGTTGAGAAAGATTATGTAAAAATGCAGCGAGTTTTTCTTCGGCACTCATTTTGGAAAGTAATAAAATCATCTCTTGATCACTTTTGATTTCATTACTCATCAAACGCATGATTTGCTGGCGAATTTTAGGCATTTTACCTGCAAGATCATCTAGAATATCAAACGGAATTTCACAGATCATAGCCGTTTCTAAAGCCTGTGCGAAACCAACGTGCTTCATATTCATGATAGCATCAAAACCGATAAGATCGCCTGGAAGATGAAAAGCCGTGATTTGTTCCTCGCCATTTTCGCTTAATGTATAGCTTTTTAATGTGCCAGAACGAAGGGCATAAATTGAGCGGAGTTCATCGCCAGATTGGAAAATAATTTGGGATTTTTGTACAGGTTTTTTACGCTCAATGATGTTATCAAGTTGAGTCAATTCATGTTCGCTTAACGTAAAAGGGAGGCAAAGTTGGCTAATACTGCAATTTTGACAGTGGATTGTACAGCCTGTTCTTCCTTGTGTTTTTACCTCTGGCACAATTTTCATAACCATTTCCGCATAAATTCTATAAAAGTTTGATTTAACGCAAAGTTTAACATTTATTTTTGAATGAAGAAAGTATAACTTTTACCCCAAGAGAGTTAATTTTTCTTGTGAATTTATTCCAAAATTTTTCAAAAATGAGAAGTATCTCTCATTTTTCTTCACAATTATTTGCTAATATACAAGCAACAAAAAGACCAATACAGGGACAATAAGGAGTCTATTATGTACAAACACATCTTAGTTGCAGTCGATCTTTCTGAAGAAAGCCTTGTTTTATTACGTAAAGGTGCTGGACTTGCAGAAAAATGTGGTGCGAAATTATCTGTTATCCACGTAGATGTAAATTTTTCTGATTTATACACTGGTCTGATTGACATTAATATGTCAGCTGTGCAAGATAATGTTTCAGTTGAAACAACGAAAGCATTAGATGAGCTTGCAAGCAAAATAAACTATCCTGTTTCAGAAAAACTTAATGGCACGGGCGACTTTTCTCAAGTGATAGAAGAAGCCGTAAGTAAATATGGCATTGATTTATTAATTACAGGGCATCACCAAGATTTTTGGAGTAAGTTTATGTCGTCAACTCGCCAAGTGATGAATAACGTTGCTATTGATATGCTTGTTGTCCCTCTTGATGATGAATAAGTCTTAATTTTACATTGGTTCATTTTATACCGCTTGTAGTTAGAACAACTCAAGCGGTTATTTTTTGCTAAAAAATTGCTAAATTAGTAACAGATAAATAAAATTCATTGCTTTTATTGGATTATTTTTCACAAATTCGATTGAAAAGTGTGTAGAATAATGCAGTTATAAATAAACGATTTGAGTAATTTTTTAGTTTTTAAACAGAACGAGCGTTAATTAGAATGAAAACGACATCGCAAATTAGACAGTCCTTTTTGGATTTTTTCCATAGCAAAGGACATACTGTAGTAGAAAGTAGTTCGTTAGTTCCTGAAAACGATCCTACTTTGCTTTTTACCAATGCAGGGATGAACCAATTTAAAGATGTTTTTCTCGGTGTAGAAAAACGCCCCTATACTCGTGCAACGACAGCACAACGCTGTGTGCGTGCAGGTGGTAAACACAACGATTTAGAAAACGTAGGCTATACAGCTCGCCATCATACATTTTTCGAGATGATGGGTAACTTTAGTTTCGGCGATTATTTTAAACGTGATGCTATTCAATTCGGTTGGGAATTTTTAACTTCTCCAGAATGGTTAGCTTTGCCGAAAGAAAAACTTTATGTGACTGTTTATGAAACAGATGATGAAGCTTACGATATTTGGCATACTCTTGTAGGCATACCAGCTGATCACATTATTCGTATTGGTGACAATAAAGGTGCACCTTATGCTTCAGATAACTTCTGGGCGATGGGCGATACAGGTCCTTGTGGTCCTTGTACAGAAATTTTCTACGACCACGGTGAAAAATACTGGGGCGGTTTACCTGGTACACCAGAAGAAGATGGCGACCGTTATATCGAAGTTTGGAACATTGTGTTTATGCAATTTAACCGCTTGGCAGATGGCACAATGGAAAAATTACCGAAACCATCAGTAGATACGGGGATGGGGTTAGAGCGTATGACTGCGGTAATGCAGCATGTAAACTCAAACTATGAAACAGATATTTTCCAAACCCTAATCAAAACAACAGCGGAATTACTGGGTGTTAAAGATTTAGACAATAAATCATTACGTGTAATTGCAGACCACATCCGTTCTTGCTCATATTTAATTGCAGACGGTGTTATACCTTCAAATGAAGGCCGTGGCTACGTTCTCCGTCGTATTATCCGTCGTGCAGTGCGTCACGGTAATTTATTAGGTGCAAAAGAAGCATTCTTCTATAAATTAGTACCAACACTTGCAGAAGTAATGGGGCACGCAGGTGAAATCGTTGCACAGAAACAAGCTTTCATCCAACAAACATTAAAAGCAGAAGAAGAGCAATTTGCTCGCACACTAGAGCGTGGTTTAGCACTGCTTGAAGATGCATTAGCGAAAGTGGAAAACAAAACCCTTTCAGGTAAAGTAGCATTCAAACTTTATGATACTTACGGCTTCCCGCTTGATTTAACCGCTGATGTTTGTCGTGAGCGTGATATTTTAATTGACGAAGCAGGTTTTGATGCTGAAATGACAGCTCAACGTGAGCGTGCAAAAGCAAGTAGTAACTTTGGTGCAGATTACAGCAATATCATCAAGGTGGACGGTATAACTGAGTTTGTCGGTTACGATCATGTAACAGCTGATGCAACTGTAGTTGGCTTATTCAGTCAAGGTAAAGCGGTTGATGTAATTCAATCTGGTGAAACTGCGATCATTATCTTAGACAAAACGCCATTCTATGCAGAAATGGGTGGTCAAGTGGGCGATAGCGGTCTAATCTCATCAGAAATTTGCCAGTTTAATGTTGCTGACACCCAAAAATATGGGCAAGTGTTTGGTCATTATGGTCAAGTAGAATCAGGTGAATTACGCATAGGCGATAAAGTTTCTGCTAAAGTGAATGCAACTCGTCGTCATAGCATTGAGCTAAACCACTCAGCAACGCACTTATTGCACTCTGCATTACGTGAAGTATTAGGTGAGCATGTTGCTCAAAAAGGTTCATTAGTCAACGAGAATGGCCTACGTTTTGATTTCTCTCAACCAGAAGCAATCACTAAAGTTCAACTTGAAGAAATTGAGCGTATTGTAAACCGTAAAATTCGTGAAAACATCCCTGTCATCATTGAAGAAATGGATATTGACTCTGCAAAAGCAAAAGGTGCAATGGCTCTCTTCGGTGAAAAATATGGTGATGTGGTACGAGTGGTTGAAATGAGCGAATTTTCAATTGAACTTTGTGGTGGTACACACGTCCAAAGTACAGGAGACATTGGTTTCTTTAAACTCACCTCTGAAGGTGCAGTTGCAGCAGGTGTTCGCCGTGTTGAGGCAATTACGGGTGAAATAGCACTTGCTTGGATTCATCAATTACAACAAGTATTACAACACTCTGCAGAATTATTAAAAGCCGATAACACCTCACTTGTGGAAAAAATCCAACAATTACAAGACAAATCAAAACGCACTGAAAAAGAGTTACAACAACTTAAAGACAAACAAGCCGCTCTTACAGGCTCTGAAATTGCTAAACAAGCTCAGCAAATCAATGGCGTAAATGTGGTGGTAACTCAATTAGACAATACTGAAGCGAAAACCCTAAGAACGATGGTTGATGACTTGAAAAATCAACTCGGAAGTGCCATAGTTGTTATAGGAACAGTAGCTGATGAAAAAGTGAACTTGATTGTAGGAGTAACCACTGATTTAACTTCAAAAGTAAAAGCTGGCGAGTTAGTCGGTGAAATGGCAAAACGAGTCGGCGGTAAGGGCGGCGGTCGCCCAGATATGGCAATGGCTGGCGGTTCTGAACCACAAAATTTATTACAAGCACTGAACTTTGCACAAGAATGGATTCAAGCAAAATTATAATTTAATACCTAGGCAGGGAAGAATGAATCAGACTTGCCTTGACCTTAAAATTTTATTGGGTCTTTTATCTTGGAGGTAGCAATGCTTATTTTAACTCGGAAAACAGGAGAAAGTTTACTCGTAGGAGATGACGTAGAAATTACCGTACTTAGTGTACGAGGAAGTCAAGTAAAGCTAGGTGTGAATGCACCGAAAGATATTGCAGTTCATAGACAGGAAATCTATCAAAAAATTAAAGATACTGAGTCACAACAATCTGAGTAATTAATAATAAGAAAGAAAATTATTTGAATTTTAGATTATCGGATCATTGTATTTCTACTTGAATATCTAAGCAATATATTTGATAAAAAAACCACTTACAGTATAATGTAAGTGGTTTTTTTATATAAACAAAGGAATAAAAATGAAAGTAATTATCCCTGTTGCAGGTTTAGGAACTCGTATGCTACCCGCAACGAAAGCTATTCCCAAAGAAATGCTTACCGTTGCAGATAAACCATTAATCCAATATATCGTCAATGAATGTGTGGCGGCAGGTATTAAAGAGATCGTTTTAGTGACTCATTCTTCAAAAAATGCCATCGAAAACCATTTTGATACGTCGTTTGAATTAGAAACGATGTTAGAAAAGCGTGTTAAGCGTCAATTACTTGAAGAAGTACGCTCTATTTGCCCGAAAGATGTTACCATTATGCATGTTCGTCAGGGAAATGCTAAAGGTTTAGGACACGCTGTTTTATGTGGTCGAGCAGTAGTCGGTAATGAGCCTTTTGCGGTAGTTTTGCCAGATGTGATTTTAGCAGAGTTCAGTGCTAATCAAAAAATGGAAAACTTGGCGGCAATGATCAAACGCTTTAATGAAACAGGGCATAGCCAAATTATGGTGGCACCAGTGCCAATGGATGAAGTAAGCAGCTATGGTGTTGCAGATTGTAATGGTGTTGAAATTCCAGTGGGTGGTTCAGCTGAAATTGTTAAAATGGTAGAGAAACCATCAAAAGAAGAAGCCCCATCTAACCTTGCGGTAGTAGGTCGTTATGTATTTTCATCCGCAATTTGGGATCTATTAGAAAAAACACCAGCAGGTGTAGGTGATGAAATTCAATTAACTGATGCGATTGATATGTTAATTGAACAAGAAACCGTTGAAGCATTCCATATGACTGGTAAAACATTTGATTGTGGTGATAAACTTGGTTATATGCAAGCATTTACAGAATACAGTTTACGTCATGATAAATTTGGTAAAGAATTTAAAGAATATATTAAATCTTTAGCATCAACTCTTTAAAGTGGTATTAAAATAAAGGCATAGTATACAAAAGAGTTGTTAACATTTTGAAAAATAAATGTTAGCAACTCTTTTACTATTTCGCAAAATTTTCGAAGGAAGTGCCTGCTTGCGAATAAAATATAAGACTCTTAGCATCAGCCAGAGATCAGAGTTTAATTCTAAGCATGCGAGTTACTATTAGTATAATAATACCCAACATAAAATCCATTATATATTTATTTATTTCAATAGGAATTAATGGATAAATAAAAGAAGAAGAAAATGAAAATATAGCACCTACTGCAAGAACATAAACTACTTTAGCTTTTATATTCTTCATATAAACTCCTTTTATATTAACATAGCAGCATATAAATATATGCTGCTATCTAGTTATTTAATTATAAATCTCCATTAGAATTAAAGCGATGGTAAACTGAGCTTGGATCATGTTTGAAGTTATTTACTAAACCTTGATTTAATCCCTCATAATGATCTTTTGCTGCGGCACTTATAGGATCATATATGATTTCACCTAATACCCAACCCATAACCATCCAAGCAGCATTAGACATTCCACCACTAACCAATGCAACTTCTTGTGTATTTAACGTTTTCATAATAAATCTCTTTTATGACAATCCATATTGCATTTGCTCTTTTTTATAAGAGAGCAATTACATATTACCCTAGCTTTTTCAGATAAAAAGTGATGTATATCACACTTTGATGAAAATAATTCTCAAAAATGAAACGCCTTTGAGACTTATATATTAAATCTCCAATAAATACACCTTAATCTGTCCAATCTTATCCCTCACTGCAGCCGCTTTTTCAAACTCAAGATCCTTCGCGAAATCTCGCATTTGTTGTTCGAGCTGTTTGAGTTCTTTTTCCAGTTCCTTACGTGATTTAGGTGTGTAGGAAGCGGTGGAATTTTCGGAAACTTTTGCAGATTTTTTGCCGCGTTTTGGTTTGTCGGTTTGACCGATGTCGAGCAGTTCTCCCACTTTTTTGTTTAACGCTTGTGGGACGATGCCGCGTTCTTCGTTGTATTTCATCTGTTTCTCGCGGCGACGTTCAGTTTCGGTAATCGCTTTTTGCATCGAGTTGGTGATGCGGTCGCCATAGAGAATCGCCTTGCCGTTGAGGTTACGTGCGGCACGTCCGATGGTTTGGATAAGCGAACGTTCGGAACGCAAGAAGCCCTCTTTGTCAGCATCTAAAATCGCCACCAGCGAGACTTCTGGCATATCCAAGCCTTCTCGTAATAAGTTGATCCCAACTAGCACATCGAACATTCCCATTCGCAAATCGTGGATAATTTCCACCCGCTCGACGGTGTCGATGTCGCTATGCAAATAACGCACACGTACGCCGTGTTCGTCCAAATAATCGGTTAAATCTTCCGCCATTTTTTTTGTGAGAGTGGTAACCAAAACTCGTTCGTCCACCGCTACTCGTTTGTGAATTTCAGAAAGTAAATCGTCTACTTGGGTTGCTACTGGGCGCACTTCGATAATCGGATCAAGTAAGCCCGTTGGGCGCACCACTTGATCCACCACATCAGGATTTTTCTCTAATTCATAAGCCCCAGGAGTCGCAGAAACGTAAATAGTTTGTGGAGAGAGCTGTTCAAACTCTTCAAATTTGAGCGGGCGGTTATCCAGTGCTGAAGGTAGCCGGAAACCGTATTGCACGAGCGTTTCTTTTCGTGCTCGGTCGCCACGATACATACCGCCAATTTGTGGCACAGTAACGTGCGATTCATCAATCACCAAAATACCGTCTGCTGGCATATAATCAAATAAGGTTGGTGGTGGTTCGCCCTCTTTTCTACCCGAGAGATAGCGGGAGTAGTTTTCAATACCCGAGCAATAACCGAGTTCATTCATCATTTCGATATCAAACTGGGTGCGCTGGGTAATGCGCTGCTCTTCCAGCAATTTATTCTCTTTGATGAAGTATTCGCGACGTTCCACTAACTCTTCTTTGATCTGCTCAATTGCTTCTAAAATGCGTTCTCGAGGCGTTACATAGTGTGTTTTCGGGTAGATGGTGTAACGTGGCACACGCCCCAAACTATGCCCCGTGAGCGGATCGAACAGGGAAAGATTTTCAATCTCGTCGTCAAACAGCTCTACTCGTAAAGCGACCTCGTCTGATTCCGCAGGGAAAATATCAATCACCTCACCGCGAACACGGAAGGTTGAACGCTGGAAGGCTTGATCGTTTCGGGTATATTGCAGCTCAGCAAGGCGGGAAAGAATGGTGCGTTGGTTGATAATATCGCCCACTTGCAGATGCAACATCATCTGCATATAAGCCCCTACATCTCCTAAGCCGTAAATAGCAGAAACGGAAGCCACTACAATAGTATCGCGACGTTCAAGGAAAGATTTAGTAGCAGAAAGTCGCATCTGTTCAATTTGTTCATTGATCGAAGCATCTTTTTCGATAAAAGTATCGCTGCTTGGCACATAGGCTTCTGGCTGGTAATAATCGTAGTAAGAAACGAAGTATTCCACCGCATTTTCGGGGAAAAAGGCTTTCATTTCCGCATAAAGTTGAGCGGCAAGGGTTTTATTCGGTGCAAGTAACATTGCGGGGCGGTTCAACTGGGCAATCACGTTGGCAATGGTAAAGGTTTTACCCGAACCCGTTACCCCCAACAGAGTTTGATGTGCTAAGCCATCATTTAGCCCTTCGGTTAATTTGGCAATCGCCGAAGGCTGATCGCCAGAGGGTTTGAATGGACTATGCAGAATAAAAGGTTTGCCTTGTTTGCTCATAATGTTCCTTGATGCGTTATTCTATGTAAAAAGGCTAGAGCCTTATTATAAGGTTCTAGCCCCCATTTTGGTTGCTTTTTAATGTAAATTATTTCGTCCCAAAAATCTTATCACCCGCATCCCCTAAACCAGGCACGATGTAGCCGTGTTCGTTTAAGTGGCTGTCGATTGATGCCGTGTAAAGTTCAATGTCTGGATGCTTTGCTTTTAAGGCTTCAATACCTTCAGGAGCGGCAACAAGTACTAACACTTTAATGTGTTTACAGCCAGCATTTTTAAGTAAATCGAGGGTAGCGATCATTGACCCACCTGTGGCTAACATTGGGTCAACCACGATAGCTAAGCGTTCTTCTACATCGTTTGCCAATTTTTTGAAGTATGGTACAGGTTTTAAGGTTTCTTCATCACGGTAGATACCCACCACGCTAATACGTGCACTTGGGATGTGTTCTAACACGCCATCCATCATCCCTAAGCCTGCACGTAAAATTGGCACCACAGTGACTTTTTTACCTTTAATGCGGTCTACCTCTACTTTACCGCACCAACCATCTATTTCTACTTTTTCAGTTTCTAAATCTTTGGTTGCTTCATAGGTTAAAAGGCTGCCAACTTCGGTAGCAAGTTGGCGAAAGTCTTTGGTGCTGATTTCAGCAGCACGCATCAAGCCTAATTTATGGCGTACAAGCGGGTGTTTTACTTCAACAATTTTCATCTTCATTCTCCTTTCTGGATTTGTCTAGGATTTGATATTTAGCTTGGCAATTTCTTCATCGCGGAGCACGCGACGTAAGATTTTACCCACGTTGGTTTTTGGTAATTCATCCCTGAATTCAATCTCTTTCGGGATTTTATAACCTGTGAGGAATCGGCGACAGTAAGAACGCAACTCTTCACGGGTTAAGCTTTCATCTTTTTTGGTGACAAAAATTTTGATAATTTCGCCAGAAACAGGGTGGGGTACACCGACGGCAACTACCTCATTCACTTTCGGGTTATGTGCAACTACATCTTCGATCTCGTTTGGGTAGACATTAAAGCCTGATACGATGATCATATCTTTTTTGCGATCGACAATGCGTAAGTTGAGATCTTGCCCCATCTCGACAATATCACCTGTTGCCATCCAGCCATCATGCAAGACTTCGGCGGTATCTTCTGGGCGGTTCCAATAACCTTTCATCACTTGTGGACCTTTTACCCAAAGTTCTCCACGTTCACCTATTGGCACCTCATTGCCTGTGTCGTCCATAATGCGAATATCCGTATTCGGCACAGGCACACCAATAGAGCCCGTATGTTCGGTAGAATCCCAACGAGAAGCAGCAATCAATGGTGAACATTCAGTCATTCCATAGCCTTCAATAATGTGACAACCAGTGGTTTCAAACCAGCGTTTTGCGACAGCCCCTTGAATAGCTGCTCCGCCTCCAACGCTTAAACGCAGTGCCGAGAAGTCTACCTCTTTGAAATGTTCATTATTCAGGAGGGCATTGAACAGCGTGTTCACGCCACAAAGTGCCACAATACGCTGTTTTTTCAGCTCTTTGACAAAACTAGGAATATCACGGGGGTTGGTAATCAATAAGCCCGTTACGCCTAATTCGATAAAGAGTAAGCAGTTTACCGACAAGGCAAACACGTGGTACATCGGCAACGGGATGGCAGCCACGCGAACTTTAGCATCTTTTAATAATGGCTCTGCCACCCATTTGGCTTGGAATACATTGGCAACCATATTGGCGTGTGTGAGCATTGCACCTTTTGCTACGCCCGTTGTGCCGCCTGTATATTGTAAGAAAGCAAGGTCGCTACTCTCTAAATTTGGTTTTACATATTGACGCTGTTTGCCGATACTCAAGGCCTCGCGGAAACTGACTGCGTGTGGTAACTTATATTTTGGCACGAGTTTTTTGATGTATTTCACCACAAAATTCACAAGTGTACGTTTTCCAAACGAGAGCTGATCGCCCATACGGGTTAAAATCACGTGCTCTACTTGGGTATTGAAGACCACTTTTTCGAGTGTGGCGGCAAAGTTAGAGACGATGACAATCACTTTCGCACCGCTGTCGTTGAGTTGGTGTTCTAATTCGCGTGGTGTGTAAAGTGGATTAACGTTTACGATCACTAAACCTGCACGCAATGCACCAAATAAGGCAATCGGGTATTGCAACAGGTTTGGCATCATTAATGCGACTCGATCACCTTTTTCTAAACGCAATTCATTTTGTAAGTAAGCAGCAAAAGCACGGCTACGTTCTTCTAATTTGCGGAAGGTTAAAACTTGCCCCATATTGATATAAGCAGGCATATCAGGATGGCGTTTTACGGCTGCTTCAAACATCTCTACGAGAGATTCATATTTCGTTACATCAATCGTTTTTTCTGCGTTAGGTGGGTAATTATCAAACCAAATTTTTTCCATTGTTGTTTAGTCTCCTGCCCCGAAAGTGTTACTTTTGCCTAAGAAAATCGGGGTAAATTTTGTTAATGGTTGATGGGCAGTAACCAGTTTCACCGCCCAAAAGCTGCAAGCGGTTAAAAAAATTACACCACTTGCGACCAGAAGTTCGTTGCTAAAAAGAGCAGAAAAAAGGAGTGTTGATCCAATAAGTACCATTAAAGGCACGCAATAAACCCAAAACACGCTTATTAAAAGCGTATTTTCTGCCAAACCGAGCTGGATTTGATCGCCTGCTTTTAAGGTTTGGTCAACTTTAATTTCAAAGCGTGGTGCAGTTTTTTCGCCAGATAAGCCTGATAAAGCTTTACTTCCACAATGATTTTGTGCGGCACAACCACCACAGCCACTTTTGGCATAACATTGCACTAAGGCTTTGCCGTTTTCGTAGCTCAGCACCATGGCTTTTTCAATCATCATATTGCACTCCTTATTGTTGAAATACTACACTTTGTGCGATGCGTTCTGCCACGCTCATTGGAATATCACCAATTACCACCACTTCACGATTATCAAGTACATGGGTGAATAAAATCAATTTTTCTTGGCGAGCGAATTGGTCGTTGAACGCTTCATCACCTTGCGAACGCAGATAGACAGTAAAGGTTGAGAGCCCATCGCTAAAAAGTTGACTTTCGACCTCTTCCTGACCCTGTCCAACGGGAATTACTTGGCGAGAGCTGGAGATAGGTTTAAAGCCAACGGGTAACCAATTCACCTGCCATGCAAGCGGTGTATTTACCAAACTGTTTTGCGTATTCACAGGCGGCAATAGCATCGTTTTCAGTTGCGGGATCAGGTTGTCGAACTGGTCATTTACGCGTTGTTCAATCACTCTAAATTGTTCTAACAGTGTGTTTTGATTATCGAACAGTTCACTTTTAAGCAACAGATAATTTTGTTCATCAATCCAAAGTGTGTAACTAAAACGAGTATCGTCGGAAGGCACGATTTTAATTACATTCGCGATGCGATCTGCCACGCGTGATTTACCCAATGGCACGAAATCGTAATGGTTTAGCTCGTTAAAATTGGCGTGAAAAACCGCAGGTAAGGCATCTAAAATTTTTGTGCCTTTTAAACTAAATGGGGTGAAATTAAAGCCTAAATAGCTAATTGCATTATTGCGTAGCAAGATAGTTTCGTAAGCGTTATCAAGGCTTAATAGCTGAGCAAATTCGTGATTATTTTCCAGTGCGTGATGATATTTCATCGATTTGATATTATCACTGTGTTGGAGAATATAATGGAGTTCATAGTTGCGATTTTTATGTGCTTCCATCATTGCATTGAGCAGATCAATTGGATGGGTCAGCTCTGCTTTCACAGGCAAAACAAAAAGAAATGTGAGACAGAATAAAATAATTTTTTTCATATTAGCCTTTTTCATTCTTATAAACATTGAGGCATAAGCGGTAGAATTTTACCAAAAATTTGTAAAAAAATCGCAAAAAGTTACCGCTTGCAGATAATTAAGCGACACAATTGGGCAAAAATAAAGCCACTCATATAAGTATATATGAGTGGCAGAATTTATTTATTACCTGAATTATTTTTGTAAATGTTTTTCTGTTGTGGTTGAAGAGGTTTGCGTTTTCGCTTTTTCTTCATCGGTTAAAGTCACATTTTGAGTACGGCGTTGGATTTCATAATTTTGCAATAGTGAATCTAAACGGCGTTGTTGTTGCTCAAGTTTTTCTGGGGTAACTAAATCTTTACTTGGTGCGTTGTAACTTACCGCTTGAACTGCATTGCTAAATGGCATTGTTTGCAACGCAGGTTCAGTTTGAGCCACTTCATCTGTGCTGTTCATCATATTCACACCTACGAGTGCAACTAAGCAAACAGATGCTGCAATCCCAGCTTGCATAATTGGGGTTGCCCAACGTTTAAGTTTCACCATTAAACCACGAGGTTTCTCTTGCGTAGATTCGATGGTTTCGTTCTCAAGTAAGGCTTCCATTTTGGCAGAGAAGTCTGCACCGAGTAACACCTCTTCGCCTTGCATCACGTTGCGAATCGTATGATAGCTTGCCCATTTTGCTTTTAATTCAGGGCTGTTTGTGAGCGTATTGGCAAACTCTATGTCATTCGCTTGCCCGTCCATATAAGCTGACAAGATCTCTTTTTGTTGCATAAAAAAACTCCAATTAACTTGAAATAGATGTGTTTTTCAACACTAAAAAAGGTTAGGCTGCCATAAGCGGTTGAATTTTGGCATCAATCGCTTCCCTTGCACGGAAAATACGCGAACGTACTGTACCGACAGGGCAACTCATCACTTCAGCAATCTCTTCATAACTTAATCCTTCGATTTCACGAAGCGTGATTGCTATTTTTAATTCTTCAGGCAGATTTTCAATCGTTTCAAACACCACCCGTTTTAACTCATTCGATAAAACTAAATTTTCAGGGGTGTCAGCTTCACGCAACTGCGTGCCAGCATCATAACTTTCCGCATCTTCTGCCAAAATATCTTCTTTTGGCGGTCTACGACCTAATGCAGTTAAATGATTTTTTGCCGTGTTTACCGCAATACGATAAAGCCAAGTATAAAATGCACTTTCGCCTCTAAATGAAGCTAAAGAACGATAAGCCTTGATGAAAGATTCTTGCACAATGTCAGGAATATCATCACGGGAAACATAACGAGTAAGTAAACCAGCTACGCGATTTTGATAGCGGACTACCAATAAGTTAAATGCTTTTTTATCACCTTGTTGTGCTTTTTCAACTAATTCTTGGTCGGTGATTTGTTCGCTCAATTTGCGGACTCCTAAATATATAATCGATTTATTTTAATCATCGCCATCTCTTTCACCGTTTTAGTGTATCGTTTTTGGCAATAGTTCAAAAAAGTGTAAAAAATTTTCAAAACGTGAATTTTTATGAAAATTTAAAGGGGAACGATTTTACTGAATATCGGTAAAAGATCAAAATATATCAGTGTATTTAGGCTAACTTTGCTATAATTCGGCAAATTTTATCTCTTATATGGAAACCGATGATGAAACCTGTATTTAATGAACGCACGCCAAAATTCAAAACCACTGAAGAAAAAAGTTTTAAACGTAATGAACGATCTCAAGAATGTTTAACTGATCGCCTGCAAAAACCGTCAAGAGGCAAACTGTCGCTTTCTCGCCAAAATCAGCGTATCACGCCAGAAAACATTTACCCAACCGAAGCACGCAAAGTCAACGGGCAAGGGCAGGTAACAATTAATGTGAAACAATCTGCTTTTTTGCAAAAAGAGAAAAAAACGGGACCGCTTTCGCCTCGAGCACCAGAAAAAATCAAGAAAAACCGTGCGGAAGAGATGAAAATTTATGGCGAAAATAGCTGTTTAACCCTATTCGAACAACGCCCAACTTCAATTGTTCGCCTTTGGGCAACGGTGGAAGGGGCGAAAAAAGTAGGCGATATATTGAGCTATCTTGCCGAGCACAAAAAAGCCTATCACATCGTTTCTCGTGAAGAGATGGAAAAAGTGACAGGTTCAGAGCACCACGGTGATGTTTGTTTGCTTGTGAAGAAAAACCGCACTTACAGTTTAGAAGGTTACTTACAATTAGCACATACCCAAGATTGCCTTGTATTATTAGATGGCGTAAACAACGCCCAAAACATCGGTGGTATCGTCCGTACCTGTGCTTTCTACGGTGTGAAAGGTATTATTAGTGAAAATGGAGAATGCTTAAACTCAAGCTCTGCAGCCCGCGTTGCCGAAGGTGGTTTGGAATTCGTCCATACACTTGAAACTAAAAATAAACAGATTGCCCTGCAACAATTACGCCAATCGGGCTATCAAATCGTGCATCTTACTCGTCACAAACAAGTGCCTTCATTCTCCAAAGTAAAATTAGCGAAAAAAGTAGTATTTGTATTAAGCGAAGTGGTTTCTAACCATATTGAATACAGCGAAGATACTACAGTGCAACTTTCTGTAAATAACCCTCTTGCCAGCGGATTGAATGTCGCAGTAAATGCGGGGGTGTTGTTGAATCAGTGGTATGTGAGCCAGGTGTTATAGAAAAAGTAAGCGGTTAAAATTTGTAGAAATTTTTCAAAATTCCCTTCTTTGCGAATTAACCGTGTAGAAAACTTTTCTAAAATAGCCCGAATTTCTCATGTTCGAGGCTATTTTTATGCAAGACAACCAAATTACCTCTCAAGTAGAGCATATCGACCAACTCTTCAACAATCTTAAACAAGATGAAACCCAAAACGCATTGGCAGAAAAAGCAGAAAATACACTTTTTGCCAATGATGAGGCGAAGAAAAACACTTTTCAAACCATCAATGCCTTTCTAGATGATTATTTGGCTAACGGTCGCCATCAACCGATTGATCAGTGGCTGAAATTCCGTTTTGACCAATATCCTGATATTTGGGAAAGTGGGCAAGAGAAAATCGACACGGCAAATACCATTATTAGCACGATTGAAAGCCTTGCAACCAATCAAGTAGCATTAGAAAAACATCTTGAGAAAAGAGGCAAAACGGTAGAAGGTTTTTACAAGAATAAGATCAATGAAATTGCACAAGAATATCAGCTTGACGCAACGGAATTAGCCCAAAAAATAGACAGTTCTTTGTCGGAGGCTAACCGTAATCAATTTGGTACGTTAACAGGGCAAGTGATTGCTCTTCCTGTTGAAGGGACTACGATTGTAGAAAAAACTATTAAGAGGGCAAAATTAAATGCTCAATTAAACCTGATGGGGTGGGGTTTAAAAAGTGCAGGTTCTCGCTTAGCCAATGCATTTTTAGGCAAGGAAAATCTTTCACACGCAGAAGAATTGCAGAAAATTATTCGTGGAGCGGTGGATAGTGCTGAAAACAAAGGTGTGCAAATTGCGGTTTCAGGTGGTGTGGTAGTTTTTGCCAAAAAAGGTTGGGTTAAAGATGCTTTTGCAGGATTAGATAAATTGGAAGAAGTTGAGGGTAAAGCAGGTGCGATTTTAAGTCGCGTGCAAGATCTTACCTTAAATGTGGCAAATGGTTGGGACGATATTCGCTTATTTGATAAAGTTGAGCAAGGTGTTATTTCTGCAACAGAGGCAACCGCAGAAAAAGCAAAATTTGTGGCAGCTCAAACCATTACCAATTTGGAGCAAAAGACGGATCTGTTTTTACGCCAAAAATTTCAGATTATTTGCATAGAAATATCCTATGATATTTCTATGCAAGATATATAGATCTGAAACTGATTTTTCAAGTTTAGGTCGCTATTTGACCGCTTTTACTTCATCTTTCCCCTTTCTTACCTCAAAAATGAGACCTAGATCACACTTTTAAAAATCCACTTCAAAAATCTATTTAAAATGGAGTTTTCTTTTCATATAATACGAGAAGTCAAAATTTTAGGCATTCCTTATTCCAAAATGGTTCTTATCTCAAGGAGTTTTATATGTCGAAATTATCTCATCAAGAAGTGCTTTCTCAAATTCAATATGGTCTCATTTCTTCTTGCCAACCTGTCGATGATGGCC
>NZ_CALIFA010000063.1:0-32392 GCF_938021905.1 Pseudohaemophilus parahaemolyticus
CGATGGTAGTGTGGGGATTCCCCATGTGAGAGTAGGGCATCGCCAGATTGAATTAAAACGACCCCGTTGTAGCAATACTGCGGGGTTTTGCTTTTTAGCTTAAGCGTAAATTGCAAAAAATTTTTAAAATATTACCGCTTTTTATCTATATCTTCTCGATCTTCATTCCTTTTATTAGTACAAAAAACAATCTATTTTCACTTCAGTATACTGAAGTCCTTAGATATTGACATATCTAAGGAAACATCCCGATTAAAGTTTAATTTTTCATAAAAGGAAGTGAAAATGAACAGATTTGAAATTCGTTTTTATATTGATTCTTCAAGAAAAAGCATTGCTAATACAATTGTATCTGCAAATAATGAATTTGAAGCGATTCAGAAATTCCAAAGAACTCATCCAAAATCTATTGTAATTACCTGTATCAAAAAATAGGAGTAAATATGAAAAAGAATGGAGATGATTTACTCATTGATATGCTGTCTTTGTTATGGAAGGGAGGTGTAGCAATTTACCAAACTTTCTCTGGCTCTTCTCAATCAGGGAAAGATGCTAGGTCTAATTTCAAATCTGAATTTGAGACTAAATCAACAGAATGGCAAGAAGCTAAATTAGAACTTGAAAAGTTAAAAAAAGAGCGAGAACAATCTCATAAATAATCAAAAGCGGTCATTTTCTTACTTAAGTTTTGTAAACCCAAGATATGGCCGCTTTTTAATTTTGATCTTGAAAGTTTATCCTTTCAACCCTTCAATTTCTCTCACATTTTCCACCGCTTGATCAGCTTCAACTCGTTGCATAAAAGGTGAAAGTTGCGTTAGATGGTTGAAATCAATCCCTACTACACGACACCAATTCAGCATAATGTAAAGATACGCATCCGCAACCGAAATTGCTTCGCCAAAATAGATATGGCTTTCTAAATGTTCATTTGCCACAGCAAGTTGATCTAAAATCTGCTCAACGGCTTGTTGGCGAATGATCTTAGCCAGTTCTTCGTTATCTTTTGCATAGCTTGGTAAACGGAATAATGGCACGAATGACTTATGAATATCTGCATTAAAGAATGCTAACCAGCGAGCGGCTTTGGCTTTATCGCGGACGGTTTTACTACCAAACAGTTTTGCATTTGGATAAAGCTCATCCAAATAGTGCAAAATTGCCTGATTTTGTGAAAGCACTAAATCGCCATCGACCAATACAGGAACAGCTCCTCTTGGATTTAACGCCAAAAAGTCTGGCGATTTGATTAACTCACGTGTTACCGCTTCAAATTCATAATCTGCATTTTCACGTTCTTTTATCCATTCCAACGCTACGTGTGGTACGAATGAACACGCACCAACTAAACCATATAATTTCATAAAATACTCCTGTTGTTTCAAAGTGTTGAAATTATACTGTTTTGTACAGCTCTTGGCTAATCTGATAAAATAGCCTCATTCTATCATTTCAATTACGCAAACTATGACCGTAACTCAAGACCTTTCCAATCACACGCCAATGATGGTGCAATATCTGCAACTCAAAGCCCAAAATCCTGATATTTTACTCTTCTATCGAATGGGGGACTTCTATGAGCTTTTTTATGATGATGCTAAGAAAGCTGCGGCGTTGCTTGATATTTCACTGACTAAACGTGGGCAATCAGCAGGCGAGCCGATTCCGATGGCTGGTGTGCCGTATCACGCAGTGGAAGGTTATTTGGCAAAATTAGTAGCGTTGGGGGAGAGTGTGGCAATTTGTGAACAGATTGGTGATCCCTCAGCCTCGAAAGGACCTGTAGAACGCAAAGTGGTTCGCATTGTTACACCAGGTACGGTGAGTGATGAGGCATTACTGCCTGAGCGACAAGACAACTTAGTTGCGGCAATTTATGAGCATAAAGGCACTTTTGCAATTGCAACGCTTGATATGGCTTCTGGGCGTTTTTTAATCAGTGAACTGTCGAACCAAGAGGCGTTAAGTGCGGAATTGCAACGTTTGCAGCCTGCAGAAATTTTATATGCGGAAGATTTTGCCTACGCAGGCATTTTGAATAACTACAAAGGCTTGCGTCGGCGTCCTGTGTGGGAGTTTGAACTGACTACGGCAATTCAGTTGCTCAATCGTCAATTTGGTACGCAAAGTTTAGCTGGTTTTGGCGTGGAAAAAGCCACCACCGCACTGTGTGCCGCAGGTTGTTTATTGCATTACGCCCAAGAAACGCAACGCACCGCCTTACTGCATATCAACAGTATTCATCTTTCGCAAAATAGCGAAACAGTCTTGCTTGATGCCGCAACCCGTCGCAACTTAGAACTCACCCAAAACCTTGTAGGCGGTACGGAAAATACCCTTGCTTCCGTCTTAGATAAATGCGTGACTCCGATGGGCAGCCGCTTGTTAAAACGTTGGATTCATCAGCCCATTCGAGATGTGAAAAAGCTCAAAGAGCGGCAGGATATTATTGAAAGTTTGCAAAAAAGCGAGCAAATTGCACCGCTTCAACTGGCGTTGCAAAACGTAGGCGATATGGAGCGAATTTTGGCACGTGTGGCGTTGCGTTCGGCACGTCCACGTGATTTCACTCGCTTGCGTTCTGCACTTGAGCAAATTCCAGAGATCGAACAGCGTTCGCAACAATTAGCACCAAGTTTAGATATTTTGCTTGCACAATTGGCGAATTTTGATGAGTTGGCAGATTTACTCAAGCGGTCGATTATTGACAATCCTCCGCAATTGATTCGCGATGGCGGCGTGATTGCCGAAGGCTACAATGCAGAGTTGGACGAATGGCGTTCGCTTTCGGCGGGAGCCACCCAATATTTAGAAGATTTAGAAATCCGCGAGCGTGAGGCGACTGGGATTGATACGCTTAAAATCGGCTTTAACGCCGTGCACGGTTATTACATTCAAATCAGCCAAGGGCAAGCACATAAAGCCCCGATTCACTATGTTCGCCGTCAAACCCTCAAAAATGCGGAGCGTTATATCATTCCTGAGTTGAAAACTTATGAAGACAAGGTGTTGAAAGCGAAAGGGGCATCGTTGGCACTCGAAAAACAACTTTATGACGAGCTGTTTGACTTGTTAATGCCTCGCTTGGGCGAGTTGCAATTGGCAGCGATGGTGCTTGCCGAATTGGATGTGTTGGCAAACCTTGCCGAACGTGCGGAGAATCTTGGATATGTGCGTCCAACCTTCAGTCCGCAACGCATTATCAATATTAAAGAAGGTCGCCACCCTGTGGTGGAACGTGTGATAAAAGATCCGTTTATCGCCAACCCTGTTTATCTGAATGCTCAACGCCACTTGTTGGTGGTAACAGGGCCGAATATGGGGGGAAAAAGCACTTATATGCGCCAAATTGCGCTGATCTCGCTGATGGCGTATATCGGCAGTTTTGTGCCAGCCGAGAGTGCAGAAATTGGGGCGATTGACCGCATTTTCACCCGTATTGGGGCGAGCGATGATTTAGCTTCGGGGCGTTCTACCTTTATGGTGGAGATGACCGAAATGGCGAACATTCTCCATCAAGCCACAGAAAACAGTCTGGTGCTGATTGATGAAATTGGGCGTGGCACGTCCACCTACGACGGGCTTTCGCTGGCGTGGGCGTGTGCAGAATGGTTGGCGAAGAAAACACAATCTCTCACCCTGTTTGCGACCCATTATTTTGAGCTAACCAGCTTGCCGAATCAGCTTAAAGGTGTCGCGAACGTGCATTTAGATGCCCGTGAACACAACGACACTATCGCTTTTATGCATTGCGTGCAAGAGGGGGCGGCAAGTAAGAGTTACGGCTTGGCAGTCGCGGCATTGGCAGGTGTGCCTAAACCTGTCATTGCTTTGGCAAAACAGCGTTTGGCACATTTGGAAACACTCTCCCAACAACAAAAAGTGGGCGAAGAAAACCCACAAGTGGATTTACTCTTTTCGCAAGAGGTTGTTGAAAATCTACCGCTTGCAGCACAAGAAAGTGCTGTGGAATTGGCATTGAGTAAGATTGAGCCTGATGAGCTTACACCCCGTCAAGCATTAGACGAATTGTATAAATTGAAGAGGTTGTTAAAAGGAGAGTTTCTTCGTTAATCACTTAACACTACCCATCATTTTACTCGTAAGCGGTCGAATTATGTAAAAGTTTTGCAAAATTCGACCGCTGATTTTTTTATCCGTTTTAATCTATGGTAAAATTGCAAGCTTTTACTGGATAGATTCTGCGTGCGTGGAATTTCATTCCACACATCCTACCGTTTATTTGTAGGGGGTATGAATACTTGTCATTCACGCATGCTATATACAACGGAAAAACAATGGAACAAAACTTAGTCGAATTTTTAACAAAAACCTTAGATGATTTAAAAGCACAAGATATTCTGGCGATTGATGTAAAGGGCAAATCGAGCATTACCGATGCGATGATTATTGCAACAGGTACATCGGTGCGTCACGTGGCTTCAACCGCAGATCGTTTGTCTCAAGAGGCAAAACAAGCGGGTTTTGAAGTGTTTGGTGATGAAGGTAAAGAGGCTGCCGATTGGATTGTAGTGGATTTCGGTCAGGCAATTGTGCATTTATTGCAAGCTGATGCCCGTGAAATGTATCAACTTGAGAAACTTTGGGCATAAGCGATGAAAATTCAGCTAATTGCCGTTGGTACAAAAATGCCCGATTGGGTGAAAACGGGCTTTGAAGAGTATCAACGCCGTTTTCCGAAAGATATGCCTTTTGAGCTAATTGAAATCCCTGCGGGCAAGCGGGGTAAGAATGCCGACATTAAGCGTATTTTGGAACAAGAAGGCAAGGCGATGTTGGCAGCCGCAGGCAAAGGAAAGGTCGTCACTCTGGATATTCCTGGCAAACCGTGGACAACCGAGCAATTAGCCAGCCAGTTAGAAGGCTGGAAAAATGATGGACGGGATGTATGCTTGCTGATTGGCGGACCTGAAGGCTTGTCGCCAGAGTGTAAACAAGCGTCAGAACAGAGTTGGTCGCTTTCTCCGCTGACTTTGCCTCATCCAATGGTGCGGGTGATTGTGGCGGAAAGTTTATATCGAGCTTGGTCGCTCACGACGAATCATCCGTATCATCGGGAATAATTTTACAAGCGGTCAAATGTTTAAGAAATTCTGCAATCTGAGCAAAATATGTTTGGAAAACTAGCAAAATTAATGTCACCAAAGCCGAATGAAAAGGTACGAAACGGGCAAGCGGAGAGCAATTTGTTTATTCGCCGTGCAGCTATTGCATTCATGGGGGTGTTGGCATTAACGGGAGTGTTGCTTGCAAATCTCTATCACCTGCAAATCAGCAATTATGAGGACTATCAAACACGCTCGAATGGTAACCGTATTAAGCTGCTGCCTGTACCGCCAACTCGGGGGCTGATTTATGACCGAAACGGAAAGGTGCTTGCCGAAAATATTACTTATTTTGGGCTGTTTATTGTGCCTGAGAAAACGCAAGATTTGGAGCAGACCTTAATTGAGCTAAAAAGCATTGTTGGCTTAACAGATGAAGATATTGAGAACTTCCACAAAGAGAAAAAACGCACCTCGCGTTATACGCCAATTTTGCTAAAGGCGGATATGAGCGAAGAGCAAATGGCACGTTTTGCGGTGAACCAATATCGCTTCCCAAGTTTAGATGTACAAGCTTACTACAAACGCAATTACCCTTATGGCGAAACACTGACCCATATTTTAGGATATGTCGCGAAAATCAATGAAAAAGATAAGAAAAAGCTGCAAGAAGAGGGTAAATTCGGTAATTATGCTGGTTCGCACGATATGGGCAAACTGGGTATTGAAAAATTCTACGAAGAGCAGTTGCACGGGCAAGCAGGCTTTGAAGAGGTTGAAATTAACAACCGTGGTAAGGTAATCCGCAAGCTTCGTGACCAAGAAGGTGTGGCGGGTAGTTCCTTACGTTTAACCATCGATATTGAGTTACAACAATACATTCAAGATTTACTTAAAGGGCAGAAAGGCTCGGTGGTGGTGTTGGATGCTCGAGATAGTAGCGTGTTGGCGATGGTGACCAGTCCAAGCTACGATAATAACTTATTCGTGGGTGGTATTTCGGGCAAAGATTACAAAGCCTTGTTGGAAGATCCTGCACGTCCGCTTTACAGCCGTGCAACGCAAGGAACTTATCCGCCAGCCTCAACGGTTAAGCCGTTCTATGCGGTAATGGGCTTAGTCGAAGGCAAAATTACGCCAAATACCACCGTTTTCGACCCTGGTTTTTGGATTTTGCCGGGCACAACTCAGCGTTATCGTGACTGGAAGAAATCGGGGCACGGTTCAACCAATGTGAATAAGGCGATTACGGAATCTTCGGATACTTTCTTCTATCAGCTCGCCTACGACACAGGAATCGACAAAATGGCGGAGTGGATGACCAAATTCGGCTTTGGGCAGAAAACGGGCATTGACTTGTTTGAAGAGTCGGCAGGTGTTTATCCAACCCGCGATTGGAAGCGAGCACGTTACAAAAAGCCGTGGGTGCAAGGCGATACTATTCCTGTTGGGATTGGGCAAGGCTACTGGATTGCCACGCCATTGCAAGTAGCGAAAGCCTTGGCGGTGTTGGTTAATAATGGGCGAGTGAATACGCCGCATTTGATGAAAGAGATCATTCACGCGAACTCGGTGGAACCGTATAAAGATCCGCTGCTTTACGAAGATATCACGGGTGTGCCAGAGCGTTTTTGGAACGTGGCGAAACTGGGGATGTATAACGTAATCAATGCGGGTAATGGTACGGGTAAAAAGGCGGGTGGCTCGTTTTACCGTGCAGCAGGGAAATCGGGAACAGCACAGGTGTTCAACTTGAAAGGCGGAAAATATGATAAAAACGCCTTGAAAAAAGAGTTACACGACCACGCGTGGTTTATTGCTTACGCCCCTTATGATAATCCGAAAGTAGTGGTGGCGGCCATTTTAGAAAACGCAGGCGGCGGCGGTGCGAATGCAGCACCTGTGGTGCGTCAAGTGATGGATTTTGCTTTAACGCATACGCTGAAAAATGAGGGCAATTTGCAAAATTCGCCACAAAATCCACCGCTTGTGTCTCCTGTACCTGCATCCCCTTTGCCAGAGACGATTGAGGAAAATGTGAATGAGTAACCGATTTAGAAAGGTCTTTTGGAAAGTTTTTTCGCTCGATTTATGGCTCTTACTGGGGCTGTGTGCGATTACGGGCTACGGCTTGTTAGTGCTATATAGTGCCAGTGGCGGTAGCGAAAAAATGTTCACTAACCGCGTGGTGCAGGTGTCTTTAGGTTTGGGCGTGATGTTTGTGATGGCGATGATTCCGCCTCGCACCTACAAGCAAGTTTCGCCCTATTTGTATGCGGTGACGATCGTGATGTTGGTCATGGTGGATGTGTTTGGCGAAACCAGTAAAGGGGCTCAACGCTGGCTAAATTTGGGCTTTGTCCGCTTTCAGCCGTCGGAGATTGCAAAATTAGCTGTGCCATTGATGGTAGCGACTTTTTTGAGTAATCGACCGTTGCCACCGAATTTCCGCGACACCGCGATTGCATTGACGATTATTGTGTTTCCAACCTTACTTGTGGCAGCACAACCCGATTTGGGCACCTCAATTTTGGTTTGTGCCGCAGGAATTTTCGTGCTTTTCTTGGCGGGATTAAGTTGGAAATTGATTTCTGCAGGCGTGGTCTTTTTGGCGGGATTTATTCCGATAATGTGGTTTTTTTTGATGCACGATTATCAAAAAACGCGGGTAATGACCTTGATTGACCCCGAGAAAGATCCGCTTGGTGCGGGTTACCATATTATTCAATCGAAGATTGCGATTGGTTCGGGTGGCTTGCACGGCAAGGGCTGGATGGAAGGCACGCAATCACAGCTGGAATTTTTGCCAGAACCGCATACCGACTTTATTTTTGCGGTATTAAGCGAAGAGCACGGAATGATTGGGGTACTGATTCTGCTCGGCATTTATCTCTTTATTATTGCACGTGGTTTAATGCTCGGCGCGAAGTCAGATAATGCGTTTGGACGCATTCTTTCGGGCGGCACGGCATTACTCTTTTTTGTGTATGTTTTTGTAAATATTGGGATGGTGAGTGGCATTTTGCCCGTAGTTGGTGTACCCTTACCGCTGTTTAGCTATGGTGGAACGTCTTATGTGACGTTAATGGCTGCGTTTGGATTGATGATGTCAAGCTATGTACATCGTAAAAAACCACACAGCGATAACCCCTATAACAAGCTAAAATAGTAAGAAAAACAAAGGCTTGGCTTACATTATCTTGAAGCTTAGGCTTTTGTTTTTTGAATAAATTTAATCAAACATTAAACTTTTGCTTTTTTGCGGTATCAAAAAGTATAGACAAAGTCAGTTATCGATTAGATTAACAGTCACTATTTTCTCAATCAGTGATAACTTGTTGAGAAAATGGGCAATACAAACATCGTTACAAACGAAACGATATCAAAATGAGGAATACATACTTATGCGATTAAGTAAAATTGTAACCCTGTTGTTAGCTGGATTCTTCACATTCGGAACATTGAATTCTGTTGCAGCAACTAAACACGCAAAAACGGCGATTGTGTCAAAACAGACAAAGGCACAAACTCCAAAGAAAACGCTAAAAGACGCTTCAAAAGCGAAATTTATAAAAGCTGAAGCGAAAAAACAATCTAAAGTGGCAAAACAAGCGGTGAAATCCGCTAAGAAAAATGCAAAGAAGCCCCTTTCTTTGACAGAAAAATATAAGAATACACCACGTAAGCATTTGCAATCTGGTGTGGCAAGTTACTATGCGGATAAATTTAACGGACGCCGTACAGCAAATGGCGAACGTTTTGATAACACAGCGATGACAGCTGCTCATCCGTCTTTACCTTTTGGCACATTGATTGAAGTGACCAATATGCGTAACGGCAAGAAAGTGGTTGTTCGGGTGAATGATCGTGGTCCTTATACTCACGCTCGAGTGTTAGATTTATCGAGAAATGCAGCACACCAATTAGGTATGCATAACACCGGCACAGCCAAAGTGAAAGTTGCTGTGTTAGACAAAAACAAACGATTAGAATTAGCAGAAAAGAGTTAATTTTACTCAGTTTGTTTCAATCCATTATAAAAAGGGGTTGTTGAGAATTCAACAAGCCCTTGATGAGTTTATAGAGATTCTCAACCCAACGTTATCGGACACTTTATATGAAAAAAAGATTATTAAAACTTGCTGGCCTTTCTGCCTTAATCCTTTCTTCAACCGCTTTAGCGGATGCCACTACGGATTTTGGTATTGCTGCACCGCAATTGAATGCTCAAACTTATATTTTAATGGATTACAACTCTGGTGCGGTATTAGCGAGTCTTAATCCCGATCAACGTCAATACCCTGCCTCGCTAACTAAAATGATGACCGCTTATGTTGTGGGCGAAGCAATAAAACAAGGTAAAGTACACAATAGTGATGTTTACACCGTGAATGAAAATTCGTGGGCACAAAAATTCCCTGGTTCATCATTGATGTTCTTAGACTTGAATAAACAAGTGACCGTAGGCGAGTTAATGAAAGGCTTAATCATCGTTTCAGGTAACGATGCAGCAGTGGCTTTAGCAGAGCATACATCAGGATCGCAAGCTTCTTTCATTGATGAAATGAATAAGCATGCTCAACGTTTCGGCTTGCAAAATACGCACTTTACCACCGTGCACGGTTTAGATGACCCAAATCAATACTCTTCAGCACGCGATATGGCGATTATTGGCACTCACGTGATCCGTGATCAGCCAGAAGAGTACAAAATTTATTCAGAAAAAGAATTCCAATATAACGTGAAAAAACCACAGCCAAACCGTAACGGTTTATTGTGGGATAAAACCATGAACGTGGATGGAATGAAAACAGGGCATACCGATAAAGCAGGCTATAACTTGGTAGCGTCAGCGACCAATTCAAATATGCGTTTGATTTCTGTGGTAATGGGCGTGCCGACTTATAAAGGTCGTGAAGTGGAAAGCAAAAAATTACTTCAATGGGGTTTTGCGAACTTTGAAACGGTGAAATCTCTACCAGCAGGTAAGGCGGTACAAGAAGAGAGCGTGTACTACGGTGATGTAAACAAGGTACAATTAGGTTCTGTGCAAGATAGTTTTATCACGATTCCAAAAGGCAAAGCGGGCGAGCTTAAAGCACGTTATGAATTAGACAATAAAGGCTTAGAAGCCCCTCTAGAGCAAGGTCAAGTCGTTGGCAAAGTGATTTACCAATTAGATGGCAAAGATATTGCTTCAACACCACTTCAAACCTTACAAGCCGTAGGCGAAGCGGGTATTTTTGGTCGTGCGTGGGACTGGGTCGTACTCACTGTGAAAAGCTTGTTTAACTAATCAGCTCTTGCAACAGAAAATTTAGACCTTATATAGGCACGCAACAAGCGGTAGGATTTTTGCAAAAGTTTGCCAAAATCTTACCGCTTCATATATTAAAGAGAGGAAAGAATATGACAAATAAAACTGTAAACTTACAAGATTTACCCCAAGCGAAATTAAAAGACTTACTTGAATTTCCGTGTGATTTCACTTTCAAAGTGGTAGGCACGCATCGCGATGGTTTAGTGGATGATGTAGTCGCTGTGACTCAAAGTCACGTAAAAGGTGATTATACACCTCGTGAACAACGTAGCAGCAAAGGCACTTATAATTCGGTTTCGATTGATATTGTGGCTGAACACATCGGTCAAGTAGAAACCCTTTATGAAGAACTTGCGAAAATTGAAGGCGTAAGAATGGTACTTTAATGAATTTCTTTTATTGCGGAGAATAAATCTCGTGAGATTTCCCTCTCCCATAAGGGGAGGGGAATTAATATTTTTATCTCAAAATCCCCACTATGAACACAACACTGATTATTCGCCAATTGGGCGTGCAACCTTATGAAAAAATCTGGCATAAAATGCAGGATTTTACTGACAACCGCACCGAAGAAACTGAAGATGAAATCTGGCTGGTGCAACACCCCAGCGTTTTTACACAAGGCTCAGCGGGCAAGCCGGAACACCTCATTCATCAAACTAATATTCCTGTCGTGCAATCGGATCGAGGCGGGCAGATTACCTATCACGGAATTGGTCAGCAGGTGATGTATGTGCTGATCGACATCAAGCGCTTAAAAGCCCAAGGACACGACGTTTCTGTACGTGATTTAGTCACCGCTCTTGAGCAATGTGTGGTGAAAACCTTGGCGGATTATGGCGTAGAAAGCTATCCAAAACCAGATGCACCTGGGGTTTATGTGGAAGGGCGAAAAATCTGCTCATTAGGACTTCGTATTCGTAAAGGCTGTTCGTTCCATGGGCTAGCACTTAATATCAATATGGATTTATCACCGTTTCACAACATCAATCCGTGCGGTTATGCGGGGCTTGAAATGTGCCAATTAAGCGAATTGAACAATCAGAACAATTTAACCTGTGAGGATGTCTCCCCAAAATTGGTCGCTCACTTTGCTGCGATTTTAGGCTATAATGTGCAACAATTTATTAACAACGAGGAAAACGAATTTTAATGACAACGGCAACCAATACGCCTGCGAAACTCGCCCCGTTTAAAATGGAACGCGGTGTGAAATATCGTGATGCAGCGAAAACCTCTGTTATCCAAGTCCGCAATATCGACCCAGACCAAGAGTTACTCAAAAAACCGAGCTGGATGAAAATTAAACTGCCAGCAAGTTCGGCAAAAATCGACAGTATTAAAAACGGGATGCGTCGCCACGGCTTACACTCAGTGTGTGAAGAAGCTTCTTGCCCTAACTTGCACGAATGCTTCAACCACGGTACAGCAACCTTTATGATTATGGGGGCAATTTGTACCCGCCGCTGCCCATTCTGTGATGTAGCACACGGCAAACCACTTCCGCTTGACCCAGATGAACCGCGTAAAGTGGCAGAAACTGTGCAAGATATGAAGCTAAAATATGTGGTAATTACTTCGGTAGACCGTGATGATTTGCCAGACCGTGGCGCTGCCCACTTTGCGGCAACCGTGCGAGAAATCAAGGCGTTAAATCCAGAGTGTAAAGTGGAAATTCTTGTGCCAGACTTCCGTGGACGTGTCGAACAAGCGGTTGCAATTTTGAAACAAAATCCACCTGATGTGTTCAACCACAACTTGGAAAATGTACCACGCTTATATCGCGAGGTTCGTCCTGGGGCGGATTATCACTGGTCGCTCGAATTGCTTAAAATCTTTAAAGAAGAGTTCCCAGATATTCCAACTAAATCGGGCTTAATGGTCGGTTTAGGCGAAACTAACGAAGAGATTTTGGAAGTAATGCGTGACTTACGTGCTCAAGGCGTAACGATGCTCACCGTAGGGCAATACCTCCAACCAAGTCGTCACCACTTAAAAGTAGAACGCTACGTGCCACCTGAAGAGTTCGATATGTTCCGCACCGAAGCCGAAAAAATGGGTTTCGAACACGCAGCCTGCGGACCATTCGTGCGTTCATCTTACCACGCTGATCTACAAGCAAAAGGTGAGATTGTTAAATAGATAGGTGTGTAAACCTTTCACAAGCGGTCGAGATTTGCAAAAGTTTTGCAGATTTCGACCGCTTTGTTTTTGGATATGACCAGCGGAAATTACCCCATTAAGCGGTCGAATTTATGCTAAAATTCGCAAAATTTTATTTACTAGGATTTACTCTCTCCCACAAGGGGCGAGGGAAAATAATCAGGAACCCCCTATGTTAAAACAAGTCTCAGAAAGCTTGCTCGCACCAAGTGGCGTGGAGCTTTCACACCTTTCTCAAGTATTAGATCACTTCGCTAGCCGTCAAATTGACTATGCGGATCTCTATTTCCAACTCAGTCAAGATGAAAGTTGGGCGTTGGAAGATTCCATCATCAAAGAAGGTGGCTTTTATATCGACCGCGGCTTTGGCGTGCGTGCTGTTTCAGGCGAGAAAACGGGCTTTGCCTATGCTGACCAAATCGGCTTGAGCCAGCTCAATCAATGTGCAGAAGCGGCACGTTCTATCAGCAGCGAAAGCGGTCAATTATTGGTAAAAAATTTCAAAGAAACGACCGCTTGCCAGCGTTATGCAGCGATCAATCCGCTTGAAACTTTAAGCCGTGAGCAGAAAGTGGACTTACTGCATTTAGTGGATAAAGTGGCTCGTGCCGAAGATCCTCGAGTGGTGCAAGTGAATGCGAATGTATCGGCGATTTATGAAGAGATGTTAGTCGCTGCAACTGATGGCACGTTGGCGGCAGATATTCGCCCACTGGTGCGTTTGTCAGTATCGGTATTGGTGGAGGAAAATGGCAAGCGTGAACGTGGCTCATCAGGTATGGGCGGTCGCTATGGCTTAAATTTTTTCTTAGAGCCACACATCATCAATGGCGAAATGGTTGGCTATAACCGTGCGGAATATTTAGCGAAAGAAGCAGTGCGAATGGCGTTAGTGAACTTGGACGCAATGCCTGCTCCTGCCGGCACAATGCCGATTGTACTCGGTGCGGGTTGGCCAGGAATTTTACTCCACGAAGCAGTTGGACACGGACTGGAAGGTGATTTCAACCGTAAAGAATCCTCGTTGTTTACAGGCAAAATTGGTGAGTTAGTGACTTCACCACTTTGTACCATTGTTGATGACGGTACAATCCAGAATGCCCGCGGTTCAATGACGGTTGATGATGAAGGCGTACCTTCTCAACGTAATGTATTAATCGAAAACGGCATCTTGAAAGGCTATTTGCAGGACAAGCTCAATGCCCGTTTAATGGGCGTGGCTCCAACAGGCAACGGCAGACGTGAATCTTATGCCCACTTGCCAATGCCACGAATGACTAACACTTACCTCACCGAAGGCAACCATGAATTTGACGAGATGATCGAATCGGTAGAATACGGTATCTACGCCCCGCATTTCAGCGGCGGGCAGGTGGACATTACCTCGGGCAAATTCGTGTTCTCCACTGCAGAAGCCTACTTAATTGAGAAAGGCAAAATCACCAAACCTGTGACGGGTGCAACCTTAATCGGCAGTGGCATTGATGCGATGCAACAAGTTTCGATGGTCGGCAAAAAAATGGAAATCGACCCAGGGATCGGCACTTGCGGCAAAGAAGGGCAAAGCGTGCCAGTAGGTGTCGGACAACCAACGGTGAAATTGGATAAAATTACCGTGGGGGGAAGGGGGTAAGCAATCTCCAATCTATCGATAATATGGAAAATTAAGATGGCTATTAAACATCGTCCGAAAGTGGGCGAATTATTAGAATGTGATTTTGGAGTATGGGCTGATCCAGAAACGGTAAATGGACATATCAAGCCTGAGATGATTAAAAGGCGGCTGGTTGTTGTATTAAATGGTGATATTGATGGGCAAAGTGCGGTAGTTGTTCCTATTTCATCAACAAAAGCTTATGGCAGATTAGCTACATATCACGAATACTTAAGCCCTGATTTAATTCAAGAAACGGCATTCTATGAAAAACGAGATCGTTGGGCAAAAGCGGAACACACTCATTTTGTAAGTACAAAGAGGTTGTATTATATTTTTGACAAAGGTAAGAAATTAAGCCAAAAGTTGCCAAATGATGTGGTGGCGGAAATTCAGAAAAAAGTACTGATTGCGGTGAGTGGGAAAAGGATACTTGATACTCTATAACAGGAAATTGTACAACTGAAAGAGAAGTTGAATAATCAAGAATAAAGCCATATAATAAAGGCGTTCGGCATAGACCGCTTAATTTTTTATCGGCATAGACCGCTAAAGGAAAAAGGCAATGATAGTAATATCGTTGCCTTTTTCTTTTTATGTTCATCTCTATGAAACAAACACCTGCTGCACCAGCACCATATAAAACAGTGTGCCGACGGAAATGGAGAGGAACATATTCTTCTTCCAGAAATGTAACGCTAACACTAACGCACCTGCGATAAAGTCGGGCAAGCCGCGGTGTCCGGCGAAAATATCAATGTTTTTGTAGCAGTAGATCACCAACATTCCAAACATCGCGGCGGGCAGCACTTTGCCGAGGTAGCGGATATATTCGGGAATCGGGCGGTTGGCGGGGAAGAGCCAAAACGGCACCAAGCGGGTGATTTGCACCGCTAAAACGCAAAGCCCGATGGTAATGATGTGTTCGGTAACAGTCATTTGCTTTCCCCCAATTTTACCGTTTCAAGTTTTCTTGCCAGCTGTGGGCGGCGTAGGGTTAATATAACCCAAATGCCAATCAGTGTTGGAATTAGAAAATGCTCTTTCCCGACCATAATCAGCGATATAAACGCGATACCTAAGCCGAGCAACGAGCTTTCGTGCGATTTTTCTTTCAGCCAATTTTCCGCAAAAATGACCAAGAAAAGGGCAGTCATCGCAAATTCTACGCCTGCTAAATTCACAGGCAACATACCTCCGAAGAGGTTGCCGAGTGTAGCACCGATGACCCAATATAAGTGCAAATAGAAGGTTACGAAGAACATATACCAGCCTTTGTCGATGCCTGCGGGGATTTGTGCCATATAGTTGAGTGAGAAGGATTCATCGACCAGTCCGCTAATCAAATACCACCGTTTTTTGCCAAGATGTGCACCGTATTTTTCCAGCATTGAGATGGCGTAGAAAATCTGGCGACCGCTCACCATCAAAGCAATCAGAAATACGCTTAACGGCGAAAAAGGTGCGACTAACGCACCTGCGGCGATAAATTCGACCGAGCCTGCGTAGATGAGGAGTGCCATCAGCATAGGATATAACACACCAAAGCCGATTGCTTTCATATAAACCCCGTAGGCGATGCCTAGAAAGAGAAAACCTACGATCATCGGTGCACTATAAGGTAGCACTGCTTTTGCTGCAGATTTGATACGTTGAGCATGAGAAGGCTCAAGAGTTGTGGATTGCATAAAGATTATTTTTGAAATGAAATGGAGTGAAGATGATACACGAAAATGGCGTTGGGTGTAATGTGTTCGTATCGTTTCCTTTAAAAGTAAATTATAATGTAACGTTTTAACATCACTCTCTTATTATTTCCCTCCCTCCGTTCACGGAGGGAGGTGCCGAAGGCGGAGGGAGGGGAAACAAGCGGTTATTTTTCGCTAACATTTTGCAACTACGTTGCATTCCTCCCTCAGTCACTTCGTGACAGCTCCCTCCACAAGCAGAGGGAGCGAAGCTCTTAACAAAGGAACACAAAATGGCGTGGGTACAAATTCGTTTAAATAGTACAGATAAACAAGCTGAGCGAATCAGCGATTTTTTAACCGAAATTGGGGCGGTGTCGGTCACCTTTATGGATAGCCAAGATACCCCGATTTTTGAACCGCTTCCAGGCGAAACACGCTTGTGGGGCAATACCGATGTAGTCGGTTTATTCGATGCGGAAACCGATATGAGCGTGATTGTCGAGGCGTTGATTATCAGCCGTTTGGTCACACCAGATTTTGCCCACAAAATCGAGCAAATTGAAGATAAAGATTGGGAGCGTGAATGGATGGATAACTTCCACCCAATGCAGTTCGGCAAACGCTTGTGGATTTGCCCAAGCTGGCGTGAAGTGCCAGATCCAAATGCGGTGAATGTAATGTTAGACCCAGGCTTAGCGTTCGGCACAGGCACGCACCCGACCACAGCACTCTGCTTGCAATGGCTAGATGGCTTAGATTTAACGGGTAAAACGGTGATTGATTTCGGCTGCGGTTCGGGTATTCTCGCCATTGCTGCACTGAAACTGGGGGCGAAACGTGCGATTGGTATCGACATCGACCCGCAAGCAATTTTGGCTTCGACCAATAATGCTGAAGCGAATGGTGTGGCGGATCGCCTAGAGTTGTTCTTAGCTAAAGATCAGCCAGCAGATTTACAAGCGGATGTGGTGGTAGCGAACATTTTGGCGGGGCCGCTGAAGGAGTTAGCACCGAATATCATCACATTGGTGAAACCGCAAGGAGATTTAGGTTTGTCAGGTATTTTAACCACGCAAGCGGAATCGGTCTGCGAAGCGTATGCTCATGATTTTAACCTCGATCCTGTGGTGGAAAAAGAAGAGTGGTGCCGCATTACGGGTGTGAAGAAATAATAAAATCAGCGGTGAAATTTGCACTTTATTTTGCTAATTTCACCGCTTGCTGTTTTAAAACACTGCTTCCAAACGCATAAACCCGTTGAAGTAGTGCCCTCGATTATTATCTTTATCGTTATAAAGACTAATTTCAGGCTGAATAAAGAGCCATTTTCTTAAAATTGGTTGACGATAGGTAACAAAAGGCCCCCAAGTATTAAATTTTGAGCGGTCTTTATCGAATCGCCCACCGGTAAATATGCCATAACTTAGGGTTTTAAAACCAGAAAAAGTATGTTGACGGTAAAGGCTATTGCCCCAGCCTGTTTCTTCTTCCTTATTATGTGTATATTGCAAGAAAGTATGGTTCATAATAAAAGTGCTGTTGCTATCAATATAACGGTTTTCTAAGTTAGTTCGTAAATAGTGACGACTACGTGAGCCATAACGGTAAATTTGTTCGAGACGCGTGCTGAAATTTTCTGTCCATTCCTGTTTTTTGCTGATTCGCAAACGTCCAAATATATCTCCCATTGAGCGTAAACCCACATCAAAATCTGTTTTTACACCAAATTCTTTTGCGGCATTTGACCAACGCAAAGCCATTGATGCATTGTCATTTCTGGCTTGGCGAGCATCATAGTTGCGATTCCGTTCTAAATTTTCGTAGTTTTTCCCAATACGGTTTTTATCGCGGGATTGGTTCTCAATATCCTCATCCCCGAATACGACGCTCAAATGTTTTTTCAATACAGGTAATTTAATTTTACCGCGCACACGAGGTTTGTAAGTAAAGCGGCTGTAGCGGTTCCACTCCATATCCATCATTACGCGTAAGCTTGCTGAGGCGGGTTTGCTCTGGTCAGTTTCGCCTAACCAATCATTAATATTATTTGACCAACTGTGAAGCGATTGTTTAACTGTTTTATGTTGTTGATCTGCCCAAGTGTTTTCGGGCTCTTCTACATTACTTTGTTCGGCATAGGCGTAAAGGCTTATAGTTGCAATAAAGGCTGGGATTAGGTAGCGGGATCTGTTCATTGTGAATCTCTTTGATTGGTTGGAATATGAGAGATAATAATCCAAAACAGAGAGGGATTCAAAAGGATTAAAAGAAAAAGCGGTCTGATATGCAAAAACTTTTGCAAAATCGACCGCTTGTGATGATTGAATGATTGCCCGTAATACGCATTCGCACCGTGTGAGCAATTCAGATTGTATTAAGTTGATTTGCGGAAGGTTTCTACCACCGTTTCTATTAATTTTTCTTAGGTAGAACTAAACATACAGCAGCAGATAAAATCACTAATGCTACGCCAACCCAAGATGTGATAGATAAGCTATCATTTAGTAAAATAATCGAAAACAAAACACCAAAAACAGGCTCTAATGCGAGAAATATTCCGCTTTTATTTGTTTCTGTTTCCGATAATCCTTTATTCCAAGCCCAGTTTGCAAATAAACTACAGCCTATACCTAAATAAAGTAATGCTATTATTGAAGAGTATGAGAAATTGATATTCCAGTTTTTTACTAATAACAACATAAAAGGTAAACCGATTAACGTTCCTAATTGCAACGATAATGCGGTATAAACTTTAGGATTTAAATTACCTAATACGGATTTTGATAATCTTAGCCATAATGCAACAACAATTGTTGAAGCGAGGACTAATAAGCAGCCAACTAATAAAAATACGCCAATAAATGCAATTATTCCTAATAACCAAATAGTTAAAGAGGCTTTTTCTTTAAAAAAAAGCTGACCAATTAAAATAACCATCAAGGGTTCTATACCGATCATAGTGGCTGCACTTGAAGCTGACGTATATTGCAAACCAATAAATTGCAATAAGAATGTGGCTGGGTAAGTTAAAAATCCTAATAAAGCAATTTTTTTTCCAATCTACATCTGATTTACTATTCTTTTTTATAAATCTCAATGTAATAGGGAATAAAATAACTCCCGCAATAATCAACCTAAATAAAACAACTAATGCAGGATCTAATGTTTCATAGGCAAATTTGCCTGCAATAAAAGATGTTCCCCATAAGAATGAAGCAAGTAAGAGATAAATCATATTATTTGCCCTCTTTATTTTCTAAAATGAGTAATTTTCTTTATAGTTAATATGAATAACTTTTGAATGATTATACATTTTAAATTCTACTCTATTAGTCAAAAATTTGTTCTGATAAATTCTTTAATGGTATCTAAAGATGCTACATCACTGGTGAAAAGTGACTTGTAAAATAGGAATGATTGGAGAAGTTCCAGTACTTAAAACAACATTGCTAGCATAAAACTTTTTTGAAGTTCCTTCATTATTAAGATGAGAAACAACCGACTGCAAGTATTGCTCAAATTCCCATCTCTTTGTGAATTTAAAATCTGCAATCGTATATTCCTCTAATCACAGGTTAAACAAAAATTTAACTTATTTTTAACTATATCAACACTAATACTTTAAACAAATCAGAACAGTATAATTTATAATAGAAAAAGTCTATTTTTAGACTAACACCACTTCTAGCCCTTTCGTTCTCAGGGCTTGAATTATCACTAGATCAGCCTCTCTGCCTGTAATTAATACATCAATTTCGTTTAGCTTGCTAAATAACATTCCGACTTGTTTGCCCAATTTGGTACTATCGACTAACGCAATAAATTTGTGTGCCTTGCGAGCAAGGGCTTGTTCGGAGTTGGCTAAAATCATATCGGTTTTATATAAGCCTTCTGGGGTAAAACCTTTTCCGCTAGTGAACATCACATCCGCAAAATAGTTATTTTCGTGCTGATTGTTTAAGGATAATGTGATTCGTTCATTGCGGTTATATTGCCCGCCCATAATTACTAAATTCTCGTGATTGTGCTCAATTAAGTAGTTTGCAAGCGGTAGAAAATTGGTGATGATTTGCAAATGTTTGCCGCAGAGTTGGTTGCCCAGTAATTGTATTGTTGAACCTGCGGTTAAAATTACGCTTGCACCATCAAAACAGTATTTACTTGCTGCTTCGGCAATACGCTGTTTTTCGCTGACATTATTGATTTGGCTAGAAAAATATCGCCCTGTGTTTGATTCAATCGCCTTCGCCCCGTTACGAACTTTATGCAATTTGCCTTGTTCGTGCAGTTTGTTTATGTCACGGCGTGCTGTAGCGGGGGAAATTTCAAGTAAATCAATAATCTCGTTGGTAGATAGCATCTTTTTTTCTTCCAGTAACGAAAGTAATTGTTTATGTCTATATATTTCGTTCATTGGCAATCCTTTTGTTGTGGTGTTTAATCAATGAACTGTAACTTTATTTTTACCTATACTTTCCTCTCTCCGTTTACGGAAAGAATGAATTGAGGTAAGGAATGTTTTTACAATATTGATTTAAACTGAAGATTTAGTGCTTGTTAGAAGCTATCATTGAAACTGTGTGGGTGGTGATTTTACCGTGTTTAGCAAATAGGATTGAAAGAATCCAACTTTCGTAAGTGATTTCATTAACGTTCATCATAGTGTGCTCATCGCTGTATTCAATTACGGAAAATCTAATCATTTTAAATCATAAATAGTCAAAAAAATTTGTAAAATGCTTTTGATTGATTTTGTGATCTAATTCTCATTTTTAATGTATTCAGACGAAACGAGATTCTATCTGCTTGGACTTGAAAAAAAGGAGGGTTCGTTATATATTGAGAAGTGGAAAGGTGGTAGAGCTTGCCCCACTACCTTTAATTTTTAGATAAGTTTATCAGGCTCGTGCCTCAGATTGACTTAATAATTATCTTATTATAAAAGTCATAGTTTATTGAACATTGTGACTTTTTATTTTCTTCATTTGCAAAAAATCGCTTATATCCTACCGCTTGAAAAATAAAATGTGGTCAACCCTAAAAATAATCAAAAATAATCTTTATTTATCAAAAAAGGTGGTTGTCGTGCAGCCATTACATCTATTTTGCTGAATGATACTCTCACTCAACAGCGTCTTTTTGACGTAATTTGATTTTAAAATAAAAGGTTCTCTTATGGAAATGCTCAGTGATATTCTGGTCTTTTTAAAAGATCAGGTGTTAAATAAAGCACCTTTCTTACTTGGTATTGTTGCCTGCTTGGGCTACATTCTGCTTAAAAAAGATTCCACTACTATTATTAAAGGCACCATCAAAACCATTGTAGGTTTTATGCTTGTGCAAGCAGGTTCTGGCTTCTTGGTCAACAACTTTAAACCAGTGATTGAAGGTTTATCGAAATTCCACCACTTAACTGGTGCGGTGATTGACCCATACACCAGTATGCAAGCGACCATTCAAACGATGGCGGATAACTATGCGTGGGTGGGGTATGCAGTAATCGGTGCATTGTTGCTTAACATCTTATTAGTGGTGTTCAGAAAATTCACTGGTATTCGTACTATTATGCTGACAGGTCACATTATGTTCCAACAAACAGGTTTGGTGGCGGTGTTCTATATGATCATCGGTGCATCAATGTGGGAAACGGTGATTTATACCTCGGTGTTAATGGCTCTCTATTGGGGCATCTCTTCTAACATTATGTATAAACCAACCCAAGCAGTAACAGTCGGGGCAGGTTTCTCAATTGGTCACCAACAACAAATCGCGTCTTGGATTGCAACTAAATTAGCACCAAAACTCGGTGATAAAAACGACTCTGTTGACCATATGAAATTACCGAAATGGTTACACATCTTCCACGACAGTATCTCTGCAACCGCATTGGTAATGACCATCTTCTTCGGTATTATTCTTCTCTCATTCGGTTTAGACAACCTCCAACAAATGGCGGGCAAAACCCACTGGTCTATGTACATTCTTGAAATGGGCTTGAAATTTGCGGTAGCGATTCAAATCATCGTAACGGGTGTGCGTATGTTCGTGGCGGAATTGTCTGAAGCCTTCAAAGGTATCTCTGAACGCTTAATTCCAAACTCAGTTCTCGCGATTGACTGTGCGGCAATCTACGCTTTCTCACCAAATGCGATGGTATTCGGCTTTATGTGGGGTGCGATTGGTCAATTCGTTGCCGTGGGCATGTTGCTCGGCTTTAGCTCACCAATCTTAATCATCCCAGGCTTCATCCCAATGTTCTTCTCTAACGCAACCATCGGTGTGTTCGCAAACCAATTCGGTGGCTGGAAAGCGGTAATGAAAATCTGTTTCGTGATGGGTATGATTGAAGTGTTCGGCTCTGCGTGGGTAATCCAAATGCTTGCCAGCCAAGGCACCACTTTCAACGGCTGGATGGGTATGGCTGACTGGGCGCTATTCTTCCCACCAATCCTACAAGGTATAATCAGCGTACCAGGCTTCTTCTTCGTGATTGTTGCCCTTGCATTAGTTTATATGTTCTTTGCCTCACGCCAATTACGTGCTGAAGAAGCAGAAGCGAAAGCCAAAGGTTTAACCCTTGATCAATTAGATGGCTACGGCTTAGACCAAGCACAAGCAAAAACAGAACAAGCGGTCGAAAAAGCGGAAAGTTCTGCAAATATTGATGCAAAACCTGTGCGTATTCTTGCAGTGTGCGGTTCAGGTCAAGGCTCATCAATGATGATGAAAATGAAAATTAAACAATACCTTGATAAACGAGGCATTCCAAACGTAATGGACTCTTGCGCAGTTACCGACCACAAAGGTAAAGTTTCAGGCGTGGACATCATCGTTTGCTCAAAACACTTACAAGATGAAATCGTCCAAGAAGGTCGCGTCTCTGTGCTAGGTGTACAAAATATGCTGAACCCTAACACCTTCGGTGAAGAACTCTTGACGTTGATTAAAAAATATCAATAAATTTTAACTCTATCTCTTCGCTCCATCCGTGAACGGAAGAAGCGAAGCGGTTGCCCTAGGCTCAAAAAAGAAAAGGACACTCTATGTTAAAAGAATCCCTCATTGAAAATCACTCCATCGCCCTCAACCAAACCGCTGTTTCTTGGCAAGAAGCCATCAAAATCGGCACAGACTTACTCGTTAAAGCGGGCACTATCGAACCTCGCTACTACGACCACATCATCAGCAACATCGAAAAAATGGGACCTTACATCATTCTAGCCCCAGGCTTAGCCATGCCACATGCTCGCCCAGAAGAGGGTGTGATCAAAGCCTCTTTTGCATTGGTCACATTAAAAGAGCCAGTGACTTTTGAAGGCGAAGACGAACCTGTGAGTGTATTCATTATCCTCGCAGGCAGCGATTCTGACCGTCACATGGAAGGCTTAATGGAAATTACCCAAGTGCTAGACGACGAAGAGAGTGAAACTGGTGTGAACCTCGACAAAGTCCTCGCCTGCAAAACCGCAGAAGATGTGTATGTGATGATTGATGCGGCATTAAATGCGTAAAGCGATGAAAGAAGATCGTATCCATAATGATGTTCAGGTATCGATTTTTAGGTGGTTGTAAAAGCGATTTAAGAGCTTTTGCAACAATTTTGTCTACTATGCCAATAAAACCGCTTTCAAGCGGTTTTGTTTTATCTTAGATTTACAAATTACTCTATAAAATCAACCGCTTACCGCCGTTCTAGTAAGAATAATTCCCATCACAGTCAATAAAATTCCACCGACCAAATGCAATCCTAACGTTAAACTAAATTCCAACCATTTTCCTGTTAAGAGTTTCTCGCTTAATTCGGCAGAAAAGCTAGAAAAAGTGGTGAAACTGCCAAGAAATCCCGTGATAATTAGTAATTTCTGCTGATCGTGCAGCGATAATCCCATTGCAATCCCAATCAACAAACAGCCCGTCCAGTTGGCAATAAGTGTGCCGAAAGCGAAACTGGTAAAAATCGGGTTAAGCCATAAACTGAGCAGCCAGCGGGCGATAGCACCCGTTACAGCACCGACGGAAATCAGTAATACATTCATCATTGCGTTACACTAAAAACAGATGAGGAACGAGGTTCATTACTCCCACCGTTGCAATTGAAAGTAGCAAGCGAGAAGCCCCGAAAATAAAGCCTCGATGCGTACCGTTGTCGAATTTTACCAGCAGATTTGCCATTGCCGTGAGAGCATAAACCTCAATGACAGTGAAAATTACTAAGTAAAGATAAGCAGTGTAAATTGACAAATAATGTAAAGTCAAAAACCACGGAACGACAATCCCGACCGACAAAATTGGGGCAACCCAAGCGGTCTGTTTTGGAGTGAGGTTAATTTTGCGTGAAAAAGTGCTTTGCAAAAGCACAGTTAATAAACCATTCACAAATAGTGCAATGGGCGAATGTTCTGGCAAACCGAGTTTATTGTCGAACAAAAACGGGAAAATCACGAAAAAAGAAGTTGTAATTGAGAGCGGGATAAAGAGCATCAAATGCACAAAGAGAAAATCTTTGGTCATAATGTCACGGATTTGCGAAAAGCGAAATTTCACCAATTTTTGTACCGATTGTATTTGTGAAAACGGCTTAATCATCATCACAAACAAAATCGCTTCAATTGCAAAGCACGCCCAAATGAGAGCATTGATGTGATCGTACTTAATAAACGGAATCACCAAAAGCGGGGCACCCATTGAAGACATTGATGTGACTTTGAGATATTTGCCTTGTAGACGTGTTTTCTCAGCATATTCATCGCCCGCAATTGCGAGTAAACAGGCTTTGGCGTTCGTACCAAATAAGCAACTCCCTAGACCAAAACAGGTGGTGGCAAGTAGTAAGAGAAAGTAGTGATCTGCCGAGAGGAAAAAGATGTAAGCAAGCACATCTAAAAAGCAGCCAAGCAACATCATTTTGGCAAGCCCGAAGCGATCGCCCCAGATGCCTGCAAAAATAGCAAGTGCTTGATTGCAGAAAAAGAGCAACGAGAGCGAAAAAGCGATTTCGCTGTTGCTTAGTCCTTTTTTCTGAAGGTAGATAAAAAAGACCGTTTGCATTGAAAAGAATGCCAATGTGGAGAAAAATCGGCGAATCAAGAGAAGTTTTTGTAGGTACAGCATAAATTAAGATTAGTAGTGCGGCGGTGGTGTTTCTTCTTCGCGAGAAGCCACGTTGCTTGCCGAGATGCCTTTGAATTTTTCCGCCAAATGGCGAACTTGGGTTTGGAGTTTATCAAGGGCGAATTGTTGATCGATCAAAGCTTGATTTAATTCTTCGATCGTTATTTCTTGAAAGGAAACTTTGGTTTCAAGTTCTTCAATTCTGTTAAATAATTCAAGATTTGAGGGCATTTTTAATAAAAAAGGTTGTCATAAAAAGAAATACACTTTACCCTATTGGGCTATATCTTACCAATCTTTTATGAGGAATATAGGATGTTAAACAAAAAATTTACTTTAGTTGCAACATTAATGGCAACATTGGTTGCAGGTTCTGTGATGGCAGAGCAAAAAGCGGATAAAAAATTCGTGGATGATTCATCATACGCAGTCGGTGTGTTGATGGGTAAAAATATCGAAGGGATTGTGGAATCTCAAAAAGCGGTTTTCACTTATAACCAAGATAAAATCTTAGCAGGTGTGCAAGATACCTTGAAAAAAACAGGTAAATTGACCGATGAAGATTTACAAAATCAGTTGAAAGCATTAGATAGCTATCTCTCTTCACAAGAGCAAAAAATTCAAGCGGAAAAATCAAAAGCAACGATTGAGGAAGGTGATAAATTCCGTGCAGAATATGCAAAAACAGCAGGCGTGAAAAAAACTGATTCGGGCTTATTATATAAAATTGAAAAAGCAGGCGAAGGGGCAAGCCCAAGCAAAACGGATATGGTCAAAGTGCACTATAAAGGCACATTACCTGATGGCACGGTATTTGACAGCTCATACGACCGTAATGCACCTGTGGAATTCCAATTAAATCAACTGATTCCAGGTTGGATCGAAGCAATCCCAATGTTGAAAAAAGGTGGTAAAATGGAAATCGTCGTTCCACCTGCATTAGGTTATGGTGATCGTTCGGCAGGTAAAATCCCTGCGAATTCAACCTTAAAATTTGAGATTGAATTGTTGGATTTTAAACCAGCTAAATAATTAGGTAATGTGTAGGGTGGGCTTTTAGCCCACCATTTTTATTTGCATATCAACAGTTAATCGGTGGGATACCCCACCCTACAATCAAATGAGCACTTTCACCCCCTACACCGATGAAGATCATGCTATTCTCGCCTCTTACTTCCCCGTGATTGACGGTATTGCTGCACTCTTGGGCGAACATTGCGAAATCGTGTTACATTCGCTCGAATTTCTTGAACATTCCGCTATTTACGTGGTAAACGGACACAACACTGACCGCAAAATCGGCTCGCCATTAACCGACAAAGCTCTACGCTCGTTACATAATATGCAAACCGACAGCGTCTCCAAACCGTATTTCACACGTGGTAAAGGTGGGGGCGTATTGATGAAATCGGTCACTATCGCTATTCGAAATCGCAAACAGCACGTGATAGGATTTATTTGCATCAATATGAACTTGGATGTGCCGACCTCGCAATTCTTAAACGCCTTCTTCCCACCGCACGAGGAAAACGATACTTCCGTTAATTTCGCTAGCTCAGTCGAAGATCTGGTGGCTCAAACCATCGATCGTACTATTGAAGAGGTAATGAGCGATCGCACGGTTGCCAACAACAATAAAAATCGTCAAATCGTGGTGTCGCTGTTTGAGAAAGGGATTTTTGATATTAAAGAGGCAATCAACCAAGTCGCAGAGCGGTTGGATATTTCCCGTCACACGGTTTACCTTTACATCCGTCAAATTAAGCAAGGTGCAGAAGAGAAAGGAAGCGAATAATGCAGTATGTTTTAGCAATAAAAGGCGAAGTGTATGGCTCACAAGCGGCGTATTTAGCCTATCAATTTGCAGAGCAGTTATTAGCTAGTGGACACGAAATACGCCAGATTTTCTTTTTCCAAAACGGTGTAAGCAATGCGAATATGTTGGTCAATCCCGCAAGCGATGAAGTGAATTTAGTGGAACATTGGAAAAAATTGGCAGAAAATCACCGCTTGTCGTTGCATCTCTGCATCTCTGCTGCACAACGCCGCGGCATTGTTGAAGAGAACCTTGCCAAGCCTTTTATTCTGGCAGGCTTGGGAGAATTCAGCCAAGCCGTGCTCAAAGCCGATAGATTACTGACCTTTTAAAATGAAATATAAATTAGCGATTTTATTTATCCAACCACCTTTTGGCACAAGCATTAGCCGTGAAGGGTTGGATGCCTTGCTTGCCGCCAGTGCATTTTGCGAGGAAGAACAGCTTGCGATCTGTTTCCTCAACGATGGCGTATTCAATTTGATTGCCCACCAACAGCCTGGATTGTTGCTTCAAAAAGATCATATTGCCACTTTCAAATTGATTGAGCTTTACGATTTGACGGAATGTTTTATCTGCAAAGAAAGCCTTGTTGAACGCGGATTAGATAATGCAGAGCTTGTGCTTAAAGAAGCTCAAAAAGTGAGCAAAAACAGACTGTTTGAAGTGTTACATCAAGCCGAAAAAGTGCTGACGTTTTAACAGTGAGGAGATAAATGCTTTATACACTATCCAAAGCCCAATACGACAAGCAAGAACTTACCACCTTGCTTGCCCAACTACAACCGACCGACGCCCTACTTTTATGGCAAGATGGCGTGTTGCAAGCGGTTAAAAATCCGCAACTTTTTGCAAATCGCGAGAACGTATTTGCTCTCACTCAAGATCTGCAAGCCAGAAATCTAACCGTAACCGTAGAAACTATTTCCCTTGAACAAGCAGTGAGATTGACCGAGGGGTTTTATCCGCAGGTGAGTTTATAGCTTAAGCCAACAGTTCACCCACCTTAAACCAATCTGCTCGTCCGTTTAAGAAATCTTGCACTGACATTGGTTTTTTGCCCTGTGGTTGAAGTTGGGTGATGTTTAATACGCCATCTTGAGTGGCAATTTGCAAGCCCGTTTTATCAAAAGCAATTACGGTGCCGAGTGCTTTTTCTTGGTGTGGTAACACATTGGCTTGATAGATTTTTACTCGTTCTTCATTGCCATTCACGTTTACCGTTAAAAATGCAATTGGGGCTGGATTGAAGGCTCGAATATTGCGTTCCAACTGACAAGCAGGCAAATTCCAGTCTAATTTTGCTTCTTCTTTAGTGAGCTTTTCCGCATAGTTTGCCAAATTGTCATCTTGTTTTTTAGGTTTAAATTGTTGGTTTTCTAATCCGTTTAACACTTCGAGTAACGCTGGCGGGGCAAGCTCGGCAAGCTTTTGATAAAGTGAAGCTGAGGTTTCAGTCGGTAAAATATCGGTATACACTTTGTGCAACATATCGCCTGTGTCTAAACCGATGTCCATCTGCATAATGGTTACGCCTGTTTGGCTATCACCTGCCCAAATCGCACGTTGAATAGGGGCTGCACCTCGCCAACGTGGAAGGATTGAACCGTGCACGTTCAAACAGCCATATTTAGGTGCATTTAACACCGCTTCAGGCAGAATCAAACCATAAGCAACCACCACCATCACATCCGCATTTAAGGCTTTAAGCTCTGCTTGCACTTCTTCTTTACGCAACGATTTCGGCTGATAAATAGGAATATTGTGCGTTTCGGCAAGTTGTTTGACGGGGCTAGCTTGTAGTTTTTTACCTCGGCCCGCAGGTTTGTCGGGTTGGGTGTAAACGGCGATGACGTTGTGTTCTGAATTAAGCAAGGCTTGTAGATGTTGGGCGGCGAAATCAGGAGTGCCCGCAAAGATAATATTGAGTTTTGACATAATCGAATAAAGTAGATGAATGATGGGGGATTTTAGCAGAAAATAGAGTAATTTCTTCGTTTTTTCTTCTGCCAAATCTCCCCTACCCCTCTTTGCTAAAGAGGGGATTAGATCACAGTAAATTTAAATTTTGCTTTTTTACTTTAACATTATAAAAATGTAAATGAGTCAGATAAATTTTATTTAATAAAGAAATATCCCCTCTTTAGCAAAGAGGGGTAGGGGAGATTTGGCAGCAGTAATTAACGAAGAAATTAAGCAATATAATTAAGCTTTTTTTGCTAAAATACGCCCAATTTGTTGCAATAAGAGAACAGAATGGAATTTTTTATCCCAAAATCGGAGGCGATTTTTGAGGAAGAGATCAAAAAAAGCCGATTTATAACCTACCTTCGCCACACGGAAGGGATGGAGCAATCCAAGGCATTTTTAGCGGAGATAAAAGCCTTGCATCCGTCTGCTCGTCATTGGTGTTGGGCAACGGTAGCAGGAATGCCTACAGACTCGCAACAATACGGTTTTTTGGACGATGGCGAGCCTTCTGGCACAGCAGGAAAGCCGATGTTAAGTTATTTGCTTGGTTCAGGCTTGGGCGAAATTACTGCTGTGGTAGTGCGTTATTATGGTGGTATTTTACTGGGTACAGGCGGGCTAGTTAAGGCTTATGGTAATGGTGTGCAACAGGCACTGTTGAAACTTGAAACAATTCGTAAAGTATTGCGAGAAAATTACCGCTTGCAGTGTGAATATGAGCAATTTAATACGATCAGTCACTTGTTGCAAGATTGGGATATTGAGATACTCGAACAGCAATTTAGTGAGAAAATCGTACTTCGTTGGGCGGTAAATCCTGCTCAAGTTGAGCAAATTCAAGACTCGCTTACGCAACGTTTTGCGGGGCGGTTAGTGTTAGAGAAAGAAGAGTAATAAGGTGCAGTTTTTAACGATTATTCGCATTGTTGGCGTGTTAGTAATGAGCTTTTCGCTCACGATGCTGTTGCCTGCGGTGGTTGCCTTAATTTACGGCGACGGCGGTGGACGTGAGTTCTTAGAATCCTTTGCGCTTACGTTTGCAGTAGGGGCAACTCTTTGGTGGTTCTGTCGAGATTACAAAGATCAATTACGCTCCCGCGAGGGGTTTCTGATTGTAGTGCTATTCTGGATCGTATTGGGCAGCCTTGGGGCTGTGCCGTTCATCCTGCTGGAACACCCAGATTTGAATTTCAGCGAGTCGATTTTTGAGTCTTTTTCAGGGCTAACAACCACGGGGGCAACGGTCATTACGGGATTAGACGAACTCCCTAAAGCGATATTGTTCTACCGCCAATTTTTGCAATGGCTAGGTGGAATGGGGATCATTGTGTTGGCAATTGCGATTATTCCAATGATGGGTTTGGGTAAGCTTTATCGAGCGGAAATGCCAGGTCCACTCAAAGATGAGCGAATGCAACCGAGGATTGCAGAAGTAGCCAAAATGTTGTGGCAAATTTATCTTTCGCTCACGATTTTATGTGGTTTGGCGTATTGGTTAGCGGGTATGACCCCCTTTGATGCGATTTCACACAGCTTTGCAACCATTTCGATTGGTGGATTTTCAACTCATGATGCGAGCATCGGTTATTTTAATAGCACCACGATTAACTATATCACGGTCTTTTTCTTACTGATTTCGTCGTGTAACTTCGCTTTGCATTTTACCTTGTTTAGCCAGTTGAAAGACCCGAAAGAGAAACGTAAAAGTACAGTGTTGCAACGTCTTTATTGGCGAGATTATGAATTTCGCTCCTTTATGTTTATCCAAATTGCTCTGTTTTTAATTTGTGTGATAGTGCTGGTATTCCACCAATATTTCAACAGGACAACCATTGATCAAGTATTGTTTGAAGCGGTGTCGATTTCTACCACTGCAGGTTTTGGGGTAACAGATTTCAGCCAATGGCCATCATTTTTACCGACCTTGCTTATTTTAGCCTCTTTTGTTGGCGGTTGTGCAGGTTCAACAGGTGGAGGATTGAAGGTTATTCGTGTGTTATTGCTCTATTTGCAAATGAATCGAGAAATTCACCGCTTTGTACACCCGAATGCAGTAAAACCGATTAAGCTTGGCAAATCAGTGCTTTCTGACCGTATCGAAGAGGGAATTTGGGCGTTTTTCTCTGCTTATATTTTTGTCTTTATTCTTTGTTGGCTGATGGCAATTTTATGCGGAATGCAGTCGTTCGATGCTTTCAACGCAGTATTAGCAAGCCTGAATAACCTTGGTCCCGCATTGGGTAGCGTGAGCACCAACTTCACCCAAGTGCCAGACAGCGCAAAATGGGTAATGACCTTTGCGATGGTGTGTGGGCGTTTGGAAGTGTTTACCTTGCTCGTGATTTTAAGCCCTGTTTTTTGGAAAGATTAACAATGAAAACCCTGATTTTATATTTTACGACCGATGGTCAAACCAAGAAGATTGCTGACAAACTAGCCGCACAAATCAGCCACGAAGTGGACGTGATTTCCCTACAAGATCAAGCGGTCGATTTTGCTGAAAAATTAGCAAATGCCGACCAAATTGTGATTGGTGCGTCGATTCGTTACGGGCATTTTAACCCGTTAGTGTACCGCTTTGTAGCAGAACACCAAGTGGTGTTAAATCAGAAGAAATCCGCATTTTTCAGTGTAAATTTAACCGCTCGTAAACCGAACCGCAGAACAGCAGAGAGTAACACTTACGTGCGAAAATTCCTTGCTAAAATTGCGTGGCAGCCAAACTATGTAGAAGTAATTGCTGGTGCGTTGCTTTACCCACGTTATAAATTCTTTGATCGCATGATGATTCAGTTCATTATGAAGCTGACTAAAGGTGAAACAGATGCTAGCAAAGAGTATGAATTTACCGATTGGGCTCAGGTGGAACAGTTCGGGAAGCTGTTGGATTTGGGGCTAAAGTAAAGAGATGTAAATTTTCTATCTAAAAATGAGATTATGCGTATAATCGCCCGCGTGTCCACAATCGTGGGCGATTTTTTATTTTAAGGAAAACAAAATGAGCATTTTAAAAGAGTTTCGTGAATTTGCGGTAAAAGGCAATGTAGTCGACATGGCAGTCGGTGTGATCATCGGTGGTGCGTTTGGTAAAATCGTTTCATCATTAGTAAGTGATGTGATTATGCCACCTATCGGTTGGATCATCGGTGGCGTGGATTTCAAAGATTTAGCAATCGAAATTGCACCTGCAAAAGAAGGTGCGGAAGCCGTAATGTTGAAATACGGTGCGTTCATTCAAAACGTGTTTGATTTCTTAATTATCGCAATTGCGGTATTTGCGATGGTGAAAATTATCAACTCACTTAAAAAAGCCCCAGAGCCAGAGCCAGAAAAAACACCAGAGCCAACGGCTGAAGAAAAATTATTGACTGAAATTCGTGATTTATTGAAAAAATAATTGCGATAAATAAAGAAAAAATAACCGCTTGTAGAGTGAATCTGCAAGCGGTTTTTTTATAGGTATATTGAACAAAATATCTGGTACATTTAAGTGATCGGAGTTCTTAAAATGGTAATGTATTCAATTTACTATAAAAAATGAGAATCGTTAATATTTGGTTAATTTTATGTTTAATTTTAAAGCTAAATGGAAATTTTTAT
>NZ_CALIFA010000064.1:0-53647 GCF_938021905.1 Pseudohaemophilus parahaemolyticus
GCGAGATAGGATTTGAACCTACGACCCACTGGTCCCAAACCAGTTGCGCTACCAAGCTGCGCTACTCGCCGTCAGATTTCTCAACAATGAGAAGATGGGGTGGCTAATGGGATTCGAACCCACGACAACTGGAATCACAATCCAGGGCTCTACCAACTGAGCTATAGCCACCATTGATTAGTTGTTCATCGCATTGACTTTCTGGCGCGCTCGACAAGATTCGAACTTGCGACCTTTGGCTCCGGAGGCCAACGCTCTATCCAACTGAGCTACGAACGCGTTGTTTTGATTAGTGCGTCGCAACGGAGGCGTATATTATAGATTTAGACTCCCCTTGTCTAGCACTTTTTAAAAAAATTTTAATATTTTCATTCATTTGTTTTTATTTCATACAAATTGCGTGATAATTATCTTTTTATTGCATAAATTCTAACATCACTCATCGCATTAAAGGAAATTTTCTGCTTTTCTTAATGAAAATCTCACTATTTAGTGAAGAGAAATGTTATTATCTGCTTTATTTCACGTTGTGTATTTAATGAGGAAGCCAAATGTCAAACACTAATGCAATCGCAAACGTTGCAAAAATGATTCGTGAAAACGAAATCAAGTTCGTTTTATTACGATTTACCGATATTAAGGGCAAGGAACACGGTGTTTCTTTACCTGTAAGCCTTGTCGCTGACGACCTTGAAGATCTTTTCGAAGAAGGCAAGATGTTCGATGGTTCATCGGTTGAAGGCTGGAAGGCAATTAACAAAGCAGATATGCTGTTAATGCCAATCCCTGAAACTGCTGTTGTTGACCCATTCGCTCAAATCCCTACCCTCTCTCTCCGCTGTAGCATCTACGACCCTAACACAATGCAAAGCTACGACCGCGACCCGCGCTCTATCGCAATTCGTGCGGAAAACTTTTTAAAATCCACAGGGATCGCAGATAGCGTAATGTTCGGCCCAGAACCCGAATTCTTCTTATTTGATGATGTGCGTTTCTCAACCGATCCGCAAAATGTCTCTTATCATATTGATGATGTTGAAGCGATGTGGAACACCAACCGCAAATATGAAAATGGTAACAACGCTTTCCGTCCATTGAAAAAAGGTGGCTACTGTGCCGTTGCGCCAATCGATACGGCACACGATATTCGTTCAGAAATGTGCTTAATTATGGAAGAGATGGGCTTAGTGATCGAAGCACACCATCACGAAGTGGCAACCGCAGGTCAAAATGAAATTGCGACCCGTTTCAACAGCTTAACTTTAAAAGCAGACGAAACCCAAATCTATAAATATGTAGTGCAAAACGTAGCTCTTGAACACGGCAAAACCGCGTGCTTTATGCCAAAACCATTCGCAGGCGATAACGGCTCAGGTATGCACTGTAATATGTCGTTAAGCAAAGATGGCAAAAACGTGTTCATGGGCGACAAATACGCAGGCTTATCTGAAACAGCACTTTACTACATCGGCGGTATCATCAAACACGCTAAAGCGTTGAATGCGTTTACCAACCCATCAACCAACTCATACAAACGCTTAGTACCCGGCTTTGAAGCCCCTGTGTTATTAGCTTACTCGGCAAGTAACCGCTCGGCATCTATCCGTATTCCTGCGGTAACTAGCCCGAAAGCAACTCGCGTAGAAGCACGTTTCCCAGATCCATTAGCAAACCCATACTTGTGTTTTGCAGCATTGTTAATGGCAGGTCTTGACGGTGTAATCAACAAAATCCACCCAGGCGATGCCATGGATAAAAACCTCTACGATTTACCGCCAGAAGAGTTAAAAGAAATTCCTGCGGTAGCTAGTTCGTTAGGTGAAGCGTTAGATGCGTTAGCGGCAGATTTCGACTTCTTAACCCAAGGTGGCGTATTCAGCAAAGAATTTATCGAAGCCTACATCGGCATTCGTCGTAAAGAAGTAGAACGTTTAAATATGACTCCACACCCAGTGGAATTTGAGATGTACTACGCTTAATTCTTTTACAAAATGACAAGCAAAATTAACCGCTTGTATAACGAGACGCCCGTTTATGTTCACACATAGACGGGCGTTCTTTTATTTATTTTTCAAGCGGTCAATTTTCTATACTTTCTTGCAAATTAGGCATATCTTCATCCAACGTCTTAATATAGAAAAAGAACACCAGATATTTCACCACCAACGCACATAAAATAATACTCTTAATGACCCACGATGAGCTAATAAAAAACGTAATGCCCATCGCCGTTGTGCCGATCATCAGAATCCGCATCTTCGCCTTTTTAGTCAATGCACGTTGCTCATTAAACTCTTTCAAATGATTCTGATAAATCTTGGTGCCGATAAACCAATTATGCAAACGCTCAGAACTACGCGTAAAGCAGAACAAAGCGCTCAGCAAGAAAACCGTGCCTGGTAAGCCTGGTAAAATAATACCTGCAATGCCGATGCCGAGAAAAATAAAACCCAAAAGTGCGTAAAGAATTTTCATAGAAAAAGTTAATAATGCGTTAAAAATAGGCACTATTATCTATAAATAAAAATGATTTGCAACAAATAGCTTATTGCAAATCATCTTGAAAATACTATCGCTTGTATAGCTAAAATCAGGCTTTTACCGCATTCACACATTCGCCGTTATTAGCAATGTCTAAAATATTCGACAGTGTCACTTCTGAAATATTCACTAACGCCTCTTCTGTTAAAAACGCTTGATGCCCTGTAAACAACACATTGTGGCAAGAAGAGAGACGGCGGAACACATCATCGGTAATCACATCGTTGGATTTATCTTCGAAGAACAACTCGCGCTCGTTTTCGTAAACATCCATACCCAACGCCCCAATTTTTTGGCGTTTTAAGGCTTCAATCGCCGCTTGGCTATCAATCAAACCACCACGACTCGTATTGATAATCATCACACCATCTTTCATTTTATTAAATGCCGTTTCATTCAGCATATAGTGATTTTCTGCAGTCGCTGGGCAATGCAAAGTAATCACATCAGAATGAGCATAAAGCTTGTCTAACGACACATATTTGCCTCCTAACTCGTCTACAATCGGGTTATGAAACGGGTCGAAAGCCAGAATATTCATCCCAAAACCTTTCAAAATTCGCATCATAGCAATCCCAATTTTACCCGTGCCAATTACGCCCGCCGTTTTACCGTGCATATTAAATCCCGTCAAACCTTCCAATGAGAAATTTGCATCACGTGTGCGTTGATAAGCCTTGTGAATACGGCGGTTTAAAGTCAGCATCAAACCCACAGCATGCTCGGCAATCGCCTCTGGCGAATAAGCAGGTACACGCACCACCTGAATGCCAAGCTCTTCCGCAGCTTGTAAATCCACGTTATTAAACCCTGCACAACGCAAAGCAATGGTTTTAATCCCTAACTTCGCTAATTTTTCCAATACAGGACGGCTCGCATCATCGTTCACAAAAATACACACTGCATCTGCTCCTTCTGCCATTTTTGCGGTTTTACGATCGAGCATAAAATCGAAAAACTCCAACTCAAATGCTGAGCCAAATTTCTCGTTTGCAACGGTTAAATATTTGCGGTCGTAATTTTTAGTGCTATACACAGCAACTTTCATTTCTCATCCTTAGGCATCAAAAATGCCACACAATTTAGCAAATTCTGTGGTAATTTTAACCGCCTGTTGTATTTAGTTCAATCAATGAAAGAAATCGAAAAAGAATCAACTTCGAAAATCCCACTTACGAATGCCTAAAATAAAGAGCATTGCGAAATAACTAATTACAGCAAGCACAATCAACCAGCCAAGCCAATAGGCTTTCATAAGCGTACTCATTTCAAACCATTCCTCTAAATGTGGCGAGAAATAATTGACTAGCCCACCCATCACAAGTGCAGCAATCGCCACTTTTAGGATAAAGAAAATCGTTTTGCGAGAAATGTGATAAATCCCTTGTTTCGACAGTTGGCGATAAAGTAAAGAGGCATTCACCGCAGCAGATAATGCTGATGCCATTGCCAACCCCAAGTAGCCAAACGGAATCGCAAGTAAGCCAAAACATATATTACAAGCGGTCGCAATTAAGCCAATTTTTACCGGTGTTTTGGTGTTTTGATTAGCATAAAAACCATTCGCCAAAATGCTAATTAGCATATAGCTGTTCAGCCCTAAACACATAATCCAGAGCGAATGACTCGAAGCAATTACATCTGAAAGCCCAAATTTGCCACGCATAAAAAGCGTCATCATCATCGGTTGGGCAAGCGTGGCAATACCAATCATTGCAGGAATACCAAGCAATAATACCATTCTGACCCCCCAGTCCATTGTGGTTTGGAATTGGGCTTGGCGTGCAGTTTCATTCAGTGCTTTCTGCTTAGCAATTTTAGACAACGTTGGGAGCACCACAGTAGAAATTGCAATGCCAAAAATACCGAGTGGGAATTCGATCAAACGGTCGGAATAATAAAGCCACGTGATTGAGCCAGTCACCAAAAAGCTGGCAATCACTTGATTTAATAAGAGGTTGATTTGGGTTACTGATACACCAAAAAGAGCAGGTAGCATCAGCATACGCACTTTTTTCACGCCCTCATCATTCCACGCCCATTGCGGTTTCACTAGTAAGCCCGCTTTTTTCATAAATGGAATTTGAAATAAGAATTGCAGCAAACCGCCTAAAAAAATCCCCCATGCAAGGGCAATATCTGGTCGCCCAAAATAACCTGCACCGAAAATAGCCATCGCAATAATCGCTACATTCAGCAACACAGGCGAAAATGCCATCACCCCGAATTTACCAATCGTGTTTAGCACTGCACCAGAAAGGGCAACGAAAGTGATAAACCATAAATAAGGAAAGGTGATTTTCAACAATAGCGAGGCCTGGGTAAATTTTTCCGCATCAGCCCCACCATTAAGCCAATCCATAAACCAGCCTGTACCGAAAAGTGCAGCTACAACAGGCGAGCCAATCATTGCCAATAATGTCACGGCAGACACTACCAACCCCAACGACCCCGACACTTTCGCCACAAATTCACGGGTTTTGTTCAAGTCGTTATCAGAATTATATTCCGCTAAAACGGGCACAAATGCCTTAGAAAAAGCCCCTTCAGCGAATAAACGACGCAGAAAATTAGGAATGCGATTGGCAAAAAGAAAGACATCTGACATCGCCCCCGCCCCGAGTACACTTGCCACGATCATATCGCGAATTAAGCCCAACACGCGGGAAATGAGGGTTAACCCACTGACTAACACACCTGATTTTAGAAGTTTTTTGCTCATAGTATTCTCAAGTTAAAAGAGGATCCCCTCTTTAGCAAAGAGGGGGTTGCTTGTTTGATATAGGCTATACCACACGATCACAAAAATTGATCGGAATTTTATCAGTTTTTTTATAGGAAAATCAGAAAAAAACTGATAAAATCTCGCCCTATCGTTTTCTTAAACAGAAAAACGGTGTTATTTTCAAGCACGTGTCTCGTTGAAAATGAATTAAAAACTATCGATAGCAACATAAACCACGTTTTATGTTTATTTATTTAACACAGATATCTTAGGAGTTTGACCTTGGCTAATATCAAGTCAGCAAAAAAACGTGCGGTTCAATCTGAAAAACGCCGCCAACACAACGCAAGCCAACGCTCAATGATGCGTACATTCATCAAAAAAGTATATGCAGCAGTAGCAACAGGTGATAAAGAAGCAGCTCAAGCCGCTTTCTTTGAAATGCAAAAAGTAGTGGATCGTATGGCATCTAAAGGCTTAATCCACGCAAATAAAGCAGCAAACCACAAAGCGAAATTATCTGCACGTATCAAAGCGTTAGCATAATTTGCAAAACTAAAAAGAAAACCGACCGCTTGGTCGGTTTTTTTATATCGACTACACCCTATACAGCTTATGGCATAATAAAATATCACTTGTATTTTATAATGACAATCCTAATAATTTTTTTAATATTCTCATCTTGGCTTTAAATATTATTATTCAAATTTCACTTTGCCTGATGCTGTCGCAGAAATGATCTCTTTACCTGCCTCTAATGGCATCTCTTCTGAGTAATTTGCTGATTTAGCCATTGCCATCATTGGACGAACACCATAATAAGTTCCTTCACTATTAAGCGTATTTAATTGTACATCCACAAGTTGATAGCCTTTTGCATTCAAGCCTTTTTGTACAACCTCAGCTTTGTGTTTGAATCGTTTAATTACTTCTAACGTTAATTCATCTTCTAATACCTTCATCGTTTCGGGCGAGACACTAAAGCGAATATCATTAATCGCGACTTGGTTACTCAAACCTTCTAACACTTTTTCAATAGATGAAAAGTTTTTACTTTTCAGATTAATATAACCCTCTGCAATCCAGCCATCCACTTTACCTTTTTCGTTGTAATTCACTCGATTTGAAATCCCATCCACTTTTACCTCAATTTCAGGATATTGCTTTACGGCTGCAAGCACTTTGTTTAAATTAACAGAGACTTCGTTTTTAAGATTAACTAACGATTTACCTGACTTACGACTATAAAGGCTCACGTCCATTAAATCTTTTTCCACCGTTCTACTCGCTTCTGCAGAAAATTGGAACATAGTCGCTTGATTCACATCGGTTAAAACTTCAGCTGAAGTAGCAAGACTTGCCCCTACAAGCGGTAGAATAATAAAAAGTTTTTTCAGATTCATCTTCATTCTCCTATTTCTTAGCATATTAACGAGTTCTCATCTAATAAATGACTGCCATTAGCAAAATATCTCATGACCGTTCCTTAAAATTGATAAGAAATATTTCCTAGTAACAATCGCTCTTGTTTTACACCATCAGTTTTAGAAAATAATCGTCCAGTTGCCCATTCAAGGTTAGCTTGAAAGGTTTTCTGCTCCCAATTCAACCCAACAGCATAAGCAAAGGCTTGTTCTCGCTGTACATTCGTTTGTATGGATTTTTGTACGCCAAAATCAATCCCAACGTAGGGAGAAAATGTGCCGAATTCAGTTGCTCTTACCCAAGCAATATCGTTGTGTAAAACAATATTTTTCTCTGCCGATAAACTCAAATCATTTAAGCCTCTCACTCTATTTCGTCCCGTTAAATCTTCTTGTTTAATCGAAGGCAAATAATCGTAGCTATATTGTGATGTGAGCTGATGAGAATGGCGAAAAAGTTGTTCACCAATCGGTTGATAGCGGTTAAATTTCAGCTCAAAATTCCAACGACTAAAACGATCTTCTGGCTGATTTTCGCCTTTATTTCGCCCCTGTTCATAGCGGAAATCAATAACAAAAGTGGCATTTTCAAACAGTTGCAAATGATTGAACCCAATAGAAATATTACTTAATTTAGGGCTTTGAAGGTCTAAAATCACATCATCTAGTCGGTTTTTGCTGTTAATTTTCTCAACCTGCGTTGAAAATGTTGAAATATGGTTAGAACCACGATGGAAAACATAATCTGCAGTTAATCCCGTTTGGAGAGTTCGTCCTTTTTGCTGCAGGCTTAATGTTTGAAGTGAGAGTGGCGTTTTAAACTGAGAAACGGATGCAAAGCCACTGAATGTCCAATAACCATAAGGTAAAGAATAATAGAGCAATGCAGAGCGGCTAAATTGGTGGTGGGATTTTAATGTATGCGTACCACTTAGATAGAGCATATCCGATAAGCCAAAAGGATTCCCAATGCTAACTGAAAAACGTGCCTGCCAACGATCATAGGCTCTTGACGCATAATTATCTAATCCAATTGAACCATTGATACGGGAAGTCGGTTCGTTCGTAAATTTCAGTTTAACTTCGCCATTTTTAGCTGGCAAAACGTCGACAGACACATGGTTTCCCGTGATACGATTCGCTTGATCAAGTGCTTGGTCGAGATCTTGCACTTTCAGCGGTTTACCTATCGCATTTGGCAAGATTTGTCCAAGATTAAACCGCTTATTATCGCTTTCCACAACAACAATTTTGCCCTCAAATACATGCAGGGTTAAAACGCCTGATTGATCGTCTTCAAACTGAAAAGGATTATGAATGTAACCTTTTTCCACGTAGGCTTGAGTCAGTTGTTGGCTCAGCTGATTAAGACGAGCTTCATTCAAACATTCACCCGATTTAGGCAAAAAAGGCGTTGGATCAATCAGTGTTATGCCTTTAAATTTCACACCTTGATAATCTAAACAAATTTGCGAGAAATCGCTATTTTCAACCGCTTGCGAAGTAGATTGGAATTGATGTTGTTCTAACCAGCGTTGTTGCTTTTGGATCTGTAGTTCTGCAAGTTCTTGTTTAGATTGTTGGAGGGATTGGGTAATATCATCAGCCAAAACATTTGATGAAAAAAGAGTAAGAAGAAAGGAAAAAGCAAGTTTATTCATAGCAGCGATGAAATAAAAAAATAAGCGGTCAATTCTTCGCAAGATTTTGCAAAAAATTGACCGCTTGAAAAAAGATTAATCGTCTAAGAAACTACGTAACGTTTCAGAGCGACTTGGGTGGCGTAATTTACGCAACGCCTTCGCTTCGATCTGACGAATACGCTCACGGGTTACATCGAATTGTTTACCCACTTCTTCGAGCGTGTGGTCAGTGTTCATATCAATCCCGAAACGCATACGTAATACTTTTGCTTCGCGCGGGGTTAAGCCTTCCAATACTTCATTGGTTGCAATACGTAGGCTTTCTGCCGTTGCGGAATCTAAAGGCAATTCAAGGCTTTCGTCTTGAATGAAATCACCTAAATGCGAATCGTCGTCATCACCGATTGGCGTTTCCATTGAAATTGGCTCTTTAGCAATTTTCAACACCTTACGGATTTTATCCTCAGGCATATTCATACGCTCAGCAAGTTCTTCTGGTGTCGCTTCGCGTCCCATTTCTTGTAAGCATTGACGAGAAATACGGTTAAGTTTGTTAATTGTCTCAATCATATGCACTGGGATACGAATCGTACGTGCTTGGTCTGCAATTGAGCGAGTAATCGCCTGACGAATCCACCAAGTTGCATAGGTTGAGAATTTGTAACCGCGACGGTATTCAAATTTATCTACCGCTTTCATCAAGCCAATGTTCCCTTCTTGGATTAAATCCAAGAATTGTAAACCACGGTTAGTGTATTTTTTCGCAATAGAGATCACCAAACGTAAGTTTGCTTCCACCATCTCTTTTTTCGCACGACGTGCTTTTAATTCACCGTTGGCAATACGTCCACCAATTTCACGAATTTGGGCAATGGTCAAACCAGAATTTTGTTCTAAATTCTGCAAGTTCACGATATTTATACGAATTTTCTCAACATAATTCGCTAATTTCGGCACACCACCACGTTTTGCATTGATGGCTTTTTCCATCCACGCTTCGCTGGTTTCATTACCTTGGAAGTTTTTGAGGAAGTCCGCTTTCTTCATTCCCGCATATTCCACCGCATAGCGTTGGATTTGACGTTCTTCCGCACGCACTTGTTTCATCAATTTCTGCATCGTTTCCACAAGTAAATCGAATTGTTTCGGTACTAAACGGAATTCACGGAAAATATCAGACAACGCATTGATTTGTTCACGTGCTTTTGCGTGTGTACGACCATGTTTACGAATGGCTAATAACGCTTTTTCGTGCTGTTCTTTAAGAGCAGTAAATTTTTCACGAGCAAGCTCTGGATCGATTGAGTTATCATCGCCAGAATCTGCATTACTGCTGTCGCCATCATCCTCTTCTTCCTCATCTTCAACATCGTCTACATCTGGATGCGCATCGTCATCAAGATGAATAGAATCATCATCTACAGGATCTTCTTCTTGAGCATTTGGATCAACAAAAGCGGTTATTAAATCCACTAAACGCATATTGCCTGCTTCTACTTCATCATAACAAGCTAATACGCCTTCAAGGGCTTCAGGATACTCTGCTACCGCACATTGAACTTCATTAATGCCTTCTTCAATGCGCTTTGAAATCTGAATTTCATCTTCACGGGTAAGTAATTCAACAGTTCCCATTTCTCGCATATACATACGCACAGGATCAGTAGTTCTTCCTAATTCCGACTCCACCGTAGAAAGCACTTTCGTTGCTTCTTCTACCACATCTTCATCGGTAATATTTTCGGCAAGCATTAACTCATCAGTATCAGGGGCTGTTTCTAATACCTTAATCCCCATATCCGTGATCATTTGAATAATATCTTCGATTTGCTCTGCATCAACCAATTCTTCAGGCAGGTGGTCGTGCACTTCAGACAGAATCAAATAACCCTGTTCACGACCTTGAGCAATCAGAAGCTCGATTTGAGATTGTTGTTCTAATTGTTGATCTACGTGTTGTTCCATAATGATTTCCGTTTTTTTCGAGCAGGCAAAAATAGTGGTGGATTATACCATTTTTTTGAGCTGTTTTGTCAAAATAGGGCTGTTATATCGGCTTTTTTGTTGTGGTTTTCAAGTAAAAAGCGATTAAATATTTTTCACTTTATCCGAATATAAAATCAAACAAAGTGCAATAACCATCAATAAAATCGCACCTGCAAAGAGAATCGTGCTGGTTGCACTTTCGTGATCCACAATAATTAACCGCACCATTGCAGTAATTCCCGTATAAATAAAATAACGTAACGGAAAATGATAGCCACTGCGGAAATATTGAGAAATTAGTCCTAAGAACCCGAAATAGAGGAAAAAGTTAAGAATTTTCTCAGCTAAAGTATTCGTCACAATTGCATCTGGGCTGAGTACCATCAAAAATAAGCTATAACTGATTTTTGCTAAAGCAATAATTAATACAACGGTTAAACTAAGAACAAAGCCAATTAAAATGGTTTTCAGTAATTTCGGCATTACACCTGAAAGATGGGTGGCAAGGTTGTGTGTGGTCATAAAAATCGATGAATGGAAAAAAACAATCATTCCTCTCGCCCGCTTGCGGGAGAGGGAGGAAAAAACCAAAAAATTTTCGGAGTGAGAGGGAAAATTTGCGAATTATAGAAGAAAATAAACCGCTTTCCCCTCTCTGGCTTCGGATTCTAAACGAATCCGACGCCTGTCTCAAACATAAATAGCGTTATTTTTAATGTTCTCGCGTTTTAAAGAACTCTACATCAGGATAACGCTCTTGAGCCAAGTTCAAATTCACCATTGTTGGGGCAATATAAGTGAGGTTATCACCACCATCTAAGGCTAAATTCTGCTCGTTTTTACGTTTGAACTCTTCAAATTTTTTTGCGTCCGAACATTCCACCCAGCGTGCAGTTGCCACGTTCACATTTTCGTAAATCGCTTCTACGTTGTACTCAGTTTTGAGGCGTGAAACCACCACATCGAACTGAAGTACTCCCACCGCACCCACGATTAAATCGTTGTTCATCAGTGGACGGAACACTTGCACCGCACCTTCTTCAGAAAGTTGTACCAAGCCTTTTAACAATTGTTTTTGCTTAAGTGGATCTTTCAAACGAATACGGCGGAATAATTCAGGGGCAAAGTTTGGAATACCCGTAAATTTCAAGGTTTCGCCTTGGGTGAAGGTATCACCAATTTGGATCGTACCGTGGTTGTGTAAGCCGATAATATCGCCCGCATAAGCTTCTTCAGCGTGGGCACGGTCGCCCGCCATAAAAGTAAGTGCATCTGAAATCACTACATCTTTACCAATACGGACGTGTTTGAGCTTCATTCCTTTTTCGTATTTGCCTGAAACTACACGCATAAAGGCAACGCGGTCGCGGTGTTTCGGATCCATATTCGCTTGGATTTTAAACACAAAGCCACTGAATTTCTCTTCCGAGCTTTCTACTGTGCGAGTATCTGCTTGGCGTGGCTGTGGTTTTGGTGCCCATTCGGTTAAGCCATCTAAGAAGTGATCCACCCCGAAGTTACCGAGAGCCGTTCCAAAGAACACTGGAGTAAGTTCGCCATTGATGAAGGCTTCGTGGTCGAATTCGTTGCTTGCACCTTGAACTAATTCTAGCTCATCACGCAATTGTTGGGCTAAATCATCACCCACTGCCGCATCTAATTCTGGGTTATCCAAGCCTTTGACAATACGCACTTCTTGAATGATCGAGCCTTGCCCTGATTGATACAAATAGGTTTCATCTTTGGCGATATGATAAACCCCCTTGAACAATTTTCCACAACCGATAGGCCAAGTGATTGGTGCACAGCGAATTTTCAACACGCTTTCCACTTCGTCCAACAATTCCATAGGGTCGCGAATATCACGGTCGAGTTTGTTCATAAAAGTGATGATTGGTGTATCGCGTAAGCGGGTAACTTCCATCAATTTAATAGTACGTTCCTCAACACCCTTCGCCGAGTCGATGACCATCAAGCAACTATCCACCGCCGTTAAAGTGCGGTAAGTATCTTCCGAGAAATCCTCGTGTCCTGGGGTGTCAAGGAGATTCACCAAACAGTCGTTATATGGGAATTGCATCACAGAGGTAGTGATAGAAATCCCACGTTGTTTTTCCATCTCCATCCAGTCGGATTTTGCATGAGCGGTTGAGCCTTTTCCCTTCACCGAACCTGCAGTTTGAATTGCGTTTCCGTATAAAAGTACTTTTTCGGTAATGGTGGTTTTACCCGCATCGGGGTGGGAAATAATCGCAAAGGTTCTGCGTTTATTCACTTCTTGAGGATAGGTCATAATCTTCTCTTATTCGTTCAAATTGTGTTAAAAAATGGGCGTATTATCCTTGAAAATGGCATACTTTGCAAAAGCAAACACATACAATGTTATCCTTTAAACATTGGTAAGCGATCCGCCATTGCCAACAAGTGGAAAATCGCAGTGCAAACACCAAAAATAAAGACTAAAAAAACGACCGCTTGATTGCCTTTTTTCGTTTTGTAAGCCAACCAAGCAGGAATAATGCACGTCCAAAGTGTTGCAATTGCCCCTGCATAACCAATTGCTTTTAAAAATCCGAGCGGTGAAATGAGCGAGAAAATCAGCGGTGGTAAAAAGGTAACCGCCCAAGATTTGCTTCTTCCCACTTTATCATCAGCAAAACCAAAGAAATCCGCTAAGAAATCGAAGGTACCAAGCCCAACGCCGATAAATGAAGATAAAATCGCCGCAATCGAAAAAGCGTGCAAGGTTTGCGAAATTTGCCCAACTTCGATCTGCTCGCCAATGTGTTGCAACAGCACGCCTAAATCGCCATTACTTGCTAAAATTGGGGCGAAATTCTCACGCGGTAATACGCCAAAAATGCTGATGACCCAGAGCAAATAAAGTACCAGTGCAATAAAAGTCCCCCCCATAATCGCCCATTTTGCCTTACGTTCCTCACCATAATAAGCACGCATTGAAGAAACTGAGTGATGATAGCCAAACGAAGTTAATGCAATCGGCAACACCGCAAGACTATATTTGGCATATCCTCCACTCTCGTTCGATAAATCCCACAATGTGTTCAAGTCGATATGGCTAATCAGCCCTGAAATGCTCAAGCAGAATGAAATCGCCATAAAGGCAATCAGCACCACTGAGATACGATCAACTAGGCGAGTAGAATGCCAAACGAAAAAGGAGAAAATCGCAACGAAAATCACCGACCAAATTCGACCGCTTGCATCACCCAAATCAAGGTAAGGCTTGGCTAAATTCTGTAGAATCTCACCTGAAGCGGTGATGTAGGCATAAAGTAAAATACCGCCCACAAAATAAACGGCAAGATTGTTGATAATGTTAATATGCTTGCCTAGCACTGCTTGGGTTACGGTGTTAAAAGAGGCACGAATGGGGTGGTCTTGATACACTTCTAACAATAGCCAGCCAGAGAGTGTCATCGTGATCATCGTAAACGTAATAGCCGCGAGCGTCCAGCCAGTCCAAGCCCCTGCTCCCGACATTGGCAAGCCCAACATTCCAGCACCCACGCACACACCCGTGATAATACTCGCACCACCTAAAAGAGAGGGTTGTTTTTTCACACAAAGTCCTAAAAGTTTAAATCACAAAAATACAAGCGGTCGTTTTTGCAAAAAATTTGCGAAAAACGACCGCTTAAAAGGTCAAAATCGGGGCTATTCTACACCTATTTCAATAGTTCCTCATTCTTTTTGTAATTCCACTTACTACGCGGCTTGTCGATATATTGGAAATGCTCGTTGGTGAATGTGCCTTGTGTGCAAGTGATTTTATCACGGCGAGTGTTCACGATTTGATTCCCAATCGCAGCATTTAAGGTGTCGGGTCCTGTCATCACAAATACACCACCATCAATGCGACGGTTTTCGATATTATCCACAATGCGATCGAGCGTCGCTTTCATGATCGGATGTCCTGCTTCGCACGCAAGAAAGAAGTTGGTATATTTATCACGGCGTTTAATCAGCACTTCGCTGTCGTTTTCGCGGATGATTTGCGAAAGTGGGAAAACCAAATGCCCGTCGATGTCGATGTAAATCCCACCTTCACGCCATAGGGTAAAGACACGCCAAAAATCCGCTTGGGCAGCACCATCGGTCAGTTGGCTGTAAGCCTCAAACACACGCGGCTCTGCGTGGGTTTTCAGATATTCTTCGCGTTCTTCAGTGCTGACATACCGATAATCGTAGCTCAACGACATCAAGCGATTGAAGAGATAGTTGCAATACATCGGCAACGTGACTTTGTTGGAATAGTTTGTTTGCCAAATGGTGCGGTTGATTTTATCCTTGCGATTTGAGCTGAGTTTTGCAGGGCTAAATTCAGGAATCGTAAAGCGTTTTTTCGGAAAAAGGGCGTGAAATGGGTAACCCAAAATTTTGACAATATTGCCAAGCAAACGCGATAGCCCGTTGCATAGCACGATGAGTTTCTCGTATTTAATGCTCATTTTTCTTATTTTTCCAGTTGAGAAATCGCAAAATCAAGAGCGTAATCATACCCTTTTGCACCTAAACCACAAATCACACCTTTGGCAAGATCACTTAAATAAGAGTGATGGCGAAAAGGTTCGCGGGCGTGGACGTTGGAGAGATGCACTTCCACAAAAGGAATAGCGACCGCCAACAATGCATCGCGTAAGGCAACACTGGTGTGGGTAAATGCTGCAGGGTTGATGATAATAAAATCCACGTTGCCAAAGGCTTGATGAATACGGTTAAGCAACGGCTCTTCGCCATTGGCTTGGAAATAATCAAGCTGGTAGCCCCGCTTTTGAGCTTCAGTTTGAAGGTGCGTTTCAATATCTGCAAGGGTTTGTGAGCCGTAAATCTGAGGCTCGCGTTTACCAAGCATATTCAGGTTTGGGCCATTTAATAAAAGGATTTTTTTCATTTAATTTTCTGCCTCATACGCCAACGGATACAAGTTCAATTTTTCCATTAACAAGCGGTCGCCATCTTCTTCTGGGTTTTCGGTGGTGAGCAATTTGTCACCGTAGAAAATCGAGTTCGCGCCCGCCATAAAGCAAAGGGCTTGCATTGATTCTGGCATATTGCTTCTGCCTGCAGAAAGGCGAACGTAGCTGTTTGGCATTGTAATACGTGCAACAGCGATGGTGCGAACAAACTCAGTCCAGTCCAAATCTTCCGCATTTTCCAGCGGTGTGCCTGCCACTTTCACTAATTGGTTAATCGGCACGCTTTCAGGCTGCGGGTCGAGGTTCGCAAGGCTAGCGATTAAGCCTGCACGTTCAGCACGGGTTTCGTTCATTCCCACAATGCCCCCGCAGCAGATTTTCAAGCCTGCATGACGCACCTTGCCGAGTGTGTCCATTCGGTCATCATGAGAACGGGTGTGGATAATTTTATTGTAGCGTTCTGGATCAGTATCGAGGTTATGATTGTAGTAATCCAAGCCCGCGTCTTTTAAATCTTCCGCCATTCCCTCTTCCAACATACCGAAAGTACCACAGGTTTCTAAACCAAGAGATTTCACTGCATGAATGATGTTTGAGACGGTTTCAATATCTTTCGGTTTCGGTCCTCGCCACGCTGCTCCCATACAGAAACGGCTTGCACCACGGGATTTGGCGATTTTGGCTTTTTCAACAATATATTCCACGTCAAGCATCGTTTGCTTTTCCACACCTGTGTCGTAACGAGCGGACTGCGGGCAGTATTCGCAATCTTCCGCACAGCCACCTGTTTTGATGGAAAGCAAAGTAGAAAGTTGAATGGCATTAGGGTTGAAATGTTCACGGTGAACGCTTGCCGCTCGGAAGACTAAATCCATAAAAGGTAAATCGAAAAGTTCTTCAACTTGGCATTTTCGCCAGTATTGGGCGGTGGGGTGAGGGGTAAGTTCGTTTTTAGCTTTTAAGCGTAGATTGTAGGTGGTCATAGTGCCTCCAATGTTGCACTAGAATAGGGGTGTGATTTGAAAAACCCACGCACGTTTTGCCTTTTCTTATGAAAATAGACCGCTTACGTGCGTGAACCAAGGGTTCACACTCCCTATATTTAAAAATTATTCTTCAATCGTACGAAGTAATTCGTTGATGCCCACTTTACCTAAAGTTTTTGCATCTACTTTTTTCACAATTACTGCACAGTAAAGGCTGTATTTACCACATTTTGATGGTAGGCTACCAGACACTACCACAGAACCAGCTGGTACACGACCGTAGTGAATTTCGCCTGTTTCGCGGTCATAAATACGGGTTGATTGACCGATGAATACGCCCATTGAGATTACACAGCCGTCTTCTACGATCACACCTTCAACCACTTCAGAACGTGCACCGATAAAGCAGTTGTCGCCGATGATGGTTGGGTTTGCTTGTAATGGCTCTAATACGCCACCGATGCCCACGCCGCCTGATAAGTGAACGTTTTTACCGATTTGTGCACAAGAACCTACGGTTGCCCAAGTGTCCACCATTGTGCCTTCGCCAACGTAAGCACCGATGTTCACATAAGATGGCATTAACACACAGTTTTTAGAAATGTATGCCCCTTTACGCACGGTTGCAGAAGGCACGACACGGAAGCCTTCTTGTGCGAAGCGTTCTTCTGTGTAATCTGCAAATTTTAAGCCCACTTTGTCGTAGTATTTGGTTTCTGCACCGTCAATGATTTGGTTGTCGTTAATACGGAATGAAAGTAAAACCGCTTTTTTTAACCATTGATGCGTAACCCATTCGCCGTCAATTTTTTCCGCCACGCGGTAAGTGCCGTTGTCTAACCCTTCGATCACCTCTTCAATTGCTGTGCGTGTTGCTGCATCCACAGTTTTTGGAGTGATTTCTGCACGACGTTCGAATGCCGCTTCAATAATTGCTTGTAAAGACATTGTTGTGTTCCTTGTAAATAAAATTGTTAAAAATTTAACGAAAAAAGCTCCCTAGTTTTAACATAGAAAGGCGTTTTTTTCCACAAATAAATCGCTAAACCTGCAACCAAAAAGTCACTGGTCCGTCATTTTGTAATGAGACTTGCATATCTGCCGCAAATTGCCCTGTTTGGGTGTGAATTTTTTTCGCTGCTTGCTGATGGAAGTAAGTGTAAAGCTCGTTCGCCACTTGCGGGCTTCCGCCTTTGGAAAAACTTGGGCGTAAGCCTTTTTGGGTGTCGGCAGCCAGCGTGAACTGTGAAACCACTAGCAGGCTTCCGCCCGCTTGCTGCACGTTAAAATTCATTTTGCCTTGTTCATCGGAAAAGATGCGGTAATTCAGCACTTTCTCCAATAAGCGATCAGATTTTTCTTGCGTATCGCCTTGTTCTACACCTAATAGCACCAACAACCCATGGGCAATTTCGCCTATCGTTTGGTTTTCTACTTCCACTTTTGCCCATTTCACTCGCTGAATTAACGCAATCATAAAGTTAACTCTCCTTTTTGAATCAACTCAACATCTTTTAACACAGCGGCAAATTGCCCACCAAAGAGTACCACCTGCCAGCTTAGATGAATCCACAATAAAGTAATTGGCAGGGTTGCCAATGCACCATAAATCGCTTGATAAGAAGGGAAAGTAGTAATGTACCAAATAAAAACCTGTTTACCGAGCGTAAAGAAAATCCCTGCTAATAACGCCCCAATCAAGGCATGATGCCATTTTACCTTGGTATTCGGCACCAACCAATAAATCAAGCTAAATAGCAGCCACGTGAGCAAAAACGGCACATAATTTAGCAGATAATTGCTGAGCGAAAACACCTCCAAATCGCTAAACATTCGCAGAGACATAATATAAGAGCTAATCGCAATACTCATCCCAGTGAGGAGCGGTGCGAACACCAGTAACAAGGCGTAGAGCAAAAATGAGAGCAAAATTGACCGCTTACGGGTTTCGTGCCACAAACTGTTAAGTGCTTTATCGATGTTATGGATCAACATCAACGCAACAACAACCAAACCGAGCGTGCTGACGATCCCCATTTTGCGGGAATTCGCGACAAAACTTTCCAAATATTCTTGCACTAAATCGCCTGCACTTGGGGCGAAATTATCGTAAATGAGTGCTTTAATTTGCCCCGTAGCTTCCTCAAAAAACGGAAAAATGGTAAACACGGAGAAAATCACCATAATCAATGGCACAGTAGCAAGCATTGTGTTGTAGGTCAAATAGCCTGCAGTGACCGGAATTTGGTTTTGCCCTATTCGCTTGAAAAAAACACGAAAGAAAAGCCTAATGTAGGGTTTCATTTTTAAATAAAAGTCCTTTTATCAAAATCACAGAAGCTCCCATTATAGGTAAATTTTTGCAAGAAAACGACCGCTTGCATGCATAAATCCTTGACCTTATTTTTATTCCTTGCTTTAATGCACAATTGATTTTTTATTTTCCCACAGCAAATTTGCATATTATAAAGAGGCATATTATGGCAGAAAGTTTTAGCGTAACCCGTCGTTACTTTGATGATAAAAACTACCCGCGTGGTTTTGCTCGCCACGGTGACTACACCATCCGCGAAGCTCAAATTTTAGAGCAATATGGTCAAGCATGTTTAGCATTAGAAAGTGGCGAACGTAAAGCAACAACGGCGGAAGAAGAACGTTTTGTTGCCGTGATGAAAGGTGATGAAATCGCAGAAAGCATCATCGAAAAAGCGTGGTTAAAATATCGTTCATTAACAACCAAATCGAAACGCATCTACACGCTTTCTGGCAACGCAGGCAGCGATGCTGGTGACGATTTTAGTGCGGCAGAATAAGCCATTCGCTAATATTTTTTTATAGATAGGGTGCATTTTTGCACCTTGTTTTTTATCTGAAGAAAACCATGACATTACCTATCGAACAATATTCCGAACTTCTTGCAAAAAAAACCGAAAATTTAACCGCTTTACTTGCACCATTCAATGCGCCTGAGTTAGACGTTTTTGCCTCAAAACCCAGTCATTTCCGTATGCGGGCTGAATTTCGCGTTTGGCACGATAAGAACGAGCAAGGCGAAAATGAGCTCTATCATATTATGTTTGATCAAACAACCAAACAGCGTTATCGCGTAGATAGCTTCCCTATTGCGAATGAACTGATCAACCGTATGATGCAAGCTTTGCTGGCTGAAATTCTTGATAATGAAATCTTAACTCGTAAACTGTTCCAAGTTGATTATTTAAGCACATTAAGCGGCGAAATCGCTGTTTCACTGCTCTATCATAAAAAGCTCGATGAGGCATGGATTGAACAGGCGAAAACCTTAAAAACTCGCTTAGAAAATCAAGGCTTTAAGGTGCAAATCATCGGGCGTGCAACTAAGCAAAAAATCGCGTTAGATTGTGATTTTGTCGAGGAAATTTTACCGCTCGCAGGCAAAAATTATGTTTATCGCCAAGTGGAAAACAGCTTCACCCAACCGAATGCCGAAATGAATATTAAAATGCTCGAATGGGCGAGAAATTGCACCAAAAACAGCACGGGCGATTTGCTGGAACTTTACTGCGGCAACGGCAACTTCTCGATTGCGTTAGCCGACAATTTCCGCAAAGTGCTGGCGACCGAAATCTCAAAATCTTCAGTGCAATCAGCACAATACAACATCGAAAAAAATGGTGTGGATAATTTGCAGATTATTCGAATGTCTGCTGAAGAGTTTACCCAAGCGATAAATGGCATGCGGGAATTTAACCGCTTGAAAGGCATTGATTTGAAAAGCTATGAATGCAACACGATTTTTGTCGATCCACCACGTGCAGGCTTAGATCAAGCTACACTTGATATGGTGCAAGCCTATGAGCGAATTTTATACATCTCATGTAATCCAGAAACGCTGGCAGATAACCTAAAACAGCTTTCGCAAACGCATAAAATTGAACGTGCAGCACTGTTCGACCAATTCCCTTACACGCATCACATTGAAAGCGGCATTTGGTTGATTAGAAAATAGCCACTTAAGATTTTCAGTCAAACTTTTGCTTGACCACCTGCTGATAAACCGATATTATTCTGCTCGTTTTCAACGGAGGAATGGTCGAGTGGTTGAAGGCACCGGTCTTGAAAACCGGCGAGGGTTTACGCCCTCCGTGAGTTCGAATCTCACTTCCTCCGCCATTAAATTCTAACCGCTTGTTTTATAACAAGCGGTTTTTTATTACCTCAAATTTGCAAATCCCACCTAATACAAAGGAAGTGTTATGAATATTACCGTCTATTGTGGTGCTAGTCTTGGCAATAATGAAGTGTACCAACAAGCCAGCCAAAAACTCAGCAAATGGATTGCAGAAAAACAGCATCAACTCGTTTATGGTGGCGTGGCAGCTGGTTTAATGGGGCTGGTTGCCGATAGTGTGTTAGCTCAAGGTGGCAAGGTGATTGGCATTATTCCTGAGTTTTTAAAAGAACGTGAACTTGCTCATCCGAATTTAACTGAATTAGTTGTCGTTCAATCAATGACCGAACGTAAAAAACGAATGTTTGATCTTGCCAACGCCTTTATCGCCTTACCAGGTGGACCAGGCACGTTAGAAGAAATTTCCGAAGTGATTTCTTGGGCAAGAATTGGGCAAAATCCAAATCCGTGCATTCTCTTTAATGAAAACGGCTATTTTGATAATTTACGTGATTTTTACGACAGAATGGTGCAAGATGGTTTCTTAACGCAACCAGATCGCGACAAGATTTTATTTAGTAATGATTTGGCAGAGATTGAAACGTTTATTGAAAGCTACGAGCCACCAAGCGTAAGAACATACTAAAAAAATCCCTCTTTTTAACAATGATATGCATGATCTGCACTCCAAAAGAAGGATTTTTTATTCTACCTACGCATTCGTATACTCCGCCTTTTCATTCAACCAGCGTCTAATCAACGCCTCTGCAAGCGGTGAATTTTCCACAATAATTTGCTTGGCGTAGCGTTGGACGAGCGGAATCATTTTGCGATCACGCATTAAATTTGCCACCTTAAATTCCGCCGAACCAGTTTGTTTCGTACCGAGAATTTCGCCTGTTCCACGAATTTCCAAATCTTTCTCTGCAATGTAAAAGCCGTCTTGACTATCTCTCATCACTTGCAGGCGTTTGCTGGAAATTTTGCCTAGCGGTGGTTTATACATCAGCACACAGTGCGAAGCGGTTGCTCCACGTCCAACCCGTCCACGCAGTTGGTGAAGTTGTGCTAATCCTAGGCGTTCTGAATTTTCTATAATCATTAAGCTCGCATTTGGCACATCTACACCCACCTCAATCACTGTAGTTGCTACCAACAAATCAATGTTTGCAGCTTTAAATTCCGACATTATTTCTTGTTTTTCTTGTGGTTTCATTCGCCCATGTACCAAACCAATCCGCAAATCAGGCAAGGCACGCTGTAAATCTTCGGCAATGGCTGCCGCGGCTTGGGCTTCCAGCACTTCTGATTCATCAATAAGCGTGCAAACCCAATAGGCTTGGCGTTTCTCATTTTTGCAGGCTTGATAAACACGTTGCACAATTTCAGGGCGGCGATCTTCTGAAATAACCACCGTCTTAATAGGCGTTCGCCCAGGTGGCAATTCATCGATAATTGAAGTATCTAAATCAGCATAAACTGTCATCGCTAGCGTTCGTGGAATTGGCGTTGCGGTCATAATCAGTTGATGTGGATAGTGATCAGTTTTTGCACCTTTTTCACGTAACGTCAAACGTTGATGCACCCCAAAACGGTGTTGCTCGTCGATAATAATCAACGCCAAGTCGTGAAATTCCACGCTCTCTTGAAACAGGGCATGCGTGCCAATAATCATCTGTACATCACCATTTTTGATCGCTTCCAACTGAGCATTTCTCGCTTTGCCTTTCACTTTGCCAGCCAGCCAGCCAACTTCAATCCCAAACGGACGAAGCCAATTGGCGAAATTATTGGCGTGTTGTTCAGCCAGAATTTCAGTTGGTGCCATCAACGCTACTTGTTTGCTGTTATCAATGGCAGTGAGTGCGGCAAGTGCTGCAACTAAGGTTTTTCCCGAGCCTACATCACCTTGCACCAAGCGCATCATTGGCGACGGTTGAGCCAAATCGCGCTCAATGTCTTCGGTAACGCGTTTTTGGGCGTTGGTTGGTTGGAAAGGTAGACTCGCTAAAAAGCGTTGTTTCAAATCCGTTTTGTAGCTTAGCGGCTCGGCATATTGCTGTTTTACGCCTAAGCGAAGCTGTTGCATCGCAAGGTTGTGTGCCAAAAGTTCCTCAAAAATCAACCGCTTCTGAGCAGGATGTTCGCCTTTTTCTAATACCTCAGCCGACACGCTCGGTGGTGGGCGATGCAGCAACGCCAATGCTTCTTTCAAGCTATATTGATGCGGGTTATATTGCTCAGGCAAAAGCTCAGCGACTTGCACATTCTGCAACACCACCAAGGCTTGTTCGGTCATTTTACGCAGTGAAGCCTGTTTCAATCCTTCGGTGGTGGAGTAAATTGGTGTGAGTGTTTCCGCCAATGCAAGCGGTTGATTATTGCGGATAATTTGATATTCGGGGTGATAAATCTCCGCCATATAACGCCCGCGTTTAATCTCACCAAAGGCTTTCACCCGCACGCCTGTGGCAAGGCTGTTTTTCATTCCTGCATTGAAGTTGAAGAACTTAAGCATAATTTTGCTCGTGCCATCGGAAAGCGTGACCGATAAAATCGGGCGACGCCCAAATTGCACTTCGGTGTGCTGCACGTAGCCTTCAATGGTGGCAAAACTTTCAGGGCGAACGTCTGAAATGGGCGTGATCCGCGTGCGATCTTCATAACGCATCGGCAAATGAAACAGCAGATCCTGCACGTTTTGAATGCCAATTCGGCTAAGTTTCTCGGCAATCGCCGCTCCTACACCTGACAGGCTGGTGAGTGGCACGCCATCTAAAAGTTGAGTATTCATTGCAAAAATGTTGTTAAAAATAACCGCTTGATAGAGTGGAATTATAAAGAAGACTGGAAGTTTATACAAACTTTCTCAGAAATTTGTGCTTTTTAAGAACTTATTTATCGGTTGCTCATCTTAATGAATGCGTAATTTCACGCAGATTGATAAGGAATAAAAAATGAAATTAATCTCTAAAATGTTTGTGTTAAGTTTAGTGATAGGCATTGCTGCTTGTGGCAACCTAAATAAACAACAACGCAACACAGCGATTGGTGCGGCAATTGGTGGTGTTGCAGGACACGTCATTGGCGAATCAACAGGTGCAACCTTAGGTGGCGCTGCTTTAGGTGGCGTGATTGGTAGCCAAATTAAGTAACTACCCACAAAAAAGCCCGATTATTCAAACACGACAAATAATCGGGCAATACGGAGTTAAGTTTTTATTATAGTTCTACTTAAAAGGCAGTTTTGTAGATTTCTAGGATCTCTTCTGCGGTACAATCACGCGGATTGCCGCCTGTGCATACATCTTTCAGTGCATCTTGAGAAAGGGATACTAAATCTTCCTCTTTCACACCAATCATATGTAATTTTTCAGGAATGCCAACATCATGAGAGAGTTGTTTTACTGCATCAATAGCAGCTTGACGATACTCTTCTTGGCTCATGTTATCAACGCCTTTAACGCCCATTGCACGTGCAATTTCACGGAATTTTTCACCTGTTGCTGGTGCATTGAATGCTAAAACATAAGGTAATAACACCGCATTTGCAATGCCGTGTGGTGTGTCGTAGTAGGCAGAAAGAGGGTGAGCCATACTATGTACAATACCTAATCCCACATTTGAGAAGCCCATACCTGCAACATATTGACCAAGTGCCATACCTTCTCGGCCTTCTTTGGTATTAGCTACCGCACCACGTAAGGAGCTAGAGATCAAGCGGATTGCTTCTAAGTGTAATGCATCGGTTAATGCCCAAGCAGCTTTGGTAGTATAACCTTCGATGGCGTGAGTTAAGGCATCCATACCAGTTGCTGCAGTTAAACCTTTTGGCATACTGCTCATCATTTCTGGATCGACTAATGCAACGATGGGAACATCATGCACGTCAACACAAACGAATTTGCGTTTTTTCTCTTCATCAGTAATAACGTAGTTAATCGTCACTTCAGCAGCAGTCCCTGCGGTAGTTGGAATAGCGATAATCGGTACACATTTATTACGTGTTGGCGCTACACCTTCGAGTGATAATACGTCACTAAATTCAGGGTTGTCGATAATAATCCCAATCGCTTTTGAGCTATCAATTGGTGAACCGCCACCAATAGCAATTAAGTAATCCGCACCGCTAGCTTTAAATTTTGCTACGCCTTGCTTAATCACCTCTACGCTTGGATTGGCTTTGACTTCATCAAAGATCTCGTAAGGTAAGCCTGCTTCATCTAACAAGCGGGTAACTTTCTCGACAACGTTGAATTTCACTAATTCTTTGTCAGTTACGACAAAAGCTTTTTTGAATTGGCGACTGCGTACTTCATCAACAAGATGTCCAATCGCGCCTGCACCATGATAACTGGTTTCATTAAGAATGATTCGATTAGCCATAATAGACTCCATGATTTTACAAATTAAAGAAGAAGGGAAGATGGCACATCCTATGCCATCAGCAATTTATTTTAAGACTTTCCAGCATCTGTAACCGTAGATTGAAATCATCACAAAACAGATAAGTGGTAAGATGAATGAGAAGTTTACAGCTGGGATGCCCATAACAACGCCTTGATCAATGATCATACCTTGTAGAGGTGGCATTAACGCACCGCCCACAATCGCCATGACTAAACCTGCTGCACCTAAAGTTGATTCTTCTTTCAAGCCATCTAAAGCGATGCCGTAGATAGTTGGGAACATAAGAGACATAAAGCCTGAAGTTAAGATTAAGCAATATAAGCCCCATACTCCGTCGATGAAAATGACACCTAAGATGCTGAAGAATCCGCCGATAGCAAAGAGCATTAACATAAATTCAGCTTTAAGATATTTCATTAAACTGGTGCTGACAAAACGACTCACAATGAAGATACCCATCGCAATAATGTTAAAGTTTTGACCTTCCGCTTTAGTGAAGCCTAAACGCTCAGCGTATTGTACGATGAATGTCCAGCACATGATTTGCACACCTACATAGAATACTTGTGCAATCACACCTTCACGATATTTCGCTTTTTGAATTAAGCGACCAAAAGATTCTTTAAATGAGATACGAGCACCTTCTTCTACTTTTACTGCTGGCATTTTATAAAGGCCGATGATGATAAGCACGGCAACTACCACAAAACCTAGTGCTACATAAGGATCGCGGATTTCAGCTAAATCGTGAGTACGAATCCCCATTTTTTCGGCTTCTGAAAGCGTATGGAAAATTAAGTTACCTGCCGCATCGCGTTTGTCTGATTCTAAATTAGTCAGTACTAATTGAGAGGCAACAAACATCCCTGTAATTGAGCCCAGTGGGTTGAAAGATTGTGCAAAGTTCAAACGACGAGTTGCAGTTTGTGGATCGCCCATAGCTAGAATATAAGGGTTTGCTGTGGTTTCTAAGAAAGCCAAGCCGAAAGTTAAGATATAAAGTGAAATTAAGAAGAAATTGAACACTTCATATTTTGCGGCAGGCCAGAATAAGAAGGCACCAATCGCATAGAGTACTAACCCCAACATAATGCCGGCTTTATAGCTATATCGGCTAGCAAAAAGTGCGGCAGGGATTGCCATTGTGCCGTAACCACCATAGAAGGCAAATTGCACAAGTGCTGCTTCAGATGCTGGAATTTCCATTACTGTTTGGAATACGGCAACCATTGGGTTGGTAATATCATTCGCAAATCCCCAAAGGGCAAATAAGCTCGTAATTAAGATGAAGGGAACAAGGAATTTCTTTTCTAAAACTTTAGCACTCATAATATGTTTCCTCATATTGAATGGGTATGATTTCAGCTAGGATTATTCTTCAATACGTAATCCGTAAGATTTAAATTTCTCAAGCACAACCGCCATTTGCTCTTTGCTGAGTAGCGGAATATCTAAGCCTGTCGATAACAGTTGCAAATACCACGTTGCCAACACTTCTACTTCGTGAGCAAGCCATAACGCTTTATCAAGGTTAGACTCACACGCAATTAAACCGTGGTGAGCAAGTAAAATCGCTTTGCTTTCTTTAATCCCTTCACGCACATAATCAGCCAATTGATGTGTACCGAAAGTAGCATAAGGCACGCAAGGGATATGATCTGTTCCACCAACAGCAATCATATAGTGGATTGGCGGAATCGGTTTTTCGAGAATAGAAAGCCCTGCACAATTTTTAGCGTGGTTGTGCACAACTGCATTCGCTTCAGGACGTGCTTGGTAAACCGCTAAATGGAATTGCCATTCACTTGAAGGTAATTTTCCCTCTTCGTGTTTACCGTTTTTATCTACGTAAACGATGTCTTCAGGTTTAGTGAGTTCGTAAGGTTTACCTGTTGGCGTAATGAGCATACCGTCTTTATAACGTACGCTCACATTGCCCGCTGTGCCTTGGTTTAAACCAAGACGAGTCATTTCTAAACAGGTATGAATAATTTTTTCGGAAAGTTCTAGTCGGTTCATTTGATTCACCTTTTTATTGTAAGATTAGTAAAATTTCTAAGATTTTTAACCGCTTGTAGGGTTATTCCACAGGCGTAACGCCTTTCTTAATAATCACATTGCCATATTTGGCAGTTTCGCCTGTGATTACGACGGCATAAGTTTTTTTAGCACGCTCATAAAAAGCAAAGCGTTCGACGCGTTCTACTTTTGGTGCGGTGCCGTTAATTTTTTTGATAGCTTCTAAATAACGAGCTTCTACGCTTGGATCGAGGTTATCTCCTTTTACCGCTTGCATCATTGCTAATGGTGCTTCAACGTATTGGTCAAATTCAAACAGCGGAGTAATGCCAAGCAATAAAGTTGGGATGTCAACACCATCAGCACGAATTACTTTGTGATGTAATTGATGTGCTGGAAAGTGAGCATCTGAAAGGACCAATTCGTCCCCGTGTCCCATTTCAGCCAAAATTTTTAATAATTCTGGGGAAATTGCGGGGTGGATGCCTTTTAACATAGAATGTCTCCTTTTATTATTTATTTGTAATACTGGCTGTTTTCTGACGGCTCAATCCTTGTAACAGTTGGTCGCATCGCTTGTTGAGCTTCGAGCGGTGAGCCAAATCTACCCGCACCGAAGAAAGTAAACATCGCTGCACCTAAAACCGTGGTTTCTGGGAAATCCACCACATCAACGGGACAATTCAGCACATCGGCACGGATTTGATTCCAAAGTGCATTTTTCGAACCACCACCTACGCAAATTAAACTTTCAGCATTGAAGTTACCTACTTTTTGCAAGAGCTGTAAGCCATCTTTTAGGCGGTAAGCCATATATTCCAGACCTGCACGGTAAATTTCTCCTCGTTTGGTATGCATTGAAAGCCCAACGATTGATCCCATTTGATTGGTTGTACCATCAAAATTCCCAATCAGTTTTACACCATTTGCCCCCGCAGGAATGGCACGAGCTTCATCAATCATCGTACGATAATAAGCATCCGTACCTGCCACTTCAGTAAAGAAGCGTTTGCCGAGCCATTCCATAATGCCTGAAGCTACCCATTGCACACCAGGATTGAAGCAACCCGCTTGACTATCAAATTCAATGGTTAAACCGTGTTGAGCAAATTGCCATTCTGGCTTTGCCTGTTGGGTACGAGCCATCAAAATTTCCCAAGTACCCGAGCTTAAAACAGGTTGGTTATAATCTGCTCCTGATCCAAAAATCGCAAATTGAGTATCGTGTCCGCAAGAAATCACGGGAATATCAGCACTCAAGCCTAACTCAACAGCAAGATCCGCTTTTAATCCGCCAATGACCTCACCTGCACTTTTCATTGGTGGGAAATGCTCTTTGCTCAAGCCCAATAAATTCAATACTTCGTCGTCCCAAGCATCTTGCTCAATACAAGTCATCATAGAAGTTCCTGCCATTGTGCGGTCTGTGCTTTGCACGCCTGTTAAACGGTAGGTCAAGATAGATGAAATAAACATAAAACTATTTGCTTTGGTATAAACCTCAGGTTGATGCTGTTTAAGCCATAACAGTTTGAATAGGGTATTAAAGCTGTAATGTCCTACACCATTACGTTGATAAAGTTTTTCGACATCAATGTAATTTGCGAGGCTTGTCATAATTGGCAAGGTACGTGGACATTTCCACGAAATAATCGGATAAAGTTGGTTGCCCTGTTTGTCAAATAACGCACCATCCACACCAAAGGTGGTAACAGAAATGCCCACAATTTGCTGACGTTGTTCTGGGCTTAATTCCGCTAAGGTTTGTTTAGCACAGGTGAGCAATTTGCCCCAAATTTCATCAATCGCCCAGATGTGATAATCTGGATTTTCTACCCCAGGTTGAGTGTTATTGGGTAGATGGTGAGCACTTAAAATCTTCCCTGTATCATCAATAGCAATGGTGCGAAGGTTGGTTGCACCACAGTCGAAGATAAATGCAATTGCCATGGTTATCTCCTGAATTCTGAAATGTGATGCTACTTATTACTCCGCTCTCTTCCCCCCTCTTTAGCAAAGAGGGGGAGAGATTTGGCAGAAAAAATTCAACCTCATCGTTTAAGTAGCATCTTTTCAAATTTCCTCCATTCGAGGAAATTTGCAATTTATACGCAAATTTTTACCGCTTGCGTTATTTATAAAGCGGTCCAAAGTTCGCACAAGCACGGTAGTCTTGACCTTCTTTATCTTGACCAAACATATTCCATGCACTTGGACGGAAAATGTCTTTTTCTTCCACGTTGTGCATATTGACTGGAATACGAAGCATAGAAGCTAAGGTAATCAAGTCTGCCCCAACGTGTCCGTAAGTAGCTACACAATGGTTTGCACCCCAGTTTGCCATCACAGAATACACATCTTTGAATGCACCTTTACCATTTAGACGAGGCACGAACCAAGTCGTTGGCCAAGTTTCATTAGTACGTTTATTTAAGATGTCGTGTACATTTTCAGGTAACTCAATTGACCAGCCTTCTGCAATTTGAAGAACAGGGCCTACACCTTTGACAAAGTTAATGCGGTGCATGGTAAATGGCATACCACCTTTGGTGAGGTATTGAGAAGATAAACCGCCCCCACGGAAGTATTCATACACCGCTGGACACCAACGAGTATTTTCTAAGCAGCGTTTGCCGTCTGCCTCAGTCACTTCCCAAGCTGGTTTCACTACAGGATTGCCATCTTTGTCTTGGTGTTGACCTGTGCCATCTAATGCCGCAGAACCAGAGTTGATTAAGTGAATGAAACCGTTTTCTGGGCGCCAGCCTGTCACACGTTCTACGGAGTCTTCACTCCAGTAAGTACGTACGTCAGCAAAGATTTGAGCTTGACCAGTTAAAAGGTTACCGAACAACATATTTACTGCGTTTAAGCTGTCATTTTCGGTTGCAAGAATGTATGGAGGACGTACGCCATTCCAGTCATAAGTTGAGTTCAACATCGCTTCCATAAAGTCGCCATTTGGACGATGGTCTGTCCAATGACGTTGACCTTGGAAACCAGCTGCAATCGCATTGTGACCTAACGCTTCTTCGCCAAAGTTGAGTTCAGCCAATTTTGGATTGCCGACCATTAAATCGCGTGCGATGATGGTCATTTTGACTAAAGTTTTACGTAACTCCGCTCTTTCTTCCGCGTTCATTTGATTTTCTGGTGCGTTTACATCCACGCCGTCAATGCAGTATTCGTTAGCCCATTGAAGTGCAAGTTCGTATTCTTCATGGTCGTAAATGCCACGGTCGATACGGCGGGTAATTTCAGACATATCCACGTATTCGTTACGCATACCTAAGTATTCTTGGAAGAATGGTTGGTTCACAATAGAACCTGCGATACCCATCGAAACAGATCCGATAGAGAGGTAAGATTTACCGCGTAAAGTTGCCACAGCTAAACCAGCACGGGCAAAACGTAATAATTTTTCACGCACATCCGCTGGAATAGTTTGATCGTCTGCTTCTTGCACTTCGTGGCTGTAAATAGAGAAAGCAGGTAAACCAAGTTGGTTATGACCAGCAAGGGCTGCCGCTAAATAAACTGCCCCTGGGCGTTCTGTACCGTTGAAACCCCAAATCGCTTTTGGTGTGTGTGGATCCATATCAATGGTTTCAGAACCGTAGCACCAGCAAGGGGTTACCGTAATCACCGCACCGACATTCTCACGTTTAAATTTTTCTGCACAAGCGGCAGATTCTGCCACGCCACCGATGCAGCTGTCTGCGATTACACATTCCACGAAATCGCCATTAGTATGACGAACTTCTGAACTAATCAATTTCGCCACAGCTTTCGCCATATTCATTGTTTGATCTTCGAGTGATTCACGCACTCCTAAACGGCGACCGTCGATGGTTGGGCGGATACCAATTTTCACGGGAGTGGATTTCAAAGCAGTCATAGCATTTCTCCTGATTGGTTGAATAAAGAAAATTTCTGTTTTTTATTATTCACAGGGAAAGGCTTTTTTGAAGAAAAACGCGATTTTATGTTCAGTTCTGTGAGCAAGATCACAAAAATAACCGCTTGGAGGTAGCTTTAGAGGAAAATTAAATGCCCGTTTTAGACTTAAAATAGTCAAAACGGGCATATCTTATAGGAGAAATAAATATGCCCCTTACGGGGCATTTAGAACCGCTACTGTATCCTTGTGCTCACTCTAGCCTACAAAAGAGAAGCGGTGTTTTTTCTCATCTATTTTGCAAAATGCAAATTAGCAATCTTGTTTGCCATATTGTTCTTGACGCAAAAGAACGCGTACGCTTTCATCGAATTGTGCTAATACTTCATCTGCATTTTTCGGGTCAGTACCACGTGCATCTAAGTAGAACTTGATTTTCGGTTCTGTGCCTGATGGACGAGCAATTAAACGGCTACCATTTTCTAATACGAATACTAAAATATCGCTTTGGCGGTCAGTTTTTGTATGATCTAAGAATGTAGCTACTTTGAAACCACCCACTTCTGCTGGCGGATTATGACGTAATGCACTCATCAATTTACCAATTTCAGATAAATCGCTTACACGAATAGAAATTTGACCGCTTACATAAGCACCAAACTCTTTGGTGAAGTCTGCTGCGTAGTCTGCAAGTGTTTTACCTTCTTTTTTGAGGCTACGTACTAAATCTAAGAATACGATTGCCGCTGAAATACCATCTTTATCGCGAACTTTGTCTGGGTCGACTAAGTAACCTAATGCTTCTTCGAAACCGAATAATAAACCGTTTACTTTACCGATATATTTGAATCCAGTTAAAGTTTCTTCTGAGTCAAAACCATATTTCTTCGCAATTTCTGCTAGGGCTGGTGAAGAAACCAATGAACATGCTAACACGCCTTGTTTGCCTTGTGCATGATATTGTTTTGCTAAATACCAACCTAAGTAACAACCAATCACGTTACCGTGAAGAGGTTTCCAGTTACCTTCTGCATCTGGCAATGCCACTGCTAAACGGTCAGCATCTGGGTCGTTTGCGATGATAAATTCAGCATTATGTTTTTTCGCTACTTCAATCGCTAAGTCTAATGCCCCTTTCTCTTCTGGGTTCGGGAAGTTTACGGTTGGGAATGTGCCGTCTGGCCATACTTGTTCAGCTACCACGTGCGGTTGTGGTAAACTTGCTTTGGCAAGGGTTTTGCTTAATACTTCATAGCCCACGCCGTGCATTGCAGTGTAAACGTAATTAATATCGCACGCTGGCTCTTTCGCAAGGCTTGCGGTTTTCACAATGTAAGCATCGACAATTTCATCGCTTAACACGGTGAAATTTTGGCTGCGTGGTAAATCTGCAATGTTACCTCCTGCTACTTTGTCGATAAGTGCCGCAATCTCTTTATCCGCAGGTGAAACGATTTGACCACCGCCGTTTGCTTTACCTAAGTAAACTTTATAGCCGTTATCCTCAGGTGGATTGTGGCTTGCCGTTACCATTACGCCTGCAGTGGTATCGAAGTATTGGATTGCATAGGCTAACACTGGGGTTGGTAATTTGCGTGGTAATAAATACGCTTTAATGCCTGCACCCGCCATAATTTCTGCGGTATCGCGTGCGAACACATCCGAATTTTTACGACCATCGTAACCAATTACAATAGATGGCTCTTTATCGTAGCCTTTTAAGTATTCCGCTAAACCGCCCGCAGCTTGTGCTACTAACACACGGTTCATCCCCATTGAGCCTGCCTGCAAACGACCACGCAATCCCGCTGTACCAAATTGTAAGCGACCGTTAAAACGGTTTGCTAATTCTGCTTGAGCGTCCGTTTTCCCTGCTTTTGCCTCTGCAATCAGTTGCTCTAACTCCGCACGAGTTTCTTGATCTGGGTCTTGATTTAACCAGTTTTGAGCTGTAGTGAAAAGTGTCTCCATAACAAATCCTCTGTAATTTGATTGTGAATAAATACCTCAGATAGATTAGCTGAAAAGCGGTTGGATTGACACGATTTTTTGCAAAATTCTATTGGTTTTTTGATAAAGATAAAAGAATGGAAAAACGAAAACGATTGGGAAGAAAAAACAGCCCCAAAGGGGCTGTTATAGTTAACTGAAAAGTAAAATGTAGAAATTATAAGCCTATAATCTTCCAGCGATTGTGTGAAACACCTTCCACTTTGCCTTTTTTCACGTTAGTGATGTAGTCGATCATCATATTTTGGATCGTGCCTTTCTCTTGACCCATTGCCACTTTAGATTCCCAAAGGGTAGGGATTTGCTGACCTTCCCAAATACCGCCTTTTTTGGTCATTTGACCGAAGCGATAAGAGTTCATACCAAGTTTGATTTTCATATCATCAGTTACAGGAGTACCATCGGCAAGTTTCAGATCGACGATTTTCTCACCACTTGGTTATCTTGAATCGCATCACCAATATCCACCAAAATTAAATCGGGGTGAGATTTACGCACTTCTTTTACATAGGTCGCGATTTGTGCGTAAGAGCCTGATTTGTCCTCTACGTCCGCACCGTAAGACCACGGCACAATACGACCGTGAACATCTGAGGTGCCTAAAAATTTCACGTTTACTTCTTTTGCCACGGCAACAGAAATTGCAGAAAGTGCAAAAAGGGTTGTCAGTAGTTTTTTCATAAAAATCCTATTGAGGGGCTGGTGGTGAATATCACAATAAAAAAATCCCCCTCTTTAGAAAAGAGGGGGTAGGGGAGATTTGATAACGATGTTCAATTCTCAGATGAACTCCGTTTTCATTTCTGCCAAATCTCCCCCTGCCCCTCTTTGCTAAAGAGGGGAGTATTAAAAGACAGCATCTCAATCAACGCCTCAAACTGCGTGACAGAACGCAAATCCAACCAAAATTTTTTATCGGCAAAACGCCCGATAATCGGAGTTGGTAATTGTTTAAACTGTTGCTCTAATGCTAATAAATCGCTCTGTTTTTCACTCTCGATTGTAACAGCAACAGAGGGAAGTTTTTCCGTTGGCAAAGCCCCGCTGCCAATCTGGGCAAGGCTTGGTTCAACTTGCAAAATATAGCGTGAATTTAACCGCTTGCCTAATACTTCTTTGAGCTTTTCTGCTCGGATTTCCAGCAAATCAACCGATTGCGTGAGTAAATTCAAAGTCGGTAAAGTTTCAGACAATTTTTCAGGTAAAAGATATTGACGAAGGGTCGCCTCCAACGCCGATAAAATCACTTTATCGCAACGCAACACTCGCTTGAGCGGATGGGCTTGCAGCTCATCAATCCACACTTTTTTACCCACAATAATGCCCGCTTGCGGCCCGCCTAAGAGCTTATCGCCCGAGAAGGAAACCAAATCCACACCTGCCGCGACTTTCTGTTGCACCATCGGCTCGGCAGGTAAACCAAGCAATGCCATATCTATCAGCGAGCCACTGCCTAAATCGCTTATTACTGGCAAGCCAAACTCTTTGCCAAGTGCGACTAATTCTTCCTCTAGCACGGAACTGGTAAAGCCCTCAATATGATAATTGCTCGTGTGCACCTTCATCAAAAAGGCGGTATTTTCATTGATCGCATTGCGATAATCTTTAAGGTGTGTGCGGTTGGTCGTACCGACTTCCACCAACTTACACCCTGCCTGCAACATAATATCGGGAATGCGAAATGCCCCACCAATTTCGACCAATTCCCCCCTTGAGACAATCACTTCTTTATCTTTAGCGAAAGTTGCCAACATCAGCAACACCGCTGCCGCATTGTTATTTACTACGCAAGCTGCTTCTGCACCCGTGATCTTGGTAACCAGCTCAGAAATATAGAGATCACGATGCGATCTTCTACCCTCATCAATATCAAACTCCAATGCCACATTACTTTGCATCGCACAGGTCGCCGCTTGAATTGCCGCTTCTGACCATAATCCCCGCCCCAAATTAGTATGCAACACCGTGCCCGTTAAGTTAAACACAGGGCGAAGTTGCACCGATTGCAATTGGGAAAGGGAATGAAAAAGCTGTGCAAAAAACGTGGTTGCATTAGTCAAAAAATCGGGCAAAGAGTGATGATGTTGGACGTGTCGGCGAGCCTGTTCAATCAATAAACGCAGCTGCTCGACCACGGCTTGATGTCCAAATTGTTGAATAAAATCGACCGCTTGTGGCTGTTTGAGTAGCTTATCGACCGACGGGATTTGACGAAATAAATGTTGCATAGCCAAGAATTGAGAAATCTAAACGTTGGATAATTCTAATAAATAAAGTAGAATATGGCTACTTTTAAAACGGAAGGTCGTCATCTCCGGTGAGGTGGCAGGACTTCAAATCCTGTTGAGGACGCCAGCGTTCTCGGGTGGGTTCGACTCCCATGACCTTCCGCCAATACTTTTCAAGTCTCATTTCTGACCAAACTCACTCGTAGGGACAGGGTTTATCCCTGTCCTTTATTTACAAGAAAAGGGAAGGAATAACTCCCCTTCCCTACGAATATCATTCAAAGGAAAATTTATGACCCAATCCATTTGCATTATCACAGGCAGCACCTTAGGTGGTGCGGAATATGTTGCCGATCACCTCGAAAGTTGTTTAACCGCCAAAGGCTTTAATGTTGAACTTTTTAATCACGCAACGCTGGTAGACATTCAATCGCAACCCATTTTAATCGTGGTTACCTCAACCCATGGTGCAGGCGAGCTGCCTGATAATATCAAGCCTTTGTTTGAAGCACTCGAAAATCAACCGCTTGATTTTAGCCAAATGAAGTTTGGTGTTGTTGGGCTTGGAAGCTCTGATTACGACACCTTCTGCCACGCAGTGGATATTGTTGAAAATACTTTAAAGGCAAAAGGTGCAACACAAGTGTGCGACTCGGAACGTATTGATACCGTAACCAATTTCGAACACGATGAAACGGCAGAAAATTGGTTAGAAGGTTTTTTAGTGAAGTTGTAAGCGGTCAGATTTTTATTCTTTTTTGCAAAACAAAGCCCTCAGGACTTTCTAGCTCTGAGGGTTTTGTTATATTAAATTTTGATTATAAATTATGCTAAATTGTGTATACTTATAAAAACAAATATATACGGAGTAATACTATGATAACAAAAGTTTTTCAAAGTGGTTACAGCCAAGCAGTAAGAATTCCTGTTAGTTTCCGTTTAGATATAGATACAGTTGAAATTCTACACGGAGAAAATAGCGATATTATTTTACGCTCATTTAAACCTAAAGCAGATATGGAATTTTTGGATTTATTTGAAGGATTTGATGAAGATTTTATTGAAGCGTTAGAGAAATTTCAAAGTATTAGCAGATTGAGTTACTTAAATATAATTTTTAGTTTACTTATCAATTAAAATATAAAACTATACATTTAATAAAAATCATTAAAAGGATCAAGTATATGAATATTCAAAATAAATTATCAGAAATACTACAGTCTCATATAGGAGGAGCATTTCTATTCATTGGCTCTGGATTCTCTAGACGTTATTTAAATTTAGAAGATTGGGAAGGATTATTAACTAAGTTCTGCAATACAGGAAAATCTTTTAAATACTACAAATCTTCTGCCGACGGTAACTTAGCAAAAGCAGCTGAATTACTAGCTAATGATTTTCATGAAGTTTGGTGGAAAGATAATTCTTATATATCAAATAGGGAAAAATATGAATCTTTTAGTAAAGATACAACGTCCGCTTTGCGTATTGAAATAAGTCATTATCTGAAAAATTTAAATAATAAAATTAATAAAGAATACCAAAATGAAATTAATGCACTAGAAAATCTTAATATAGATGGCATTATTACTACTAATTGGGACATGTTTCTTGAGAACATCTTTCCTGATTATGAAGTATATATAGGACAGCAAGAACTTCTATTTTCTAATCCTCAGGAAGTAGGAGAAATATATAAAATCCATGGTAGTGCAAGCAACCCAAACTCTTTAGTGTTAACAGAATCTGATTACCAAAAGTTTGAAGCGAGAAATGCTTATCTTGCTTCAAAATTAATTACTATATTTATGGAACACCCTATTATTTTTATTGGATATTCTCTTAATGACGAAAACATTAGAGCTATTTTAGCCTCCATTGTTAGATGTATTGATGATCATAATTTAGATAAATTGCGTAAAAATCTTATTTTTGTTAATAGATTAAAAATTTATGAGTCAGAAAGCATTACGGAAAGTAGTATTGTATTTGATCATATATCTCTACCAATCACTCTTATTAAGACTAATAATTTCACTTTGGTATATAATGCTATACGAAGCATGAAAAGAAAAATCCCTGCAAGAATACTTCGTCATTTCAAAGAACAATTTTATGAATTTGTTTATACTTCCGAACCAACAGAACATATCCTTGTTTCTGATATAGACCAAACTAAAAATTATAAAGATATTGAATTTGTTGTAGGTGTTGGAGTTAAAAAAGCATTTTCTGAGCAAGGATATTTTGGTATTAATGCACTTAATCTTATGGAAGATGTTCTATCCGATGGTAATAACAATTATGATGCAGAAAAACTACTTACTTTAGTCTTTCCGAGTCAACTGGGAAACGCTGTATATGTTCCTATATATTACTATCTAAGAAAATGTAATATTAATAACCAAAAAGAGTTAGATGCATTCTGTCTAAAGAAGGGAGTTTCTTTAGATAAATTCATTAACACTGAAATAAAAATTAATGGTCAATATAAACGTAAATTTTCACAAACCAAGGATAAAACAATTAAAGGACTAATTAATGAACATAAGAATGTAGAAGAGGTTTTCAGATTAATTCCTTTTTTAGAACTTCAGGATATCATTTTAGATGATTTACTTGATTTTCTAAATAGATATAAAAATAAATATCTTAAAAAAGAAAAAGGGGCTGTTGCAAGCGAATTTAAAAAATTAGTGACTTTATACGATAAATTAAAATGGGGCTGGTAACCAACTATTTTCAGAAAACCCTCAAAACTTTCCAGTTCTGAGGGCTTTTCTCTATCTAATCGGTGGGCTAAAAGCCCCCCTATGGACTACTCTTCCGCTTCCATCTCTGCGTTGAGTAACGCTGCTAAACTTTGAGTTGCATCATCTGCTACAAACTCAAATTCAGCTTCGATATCTGCGTCGGTTGCAAAGTTATTAGCTACTGGAGTTGCAACTTCTTCGGTAAATCCGACCGCTTGTCCTGCAAGTGCAGCAGCACGTTTTTCTGCGCGCGCTTTGTGGTAAGCGAAACCTGTACCTGCTGGGATTAAACGACCCACGATCACGTTCTCTTTCAAGCCGCGTAATTCGTCTTGTTTACCTGCAACGGCTGCTTCGGTAAGCACACGGGTAGTTTCTTGGAACGATGCCGCTGAGATGAATGACTCAGTTGCCAATGATGCTTTGGTGATACCAAGTAATTCACGTTCAAATTCTACCAACGGTTTGCCTTCGGCTGCACGTTTGCGGTTGGCAATTTTCACGCGTGCTACTTCTACTTGTTCCCCTTCAAGGAATTCTGAGTCGTAAGCGTTGGTGATGATTGCTTTACGCAACATTTGGCGAACGATAACTTCGATGTGTTTATCGTTAATTTTTACCCCTTGTAAGCGGTAAACTTCTTGCACTTCGTTTACGATATAATTGGTTACCGCGTGTACACCGCGTAAGCGTAAGATGTCATGCGGAGTTTCTGCACCATCAGAAATCACGTCACCACGTTGTACCATTTCGCCTTCGAATACGTTGAGCTGACGCCATTTTGGAATCATTTCTTCGTATGCTTCGCCCTCTGCAGGAGTGATTACTAAGCGGCGTTTACCTTTGGTTTCTTTACCAAATGAAACGATACCTGAGATTTCCGCAAGGATTGCTGGCTCTTTCGGTTTACGTGCTTCGAATAAATCTGCAACGCGTGGAAGACCACCGGTAATATCTTTCGTACCCACAGATTCTTGTGGAATACGTGCTAATGCTTCACCTACTGCGATTTCTGCACCATCATCAAGCGTTACAATTGCTTTACCCGGTAAAAAGTATTGTGCTGGAACATCTGTGCCAGGGATTAAGATATCATTACCGTTTGCATCTACTAAGCGTAATGCTGGACGTAAATCTTTACCTGCGGTTGCACGTTCACCCACATCTTGTACCACGATTGATGATAAACCTGTTAATTCATCCGTTTGACGAGTAACGGTTAAACCATCCACGATGTCGCTGAATTGAATGCGACCTGATACCTCTGAGATAACTGGCATTGTATGCGGATCCCAGTTTGCCACCACTTCGCCCACTGCCACTTCGTCGCCGTCGTGTTTAGAAAGCACTGCACCATAAGGCACTTTATAGTTCTCTTTGGTACGACCGAAGGTGTCGATCACGGTTAATTCAGTGTTACGTGAAGTTAATACCAACTTGCCATCTTTGTTAGTAACGAATTTCGCGTTAGCTAACTTGATCGTACCGTTGTTTTTCACCTGTACGCTAGACTCTTTAGCTGCCGCAGATGCCGCACCACCGATGTGGAACGTACGCATGGTTAGCTGTGTACCCGGCTCACCGATTGATTGTGCCGCGATAACACCCACTGCTTCACCTTGGTTGATTAAGTGACCGCGTGCCAAATCACGTCCGTAACATTTCGCACACACACCGAAGTCGGTATCACAAGTTACAACAGAACGTACTTTGATGCTATCAACTGAGTTCTCATCAATCACATCACACCATTTTTCGTCGATTAAGGTGTTACGTGGAATTAATACTTCTTCTGAACCTGGTTTTAATACATCTTCAGCCGCTACACGACCTAATACTAATTCGCGTAATGGTACTTTCTCATCGCCACCTTCAATATGTGGTGTCATTACGATACCTTCTGAAGTACCACAGTCGTCTTCGATGATCACTAAGTCTTGTGCCACGTCTACTAAACGACGAGTTAAGTAACCTGAGTTCGCTGTTTTCAACGCCGTATCCGCAAGACCTTTACGCGCACCGTGGGTTGAAATAAAGTATTGAAGAACGTTCAAGCCTTCACGGAAGTTCGCCGTGATTGGGGTTTCGATGATCGAGCCATCTGGACGCGCCATCAAACCACGCATACCCGCTAACTGACGAATCTGAGCTGCAGAACCACGCGCACCAGAGTCCGCCATCATAAAGATGCTGTTAAATGAAGCTTGTTTTTCTGGGTTACCTTCACGGTTGATTACTTCTTCCGTTGAAAGGTTATCCATCATCGCTTTCGCAACACGTTCGTTCGCTGCTGCCCAAATATCGATTACTTTATTATAACGTTCGCCTGCAGTTACTAAACCTGAGTTAAATTGCTCTTGGATCTCAGCAACTTCAGCTTCTGCTGCACGGATGATCTCTTCTTTTTGTGCTGGAATCACCATATCGTTGATACCCACTGACGCACCAGAACGTGCCGCATATGCGAAACCTGTGTACATTACTTGGTCAGCAAGTAATACAGACTCTTTCAAGCCTAAACGACGGTAACATTCGTTGATGAGCTTAGAAATCGCTTTTTTACCTAACGTTTGGTTGAATAATTTGTATGGCATACCTTTCGGTGCGATCATCCATAAAATTGCACGACCAACTGTGGTGTCGATTAATGAAGTTTTTGGTTCAAATTCGCCCTCTTCATTTTTCACATATTCAGTAATACGTACTTTAACACGTGAATGTAACTCTGCTTGACCTGTGCGATAGGCTTTTTCCGCCTCGCGTGGGTCTAAGAAGTACATTCCTTCGCCTTTACCGTTTACTTTCTCACGAGTCATATAGTACAAACCTAATACAACGTCTTGAGATGGAACGATAATTGGGTCACCACTTGCTGGTGAAAGTACGTTGTTGGTTGACATCATTAACGCACGTGCTTCTAACTGTGCCTCTAACGTTAATGGTACGTGTACCGCCATTTGGTCACCATCGAAGTCCGCATTGAACGCCGCACAAACAAGTGGGTGTAGCTGGATTGCTTTACCTTCGATAAGGATTGGTTCGAATGCCTGAATACCTAAACGGTGAAGGGTTGGTGCACGGTTTAGAAGAATCGGGTGTTCGCGAATCACTTCTGCAAGAATATCCCATACGATTGGCTCTTCACGCTCAACCATTTTCTTCGCAGCTTTGATGGTTGATGCAATGCCACGAGATTCTAATTTTGAGTAAATAAATGGACGGAATAATTCCAACGCCATTTTTTTCGGCAAACCACATTGGTGAAGACGTAAGTATGGACCTACGGTAATTACCGAACGACCAGAATAGTCTACACGTTTACCTAACAAGTTCTGACGGAAACGGCCTTGTTTACCCTTGATCATATCGGCAAGAGATTTTAATGGACGTTTGTTTGAACCTGTAATCGCACGACCACGACGACCGTTGTCTAATAACGCATCCACAGACTCTTGTAACATACGTTTTTCGTTACGTACGATAATGTCTGGTGCGACTAAATCTAATAAGCGTTTTAAACGGTTATTACGGTTAATCACACGACGGTATAAATCGTTCAGATCTGATGTCGCAAAACGACCACCATCAAGTGGTACTAATGGACGTAAATCTGGTGGAAGCACTGGTAACACAGTCATTACCATCCATTCTGGTTTGTTGCCAGATTGTTGGAATGCTTCTAATAGTTTTAAGCGTTTAGTGATTTTTTTGCGTTTAGTTTCAGAGTTAGTCTCTTGTAACTCTTCACGCATCATTTCACATTGGTGTTCAAGATCCATATCGCGTAATAACGCTTGGATACCTTCTGCACCCATTTTCGCATCGAACTCATCGCCCCAACGCTCTTCTGCATCAAGGAACTGTTCTTCGGTTAATAACTGACCTTTTTCTAAATCAGTCATACCCGGTTCTGTCACCACATAGCTTTCGAAATAAAGCACGCGTTCAATATCACGCAATGGCATATCTAAAATCAAACCGATACGGGACGGTAATGATTTTAAGAACCAGATGTGTGCCACAGGGCAAGCTAATTCGATATGACCCATACGGTCACGGCGAACTTTAGTTTGGGTGACTTCAACGCCACATTTTTCACAAATTACACCACGGTGTTTTAAGCGTTTGTATTTGCCACATAAACATTCGTAATCTTTTACCGGCCCGAAAATACGTGCACAGAAAAGACCATCACGCTCAGGTTTAAAGGTACGGTAGTTGATGGTTTCTGGTTTTTTGACTTCACCAAAAGACCAAGAACGAATCTTATCTGGTGAGGCTAAACCGATTTTAATTACATCAAAATCATCGTTTGATTTAGATTGTGCTTTTAAAAACTTAACTAAGTCTTTCACTTTTTGCCCCTAGTTTGAGGTTGTTTTGCTTGGCAGGCGATGCCCACCTTATGAAATTTTGTCGATTGCAAGCGGTTGATTTTTGCAAAATGTTTGCGAAACTTCACCGCTTGTTGATGCCCCTTGAAATTATCCCCCCTCTTTGAGCTCCGAGGGGTTAGGGGAGATTTGGCAGTAGTCAAAACGGAGTTCAGAGGGGAAATTAATATCGCTATCAAATCTCCCCCTGCCCCTCTTTTCTAAAGAGGGGGGCTTTCTTTCTCCGCCAAAACTCAATTACGCCTCATCTAACTCCATATCAATCGCTAATGCACGGATTTCTTTGGTGATTACGTTGAACGACTCTGGAATACCTGGTTCCATATAGTGCGTGCCGTCCACGATGTTTTTATACATCTTCGTACGACCGTTCACGTCATCCGATTTCACGGTTAGCATTTCTTGAAGAGTGTAAGCCGCACCGTATGCTTCTAATGCCCAAACCTCCATCTCACCGAAACGCTGACCACCGAATTGTGCTTTACCACCAAGCGGTTGTTGTGTAACAAGACTATAAGAACCTGTTGAACGTGCGTGCATTTTGTCATCAACTAAGTGGTTCAATTTGAGCATATACATATAACCAACGGTTACAGGACGCTCGAATTTCTCACCAGTGCGACCGTCAAATAAGGTGATTTGACCTGATGTTGGTAAGCCGCCAAGCTCTAATAAGCCTTTGATTTCGCTTTCGTGTGCACCATCAAACACTGGTGTTGCAAGCGGTAAACCTTTACGGAGATTTTCAGCTAAACGCATAATCTCTTCATCAGAGAAGGTGCTTAAATCCACTTTTTGTGAACCGTGACCTAAATCATATGCTTTTTGGATATATTCACGTAATTTCGCCACTGATTGTTGCTGTTTAATCATCGCATTGATTTGGTCACCGATACCTTTCGCCGCTAAACCTAAGTGGGTTTCTAAGATCTGACCGATGTTCATACGTGATGGAACGCCCAGAGGGTTCAACACGATTTCCACAGGCTGACCGTTTTCGTCGTATGGCATATCTTCAACTGGGTTGATTTTTGAGATAACCCCTTTGTTACCGTGACGGCCCGCCATTTTATCCCCTGGTTGGATTTGACGTTTCACAGCAAGATACACTTTCACCACTTTTAACACGCCAGGAGCTAAATCATCGCCTTGAATAATCTTATTACGTTTAACTTCAAGTTTACGTTCGAACTCTTTACGTAATTCATCATATTGTTCTGCAAGTTGTTCTAATTGGTTTTGTTTCGCTTCATCTTCAAGCGTTTGTTCTAACCATTTTTCACGAGAAACTGCATTTAAAGTCGCTTCTGCCACGCCGCCTTCCACTAAAAGGCTACGTACGCGTGCGAATAAGCCCGCCTCTAAGATCTCTAACTCTTCGGTTAAGTCTTTTTTCGCTTCGCGAAGCTGCATTTCTTCGATTTCTAATGCACGTTTATCTTTTTGTACACCATCACGCGTGAAGACTTGAACATCAATAACCGTACCTGAAGTACCGTTTGGTACACGAAGTGAAGAGTCTTTTACATCAGAGGCTTTCTCACCAAAGATTGCACGTAAAAGTTTTTCCTCTGGGGTTAATTGGGTTTCACCTTTAGGGGTAACTTTACCCACTAAGATGTCGCCACCTTTTACTTCCGCCCCCACATAAACGATACCTGATTCATCTAGTTTGCTTAATGCAGATTCACCCACGTTTGGAATATCCGCGGTGATCTCTTCCGCACCTAACTTGGTATCACGTGCTACACAAGATAATTCTTGAATGTGGATTGTCGTGAAACGGTCTTCTTGAACCACACGCTCAGACACTAACATTGAGTCTTCGAAGTTATAACCATTCCAAGGCATGAACGCCACGCGAATGTTTTGACCTAACGCTAATTCACCTAAGTCTGTTGAAGGACCGTCTGCTAAGATCTCGCCACGTGCCACAGGCTCGCCCAAGTTCACACAAGGAATTTGGTTGATACAAGTGTTTTGGTTTGAACGGGTGTATTTGATTAAGTTGTAAATGTCGATACCCGCTTCGCCTGGGATCGTTTCATCTTCGTTTACTTTCACCACGATACGTGATGCATCAACGTATTGCACTATACCACCGCGTTTTGCAACTACCGCGACACCAGAGTCAAGTGCGATTGGTTTTTCCATACCCGTACCAACTAATGGTTTGTCCGCACGTAATGTTGGAACTGCTTGACGTTGCATGTTCGCACCCATCAACGCACGGTTCGCATCGTCGTGCTCTAGGAACGGAATAAGTGCAGCAGCCACAGACACCACTTGTTGGGTTGAAATATCCATATAGTGAACATCTTCTGGTTTATATAAACCAGATTCGCCTTGTTCACGGCAGGTTACATAAGTATCGGTAAAGCGGAACTCTTCGTCTAAGTTTGAGTTCGCCTGTGCAATAACGTATTTACCTTCTTCAATCGCAGATAAGTACTCAATATCTTCGGTTACTTGACCATTCACCACTTTACGGAATGGGGTTTCTAAGAAACCATAGTTATTAGTACGTGCATACACAGAAAGTGAGTTGATCAAACCGATATTTGGACCCTCTGGGGTTTCGATTGGACATAAACGACCATAGTGGGTCGGGTGTACGTCTCGAACCTCAAAGCCTGCACGCTCACGAGTTAAACCGCCTGGGCCAAGTGCAGAGATACGACGTTTGTGTGTTACCTCTGAAAGCGGGTTATTTTGGTCCATAAATTGCGAAAGTTGTGATGAACCAAAGAACTCTTTTACTGCTGCAGAAATTGGTTTCGCATTGATTAAATCTTGTGGAGTAACACCGTCTAAATCGCCTAAAGATAAACGCTCACGCACTGCACGTTCTACACGTACTAAACCAATACGGAATTGGTTTTCTGCCATTTCGCCCACGCTGCGAATACGACGGTTACCTAAGTGGTCAATATCATCTACTTCACCACGACCATTACGGATTTCGATGAGTTTCTTCATCACACCGATGATGTCGTCGTTGCTTAATACGCCTGAATCTTCGCCTTTTGCAATGCCTAACGAGCGGTTGAATTTCATACGACCTACTGCTGATAAGTCGTAACGCTCTGTTGAGAAGAACATATTATCGAATAAGCCTTCTGCAGCCTCTTTTGTTGGTGGTTCGCCTGGACGCATCATACGATAGATTTCCACTAACGCTGATAAACGGTCGTAAGTTGGATCTACACGTAACGTTTCAGAAATATAAGGACCGTGGTCTAAATCGTTCGTGAATAATACTTCGATCTCTTTATAACCTGCCTGTGAAAGGTTCGCTAACATTTCTAAAGAAATTTCCATATTCGCAGGGCAGATGATCTCGCCTGTTTCTAAATTCACATAGTCTTTCGCAGACACTTTGCCTACGATATATTCCACTGGCACATCAATTTTGGTCACGCCTGCTTTCGCTAAATCACGCGTGTGTTTTGCCGTGATACGACGACCTTTTTCTACGTAAACTTTGCCATCTGCTTCAATGTCGAATAACGCTGTTTCACCACGTAAACGCTCAGCCACAAGTTCCATTTGTAATTTGTTATCGCTTGAAACGGTGAACTTCACTTTTTCGAAGAACATCGAAAGGATTTCTTCAGTTGTATAGCCTAACGCACGAAGAATGATCGTTGCTGGTAATTTACGACGACGGTCGATACGTGCATATAAGTTATCTTTCGGATCGAACTCGAAATCTAACCAAGAACCACGGTAAGGAATAATACGTGCGTTATAAAGCACTTTACCTGAAGAGTGGGTTTTACCTTTGTCAGAATCGAAGAACACGCCCGGGCTACGGTGTAATTGTGAAACGATAACACGCTCAGTACCGTTGATGACGAAAGTACCGTTGTCGGTCATTAATGGGATTTCGCCCATATACACGTTCTGTTCTTTAATATCTTTTACCGTGCCCGCTGCGGCTTCACGGTCAAAAGTCACTAAACGTAATTTTACGCGTAATGGTGCAGCATAGGTTGTGCCACGAATTTGACATTCACGTACGTCAAAAACAGGCTCGCCAAGTTCGTAAGAAACGTATTGTAATTCTGTTGCACCGTTGTTGCTCACAATCGGGAATACAGAACGGAATGCCGCTTCTAAACCTTGTTGTCCTTCTGAATCTTGTTGAATAAATTTCTCGTAAGAATCAAGTTGGAGAGTTAATAGATAAGGTACGTTCAGAACTTGTGGACGTTTACCAAAGCTCTTACGAATACGCTTTTTCTCGGAATATGAGTATGCCATTTGTAGATAGCCTCTGATTTTTATGTATTTGGTTGAGATTTCACAATCCACACGAGAAAACTCGGCTGGAAGTGGCATTAAAATAGAGTACGATGTGTCATTTTCCTTTTTCCTCTCTTGAGTCAAAAATCACTACTGCAAGCGGTTAAAAAGGGGAAGGAATTTGCAAATTCAGCCACTAAAATGACAAAGTTCGCCGAATTTTATAAAGCACAAAAGGCTGACGATAATTCGCCAGCCGAAAACTTATGCAAAAATGGTTGGAGATTATAAAAGATTTTTGCTTTTTTGGCAAATTTTTTGCGAAAATTTGAGCGATTAAAGTTCTATTTATCAGAAGAAAAATTATTTCCTACACCACCGCCCCAAACTCCACCAGTTGCACCAATAACGCCCTTGCCACCTGCAACGCCTAAGCCACCAACAGCTTTAGCACCACCGCCAATTTTAGCTAATGAAGCACTTTTAAGAGCTGCTCCGCTTAACGTATTAATTGCCGTGCCTGTACTTGCCGTGCCTAACACACCGCTTGCACCTAGTGTTGCTACGATTGTTGGTGCTGCAACGGTTGCAGCTGCTACACCTGCTGCTGCAACTGCCACTGTTGTTACAGTCGGATTTTCTTTCGCAAAATCCGAAACAGCATCTGCGATATCACTTACTGTTTCAACTGTTGCTGAAATCCCATCTCCAACAAGATCAACGCTTTTTTCAATGGTGCTGAAAGTAACATCTAATGTTCCCATTGCAACATCGCCTACAGTTGAAACTGCACTTTCTACTGTATCTGTCACAAAATCCGTAGCTTCTGAAAAAACTTCATGAATAAAACCGAAAAGTCCCATATGCCAAATCTCCTATTTAAATAACAAATAAAAAAGCAAGCTAATTCATCAATAAATTAGCTTGCCATTTCCTAATTACCCGTGAGTTCTACGATACCATTTATTGTAATAGTATTCGTAATCTGAATCACGTCCACCTGATTCAATCCAATCATCATATTCAGGGCTATTTTTAAAACTATCTGACATAGCTAACACCTCATAAATTTAATTCATCAATATTGTTTAGTTGTTATGTCAATAACAACTAAAAAGAAGTATACTTCTTTGAAAAATCAACATTTATTTCTATTGATGAAGGAAAGGATAATGGATAAAAATCTCTTCAATCTCTTAATAAAAAGTGCAGAACAAATGGTTATGATTGAGAAAAAAACTCGTAGCTAAAGCTGAAAGCATTACAAAAATACCTCTAGAAAATGTATCGTGTGCGGATTTGCAAAATCCACACACATTTTCTCAAAACCTCAATACAAATTAACCGCTTACGTACGTGAACCTTTGTTTCACACACCCTACGAACAAAGTTTTATGTTGATGAATTTTGTGATCCCCCTCCCAATTTTCGCCTTTCTTGCTCGACAAGCGGTCTAATTTCGCCCAAAATTGGCAAATTCTTTTCCGATAAACCACAGGATGTGACGATGGAAAAACGCCACGAGCTGATTTTAGATTACTTAAAAGAGTATGAGGAGGCGGGTTCGGCAGAACTTGCCGAAAGTTTAGGGGTATCGATTGAAACTATCCGACGCGATTTAAACAAACTCGCTGATCAAAACAAGCTCTATCGCACGCACGGGGGAGCGATAAGTTTGCAAAGCCAGAATATTGGACAATCTTTTTCTACCCGTAAGAAATCCCATAATGACGGCAAAAAACACATTGCCGAGCTAATTCGCGAACAGATTTTTGAAGATGCGGTGATTGTGCTTGATGCCAGCTCAACTGCATGGTACATCGCCCAACGCCTACCCAACATTCCGTGCAAAATTATCACAAGCTCTATGCGGATAATCCATTCGCTTGCCCATAAGCCACATATCGAAACCATTGCCACAGGAGGGGTTTATTCCGAAAAATATGATGCTTTCTACGGCCCTTTTTCCGAGCATCTGTTCTCACGCTTACATATTGATATGGCAATTTTCTCGTGTACAGGCATTTATGAAGGAGCAATTTGGGAATCTAACCAACTTAATTTGCCATTTAAACGTAAAGTACTTGCAATGAGCAAGCAAAAATTCTTAGTTGCCGATCACTCCAAAATTGAACGAAAAGATGTGTTCAGACTTTGTAAATTGACAGAAATTGATAAACTGTTTACTGACGAACCGATTGCTGATGAGTTGTTATCGCAGTATCAAAACAGCGTAGAAGTAATTTGGTAATTTGTAAAAGAAAACCGACCGCTTGATCGGTGTTTTTATGCCTCAAATCGCTATAAGAAAAACGAACTTACTTGGAACAATTTTTCAATTTCACTCACGTGTTTTTTATCGTTTACGAACAAAATCACACGGTCTTCAGCTTGGATTTCAGTGGATTTGTGGGCAATCATCACCTGACTATCTCGCACAATTGCCCCAACAATCGCCCCTTGCGGAAGCTTAAGCTCTCGTACTTTTCTCCCTACCACTTTGGAAGATTCCTCATCACCGTGGGCGACTACTTCAATCCCTTCAGCCAAACCTTGTTTGAGCGAAACCACTTTCACAATATCGCCTTTGCGAACATAGCTAGAAAGTGCAGAAATAGTCGATTGCTGTGGTGACATCGCAATATCAATCGTCCCGCCTTGAATTAAGTGCAAATAAGACATCCGTTGCACCAACACAATCGCTTTTTTCGCCCCTAAACGTTTTGCCAACAGTGCCGCCATAATATTTGCTTCATCATCACTTGTCAGGGCGAGAAACAAGTCGATATTTTCGATATGCTCTTCAAAAAGCAACTCTTGATCCGACGCATCGCCTTGTAACACAAGGGCTTTTTCTAGCTTAGTTGAAAGTACTTCAGCTTTTTCACGGCTTCGCTCAATGATTTTCACGCTGCACTGATTTTCCAAATCCTTCGCTAACCCTAATCCGATTGAGCCACCACCTACAATCATCACTCGTTTATGCGGACGCTCCAAACGTTGCAGCTCGCTCATAATCGCCTTGATGTTTTGCGTTTCACAGATAAAAAAGACCTCATCACCTGCTTCGATAATAGTCGAACCTTGCGGAATAATGGCACGATCTTGTCTGAAAATTGCCACAATACGAGCTTCAATATAAGGTAGATGATCGTGCAGGGCAGAAATTGGGTAGCCGACCAAAGGCCCACCGTAATAGGCTTTAGTGCTAACAAGGCTGACCAAATCATCGGCAAAATGTGCCACTTGCAACGCCCCAGGATAGTTAATCAGACGTAAAATATCCTTTTGCACCAACAATTCAGGTGCAATCACGTGGTCTATCGGTAAATTATCGTTGCCGAACAGATGTTCACGCTCACGCACATAATCGCTGTTACGAATCCGTACAATCTTAGTCGGCACTTTGAACAAGCTATACGCGACTTGACTGGCGATCATATTGATTTCATCACTATCGGTCACCGCCACCAACATATCTGCATCGTTCGCTCCCGCCTGTCGCAAAATACGAGGCGATGCCCCATTGCCTTTTAGCACGCGTAAATCGTGCTTTTCCTGCAATTTATCAAGCAAATCTTGGCGATCATCAATCAGCGTGATGTCGTTTTCGTCATTAGAAAGCGAAGCAGCCAACGTTGAGCCTACTTGCCCCGCTCCGAGGATGATTATTTTCATAATGATTTTTTATTTTTATTGTATTACCCTCATTTGCGTAGGGGTGGGATTTATCCCACCCAATAAAACATATCATTGATATTGATTTCGGGCGGGGATAAACCCCGCCCCTACACAAAACAAGATTGCTACGAATTATATTGTTCTTATAAACCCACTTTTCTCAACTTCGCATAAAAGAATCCATCCCCGCCGTTGGACTGTGGGAAGAATTGTTTTTCAGCCACTTTTTCACCGTGGAAATCCATCTCCACCGCTTCAGCATCTGCGTGATTTTCAAGGAAACGTTGAATTTGCAAGCTGTTCTCTTCTGGCAAAATCGAGCACGTCGCATAAAGCAAAATGCCGTTTGGTTTTAATCTTGCCCAAAGTGCCTCTAAAATCTTAGCTTGCAAGTTGGCAAGTTCAGTAATGTCCGCTTCTTTGCGAAGCCATTTAATATCAGGATGACGACGAATCACGCCCGTTGCTGAACAAGGTGCATCCAGCAAAATACGGTCGAACATCACCCCCTTTTCAAGCCAGGTATCAGGCTGGCTGGCATCGCCACAAATCACAGTTGCGGATTGATTGAGACGTACTAAATTTTCCCGCACACGTTTCAAGCGATTTTCTTCAATATCTAACGCAAAAACGACCGCTTGCGGGGCTTTTTCAAGAATATGTGTGGTTTTGCCACCAGGCGCGGCACAGGCATCTAAAATCGTTTCACCATTTTGAGCATCCAAGAGTTCTGCCGACCATTGAGCGTGAGCATCTTGCACCGTCGCCCAGCCTTGTTCGAAGTGAGGCAATTGGTTTACCGACACTGGGTTCTCAAGCAAAATGGCACAATCAGGCACGCAAGCGGTCGGATTTTCACGTTGATTTGCCAACTCGCCCAATAAAGCCACATAATCTTTCGGCTGAATATGCTGCACGTTGGCACGAATCCACATCGGTGGACGCTGATTATTCGCCTCTACAATCTCACGCCAATGCGGATAGACTTTTTTGATTTTGTTCACAAACCATTCAGGGTGAAGCGTTTGCCAATGTTTATCGACTACAGCGAGAATTTGCTCTTGCTCACGCAGAAAACGACGCAACACGCCGTTAGTTAAAGCACGGAAACTGTCGAGTTTCAGCACTTTAGTTGCATTCACCACTTCATCCACTGCCGCGTGAGCTGGCACACGCATATAAAGCAGTTGATACAACCCAACTAACAGCAAGCAATGCACCAAACGGGTTTTGCCTTTAAGTGGTTTATCAACCAACTGTTTGATAATATTTTCTAGGCGAGGCAATACACGACACACGCCAAACGTTATCTCTTGCACCAATGGCATATCTTTAGGGTTGAGATGATTTTGTGCTTCGGGAATCAGGTTTGAAAGCGATTTGCCCTGATCCAACACCTCTAAAATAATTTGTGCGGCAACCGCACGGGGGGATTTTTTTTTCATCATATATTTTTTCTAAGAACATTCCCCCTCTTTAGCAAAAAGAGGGGTAATATTAAAAACTCTCCGCATCCCTCAACAGATGCACATTCCCTTTACGGCGGAGGAAACCTGTGCGATCAAAATACTCCATCAACTGCACGGTAAGTTTGCGTCCATATTGCAATTCATCGCGTAATTGATTAACAGAAATCTCACCGTGGGTTTGCACAAATGCTTTAATCCAGCCTGCAAATTGTTGGATTTGTTCAGCAAGTAAGAAGCGATCTTTGACAATTGGCACGGCATAGCCCAGTTTTCCTGCTTTATAGAGCAAGTTTCGCGTATCCGTTTCATCAAGGCTAAGCTCGGTTGCGATTTCTCGCACCCACAGGGCTTGATTAGTAGCTTCAAAAAGCGGTCGAATTTGTTGCCAGATTTGCAATTCTGTTGCCGAAAACTCAATGCGATGCTCAGGCAGGTGCACCCAACCACGCGTTTGAGCCAGCACGCCTTCGGCAACTAATTCATCTAGCCATTGCAACGCCAAACCTTCAGGCTGTTCAAGTACTGTCATTCGATAAAGGCGAGCTTTCGAAAGCCCTAGTTGGTCTTGATGGTTGGCGTGATATTCCGTTAGTTTCTCGACCATTCTTTGCTGGATTTGTTGCTTAAATTTGCAGGAGAAAATCCACTTATCGTAAACTATCGCATCTGTATTTTCAGGTAATTGGCTGGCAAAACGCTGTTCTGCCCAAAGCAAGAAATCCAACGTCAAAGCACGATTTTGCAACATCAACTCCAGACGAGCAGTAAAATCATCGCAAGCGGTTGTTTTTGCCAATTCATTGACAAAAGCAAGACGAGCTTCACTACGTTTATGGCGTTTAGTCGAATGAATCTCCAACACCTCCGCACTGCCAAGCGTTTGACGGTCATCACCGCTGCGAATAATCAACTTGTCGTTTACCGTAATGTGCAGCAGCTCATCCATCAAAATTTCTGCAAAATAATCGCCATTTTCCACCGCTTGTTTGGCGTTGAGCAAGCTCACTTTGCCCGTGATATGAGAAGCAAAATGGTAAAGATGAGCAACGGTACTCTCTTTTAACGGCTGAATCACGTTGAACCGTACGGTAATGCGGTCTGTCGCAAAATGTGGAACGAGTTCGGTAATCCAATCGCCACGCTGCACCTGCTCTTTTTCTACGTTCGCAATGTTAAGTGCTAATCGTTGCCCCGCTAAACCAATTTCTGACGGGCTATTTTGGGCGTGAATGCCTTTTACACGCACTTTTTTACCGTTTGTGAGGTAGAACTCCGAGCCAATTTTAACCTGCCCCGCCACTGCTGTGCCCGTAACCACCAAACCAGCTCCTTTCACATTGAACACGCGGTCAATAGCATAGCGGAACGGTTTGTCTATCGCACTTTTAACTTGTGTATTAAGGGCAATCAGATGATTTTTTAACGCTTCAATGCCCTGCCCTGTATGTGCCGAAGTCACAAAAACAGGAGCTTCCGCTAAGAAAGGATAACGGCTTTGAATGGAGTGAATTAGCTGTTCGATTTGACTTGTTTCCGCACGATCTGCTTTGGTAATCACCAGCATAATGTGCGAAAAACGGAGCAATCTCAGAATCTCAAGATGCTCTTCGGTTTGCGGCTTAATGCCCTCTTCGGCGGAAACTACCAACAAAGCGTGCTGAATGCCACCCACGCCTGCAAGCATATTCGACAAAAAGCGTTGATGCCCTGGCACATCGATAAAGCCAAGAATATCCTCCTTGCCGTTTGGCGTTTTGATCGGCAGATAAGCGTAGCCCAAATCAATGGTCAGCCCACGTTTTTTCTCTTCAGGTAAGTGTGCCGTATTTGTGCCCGTTAAGGCTTGCAATAGTGCGGTTTTGCCGTGATCGACGTGACCTGCGGTAACAACAATCATCTTATTCCCTTACTGAATTTCTGTATTTATTGTGGGCAATCATACCACACCCCGCCTTTTTACGCTAAAATAGCCTTATTTTTGCCGATAAATTTATTTATAATTTTTAATAGGAAAAACAATGCGTACAAGTCAATATTTATTCTCCACCCTTAAAGAAACGCCAAATGATGCTCAGGTAGTGAGCCATCAATTAATGTTGCGTGCAGGTATGATTCGCCCAATGGCATCAGGTTTATATAACT
>NZ_CALIFA010000065.1:0-4212 GCF_938021905.1 Pseudohaemophilus parahaemolyticus
CAACTCCCACTAGAGCCACCATTTAAAACAGCATACGTAAGACGTGTGTTTTTTTAATGTTTGGCACGCAGTGTGCTGTTTTAAATGGTAAACAAGGAGCAACTTATGATAGGTTACGAAGATTACAACGCATTAGGCTTACCGCCTGAATATGCAATGCAAGACCGCATTGAGCGAATGGAAAATAAAGTGCTTAAAAGGCTGAAATCATCAGGTTTAAGCATTTTAGCCGACAAGCTGATAGATACAGAAGTGTGGCATAACGCCATTGATGCGATGATTGAAAAGGAAAGCAAATGAGCCTAAAGCAATTTATTATTTTTCTACTCGCGGTTAATCTCAACCCGCTTGGATTGTGGATCAACGTTTCTACGTTTGGAAAATTTTTCGAGCAAAAGAGCTGCAACATCCAACAAGATGAAGAACATCAGCCAAAAGCTAGTTGCGACAACCAAGTAGAAAAGGTAAACCAGAGCATAATCAGGTAAAGCAGGTAGTGGTCTTGCCATTAGCTCAATCTGAATATGAACAGGAATAAGCAACCAACAAAGAATAAACGACGAAAACCACATTGTAATACGAATAATCACCTCATCAAAATGAGATTTGAGGATGGAAAAGATGGAAGTAATTAACGCTTCCCACATAATAAATTCCTGTAATTGTTGAAGTAAGACGCAACAATTATATTCCTTGTTTGAAGTAAGACACAACAAGGCGAGTTTTGCGGTTCTCGTTAAAAAACCGCATTAGAACTAGCTCTCAACCTCTGATTTCAACTCATCTGAAATCATTGCAGGTAAAGTAAACGTATACTGCAAAAACAGTTGAGTAAACAATCGAAGCTCTTCCAGTTCTTTCAATGTAAAATCATTGTAAGTATGAGAAGCTTCAGCACTTAACGAACGAATATGCAAAGCAAAATTTTTCAAATCTTTTGTCAGCTTTCCATCTTCAAAAAGCTTCTCAATGCGTTTATTGAGTTTAGCTCGACCGCTATTCTCTGCTAATTCACACAAAGCACGCTCAAGCGTTGAGCGATAAGCATTGCCAGCAGGCTTAATAAAATGCGGTTTAGCCGCCACTTCTAAAAATAAATCTTCTGCAGTAAGTAATTCTGCCTCAATGCTTTCGGGTAAATGTTTGGGAATTTCAGCTGTTTTTCTTTCATTAGGATAAAACTCAACATATTTAACACCAATAAGCTCAATAAGATTGTATTGATTAGAATTCTGCAAAAGAGAAGATACTCGAGCAATTTCCCCTTTGTTGAAGCTATGAAACACTCCAACAATAGGATCACCGCAAGTATTGCAAGTAGCAAGCAATGAAAATACAGAATGATCCACAAACTTTTTATTCTCGTAGTAACGTTTAACTTCAAACCCACTTTTCTTTGTTCCACAATGAGGACAATCGTGACTAAAGGAAATCAAAATGAACCTCCAAGACCATATTTACTTAATCGACCAATTTCTTGAAAAAGAAAATCCTGAGCAAAGATTATACACATACTTCAAAAATCAAGATACTGAAACGCAACATAGTTTTGTGATAGCGCTTATCGGAAAAGCGATCAGTATTCAAAAATTATATGAACACGAATTGAAGAAATAACTAAACAAAATTAACAATTAGTTATTGACAACACCGCTCACATCGGATTAAGATACCCCCAATTTCAACAAAAAGTCGGTAGCCACAATTAAGTGGCTTTTTTTGTATCTGAATTTTGGAGAAGAAAATGGCGAAACGTGAAATTCTTTATGAAGGTATTTTAGATTTAGCTGGCATAGAAATACCTTGTTATGTATTAGATGATGGCACTCGCGTTTTGTCTGGTCGAAAAATGCAAGAAGCGTTAAAGATTGTTGACGTTGAAGAGGGTAAACAAACAGCAGGGACCAGATTAAACCGATATTTAGAGCAAAAAACGCTGGAACCCTTTATTTACAAGGGGCGAGAGCAGGACCACTTTAAACCTATAATTTGTTATCGTGGTACACAAAAAATTAATGGTTATGAAGCAACGCTACTTGCTGATTTATGCGATGCTTTTCTTGAAGCACGTAAACATATCTCGCTTTCACCACGCCAAACGATTATTGCTGAACAATGTGAAGTACTTATCAGAGCCTTTGCGAAAGTTGGTATTACCGCCCTTGTTGATGAAGCAACGGGTTATCAATACGAGCGTGAAAAAGATGAACTCCAACAAATTTTACGCAAATATATCAGCGAAGAGTTACTCCCTTGGCAAAAACGTTTTCCCGATATTTTCTATAAAGAATTATTTCGCTTAAATGGCTGGGATTACACCGTTAAAGGCATACAAAAACGCCCTGGCGTTGTTGGCACTTGGACAAATAAGCTCGTGTATGAACAGCTTCCGCAGGGTGTACTTGATGAATTGCGTAACAATGTGCCAAAAAGTGAAACTGGAAATCCAACAGCACGCTTTCATCAGCTCCTGACAGATGATATTGGCAGTCCACATCTCACTGCTCAAATCAATCAAATTGTCACGTTATTTCAGCTTTCTGACAATATGCAAGAAATGTGGAATAACTTCCAAAAACTAAAATTACGACAAAGCGGACAGCTTGATCTTCCTTTTAAATTTGATGAAAAGGGACACACAACAGAAAAATAATTTGACAACACCGCTCACATCGGATTACGATACCTTCACTTTCAAGCTGTCTTTTGACGGCTTTTTTGTATCTGAGAGAATAAAAAAGGGCATTACGCCCCTTTCATCTCCTTCTGAAATAACAAAATCCCCTCGGTGACAATTGCCGTTTTAGATTTGCCTGTGGCTTCAGAAAGCTCGGCAAGTAAAGTGATAATATCCTCGTGCAGTTTATAAGATTGAACACGCACACCACGTTTTGCATCGCTTTTTGCATTGATTTCTGCTCTACTCATTGCCATAAATTGCCCCTTGCTTTTTAAAGTATCGTGCATTAAGATTGGAGACCTCAGGGGAGCGGTCACTCCCCTTCGGATTATGTTATGCTAATGGCGAGTTTGAACAACACGTCAAAAGCACAACGATAACTAGGATAAGACGGTAACAAAGCTTCATATCCTAATCTCCATTGTAAGCCCCACTCTTCACAGCGTGGGGTTTGCTGTATCTAACCCTTGCTAGATGTGGTTATTGTAGTATTTCTTACATTTCAAAGCAAGTGATTTTTGTAGTATTTTTTACGTTTTTCTATTTGACACCGCCATAAAATCGGATTATGATTACCGCACTACAAACTCATAGCGGCTATCCGCACCCGAAAGCATAGCGGTTTTTTTATGCCTAAAATTTAAATCTACAGATCTGTAGATTTAAAAACCACAGATCTGTGGTTTTCGATAATCGGGTCGAGAGAGCCTAATAAAATACCGAAAGGAAATAAGCTCCGCTGTCTATGAGCAGTAGTTGAAGCCCGATCAACCCTACTAAGGTTGGTCGAATAAAGAACTAACTCATAGGGGCATAAAAATGTCAAATCAACTAACCATTCTCAATAACTCAATTCGTTCTTTCGATAACCTTTATTCATTAAAAGATCTTCACAAAATTAGTGGTGGAGAAAAGAAACACGAACCTTACTTATTCATTCGCCTTGAAACTACGCAAGAACTTATCACTGAAATAAAACGCGAAAGTGATTGCGAACCAGTCAAAACCATTCGAGGAACACAAGGCGGAACTTACGCCTGCGAAGAACTAGTAATCGCCTACGCAATGTGGATTAGCCCAAAATTCCACCTGATTGTACTGCGTGCTTTCCTCGCAATGCACAAAGCGGAATCGCAAAATGCAAACCAAATCCAACCACTTGCAGACGCCCCCCTAAACCTACTGGTGCAAGCCTATCATTTTCTTTACTAGGCAAGCGACTTACGCACCAAAGTGCAACCAACCTTTATCGGTATAGATATCGACCGCCACTTTGGTAGCCATTACCTCCACAACTTAGGCAAACCACTCAGCCAATGTATGGAAAACATCCAAGCCTACATTCACGCCAGTGCCGAACGCCTTATGTTCGTACAAGGTATGGCAAGCCTGCTTGAAACGCCGACAGCTAAAAAAGCAGTATTTAAATAATCCTTAATAATTGAATACTCCCACCGCCTCACACTCCACCTTTCCTGTGGGGCGGTTTTTTGCACCCTGAGTTTACGATTTTGATGAAATTTCCACCGAAA
>NZ_CALIFA010000066.1:0-57749 GCF_938021905.1 Pseudohaemophilus parahaemolyticus
CCAAAGAAAAATTACAAGATAAAGTAGAAAGCCCTTTATTTAGTATTATTGTACCTATTTATAATGTTGAACGTTATTTGGAACAATGTATTGAATCTGTTATCGCTCAGGATTATCAAAATTATGAACTAATTTTAGTTGATGATGGCTCTCCAGATAATTCTATAGATATTTGTATAAAATATGCAAAAAAATATAAGAATATCATAGTTATTCATAAAATTAATGGTGGGCTATCAGATGCCAGAAATGCAGGTATAAAAGTAGCTCAAGGTGAATATCTTATCTTTTTAGACAGTGATGATTATTGGGATGGCACAAAAATTTTAACTGAAATTAGTCAACTCATCCAACCTGAATATCCAGATGTCATCTTTCATGATATGACATTTTATAATGAAATCGAAAATAAATTGAAGCCTTATATTACTAATAAAAATAATCTTACAGGTAATTATCGGGAAGATTTCCTTCTACTTACTCAGAATACTGTTTTCCGGCCATCTGCTTGGACAAAAATAGTAAAAAGATCTATCTTAATAAAAAATGAGTTATTTTTTAAAGTTGGAATTGCACACGAAGATCTAGATTGGAGTTTTGAGCTTGCAAGAAAAATAAATTCTTATAAAATCTATAATTCTCCATTCTATATTTATAGAACAAAAAGGTTTGGTTCCATTACTACTGGGATAAAGGCCGAAAATGTTAATGATTTACTTGATATTGGCATAGAAAAATTAATAAAACTTAACGATATGAAAAATATTTTTCTATATAAAGGCTTAAAACAATACTTCCTTTATGAAGGGCAATATATTATAGATTCTTTTAAACTCCTTAAAGGAGAAGAAAAATCTAGTTTACAGGGTAAATATAACACTTTTGAAAATTTATTTAATTTAATTAAGTGAATTGTATAAAATATACACAATAATATATTGTTGTAAATATATAAAATGAAAAAAATAGCTTATTACGTACTTTATTCAGAACAACAAATATCTCAATTCAGAGACAAATTCTCTTTTATTCCTGTTCTAGCCATCAATCCTTCTCAGATAGATTCTATTGATGCCTCCCTTTTTTTTAACAAAACGAAAGCATTTGAAAAACTCAATCGTCAGATTACCAATGAAGAAATCGCTCACACACTCTCTCATATTAAATGCTGGAGAGAAATCGCAGAAAATAACGAATTAAGCGATGAAGATTTTGCTTTAATTGCCGAAAGTAATATTCAACTTGTCAACAATTTTGAAAATTTAGTTCAAAGCTATGCTAATAAATACCCCTCTTATGGCATCATAAAATTACAAAAGAATGGTGAATATTACTCAAATAAACGCTTATTTCAAGAAGGCGATGAACCTGATGCAATAATTTATGGCGATATAAACAAGTATAATAATGGCTGTTCTTTATACCTTATCCGAAAAGATATAGCTAAAAAACTGAGCTTATCTTTAAATGAATCTAAACCTCATTGGTTAGCAGAGCAATTTACTGAATTTCATGAACCATCAAATATTGCTCAAGCTCATTATTTATTAGGCGAAATCCCCAAAGAAAAATTACAAGATAAAGTAGAAAGCCCTTTATTTAGTATTATTGTACCAATTTATAATGTTGAGCGTTATTTAGAACAGAGTATTAAATCAGTACTTGCTCAAGATTATCATAATTATGAATTAATCTTAGTTGATGATGGCTCGCCAGATAATTCAATTGATATTTGTGTGAAATATGCTAAGAAATATAAAAATATTAGATTTATTCATAAAAGCAATGGTGGATTATCTGATGCCAGAAATATGGGTATTAAAATTGCACGTGGTGAATATATCATTTTTTTAGATAGTGATGATTTCTGGCAAGGTTCGCATATTCTTTCTGATTTACAAAAGATTATTTTTCACGATAATCCTGATGTTATTTTTAATTATATGAGTAGCGTCTATCCAGATCATATTATCCATCATTATATTGATATTTCAGAAGAAACCGGTGATTTTGTAAAAAATTTCCCTATATTGTATCAATCGGATATTTATATTGGTTTTGTTTTTACTAAAATAGTTAAGAGATCTCTTATATTAGATAATAACCTATTCTTTATTAAAGGAAGACTATTTGAAGATGTTCCTTGGAGTTTCTCGCTACTTAAACATATAAAAAGTTATTCTATCTATAAAAGTAGTTTTTATATGTATAGACGTGGAAGAGAAGGTGCTATTACTCAAATTGTTACTAGCGAAGGAACGGTGCATTTATTTGCTAATTTTGATAGCCTTATTGAAGACTTTAAATATATTTCGGTTAATCTACCTGAACTAAAAATATCCGCTTTAGAATATATTAGTAAAAATCATCAATATACTATGCAGTGCTACGATCTACTTTCAGACAATGAAAAAGAAAAGTTGAGAGAAGTAAAAGAAACACATTTGCAAAAATGGAAAGAATTAAATAATGAATAAAAGAATTATTTTAACAGCATTAAATAATAATGAAAAATTATGGTATGAACAATTTATTCCCTTTATTTCAACCCTAAAGAAAACAGACTATGAAGGAGATATTGGTATAATTGATTATGGAATTACTTCTGAGGCTAAAGATGTTTTAGCTAAAAATAATGTATTGGTTTTTGCTCCTGAGAATTGCGTTTCTAATTTAGCATTAGATCGTCATTTTTCAACTGCTTGTATTGCTCAAACATATCATTATGATGAATTAGTTTTATTTGATGCGGATATTTGGTTTCCTTCTCATCAATTCACTTTATTTGAAAATATCAAAGATAAAGAATATCTTTATGCTTGCCCAGATAATCAAGTGAGTGGTTTTATTTATGAATGTGTAAAAGATTCTCCGCAGGCTCAATACTCTCATCTTTATATTGGACAAAAATTAAGGCAAATTTTAGATAAATATCAGTATATTTGGCAACTAGGTTTAGTTGCTGGTTGTGCCAAAGCATGGCTAAACTATAAAGAATATCTTATTAAGCTCTGCCAGCATCCAGAATTTAGCATGGATTATGGTGTTGATACTACATTATTAAATCTTTATTCTGCTGAAATAGATAAAGTAAAACCGCTACATAAAAAATATAATTGTATTCCTAACTGGGAAATTAGTTTTCTATACCAAAATGGAAAATTTCGTTCTTTTTCAATAGAAGAAGAAACAGTTGAAGCAATGCATACACCTGGAGATTTTAGATTAGAAGGGAAATATAGCTTAGCTAAATTAGATGCTGAGAAATTAATAAAATTAGGTAAAACATATCGTTTGAAAGATTATCCTATTTATCATATTCTAAGAGAAAGCCTAACTTCTTATGCTATTGAAGAGCGTTATACGACACTAAAATTAGAATATGCTAATGCGAATTATATCGCAATAAAAACGTTAAATAATACAGATGTTTCTCAAACATTAAATGCATTATGTATTGATGTGACAGGATACTCAAAAATTTGCTTAAGTAATCCACATTCTTATGAAATAAACCTTATTTATTCCTATCATGATATACCTAATTTTGATTTATGTAATGTTACTTATGTGAAAAAAGAAGGTTTAACGCCATTTCTAACGAAAGAAAATAAATACTATAGTGTAGTCTTAAAGCCGAGTGAAAAGTTATATTTCTATACTGATTCTCTTGATATTGAAAGAACAAGAACAAGATGGGTATTTGAAAATATAAGATTAATATAAGAGTCGTTATTTATGAAAAAGAAAAAGCTCCTGTTTATTCATCCTGCTTTAGTATTTGGTGGTACAGAAAGAGTACTTATCAATTACCTCAATCTACTTTCACAAAAAGGAAAGTATGAAATTGAACTAATGCTAATAAAAAATAAAGAAAATCATAATATTGATAAAATTAACCAAGAGATTAAAGTTAAATATATATTAAGTGATATTGAGTCTGAATTCTTTATTTTGAGTTATATTGAAAAACAATCTGAATATTTTAACTCATGGTTTAATGGCATAAAAGAGAGGATAAATAGTAGAATTCTTGATGTTATAAATCAAGGAGGGTACGATGTTATTATTGATTTTCATAAACATTTAGCTAATTTTGAAGACTTTATAAATCATTACGATATCAATAAATCTATTCCTGTGTTATATTGGATTCATGGTAAATATATTATAAATATTTGGGAAAATAATCCTAGCTATTATTCATATGTTTTATCTAAATATACCCATTTTATTGCTATTAATGAGAGTATGAATAAAAGTTGTAGTCATGCATTAAATAATTTAGGTATAAAAAATAGTAGCGTTATTACACTATATAACCCAATTAATATTGAGAATATAAGATTGCAAGCTAATATACTTCTTATTCCTGAGTATTATAAAAAATTAATCAATGAGCCTTTTATTTTACAAGTAGCAAGATTGGATCCTATCAAGAATCACTTAGAAATGATTGAGATTTTTTATCAACTTAAACAAAAAGGTGTTAAAGAAAAACTCTATCTTATTGGTGAAGGTGAAGCAAGAAATGAATTAGAAGATAAAATAAAAGAATTAGAATTAGAAAATGATTGTTTGTTATTAGGTAAAATTGAAAATCCTTTTCCATTTATGCAACAAGCAAAACTTTTCATTCATACTTCAAAAATAGAAGGCTTACCTACAGTACTGATTGAAAGCATGGCATGCGGTACACCGGTAGTTGCTTATGATTGTCCATTTGGACCTAAAGAAATTTTAGCAGATGGTAAATATGGAGAACTCATTCCATTACATGATAAAGAACTATTTGTTCAAGCAACTTATGATTTATTAACCGATGAAAATAAGCGACAACACTACATCCGTTTATTGCCTGAAGCTATTAAGCGGTTTAATTTCCAAACAATTGGAAATAAATTAGAAGTATTATTAGATAATCTATAATATGAGGATTCTATGATAAAAAGAAATTTTGGCATTGATTTGCTAAAAATAACGGCTATTTTTATGGTCGTGATATTACACACTAATGGACATGGAGGGATATTATTTTCGCCTTCTCTGACTTATACCCAAGAAAATTTCTTTTATTCCAATTATTCTATTGTTTGGCTAATTGAATACCTTGCCTATTGTGCAGTAAACTGCTATGCCTTAATTACAGGATATTTTTATTGGAATAAAAAAGTTCAATATTATAAACTCGTGGTGTTTTGGCTACAGATTGTCTTTTATATGGTTTTAGCCACCTTAATTTATAGTATTATTACTGCAACAATAAATACTACTCTTTGGTTTAATGCTTTATTTCCAATAATGACCTATCAATATTGGTATATGACGGCTTATGTTGGTGTATTTCTTTTTATGCCAATTTTAAATGCTTATGTTCAACATACACCTAATCGATCGCTGATATTACATCTTGCTATTCTTTTTATTATCATGTCGGTACTACCTTTCTTTTTTAGCCAAAATGGCGATCCATTCTTATTTCATCAAGGCTATAATACTTTCTGGCTGATTATGATGTATATTACAGGTGGAATTATTGCAAAATGCGAGATTGGCAAGAATTTATCTAAATTAAAATGCTTTTCTTACTTTCTGTTAATGATCTTATTAACATGGGGGTATCAGATGGTTATTACTTATTTTAATACTTATACTCAAGCAGGTATTAATTCACTGAAAATTATGCAATATTGTGCACCAGCAATTGTACTTGCGGCTGTATTCTTATTATTGCTGTTCAAACAAATTCATATTACTCATCCCATTCTTAAAAAGATAGTATTGTTGTTATCTAATGCTACATTAGGAGTCTATTTAATTCATGAGCAACCATTAGTTCGCGATAATTTTATTAGCGGTTATGCTCAAGAATTTGCAACTTATTCAACATTAAAAATGGTCGGTGCGATTTTATTAAGCTCACTCGCTATTTATGCAATTTGTACGATGATTGAATTTATTCGTATGCAATTATTTAAATTATTAAATATTAATAATTGCTTAAAAAGCATTGAAATAAAATGTACAGATCTATTAAATAAATCTTAAAGAAAAATCCCTTTGGTAACTATTACTAAAGGGATTTTGCTAATCTAATTAAGAAAACAACCGCTTGATCTCTTTCTCATACATATAAATATTAACAGGATTTGTTGGTAACTGAGAATCCAAATATTCATTTGCACGTTTTACATATTCTTCGTGATGCTTATCATGATTATCAATTATATCAAGTAATACTTTTGCACCTTCAAAAGCATCGAATTGTTCATAATAATATCCGATCCCTTTTGGAATTAATTTTGAGTTATGAATAAACGGATAACCGCCATATAACGCATCATTATAGGCGTAATTTAGTCCGTTTTCCCATTGATGGCTTAACACAATATCAACATAGCGGGTTAAAAAATCTGGCATCTGATAACGTCCTTCCACTGTCATCACCCCATCTTTGACCAAATCCGTTCGACCAATAAAATTAAAGAATGTTGGGTTATCCTTTTTATCGTAGGTATTACATAGATATACATTTTTAATTTTTTCTGGATGTTGGCGATAAGCCTGTTCACAAATTAAGATAGGCGTAAAACATGTTTTCACTACGTTGATATTTGCTTCAAATGAGGCAATGCGTTTAGCTTTTTGATCTAAACTTGGTTTATATCCAAAATCTAAATTGTGTTCCTCTTTAATACGTTTAATAACTTGATCACAAAAGATAGGCGACCAGATAGCAGGCACAACATAAGAAGGGCAATGATACATAATTGAAAAATACGATTTACACGTATTTTCATGCTGAGGGATCATCCATACCGCATCAAACGTTGTACCATTAAATACGCGTCCTGCTTTTTTATCAAATAGGAAATTTTCCATATCCATAATAAAGTCATTCCCCATCTTATAGCAAACGACTTTACCACCGTGATCGTGCATTCTTGTTACTTGAGAAGGCTCTATGACTAGAGTTCCTTCAATAAGCACATCTAATTCATCAATAATATCCTCAACATAGGCAAATTTAAGATTCATACCTTCCAACATAAAGCCTTCAGGTGGCGTTGTACGTTTCTCAGGTCCCCAAGAAACTAATACAACATCTTTAATAAGATCTGAGTGTTGAAATAAATGATAAAGATGAATAACGTTTTGATTTGCCCCATTAGCCCAAATATCTGTTACCTGAGATTCTAAATTAAAGGTAATGCCAATTTTATATTTTTTCATAAATTTCTCTTAATTAGGATTTATTACATAACTGCTCTCAACAAGCGGTTAAATTTATGCTGTTTTTTTGCGAGCTAAGAGTATTTATATAATAAAACCACTCGGGTTTCCCCGAGTGATTTTTAATTATCTAGTATAAATTACCATTGGTAACCAATACCAGCACCAATATTATAATCGCCTTGCGTTGTTGCAGAACCGCTCATTTTGAAAATGACTCGGTTATTATCACTTGATTTAGATAAACCAACCGCCACAGCACTTTGACCTTTATAGTTACCAATGCCTGCTCCAACCATCAGTTTACCAGGTTGAGTAACTTGCGGAATATTTGCCATTGCAGTCGCACCAGCTACCCCTCCACGAAGTTTTTTCTCTGTTTTTCTGAGATCGTTACGTACAGAGCCTACAGCATTATCAACATAGCGTTTATTCGCAGCATCTGTGTTGTTTACAGGATCTGCAACGTTAGTAATACGGCGTTCATTGCCTACTCTACCCACAGATACCGTATTGCGTTCGTTCGCTACAGAATCTTGACCAATTGCCACAGAATTTTCTGCAGTTGCAGTTGCATTTTGACCTAATGCTGTGCTGTTTCTACCTGATGCAGTTGCATTGTTACCAATTGCTGTCGCATTTTTACCACTTGCATTTGAGCCATAACCTGCAGCGGTCGCATCTTTGCCTTTTGCTTTAGCACTATCACGATTGCTGGTGTTATCCGCCGCAAAGGCTGTTTTACCATCTTTGCTGATTAAGCCAGAATCTTCGATACGTTGAGCAGAGCTTTGTGCTGCTGAAGCAGCTGAACTTGCCGCAGTTGCTGAACTGTTCGCTGCAGATGCTGAAGAGCTTGCTGCGGTTGCAGAGCTATTCGCTGCTGAAGCAGATGAACTTGCTGCGGTCGCTGAACTGTTCGCTGCTGAAGCAGAACTTGATGCTGCGGTTGCAGAGCTGTTTGCTGCTGAAGCTGATGAACTTGCTGCGGTTGCAGAGCTGTTCGCTGCTGATGCAGATGTGCTTGCTGCGGTTGCAGAGCTATTTGCTGCTGATGCAGATGTGCTTGCTGCGGTTGCTGAGCTGTTTGCTGCTGATGCTGAAGATATAGCTACTTTTGCAGCCGTACTTGCTACTGTGGCAGAGCTTGCTGCGTTAGTTGCGGCAGTTGTAGCAGATGTTGCAGCTGTTTCTGCACGTTGAACTGATTGGTCGATCTGATTCAGTTTCGTTGTTACTGTTTGTGCTGCTGTTTTAGCATCAGTAATAGCTTGTTTGGAATCGTCATTTAGTTTGTAAGTTACTGCATTATTTTCATATGTAACATCTAACCCATCGCCAGCTTTGAAATCAAGCGTATTATGAGCATTATTAGCTGCTGATGTGCCATTGTTACGCATGGTTTTAATATTCTTGCCATTTACTTGGAAGTTATATTCCGTTTTAGCAATTTCATCAGCGGCTTTGATTACATGGTAAAGTTGTGAACCAGTAATTACATCACTTGATGTAGCAGAGATCTCACCAGCTCCTACATTTTGGATCTGGCGTTTAACATTATCTTTACCAAAACTTACAGTGCCATTATCGGTTGCAGCAACGCCTGTAGATAAGGTTGCGTCACCAATTTTGAGACCATTTACTGTATGTTTAGTTGATGTACTTGAAGATTGACCAATAGCAATATCACCTGAATTATTAGCAACTGCGGCTTGACCCAAGGCAATACCATTATTTGCACCAGAAGCAACATTAGCACGATCACCAATGCTAATCCCTGTCGCAGCTTCTGTTTTGGCGCTGTTACCTAAAGTAATAGAATAACTTGCAGCTGTTTTCGCTTGTGCACCGTTACCAATTACAATAGCTTGATCCGCACCAGTTTCTGATTTTGCTTGATTATCTGTCTTATTATCACCTAATCCACCAATCACAATAGATTTTGAGCCATTAGCTGTTGCTTCTGGACCAATTACAACTGTTCTATCGCCATTTGCGGTTGCGTAAGCACCAATTGCTACAACCCTTTCTCGAGTTGCTTTTGCTTCTTGGCCAATAACTACAGAATTTTCACGTGCGACGCTTACGTTTGTACCAATACCAACAGAGTTTTCACGTGAAACTGTTGTATTATTACCTATCGCAATACTATTATCTGAAGCCTTCCATACACCATTAGAAGCATAATTCCCCCCTATACTAGCATTATTACCTAATGCAATCGCATTACTTGCTTGATCTACTTTAGCTAATTTACCAATTGCAATTGCATTATTTGCATTAAGTGTTGTTTGGTCGTTATGTAAAATTTGTGCTCCTGACCCCATAGCAATAGAATCTTGTCCAGCATTTACTGTTGCCTCACGACCAATTGCAATCGAACGTTCAGCTGCAACCAATTGCGATCCCCAGTTATTATTTACATTAGCAAGTGAACCAATAGCAATAGAATCTTTTGCTAATGCATTAGCTCTTACGCCTGAGGTAATAGCCCTGTTTCCTTTTGCTCCAGCTGATTCATGATATGTGCCGTTGTTATTGTCAAACTGATTTTCCCAATTTTTAGCTGTAATAATACGATTTTCTGTAACATTATTCGCATCAGTTTCATTAACATGCGAATACCCCATGATATCAACTTTATCCGCTTTAATTTCATTAAATTTATCTAATACGGATTTTACACCTGCAGTTCTTGCAACGGTGTTATTTGCATCTGTGCTAATAGGATCTGTTACAGTAATCTTTGAAATCTTACCATTTGCTACTTCTGTACCTAGGTTAGCTGTTTTAACTTCGATATTTACTGTGCTTCGATTGGTTGAATCTAAACTTGTCCATACATCTGTGTAATTACCAGGTTTAAAAATAACCGTATGATCATTATTAACACGTCCTGTTGTCGTGTTAGCTCTTGTTACATCATCATAATGCCCAATATTCCAACCCGTATAATTTCTCACGTAGTAAAGTTGAGAACCGTTTACTGCATCATTACTGTCAGAGGCAATACGACCTGCTGCCACGTTTTGAATTTGGCGATACATCGTATTATTACCATCTTTACCGCCAACAGAAAGAATAGAAACGGTTGTAGTGCCAGCAGAACCATTAATTTGAGAAACTTGTTGATCTTGTGTCGTAAATTTACCCGTTTGAGTTGGATGAACAACATTAGATTTGATAGTCATCCCTTCTACTTTATTTAATGCGGCATTGTTTATCTTTCTTCCTGCTTCTTTAACCGCATTTAAAGTGTCTGCATTTTGGTTTTGATTGAATGCCTCAACCGCTGTAACGTAGGTGTTATTTAAATTATTAATCTCAGCATCAGTATAGTTTTGTCCTAAACCTTTTGGTGCAATACGAGAGAATGAACCAAGATAGACAGCGTCATCATACCCTTGGTATCCCACTCCACTACCTGATGCAGCCCCTAACGCTAATGCATTAAGCCCGATAGATTGTGCTCCAGCACCAATTCCAACTGTATTAAAACCTTGAGTACCACCTTGTCTATAAGTTAATCCCCAAGCGTTAGCATGCCCATAATCAGAGCCAATAACGATACTATTATTACCAGAGGCAACTAATTTATCGTGTCCAATAGAAATTTGTCTATTACCAACCGCTGCAACTCTATTTCCCTCTTTTGGCTTAGGACCAACTTGTGCACCACCATTATAACCACCAATAGCAATCCCATAATCACCATACTTAACAGCTCCATTTTCAGCACCTGTCGCTGCCATTGCCCAGGTTGGATATCCCAAGCAAATTGAGAGTAGAGAAAGTTTTAAAACAGGTTTAGATAAATCTTTAGCTAGATTTACTACATTATTGGAAGAAGATTTTACAGCTCCTTTTGCTAGCTCTGATACGACTTCTAGCCTCTGAGTCGTTTTATTCCAAATAACTTTAAATATTTTGTTCATACTTAACGATATCCATAAATTTAATTAATACAAAGAATAGACGGTATGTATTCTATAAATACTTCCACAAAGAAATTAACAACCATGAATCTTGTTAAAACCAAGGTCATCATTTCTTTCACAATCCGCATATATGTTAACGGGCGAAGTATTATACAAAAAAGTAATGAAGAAAAATTAATCTAATTTGTAAATTTATGTAAATATCCCTACGCTTTTTCATCTTGGTATTTTTTAACTAAAAAAACCACGCAAAAGCGTGGTTTTTTTCAATATAAAGTGTTACTTATTTCGTTTCTTCTCAATCGTTTCTAGCAACTGATTGATTTCCGTATTTGCAAAAATCTCTTCAATAGTGTGGCTGAGTTTACGTCGCCAGTTTGGATACTCCATACTTGTGCCGGGAATATTCACAGGATCAAGCATATTCAACCAATCTTCAGGCTGTGAACCGAATAACGCACTATTTGTGTCTGCCACATAGGCTTGCAATTGATGTGTGAACTCTTTGCTTACGTTGGTATCAGTATTCGCAAGTTCTTGCACATTTTCAACCGCTTGTCGAATTTTCTCTTTTGCCTCTTTGCGTCCTTGTTTGAGAATATTCAGCACTTTTTTACTCGGATAAACCCCGAATTGCTCGCCTAAATCAAAGTCGTAACCTTTCCAATAGCCTTGCACCGTTGGTAAGTCGTGTGTACTCAACGTGGTCATTGCTTGGTATGGATAGTTCTCTAGCGGTTTACTTCCATTTGCATCCATTTCAAAATAAAAGATGTTATAAGCTAAAATACCTTTTTCTTCCAATTTTTCGAGCATACCTTTCGGCACTGTGCCTAACGCTTCAGCAATGATTAAACATTGGTGGCGTTGGCTTTCAAGAGCTAGAATTGCAAGTAAATCATCTAATGGATAACGCACATAAGCCCCGTTTTTGGCAGAGTCTCCTTTCGCCACCCACCACATACGTGCCAAACCTAAAATATGATCAATCCGCAATGCACCACAATCTTTCATATTGGCACGTAATAAGTCGATAAATGGTTGATAACCTCGTGTTTGTAACACTTCTGGATGCATTGGCGATAAGCCCCAGTTTTGTCCGTTTGGTGCCATAATATCTGGAGGAGCACCCACAGAAGCATCCAATACAAACAACTCTTTATCTGCCCAGGTTTCCGCACCGTTATCTGCTACGCCTACGGCTAAATCGCGGTAAAAGCCCACAGGCATTCCAAGCTCTTTCGCCAATAAGTTGCATTGTTGTAATTGCTGTTGTGCAACAAATTGCAACCACATATAAAAACGTACTAAATCGCTTTGTTCTGCTTGGAATTGTGCCACTGCTGGTGAATGGTAATCGTGATATTGTTCTGCCCAGAAATTCCAGCCCCATTGTTCGCTAAATTGTGCAGAGAGCCAACTATGTAATGCATCAAACGTACCTTGGATTTTTAACGCTTCGCCATTTTGAGCGATAAATTGCTCGAAAGCGGTCTGATCTTGACTACAAAATGCAGAATAGGCTAAACGTAAACCGTGCAATTTCAAGTTCATTACTTGCGTGTAATCGACATAATCTTTCGCACGCTGTTCGGTTAATTGGCGTTGTGTTTCAGCGTCATTAAACCACGCTTGTGCCTCTTGAGATTGCTGGAAGGCTTCAATCGCATTTACATCAATATAGATGATATTCATCCATAAACGTGAAGATGGGCTGTAAGGACTTGCCCCTTCTGCATTCGCTGGGAAAAGTGCGTGAATTGGATTAAGACCGACAAAATCGCCACCCTTTTCAGCTACTTTGGTTAAGAATGCTTTGAGATCACTGAAATCGCCAATTCCCCAGTTTTGCTCTGAACGTAAGGTGTAAAGCTGTAAAATTGCTCCCCATAATTTCTGATGAGCTTGCAATGCTTTTGGCTGGAATGCTGTTTCTGGTGTTACAATCACACGGCAATGATACGCTGCTTTTGCGGTGTGAAGAGAAAGCTCGTGATAGCCTAGAGGTAAATTACTCGGCAAGTTGATCGCATTGCGTTTTACTTTGCCTGTCAGCATTTCGTTATTTTCAAGCGTAAGTTGCCAGTGTGCCTGCAAGTCTTGATTGCTGTTTGCAATATGCAGTGGAATATAGACCGCTTGTCCTGCCTTTACTACTTTAACAAGCGGTAGAATTTGACGACTTTTTGGCGAGCCAAGGCGTTTCGCGATTTTTTGGTAAACGTCCGAGCTTGCATAACGACGGCGACCATATTCATCGAAGAAATAAGTGTTTAAATAAGGGTGAGTTTGTTTCATTTGCTTTTCCTAAATATAAATATATCGTACCGTAGGGTGTGTGAAATGAAGCTTCACGCACGCAAGCGGTTTATTCTTCATAAGAATTGACAAAGCGTGCGTGGATTTTTTTAAATCCACACACCCTACGTTTTCTATCCTTTTACCCCACCAGCTGTGAGACCGCCAACCAACCAACGTTGTGCCAAAATAAACACAAGGGTAATTGGAATCGCTGAAAGAATTGCCGCTGCCGCGAAGTCGCCCCAGAGGTAATTTTGTGGGTGAAGATATTGTTGCATTCCCACTGCTAAAGTGTAGTTATCTACATCACGTAATAAGAGTGAGGCAACAGGGACTTCAATGATAGAGGAAATAAATGCGAGAATAAATACTACCGCTAAAATTGGTACCGAAAGTGGTAACAAAATCAAGCGGAAAGTTTGCCACGGGGTTGCACCATCAAGAGCTGCGGCTTCTTCCAATGATTTATCGATGGTTTCAAAGTAGCCTTTGATTGTCCAAACATGCATTGCGATCCCGCCAAGGTAAGCAAAAATCACGCCGCCGTGGGTATTCAAGCCTAAAAATGGAATGTAGTCGCTCAAGCGATCAAATAAAGCATACAATGCCACAAGCGAAAGCACCGCAGGGAACATTTGAAAAATCAGCATTGATTTCAAAAGTAGGCTTTTTCCCGCAAAGCGTAAGCGTGCAAAGGCATACGCTGCAGTAGTAGAAAGCATGAGTGTAATAATTGCAGTAATGCCTGCGACTTTCACAGAGTTCCAAAGCCAAAGTAATACTGGGAATGGTGGTGGTGTTACCGTACCATCAGCGTGAGTTACACTAAAACCAAGTGCTAATTTCCAGTGTTCGAGAGAAATTTCACTCGGGATCAGCTCACCTAAAGCCAAGTTTCCTGGGCGAAGTGAGATGCCGATGATCATAAACATCGGGAATAAAATTAAAGCACAAAAGCCGATTAAAAACAGATGCGTTGAAAATAAACGCAGTTTCATTGATTTAGGTTGAACAATAGCCATAGGTTGTATCCTTTTGTATTTCCCTTAGAACCTTTGTAGGGACAGGCTTTATGCCTGTCCTTGGCGATTTGGGACAGGGATAAACCCTGTCCCTACGAGAGTAAAAGCATTAATCCTGAGAAAGTTTTGTCATTCTAATTTGGAACAACGCTAATCCGCTCACGAGTAAGAAGATAATTACAGCAATCGCAGCCGCTAACCCAAAGTCTTGTGTACCGCTGCCTTCAAAAGCGATGCGATATGTATAGCTTACTAACAAATCTGTGTGACCTGCTGGTGTTGTTGTTCCCACCATATTTGGTCCGCCGTTGGTTAATAATTGAATTAACACAAAGTTGTTGAAGTTAAAGGCAAAACTTGCAATCAAAAGTGGCATTAATGGTTTTACCAACAACGGCATCGTAATGCGGGTAAAGTTTTGCCATACGCTTGCCCCATCAATTGCTGAAGCCTCATATAAGTCTTGTGGTATTGCTTTTAATAAGCCCATACACACGATCATAATGTATGGATAGCCTAGCCAAGTATTTACGATTAACAACATCGTTTTGGCTAAGAATGGATTGTTAAACCACTCTGGACGAATACCGAATAGATTATTCAGAATTAAGTTGATTTCTCCGAAACTTTGATTAAATAGCCCTTTAAAAATCAAAATTGAAATGAATCCTGGCACAGCATACGGCAAAATAAGCAGTAAGCGATAAACCGATTTGCCGCGTAATGCTTCCCATTGAACAAGTGAGGCAAATACCATACCAATGATAGTAGTGAATACTACAGTTAAGAGGGCAAAAACTACCGTCCACACGAAAATTTTAAGGAAAGGTTCTTGTACGCCTTCATCGGTTAAAATTTTCACAAAGTTTTTCCAGCCCACACCCACGGTATAACCAGGTTCTAGACGCTCGCCAACAAAATTGCCTTGATTATCGATTTCTTGAAAGAAACCAATCGCATCATTCGCACGATAAACTTTGCCTGTTTCTACGTTAGTTAAGTCTTGTAGGCTGTCTTCATAGCGATAACGCGGTTTTTGCTCGGCAAACTGGCGTAAAGAACTCATACTTAATCGTTCTTCCGTCGGCAATACTACCTGAATGCTTTGTAATACTTGACGATTTTGAGTAATTACTTTCAGTGGTGCGGCTTGGGTTTCTGGCAGCTGTTCCACTTCTTTTACCGCAACTTCACCTTCATTGTTGTCTAATACAAGCGGTTCAGAAAGATAATTTTTTTGCGAAGTTTTGTTAGTGAGGGCAATTTGGTATTGGTTCTCGCCATTTTCCAATAATTTAAAATCTAAACGATCACCTGCGGCATAGGTTTGGCTTTGGAGCTGTTTTAATACCTGCTCATAGCTCAGCTGGTTAGAGCCACTGTAGTTTGTAAAAGCAATTACCACCGTACAAAGCAGTGGAAACAGCACGAAAATTCCCATTGCAGCAACGCCTGGATAAACATAACGCCAGCGATATGTAGCTTGATTACTAAAGATGTAAATTCCTGAAGTGACCACAACTAACACGAGCAGTGCGAAAAGAATTTCACCTTGTAGATAGATGGTAAAAACAAGATAAAACGCAATGAGATAAAGCAAGCCTGAAAAGATGCGTTTAACCCAAAGTTGAGAAGGAGTGAGTGGTTTGGTATTTAGCATAAAGATCCCCAAATGTTTGAGAAAATGCAAGAATTTAGAAAAATAACCGCTTTCGCAAAAGTCTATGAAAATGTAACATTCATAGAAAAGAAATGATTTTTTTGTAGCAATAGTGTTGCTTTAGTGTAGGGGCACGTGTAACACGCCCCTACACTTACTTCGACGATATAATAACTACTCTTTTTCAATCTTCGCTTGTGCTTCATCAAGCGCAGCTTTTACAGATTGACGACCAGAAGTTGCATTCACAATGGCTGCTTTTTCTGAATACCAGAAACGACTCATTTGAGGGATATTTGGCATTATCTCTCCATTTTCTGCATTTTTCATTGTTGCTGCGATGCGTGGATCTGAGGCTAATTTCGCTTGGTAAGATTTTAATGCTACCGCACCTAATGGTGCATCTTTATTCATTGTATCTAAACCTTCATCGGTTAATAGATAGTTTTCTAAGAACTCTTTTGCTAAGTCTTGATTCGGACTAGACGCATTTACTGCCGCACTTAATACGCCAACGAATGGTTTAGATGCTTTACCGTTTAATGTTGGAAGCACCGCTACACCATAGTTGATGCCGCTTTTTTCAATATTCGCCCAAGACCACGGGCCATTGATAGTTAAAGCCGTATTTCCTTTATTGAATGAAGCTTCAGAAACAGAGTAATCAGCATCAGCATTGATTACTTTTTTCTTCACAAGATCGACCACGAATTGTAAGCCTTTTTGGGCAGCTTCGTTGTTCACACCTACATTTTTCACGTCATAGCCATTTTGGGTAACTTTAAAGGCGTAAGCCCCTTGTGAAGAAGACACAGGCCAGGTGAAGTACGGTTCTTGTAAGTTCCACATAATCGCATTTTTGCCTTTCGCACGAAGTTCTTTGTCTAAGCCTTCGATCTCTTCCCACGTTTTTGGTGGGTTCGGCACTAAGTCTTTGTTATAGATTAAAGAGAGTGATTCAATTGCAATAGGGTAAGCAATTTGTTTACCGTTATATTTATTTGCATTCCAACCGATGTCAGAAATTTTCGCTTTAAATTCTGCACTTGGTTGCACCTCTGCAATTAAACCTGCTTGTGCGTAGCCACCAAAGCGGTCGTGAGCAAAAATGATGATGTCTGGACCATCCCCAGTTGAAGCCACTTGTGGGAAAAGTTCTTCTAATTTTCCTGGGTGTTCAACGGTCACTTTTACGCCCGCTTCATTTTCAAATTTTTTACCGACTTCAGCTAAGCCGTTGTAGCCTTTATCGGCACTGATCCAGATGTTGAGTTGTCCTTCTACAATTTTTGCTTGCACGCCTTGGGCAGTCAAGAATCCAACACATAATGCTAATGCGGTTTTGGTGAATTTTTTCATAGGAATGTCCTCGTTTAGGTTTATATCAATTGCCAAGCCATTTTTATTCCATCTGACTTGGTTTTATGCCTTGCATAATGCAAAAAATACATTGGCTTTTCCTCATCCCCCCCTCTACGCCCCCCTGACTAAAATCTTGATTTACTTCACAAAATTGACCGCTTGCATCTCATTTTGTGATCTGGGTCACATTTTTTAGGTAAAATTCTGTGATCTAGTTCACAAAAAATGGCGTAAAAAAGTTCTATTTCACTATGCAAAAAAATGACAAAAGTATGATGTACTCCTCCTAAAAAATCCTTAAATTATCGACAAGTTCAGTTAGGTGCGAATTAAGCTAAAAATTCCACCGCTTTGTGAGGATTCCCAAATGACCGATGTTCGATTAGTCAATGTTTGCAAATCTTATGGCAACGTACATATTTCTAAAAACGTCAGTTTAGATATTAAAGATGGTGAATTTGTTGTTTTCGTTGGTCCTTCAGGCTGCGGTAAATCGACCTTACTTCGAATGATCGCAGGTTTAGACGAAATTACCTCTGGTGATTTATTTATTGGCGATAAGCGAATGAATGATGTGCCACCAGCAAACCGCAATATCGGGATGGTATTCCAATCTTATGCACTCTATCCACACTTAACCATTGCGGAAAATATGTCGTTCGGCTTGAAATTAGCAGGGGCAAAAAAAGAGGAAATTGAGCAACGGGTCAATCAAGTAGCAGAAATTCTACAACTAGCTCACCTTTTAACCCGCAAACCTAAAGAGCTTTCAGGCGGTCAGCGTCAGCGTGTCGCAATTGGACGTACGTTAGTTTCGCAACCAGAAGTCTTTTTGCTTGATGAACCCCTTTCTAACCTTGATGCGGCATTACGTGTGCAAATGAGGGTAGAAATTTCTAAACTCCACAAAAAACTTAACCGCACAATGATTTATGTAACCCACGATCAAGTCGAAGCAATGACCCTCGCTGATAAGATCGTGGTGTTACAAGCGAACAGCGACAACATTGAGAGCAACGTGGCACAGGTTGGTCGCCCATTAGAGCTTTATCACTATCCTGCTAACCGTTTTGTCGCGGGATTTATCGGTTCACCAAAAATGAACTTTTTACCTGTGCGTGTGTTAGAGGTGAAAGAGGATGCAGTTAAAATTGAAATGCTTGATGCCGATCACGTGAGTTTCTGGATTCCTGTGGAAGGCAGGGGCTTAAATGTGGGCGATAACGTTTCATTAGGTATTCGTCCAGAGCATTTACTCCCTTGCGAACACAGCGAAATTTGTATTAAAGGCACGGTAAAAGTGGTGGAACAATTAGGGCACGAAACGCAAGTTTATCTCGAATTACCTGCAATTAAACAAAATATTGTTTATCGCCAAAATGACATCGTGTTAGTCAAAGAGGGCGATGAAATGGCAATCGGTATCAATCCGAATCGATGTCACCTGTTCCGCGAAGATGGTACAGCGTGCAGACGTTTATATAAAGAGTTGGGTGTTTAACCTGTTTTTACATAATGACAAAACTAAAGGAGCTTATTATGAGCCTTAATAAAACAGTATTAGCAACAATCGTATCTGGTGCATTACTTTCTAGCACAGCATTTGCTGTTGATTTTCATGGTTATGCTCGTTCAGGCATCGGCTGGACATCAGGCGGTGGTGAACAATCTGCATTCTCGGTAAATGGTGGTGGTTCTAAATACCGTTTAGGTAATGAATCTGATACCTATGCAGAATTTAAATTAGGTCAAGAACTATTCAAATCAGGCGAGAAATCTATCTACTTTGATTCTAACGTTGCTTATGGTGGTACGTTAAATGATAACGACTGGACAGATACTAGCCCAGCATTACGCGAATTAAACGCACAATTTAAAAACTTTGCAGATGTGTTACCAGGTGCAACATTATGGGCAGGTAAACGCTTCTACCAACGCCATGATGTGCATATGAACGACTTCTACTACTGGGATATTTCTGGTCCTGGTGCAGGGGTTGAGAACATTGATTTAGGCTTTGGTAAATTATCTGTAGCAGCAACCCGTAATACTGAGCGTGATGGTGCATTCTCTTACTATTATGACCACGCAACAAAAACATATAAGAGCAATCGTACTCAGAAAAAATCGGTTTATAACGATGTATTTGATGTGCGTTTAGCGAATATTGAATTATGGAAAGATGGTTCATTAGAATTAGGTTTCGATTATGCTAAAGCTCACACCAAAGATGATGCACGTTTCGTTAACGATAACGCAGTGAAAAAAGGTTATATGGGTACAGCAGAATACACCCAAGGTAACTTCTTCGGTGGCTTCAATAAATTTACCGTACAATATGCAAAAGACTCAATGGTGGATGGTGCGGGGCATGCTAGTGGCAGTTCTGCAGATAAACGCGGCAATATGCTTCGCTTAATCAACCAAGGTACATTCCAAGCAAGTGATAAAGTAGAAGTCATGTATGCCTTAATCTATCAAAAAAATGATTTAGATAACAAACAAGGCAAAACGTGGTACTCTGCCGGCATCCGTCCAATGTATAAATGGACAGACACGATGAGCACTTTATTAGAAGTGGGCTACGACCGCATTAAAGATCAAGCTACTGGCAAGAAAAATGATTTAATGAAATACACTGTTGCACAACAATGGCAAGCAGGTAACAGCATTTGGGCACGTCCTGCCATCCGTATATTCGGTACTTACGCACACTGGAATGATAAATTCAATACCGCAGCTCGCACTAACCAAGGTTACAAAGCGAAAGATGGCGAATTTATCGGTGGCGTACAATTTGAGGCTTGGTGGTAGTAGCTTATAAAGCGGTCAAAATGGGTAAATCATTTGCAAAAATCGACCGCTTGAAATTATCGCAGGGACAGGGGTTATCCCTGTCCTTTTCATATTATCGGACGGGGATAAACCCTGCCCCTACAATTTATTACAATGAATATTTCAGGGGATAATTTATGAAATTCAAACTCTCCCTTTTATTTTCCGCTCTTGCCCTTTCAAGTGCTATTTTTGCAAACGAACCATCTAAAACTGAACTCGCCAATTTCAATTGGCAAGCGGTCGATTTATCGCAAAAAATTACCAGCGATGTGAACGAGGCAAAAATTGTTGCTTTCGCTAAAAATCTTGCAGGCACAGACAGTGCCGTTATTGGTTACAAAATTCCTGCCAATCAAGGCACATTAAATATCAAAATTAAAAGTTTGGTCGTAGATAACAACCACATTTTTGTACCGAATGTATTAGTGCTTGATAGCAATTACAATGTCTCTCTCAAATATCCAGCCTCCCAATTTAAAAAAGCGGAAGAGCGAGGATTAGAAGGTAACCAATTACAAGCTGAATTAAGCCTAACGCCTGTTTCAGGGCAAGATTTTGTTTATGTGCTTCTCTACACCACTGAACAAGATCTGAATGGGCAAACCCAATTCACTCACCCTGCTAAACTCTATGAAAAGGCAAAAGGCAACCAACCGCCAGCAATTGCCGATATTATGGTCAAACATACCAATTCGGGTAAAATTGAGTTAGAGGTGGATGGCATACAATCAACGCAATTTGTCGGTTTAGGTAATATTGCTAAAGGCGGTGCGATCTTTGAAAGTAAAGCTCAAACTGCACCTACGCAAAGTGTGGGAGAGGAAAAACCAACAGCGAGCAAAATGCAAAAAAGCGTTAAAAATGAACCGCTTGCTCAGCCTGTAGAACAAACTACTGAGCAATATTTCAACCAAGCGGTGAAAAGTGCGCTGAAAAATCATGACATTAATAAAGCAATGAACTTGGTCAATGAAGCAGAAAAATTAGGCTTAACTCAACCTCGTAAAATTTTCTTACAGCAAGTTTCATCTAAATAATCCTATCTTTTTATCATAATGATCCTTTTGCCATCACTGCTGCAACACCGTGATGGCTTTTTTACATTCTGGTTACCAAAAATTTCTCCCCCATTTTCTGTAAAAAATTGCTAAAATCAAACTGCCATACATCATAAAAAGAGGAAAAGAAAGGATGCCATCTCTAATTTCGGGTTTAATGTCGAGTAAATTTATTGCTCATTTTTCGAAAAAAGAAAATAAGATTGAACGTCCTGCATTATTGGCAAAATTAGAAAAAACAAAAAATTATCCCCTTACTCTACTTGCTGCTCCAGCAGGTTATGGCAAAACGACCTTAATGGCTGAATGGCAAGCTATTCAAACTGCAAAACATCAGCGAGTTAGCTGGCTAAGTTTAGATAAAAGTGATAATCAAGCGGTCGAATTTGCTCGCTATTTTACACAAGCATTACGGGACGCAACGCATCTCTCTTTTAGTCATTGCCTCTTTCAAGATGATCTTACCCGCTATTTTCATGAACTCTTGCTTGAATTACAAAGCATTCGTTCCCCTTTTTATCTTATATTGGATGATTATCATCTGATCGAAAATGCAGAAATTCACGAAGCAATTCGATTTTGGCTAAAGCATCAGCCTGAAACGATGCATCTCATTTTGCTTTCTCGTACGCTTCCTCCCATCAGCATCACACAATTACGATTGCGTGAGAAATTGCTTGAAATAGGCGTAAATGATTTAGCCTTCGATCTTGAACAATGTCGTCAATTGATTGAACAAGCAACGAATATTACCCTAAGTGAAACAGCACTTCATCTCCTCTATGAGCACACGCAAGGTTGGATTAGTGCACTACAACTACTTTGCTTTAGTTTAAAAACTTCCCCAGAATGGCTTAATACACCAGAGAAATTATTTGCTAGCCTGAGTCAGCAATATATAGAAGATTATTTGAGCGAGGAAGTCTTCCATTTCATTCCATCACAAACGCAATATTTTATGCAATGTTGTGCTCTGCTACATAAGATGAATGAACGCCTCGTATTCGCTTTAACGCAAGCAGAAAATGGGATTTATCAACTTGCAGAATTAGAAAAACAAGGCTTATTTGTACAACGTAATATTTACGAGAATGGCGAAACGTGGTGGCAATTTCACCCGATTTTATCTGATTTTTTACGCCAGCGTTGCAGAATGGAACACCCTCAAACTTGGCGAACATTACATCACCTTGCTATAACGGAATGGCTAAAGCTAGGTAATGGCACAGAAGCCTTATATCACGCTCAAATTTTAGAAGAGCCAGCATTACTTTATCAAGTATTGCAAGAATATGGTTGGAAATTATTCCATCAAGGACAATTAAAATTACTCGAAGAGTGTTTAAATTTAATGCCTGCTGAGCAGATTTGGCAGGATTCGAATTTAGTGTTGTTGAAAGCGTGGTTATCACAAAGCCAGCATCGTTATCAAGAAGTCTCGGGAATCTTGCAAAATTTTAAACCAAATCAACCTCTTGAAGAGGATTTACAGGCTCATTTTGAAGCCTTGCAAGCTCAAGTTGCGATTAATGAAGGCAATGAGGATTTAGCTTACCAGCTTGCGAACCGTGCTTTAGTACATTTTTCTTCTAAAGTTGGCTATGCTCAAATTGTCGCTAATTCTATTATTGGCGAAGCACAACATTGCCAAGGTTACCTCAAAGAAGGTTTGCAGCGAATGCAAAAAGTAGAAAAGATGGCGTTAGAGCACTCTGCTTATCATCAATGGCTCTGGTCAAAATTACAGCAAGCTGAAATGCTTTCCGCTCAAGGTTTTCTACAATCTGCTTATGATTTACTGAAAGATACGACGCAACAGGCTCAACTTTTACACAAAATTCCGATGCACGAATTTTTATTCCGTTTACGCGGACAAATTTTGTGGGAATGGCATCACTTAGATGAAGCTGAAGAGATGGCAAATGCGGGGATAGAAGTGCTTGAAAAAGAGAGTGAACAAGCACATTGCTTGGCATTGATCGCAAAAATTTCTCTTACTAAAGGGAATTTAACGAATGCTTCCCGCTTAATTGAACAAGGTAAAAACCTGCTTGCTAGCCATTCTGTTCATCGCGATTGGCTAACGACTTTTGATGAAGTTCAGCTCTATTATTGGCAAATTAGAGAAGAAAAAGCACCGCTTGAAGGGTGGTTGGCACAAACCACGTTCCCGACTCAAGATCATAATCATTTCTTGCAACGCCAATGGCGAAATATTGCCCGCTGTTATTTGTTGCAAGCACAGTTTGATAAAGCATTGGAGATCGTAAACCGCTTATTAAAAACCACGGCAATCTTTAATTTAATTAGCGACACACAACGAGCGTTGATTTTACGCAATCGCATTTATTATCAACAAGGTCAGCACGATTTAGCTCAACGCGATTTAATCCAAGCCTTAAATCTCAGCCAACAAACTAATTTTATTAGTGCGTTCGTGATTGAAGGTGAATTGATGGCTGAACAAATCCGCCAATTACTGCAAATTAATGTGTTAGATGATTTATCAACGCATAAAGCGAAATTTATTTTGCGTAGTATTAACCAGCATCATCGTCATAAATTCGCCCATTTTGATGAAGAGTTTGTAAGTCATTTACTGAAAAATCCACAGCTGCCTGAACTGCTCAAAATAAGTCCGCTCACTTCCCGCGAATGGCAAGTGCTTGGGCTAATTTATGCAGGTTATAGCAATGAACAAATTTCTCAAGAATTAGTCGTTGCAATAACCACAATCAAAACGCACATACGCAACCTATACCAAAAGATTGGTGTTGAAAATAGGATTGAGGCGATTGAGTATACGAAAAGTTTATTGAAGATGATGGGATATAACTAAGAAAAAGGCAGAATTCACATTCTGCCTTCAAACTTTTATCTATTTTGTTGTTTTTTAATATTCTCTTTTGGCTGTTTTTCATCATAAACAATGGTTTTTACACATAATTGAATAATTTGATCTGAACCATTGCGGATATATTCATCATCACGTACTTGGTTGTTTTTTTGCAAGTCGTGCATTGCATCATCAATCCCTTGGATCATACTTGGCTTATGCAGCAAGCCCCAACAACTTGGATCAAGATAATTCACCTTTTGTTGGAAAGCATCAGCAAAAATTACGCCGCTATTATAGGCATATTCTTTGTGATCGACTAAACGGTTGATGGTTAAGGCTTGAATTTGCTCGATTGGCATTGGTACACGGTTGTAATACCAATTTGTCACACCTTGAGTAAATTGAGCAATATCGTAATCTTTGGTAACACGATCTTTATAGGTTTGTCCTGTTACGCTATAAGCAATGGCATAAGATTTTTGGTCTAGTTCAGTTTCGCTTAAGCGTGGTAATGTCGTATTTTGATTGGAACAAGCGGCAAGAACCCCCACCGTGCAAATTAAAAAGATTTTTACAAGGTTTTTCATTTTTACTCCTGATTTCTTTTTTGGAAATATTAAAACTGATACAATTCTACCCGAAATAAAATATTTTTGCTTGAGGATTGAATGAAACAGTATCTTGATTTGTGTAATCGTATCGTGAATGAAGGCAAATGGGTAGCCAATGAACGTACTGGTAAGCGTTGTTTAACAGTAATTAACGCTGATTTAACCTACAATGTTGAAAATGGCGAATTTCCTCTTGTCACTACTCGCCGTAGCTTCTGGAAAGCGGCTATTGCTGAGCTATTAGGCTATATTCGTGGTTACAGTAATGCTGCTGATTTCCGAGCCTTAGGCACAAAATCTTGGGATGCTAATGCTAACGAAAATACAGCTTGGCTTAATAACCCGTATCGAAAAGGCGAAGATGATATGGGGTTAGTTTATGGAGCAATTGGGCGTAACTTCCCAAAACCTAATGGCGGTTCTGTCGATCTGCTTCGTCAAATTGTCGATGATTTAAAACGCGGTATTGATAATCGTGGTGAAATTTATACCTTCTATCATCCTGGTGCGTTTGATTTAGGTTGCCTACGTCCTTGCCTACATAGCCATCACTTCTCACTTTTAGATGGCAAACTCTACTTAAACAGTACACAACGTTCCGCCGATGTGCCGCTTGGATTAAACTGGAATATGATTCAATGTTACACTTTCCTTGCGTTAATGGCTCAAATCACAGGACACACAGCAGGGCAAGCATTCCATAAAATTGTGAATGCACATATTTATGAAGATCAACTTGAGCTTATGCGTGATGTGCAGCTCAAACGAGAACCACTATCTGCACCGAAACTAATTATCAACCCAGATATTAAATCACTCGAAGATTTAGAAACTTGGGTTACGCTCGATGATTTCAAAGTAGAAGGCTATGAATACCACCAGAGTATTCAGTATCCATTTTCAGTGTAATGAAAAGTAGATAAAAACGCAGAAATTTTCATAATTTCTGCGTTTTGTTTAAGAAGGCTTAAGCGGTAATCACTTCTACCCCACCCATATATGGGCGTAACACTTCAGGCACAGTAATTGAACCGTCAGCATTTTGGTAGTTTTCTAACACTGCAACAAGGGTACGACCAACCGCTAAACCAGAACCGTTTAAGGTGTGAACCAAACGGGTTTTCTTATCATTTTTCGCTTTGCAACGAGCTGCCATACGGCGAGCTTGGAAATCCCACATATTTGAGCAAGAAGAAATTTCACGGTAAGTATCTTGAGCAGGTAACCATACTTCTAAATCGTAAGTTTTGCAAGAACCGAAGCCCATATCGCCCGTGCAGAGTAATACTTTGCGGTACGGTAAGCCTAAAAGTTGTAATACTTTTTCAGCATGTCCCGTTAATTCTTCTAACGCTTCCATTGATTTTTCAGGTGCAACGATTTGTACCATTTCCACTTTTTCGAACTGGTGCATACGGATTAAACCGCGAGTATCGCGACCGTAAGAGCCTGCTTCTGAACGGAAACAAGGGGTGTGAGCGGTCAATTTTAACGGAAGTTTTTCTTCTTCAATAATTTCATCGCGTACTAAGTTCGTCACTGGTACTTCAGCGGTTGGAATTAAGCTAAATGAGCGTTGAACTTCGTTAGGATCTTGACCCGTTAATGGTTGAGTGTGGAATAAATCTTCCCCAAATTTTGGCAATTGACCTGTGCCGAATAAGCTGTCGTGGTTTACTAAGAATGGTACGTTTGTTTCTACATAACCGTGTTGTTCGGTGTGTAAATCCAGCATAAATTGCGATAACGCACGGTGTAAGCGGGCTAATTTACCTTTCATTACCACAAAACGGCTTGCGGTTAATTTTGCACCAGCACCAAAATCTAATCCGCCTAAGTTTTCGCCTAGGGTTACGTGATCTTTAATTTCAAAATCAAATTGACGTGGTTTGCCCCAACGAGTGACTTCTAAGTTTTCGCTATCGTCTTTACCTAATGGCACTTCTTCCGCAGGTAAATTTGGTACGTTTAAAAGCAACTCTTTAATTTGCACTTGCACTTCATCAAGAGCTTTTTTCGCTTCATTAAGCTCATTGCCCATATTGTCTACTTCCGCCAATAATGCAGAAATATCTTCACCACGCGCTTTTGCTGCACCGATATTTTTAGAACGAGCATTACGTTCTGCTTGCAATGTTTCTGTTTTTACTTGCAATACTTTGCGTTTTTCTTCTAACGCTTTGACTTGCTCAACATCTAAAATAAAATTACGTTTGATTTTAAGTGCGTTTGCTACTTCATCTAAGTTAGTACGCAGTAAGTTTTGGTCTATCATCTTATATTCCTTTTGTTAAAAATTAGCCACGAGCAGCGTTTTTCATAATGCGTTGTTTTGCAACTTGCCACTCGCGATCTTTAATATCTTCACGTTTATCGTGCAGTTTTTTACCTTTCGCCACACCGATTTTCACTTTTGCCCAAGCTGCTTTCCAGTAAACAGAAAGTGCGACAACCGTCATCCCATCACGGTTTACTTTACCAAAGAGAGAGTCTAGTTCACGTTTGTTGAGCAACAATTTACGGGTGCGAGTTGGGTCTGCTACAATATGGGTGGACGCCACGTTTAATGGGGTGATGGTCGCCCCAAATAAAAAGGCTTCGCCACTGCGGAAAGTAACATAGCTATCGCCAATATTTGCCTTTCCTGCACGCAAGGATTTTACTTCCCAGCCTTGTAATTCTAAGCCTGCTTCAATTTCTTCTTCGATAAAATATTCGTGACGAGCACGCTTATTTAGTGCGATAGTATTCGAAGCTACTTTTGGTTTCTTTGCCATAATTCAATTCTTGTTAAAAATAAAACCGATTTTACCCTAATCTAACATATCAGCCAATAAAAACTGTAGCACTGCATCCATCCGTAAATGTGGAATAGGCTCATCATATTCAATATGTTTTGGTTCAAACTGGTCAAAATCGAACTGGTTATATTGCCAATAACTTGCATTCGGCAAACGGCTCGGTACGCTACCTGGATAAGTGACCGACACTTGTGATGGATTATTGGAACGCACGCCTTTTACCGCTTTGAAAGATTGCCCTCCTTTAGTGACATTTACCACATCAGTCGTTTTAATACTCGAAATCGCATAGTAGCCTAGCCCTTTTATGCCATCGAAAGCGGTATGATTTCCGCCTTCTAATACTAATTGACGCATTAAACTTTCTAAATTCGGAATTTGTTCTGGTGTAATATGATCGGCTTTGGTCGCTAAAAATAGCAATTTATCAATATGTGCGGAAAAAAGGCGAGAAAATAAATTTCTCGTGCCATAATGAAAATGTTTAAATAATTGCTGCAAGCCGATTTTCATCTCCATAAATTCATGATAACCGTGATTTAATGGCGTTAAACAATCTGCCAAAATTACTTGACGATCAAAACGAGAAAAATAATGATCATAAAACGGTTTTACTATTTTTTGCTGGTAATGGTAATAGCGTTTTTCCAACATTTTATAGGTGCTATTTTTATCTGCTTTTTCTAATTTTCTCCAATCCGTTTCCGTTAAATTTAATAATGGAAAGAATTGTAGAACAGGTGCACCTTGCATATTTTGATCAGGCAGTACAAATCGCCCAGGTTGAATATATTGCATTCCGTTTGCTTTGCATTCTAATAAATAAGCGGTGTATTTTTCACTTAAATTTGCAAGTTGGTTTTCATCGGCTTTTGTAAAAAGATCCAAATTTTCGACCGCTTGTAACCATTCTTTCGCTAACTCTGCACGTTTTCCAGTGTGTACTAATTGCTGTGCTTCGCACCATTCTTTAAAAGATTGATGTAAAATTGGTAAATCCAGCAGCCATTCACCTGGGTAGTCAAAAATATCCAGATAGAGCGTATTTTCTTCCGCTAAATGGCGAGAAATGCCCTTACGTTTATAGCGAATGACTAAGCGAATTTCACTGATACCACGCGTGGAATCGCACCAACGTGCAGGCGTATCTTCTAAACATTGACGATTTTTATCATATTCAAAACGTGGAATGGTTAAATTACCTTGTTCAATACGTTTGACCGAGACAATTTGCCCCGATTTTACTACCTGAAACAGAGGTAAGTTTGCTGTTTGATAATGTAAAAGTTGATCGACAAGGCTAGTAATAAACGCTGTTTTTCCGCTTCGGCTTAACCCCGTTACCGCTAAGCGTAAGTGATTGTCTAAACCACGTCGAACTAAGGTTTGGAGTTCATTTTTAATTCGATTAAACATAATAGGTTTTCTGATAAAATAATCTTCCGATCATATCAAAAATAGGCAGAACAAAAAATGGAAAATGAGATTGAATTAAAGATTATGCTTGAGGCACAAAACATTGTGCCACTTACCCAATGGCTTGCAATGCAACGGGTTCTAGATGAAGGTGAAACGGCATTAGGCAACACTTATTTTGATACGCCAGAACAATATTTCGCTCTTAATCAAATGGGTTTTCGTGTGCGATCGAAAAATCAGCATTATGAAATGACGCTCAAAACTAAAGGTGAAATTGTTGGAGGCCTGCATATTCGCCCTGAATATAATCTGCCATTAGAGAATGAAAAGCCTGATTTTAAGCGGTTAGTTTCGCACTTTAATTTGCAAATTGGGGGATCAGACCAGATTGCTGAAGCACTCATACCTACCTTTAGCACAGATTTTATACGCCATCAATGGCTAATTGAAATAAACCAATCACAAATTGAAGTGGTGCTTGATCAAGGCGAAGTAGAAAATCCATTTGGTTCAGAAAAAATTTGTGAGCTTGAATTTGAATTAAAAATAGGAACATTAGCGGATATTTTTCAGCTTATTGAGCAAATGCCAAAATTAGATGGAATGTGGTTAAGTAGTTTAAGCAAAGCACAACGCGGTTATATTGTTGGTAGGCCTGAGCGTTTTAAACAAGAAATTTTACAAGCACTCCAAAAAGAGAAAAATTATACTCTGGAACAGCAATTAGCCGATTATTTACGCCTTTATCCAGATGAAGAAATTTATCAAATTTTTGTGAGCGAATTTTCTGAGTTTAAGCAATATAAAATGGTGGAATTACAAGAATATTTGAAAATGAGAAATTATTTAGATAAAAATATCAGTATATTAAAAGAAATTGCAAATATTCGTTAATTTTTCATTATTTTAAGTAGGCGGTAAGCCGCCTATTTATAGTTCTTTTGCTTCTTCCCAAATCTTTTGCTGTTCTGCTTCCAATTTGGCTAATTCTCGTTGAGTTTTACGTTCTTCTTTTAATGCCTGTTGGCGAATTTCATCTTCCGCTTCCCAAATATCATAGGCTTGAACAATTTTGGCGACTACAGGATGGCGAACAATATCTTTACTGTCGAAGAAGTTGAAACTTAATTCTGGCACATCTTTTAGCACTTCCATAGCGTGTTTTAAGCCAGATTTTTGGTTACGAGGAAGATCAACCTGAGTAACATCACCTGTAATGACTGCTTTAGAATTAAAACCAATACGGGTTAAAAACATTTTCATTTGTTCGGTCGTCGTGTTTTGACTTTCATCTAAAATGATGAAGGCATCGTTTAGTGTACGACCACGCATATAGGCAAGCGGTGCAATTTCGATCACACTTCGTTCCATCAATTTTTGTGCGCGTTCAAAGCCGAGCATTTCAAATAGGGCATCATAAAGCGGGCGTAAATAAGGCTCAATTTTTTGCCCTAAATCCCCTGGTAAAAAGCCTAATTTTTCGCCTGCTTCAACCGCTGGGCGAGTAAGTAAAATACGGCGAATTTCTTGGCGCTCAAGAGATTCTACGGCTGCTGCTACAGCTAAAAAGGTTTTTCCCGTCCCTGCTGGACCAATCCCGAAGCTGATGTCGTGCGTTAAAATATTACGTAAATAAGCTTGTTGATGCTCACCTCGCGGTTTAATCACGCCTCGTTTGGTTTTGATTGAAATTTCACCGTGGTTAGATGATTGCCAATGATTTTGTAGCAACATTCGGCTTTCTTGAATGGCAAGATGTACATCTTCTAAATCGAGCTCTTTTATTTTTCCTTTAATTGGGGCAGTTTCAATATAGAGCTGTTGAATAAGTTTAGCTGCTTGTGACAACAATGTAGCGGAGTGGTGCGTTTCCTCCGCAGCCATAATGGTAAACACAAAACCTTGACGTGCAATACTGAGATTAAAGCTCTTTTCTATCAAGGTTAAATGTTCATCAAATGCACCGCAAAGCGATTGCAAGCGGGCGTTATCGGCAGGAGAAAGAGTAAAGATAATTTCGTTCAAAATCGTTCCTTTTTAGCTTGATTTTAGCTAGTAACTTGTTTTCCAAAATCTTCAGGCAAGTCTTGTAAAATTTCAGTCCAATAAATGCCACTTTGTTGGCGATTTTTTGCGATACATTGTTGTACGGCTTCGTCATCTCCTTGTTCGCAAAGTATTTTTAGCGTTTTATAAAACTCAAATGTGCTAAGGCGAGCAATTTCTTCACGGAAAAATAGGCTTGCAACTTGAATATACATCTCTTTAAAGCTGTTTAAAATTAAGCCATAAACAGGTTTGTTCGCAATAAAAGTAAATTGACGGAAGAGGGTGTAGTCAAAAGAGGCATAAGCAAAAGCGGTATTTTCTAAATTATCTAATTCAGAGAATAAATTTGCAGAGGCTTTTGCATCTATTTTTACTGCTTCACGCACATAATATTCAACCATTCGGGTACGTAGTGAAACCACATTAGAGATAATAATAGGTAGATAAGAGCGGTCTAATTTGATGATTGTTTTGATAATGTTTGGACCACCTGTTTCCCAAATGTTATTCACCCGCGTTGCTTTGCCGTGTTGAATTTGTAACCAACCATCACGGGCTAAGCGTTGCAATACTTCACGTAAGGTAGTGCGCGTAACGCCAATGCGTTCGGCGAGTTCTCGCTCGGCTGGTAGGTCAGAACCTGCAGGGAAGTGATTATTCCAAATACTTTTTACAATATATTCTTCTGCTAAAGCAGCAGGGCTTTGTGCAGTTAAAATAGTTGAGTTATCCAAAATGCCCCCAATGGCAAAACTAAATAAAATGTATCGTTTTTTTTATTATTATCAAATTTTCTAAGAAAAACCGCATAAATAAGCAACGATATTGAATTGTATTGTCGCTTAATTTCTATTATATTGCAAACTCACATTAGGCTTTTATTCTTTATCTTATCTTCATTGTACAGGGAGTTCCTGATGAAAGGAGCAAACGTATTTTTCAAAACTTTTTTAGGAAAAAGTCCAAATTGGTACAAATTGGCAATCGTCAGTTTTCTTATCATTAACCCAATCATTTATTTCTTTGTTTCGCCCTTTGTTGCAGGCTGGTTGCTTGTGGCTGAATTTATTTTCACGCTAGCCATGGCGTTGAAGTGTTATCCACTTCAACCAGGTGGTTTATTGGCGATAGAAGCGGTTGTAATAGGGATGACTAGTCCGCATCATATTAAGCAAGAAGTTATGGCAAACTTTGATGTCATTTTGCTTCTTATGTTTATGGTGGCTGGCATCTACTTTATGAAACAGCTTCTGCTCTATGTCTTTACTAAACTACTTCTCTCTATTCGTTCTAAAAAGGCTCTTGCTTTAACATTCTGTCTCAGTGCCGCATTCCTTTCTGCCTTCCTTGATGCTTTAACTGTTATTGCCGTTATTATGAGTGTTGGAACAGGTTTTTATTCAGTATATCATCAAGTTGCCTCAGGTAATACGTCTATTGAAGAGCAATTAGATGTGAGTAACGATGACAAAATTACTAATCATAAATATATTTTAGAAGAATTTCGTGCATTCTTACGTAGCTTACTCATGCATGCAGGTGTTGGTTCTGCATTAGGTGGCGTAATGACAATGGTAGGAGAACCACAAAACTTAATTATCGCAGGGCAAGCAGAATGGTCGTTTGTAGAATTTTTAATTCGAGTAGGGTCTGTGAGCATTCCAGTATTAATTTCAGGGATTATTACTTGTTTGGTCGTTGAGCGTTTTAAACTCTTTGGCTATGGAGCAAAGTTACCACTTCGTGTATGGGTCATCCTTGCTCGCTATAATCAAACCAAGGAAAAACGAATGACAAAGCAAGATCGCTTTAAAATGGCGATTCAAGCAGTTGCAGGCATATGGCTTATTTGTGGTTTAGCACTTCATCTTGCTGATGTAGGCATTATTGGTTTAACCGTGATTATCCTCACCACCGCATTTTGTGGTGTCACAGATGAACACTCTCTTGGCCGCTCTTTCCAAGAATCAATGCCATTTTGTGCCTTGTTAATCGTGTTCTTCTCAGTGGTTGCGGTTATTATCGATCTCAAACTTTTCGAACCAATTATCCACTTTGTACTAGCGGCTGAACCACATTCACAACTCTCGTTGTTCTATATTTTCAACGGTTTACTTTCAATGATTTCAGATAACGTTTTCGTGGGTACGGTTTACATCAATGAAGCGAAACACGCCTTAACCTCTGGTATCATTGGTCGTGAACAATTCGATATGATTGCAGTGGCAATCAATACAGGGACAAACTTGCCATCGGTTGCAACACCAAATGGTCAAGCAGCGTTCTTATTCCTCTTAACCTCAGCATTTGCACCGCTTATTCGACTTTCATACGGTAAAATGGTGTGGATGGCATTACCATACACCATTGTACTTTCAGTGGTTGGATTCCTATCACTTGAGTTTCTCCTCCCTGAAATGACCGATTTAATGTTGCAATGGGGCTGGATTATTAATCGCTAAAGAGAATAAAAGTAGAATAAATACAAAGAGCAGATCATCATGATCTGCTCTTTTTAGAATTACTTTTTAGTATTTATTAATGGATTTTCCCACACTGCAAACAATACAAATAACGATATTGTGGATCATTAAATTTTGCAAAAGTTTGAGCAAAATCGTCCGCTTGTTTGGCGATCGGAAGGTTTAACCATTTGGCAAAGCTGACTTGCATTTTGCTGTTTAAACTGCGTGAAAGTTCGGCAAAAAGAGACTCATCACGGTCGCCAAACCATTGTGGCACCAATTTTTCGTAAGCTGGTTTGTTTTCTGAGCGTTGTTGTTTCAGTAACTCGCTCATTGCATATAATGCATCATCAAAATCGCCAAGTTGGTCTACTAATCCTTTCTCTTTGGCAACAGTACCTAACCAAACTTGCCCTTGAGCGATTTTATCTACATCTGCTTTGGCAATGTTACGCCCACGGCTGACTAAATCTAAAAACTCGCGGTAGCCTTGCTCTACGCTCATTTGAATCAGCATTTTCTGCTCTTCAGATAACGGCTTTAAACTACTGATTTCCGCTAATGGCGAGGTGGTGATACCATCTTCTCGTATGCCTAAATTTTTCGCTGTTTTTTCTAAATTGAACATCACGCCGAAGATGCCAATTGAGCCTGTGAGCGTGTTTTTATCAGCTAAAATTTTATCGCTAGTTGCGGCAATCCAATAACCACCTGAAGCCGCCATTCCACCCATTGATGTAACAACAGGAATGCCTGATTTTTGAATCGCTTCCACTTCTTGGCGAATCAGTTCCGAAGCTAAGGCACTGCCACCAGGGCTGTTGATACGGAGCACTAATCCTCGTACGCTTTTATCTTGTTTCACTTTTTGCAGTTGAGCAATGATGGTGTCTGCCCCCGCTGTGTTTTCTAGGCTTTCACCCATTGTGATTTCGCCCTCAATATTGACTACAGCGATTTTGTTTTCACCTTTGCGATTAAAACGATCAATCAGACCGCTTGCGTAATCTTGGTAATCAATGGATTTGAATCCTTTTTCGTCGTCTGCTCCGAATTTATTCGCTAGTGCTTGGCGAATTTCCGCTTGACTGTTGATATGGGTCACGAATTGTTGCTTTAACGCAAAATCAGCTTCATTGCCTTGGGTTTGTTTTCGCATCTCAACCAGTTTATCTAATGGCGGTACGATATTTTCGGCAGAAATTTTTCGATTTTCTGCCAATTTCTCTTTTACATTTTGCCACATTGGATACAACCAAGCAGTCGTATTTTGCTTGGCTTCTGCAGACATATCATCGCGAATAAGTGGTTCAACTGCAGATTTATAAGTGCCCACACGGAAAATATATGGTGTTGCTTCAATTTTGTCGAATAACGATTTGAAATAGAGTGTGCTATATTTCAAGCCTTCTAACTCCACAGAGCCTGCACTGTTAAGGTAAATTTGATCGGCAAAGCTTGCCAAATAATATTGTTTTTGGCTGAAGCTGTGACCAATTGCAATCACGGGTTTGCCTGATGCTTGGAAATCTTCGATCAGCTTGCCAAGATAATCAAGCGAAGGATAATCCCCACCTTCGAATTTAGCTAAATCTAATACCAGTCCTGTAATTTTTTCATCAACTTTCGCTTGACGAATAGCATTCGCGACGTCAAAAGTCGAGTATTTTTGCGGTTGCTCGTTGCCCATTTCAGCTTCTAACAAGCGGTAGAAATCGGGGTATTCCTCGCGATTATCTGCCAAATAGCCGTTTAAATTGAGCACTAACGCACCGTAGTCAAAGGTTGACATGGTTTCACTTTCAGCCTTACCGTTAAATGAACTGAGCAATGACACAAAAGCAAAGCTGATCATTACGAACAGTAGGAAGAAGAGTGTTACCACGCCTTCACGAATACAACGGAACACTCGGTAGAGTGCTTTGAGTAGCTTTAACATAGGAATCTCAGAGTAAAAAAATGAGTGACTAAATTAGCACAAAATCAAAGATTATTTAATAAAATCGGGTTAAAATAAGCCAAATTATTCATACAAGGAGTTTATTATGGCAATTCTAGTGACTGGCGGTGCAGGTTATATTGGCTCGCATACCATTGTTGAATTATTAAATACAAACCGCGAAGTGGTGGTGTTAGATAATTTAAGCAATTCATCTGAAATTTCGATTGAACGTGTTGAAAAAATCACGGGCAAAAAAGTGCCTTTTTACAAAGGTGATGTGTTAGACCGCGACATTTTACGCAAAATTTTTGCAGAAAATAAAATTGAGTCGGTGATTCATTTCGCGGGCTTAAAAGCCGTGGGTGAAAGCGTGCGTGAGCCATTGCGTTACTATCAAAATAATGTCACAGGCTCTATTGTATTAGTTGAAGAGATGCTCAAAGCAGGCGTGAATACGATTGTATTCAGCTCATCGGCAACGGTGTATGGCGATCCGCAAATTATCCCAATTGTGGAATCTTGCCCAGTTGGCGGCACAACCAACCCATATGGCACATCAAAATATATGGTGGAACGTATTTTAGAAGATACGGTCAAAGCCTTCCCACAATTAAGTGCCGTTATCTTGCGCTACTTCAACCCAGTAGGCGCTCACTCAAGCGGTTTAATTGGTGAAGATCCAAACGGCATTCCAAACAACTTATTGCCGTACATCAGCCAAGTGGCAGTTGGTAAATTGAAAGAGCTTTCTGTATTCGGTAGCGACTACGACACCCATGATGGCACTGGTGTGCGTGACTATATCCACGTGGTAGATTTGGCGTTAGGTCACTTAAAAGCGTTAGAAAAACACCAAGATGATGCAGGCTGCCACATCTATAACCTTGGCACAGGCGTGGGCTACTCTGTGTTAGATATGGTCAAAGCATTCGAAAAAGCAAACAATATTGAAGTGCCATACAAATTAGTCGATCGCCGTCCTGGGGATATTGCAACCTGCTATTCAAATCCGCAAAAAGCGTGGGAAGAGCTTGGTTGGAAAACACAACACGGCTTAGATGAAATGATGCGTGATACGTGGAATTGGCAAAAAAATAACCCGAATGGATATAAGGGCTAGTTTAGTCCTAATGTAATTATCGTAGGGATGGAGTTTATCTCCACACAAAATCTTATTCAATTTATCGGACGGGGATAAACCCCGTCCCTACGACAAGCAACATCATTGATATTTCCTTCCATAATTTCTCTTTTGAATATAAGAAAAAAATGACCGCTTCTCCATCTTCTCAACCTTCCATCTGGCAACAAATTTTTACGAAGAATATGTTGCTTTGCCTTTATACAGGCTTCTGTTCTGGCTTGCCGCTGTTTGTGTTAATCCAACTTCTGCCCGCGTGGTTTACTTCAATGAATTTGGATATCAAAACCATCGCCGCTTTCACATTAACTTCACTGCCTTACACCTGGAAATTCCTTTGGGCTGCCTTATTAGATCGCTATTTCCCTCCTTTTTTAGGGCGCCGTCGTAGTTGGATTTTTCTCTCACAAATCGGGCTATTTTTGATTTTAATCAGCTACGGCTTTTTTGATCCCGTGCAAGATATTGGCGTCATCACACTTCTCTCGGTTGTGTTGGCATTTCTCTCAGCGACACAAGATATTGTGATTGATGCGTTTCGTCGCGAAATTTTAAGCGACAACGAACTCGGTTTGGGTAACTCCATTCACGTAAATGCTTATCGCATTGCGGGGATCATTCCTGGTGGATTATCGCTATTTTTAGCAGATCATTACCCTTGGCAAACGGTGTTTATCATCACCGCAAGTTTTATGTTGCCTTGTTTGTTGATTACCCTGATTGCCAAAGAACCGCAACATTCGCCTGTGGATAAAAGCAAACCGTTTTACACCGCTTTTGTGGATCCTTTTGTTGAGTTTTTCACGCGTAAAGGCGTGATGGGCGCTTTGGGGTTAATCCTTTTTATTTTTCTTTATAAGCTGGGCGACTCACTCGCTACTTCGCTACAAACCAAATTTATTTTGGATATGGGCTTTACCAAATCACATATTGCCGCTGTGGTAAAAACGACCTCACTTTGGTGCAGTATTGGAGGCGGCATTGTGGGCGGCATCGCTATGCTTAAACTTGGCGTAAACCGTGCTTTGTGGCTATTTGGTAGTGTGCAATTGGTCACCATCTTGGGCTTTGCTTACCTTGCAAGTTTTGGGCATTTTGAGACCGCTTCTATCGGCACAAATGAACTTTTAAAATTGGGGCTTGTGATGGCGGGCGAATACTTAGGCGTAGGCTTAGGCACTGCCGCTTTTGTTGCCTTTATGGCACGTGAAACCAACCCGCTTTATACCGCAATGCAATTGGCTATTTTCACTAGCCTTGCCGCCTTACCGAGTAAATTCTTAGGGGCTTATACAGGGCATTTGGTGGAAGCTTTTGGCTACTATCACTTTTTCTGGATCTGCTTTTTTGTCGCTATCCCAGGAATGTTGATGTTGTTTAAGGTTGCCCCTTGGAATGTAGAAAGCAACGAGAAAACAAGCGGTTAAATTTTAAGAAAAATTTGCAATAGAAAAGCCAGCTATTTCCGTGTAAAATACTGGCTTTATTTCCATTTATAGCAGAAAAAATAGAGAAGAGAAGTATGGCAGAGAAGCGTTATGACGCAGATGAAATTACGGTATTAAAGGATCTTGAACCTGTCCAGATGCGTCCTGGAATGTATACCGATACTACTCGCCCTAACCACTTAGGACAAGAGGTGATTGATAACAGCGTGGACGAAGCGTTGGCGGGCTATGCTTCTCAAATCGATGTTATTTTGCACAAAGATAATTCGCTTGAGGTAATTGATAACGGGCGTGGTATGCCAGTGGATATTCACTCAACCGAAAAAATTTCTGGCGTGGAGTTAATTTTAACCAAGCTACACGCAGGCGGTAAGTTTTCGAATAAGAATTACACTTTCTCCGGCGGTCTGCACGGGGTGGGTATTTCAGTGGTGAACGCCCTTTCACAACGTGTGGAAATTGCGATTAAACGTAATGGCGAAGTGTACACAATTGCGTTTGAAAATGGCGTGAAAGTCGAAGATTTGAAAGTAGTTGGCAGTTGCCCGAAACGCCAAACGGGAACAACCGTTCGTTTTTACCCAAATCTAAAATATTTTGATTCGCCGAATTTTTCGGTCAGCCGTTTACGCCATTTACTTAAAGCCAAAGCAGTGCTTTGCCCGAAATTGACCATCAACTTTAAAGACCATATCAATAAAACCGAAGAGACTTGGTATTATGAAGATGGGCTTTCAGACTATTTAAACGAAGCGTTAGAAGGTTATGAATGTTTGCCAAATCCGCCGTTTATTGGCGATGTGGTGGATGAAACCGAAGCGGTAAGCTGGGCATTAACTTGGCTACCAGAGGGCGAATTGTTGGCGGAAAGTTACGTGAACTTAATCCCAACGTCACAAGGCGGCACACACGTAAACGGTTTGCGTAACGGCTTATTAAAAGCGATGACGGAATTTTGCGAAATTCATAATTTATTGCCGAAAAGCGTGAAATTAACCGCAGACGATGTTTGGAACCGTTGTGCTTACGTACTTTCGCTCAAAATCCAAGAGCCACAATTTGCGGGGCAAACCAAAGAGCGCCTCTCTTCTCGCCAAGCCTCAAGCTATGTTGAAAGCACGCTTAAAGATGCCTTTAGTTTATGGTTAAATCAAAACGTGCAAGTGGGGAAACAGATTGCTGAAATGGCAATTAGCTCAGCTCAGGCACGTTTGCGTGCGGCGAAAAAAGTGGTACGTAAAAAATTGGTTAATGGACCTGCTTTACCAGGAAAATTGGCGGATTGTATCTCTCAAGATTTAAGCCAAACCGAACTTTTCCTTGTGGAAGGGGACTCAGCGGGTGGTTCTGCGAAATCGGCTCGCGATAAAGATTACCAAGCGATTTTGCCGTTGCGTGGGAAAATTTTGAATACGTGGGAGGTTTCATCTGATCAAGTATTGGCTTCGCAAGAAGTGCACAATATTGCAATTGCCATCGGGATGGATCCAGATAGTGATAATTTAGAAGAGCTACGTTACGGCAAAATTTGTATTCTTGCTGATGCGGACTCGGATGGCTTACATATTGCAACTTTACTTTGTGCCTTGTTCCTGCGCCACTTCCCAAGTTTGGTGAAAAATGGACACGTTTATGTTGCAATGCCACCGCTTTACCGCATTGATATTGGTAAAGATGAGGTTCATTATGCCTTAGATGAAGCCGAAAAAGAGGCGATTTTAGCCCGCCTTGCGAAGAAAAAAGGCAAACCAAATGTACAACGTTTTAAAGGATTAGGTGAAATGAACCCAAGCCAACTGCGAGAAACCACAATGGATCCAAGCACGCGCCGTTTAATCCAGCTTACGTTAGCGGATAGTAATGAAGACGAAGCAGCCTCTCTACAGCGCACCATGGAAGCAATGGATATGCTACTTGCGAAAAAACGAGCAGAAGATCGCAAACAATGGCTACAAAATCGTGGGGATGAAGCAGAGTTGGATGTTTAAAAGCGGATAAATTTCTATATTTTCGAGCAAGAAAACAAGAACATAAGGCATAGAATTCTCTGCTATGCCTTTATCTTTTACTCAAATTCCAATTCTACCGAACTTTCCCCTAGCAAGGCTCGAAGCCCAACGAGCATTTTTTCGCTTGGTGTCACTCGCCATTCTACACCACCTTTTAATAAGGCTCTGCCTTGTTCGTTTTGGTAGTAGAAATGCAGAGGCAAGGTTCCTTCTTTGTAAGGTGTAATGCAAGCGGTCAATTCTTTCACAAATTTTGCATCTAATTGTTCTTGATTGATTGCAAGAGCAAGGCTTTTAGCATTACGAGTACGTGCATCATCAAGCGTCATAATTTCGCGGGCGGACATTTTTAATCCTCCGCTAAAATCATCAAATTGTATCGAACCTGTAGCGATAATAATGCCATCTTTCTCAATTAAATCTCCGTAAGTCTCTAAAGCTTCAGAGAAAAGCGTAATATCTAGCTTGCCTGAACGATCTTCAATGGTCGCAATGCCAATGCGACTACCTCGTTTAGTGACGGCTACACGATAGCCCACCACCATACCCGCCACGGTTGCATTTTGCCCACGAAAAGTCGGTTGTAATTCGTTTAAGCGAACAGGTGCATAGTGAGTCAGCTCTTTAAGGAAACGCCCGATTGGGTGTCCGCTCAAATACAAGCCTAATGTTGCCCTCTCACCATCTAAAATGGTTTGCTCACTCCATTTTGGCGTATTTGCATAGGCATTTTGTACCTCTTCTGGCGTTTCAGTCAGCACACCAAACATATCACTCTGCCCAAGCGCTTCCATTTTTGAATGCTGATCGGAGGCTTTAAGCGCATCTTCTAAGTTTTTCATTAAGGCTGCACGATGCGGACCGAGTTTATCCAAACTTCCCGACATAATCAGCGCATCAAAGGTGCGGCGGTTGATTTTTTTCAAATCGACACGAGCAGTTAAGTCAAACAGATCTTTGAAAATGCCATCTTGTTGGCGAGCAGATAAAATCGCATCAATCGGGCCTTCGCCCACGCCTTTAATTGCGCCTAAGCCGTAGACAATCTCGCCTTTTTCATTGACAGAAAAACGGTGCTTACCGCTATTAATATCAGGCGGCACAACGGTTAAGCCCATATTCATACATTCATCGTACAAGCCTACGATTTTATCGGTGTTGTCCATCTCGGAAGACATTACTGCCGCCATAAATTCAGCGGGGAAGTGCGCTTTAAGCCAGAGTGTTTGGTAAGAAACCAAGGCATAGGCTGCCGAGTGCGATTTATTGAAGCCGTACCCTGCGAATTTTTCCACAAGGTCGAAGATTTTCATCGCAAGATTACCATCAATGCCTTTATTGATTGCCCCTTTCTCGAAAATTTCACGCTGTGCTGCCATCTCTTCAGGCTTTTTCTTACCCATCGCACGACGCAACAAGTCCGCCCCACCGAGCGTATAGCCCGCCAACTCTTGAGCAATCTGCATAACTTGCTCTTGGTAAACAATAACGCCATAGGTCGGCTCTAAAATCGGTTTGAGGCATTCGTGCTGATATTGCGCATCAGGGTAGGAAACTTCCTCTTTGCCGTGTTTACGGTCGATAAAGTTCTGCACCATCCCCGATTCTAGCGGACCTGGGCGGAACAATGCCACCAACGCGATAATATCTTCGAAACAGTCGGGCTTGAGGCGAGAAATCAGATCTTTCATCCCGCGAGACTCTAGCTGGAACACCGCCGTGGTTTTTGATTGCAGCAGTAAATCGAACGATTTTTTATCATCCAGCGGAATGCTTTCAATCCGCACAGGCTCTTTGCCTTCAGCAGCCATTCGAGCATTGATCATCTCCAACGCCCATTTAATGATAGTGAGCGTACGTAAACCCAAGAAGTCGAATTTGACCAATCCCGCATATTCCACATCGTTTTTGTCAAAGTGGGTTACAGGATGCATCCCTTCCGAGTCGCAATAAAGCGGTGAAAAATCGGTAATTGCCGTTGGCGCAATCACTACGCCCCCTGCGTGTTTGCCTGCATTTCGGGTCACTCCTTCCAGTTTACGCGCCATATCGATCAGCACTTTTACCTCTTCATCGCTGTCGTAAAGCTCGGGTAATTTTGGCTCGGCAGCAAAGGCTTTTTCGAGCGTCATTCCTGGATCTAGAGGAATCAATTTTGAAATACGATCTACAAAGCTATACGGATGCCCAAGCACACGCCCCACATCGCGGATTACCGCTTTTGCCGCCATTGTACCGAACGTGATGATCTGCGATACCGCTTGGCGACCGTAAGTGTCTGCCACATGGTCAATCACGCGATCACGCCCATCCATACAAAAATCCACGTCGAAGTCTGGCATCGAAACACGTTCAGGGTTTAAAAAACGCTCAAAGAGCAAATCAAATTCAAGCGGATCAAGGTCGGTAATTTTCAACGCATACGCCACAAGCGAGCCCGCCCCCGAGCCACGCCCAGGACCTACAGGAATACCATTTTCTTTCGACCATTGAATAAACTCCATCACGATCAAGAAATAACCAGGGAAGCCCATTTGGTTAATTACATCTAGTTCAACTTGCAAACGTTTATCATAAACCGACCGCTTGTTTTTACGCTCTTCTTCATCTGGGAATAAAAATTCAAGTCGTTCTTCCAAGCCTTCTCGGGATTTTTGCACTAAATAATCTTCGGTGGAAAGTTCACCAGTCGGGAAATTTGGTAGGAAATATTCGCCCAAACGTACCGTTACTGAACAACGTTTTGCAATTTCTACCGTGTTTGCCAAAGCACTTGGAATATCCGCAAATAGGCGACACATCTCTTCTTCCGTGCGGAAATATTGCTGTGCGGAATATTTTTTCGGACGTTTTGGGTCGTCTAGCGTGTAGCTATCGTGAATCGCAACGCGGATTTCGTGCGCTTCAAAATCCTCAGGTTTTAGGAACACCACATCATTCACCGCAACTAGCGGGATGTTATGCTGAGAGGCAAAAGGCACAACCGCTTTAATGTAGTTCTCTTCATCCGCTCGCCCCGTGCGACAAAGTGAAAAGTAAAAATGATCGGGGAAATATTGCTGATAGAAAGCTGTCAGATTTTCCGCTTCTTTTGCATTTTCTTTGAGTAAAGCCTTGCCTACATCACCCAAACGCCCACCAGAAATGACAATCACGCCCTCATTGTATTCGGTTAGCCACTCTTTTTCCACTACGGGCAGGTCGACATAGCCCTGCTGGTAGGCTTTAGAAAGGAGCATCGTGATGTTGTGATAGCCTGTGTTATTTTTGGCAAGTAAAGTGAGCTCGTCCAGATCTTCAGTTTCTGGTATGGCACGTACGAGAATATCTGCCCCAATGATCGGTTTTAACCCCGAACTGAGGGCTTCACCATAGAATTTTACCAAGCCACAAAAGTTGCTAAAATCGGTAAGAGCCATCGCAACCATATTGCCTGCCACAGCATTTTTTACCAGCGGTTTGACTTTAGCTAAACCGTTGATCATTGAGAAATCGCTGTGAACTTTGAGATGAACGAAACGAGGGAGCATAGGAACCTTGTGAGATGTTTTATCTTATGTTTTAATCTAATAATTTCTTCGTTTTCTCTTCTGCCAAATCTCTCCTACTCTTTAGTAAAGAGAGGTAAGGAGATTTGGCAATATTAGTAAACGAAGAAATAAGTCTATTTAGCAAACTTACAACCCAGCTTTAAGACTAGCTTCAATAAACTTGTCTAAATCACCATCGAGCACAGCTTGAGTATTTCGGTTTTCCACACCAGTACGTAAATCTTTGATACGGCTATCATCTAACACATAAGAGCGGATCTGGCTACCCCAACCGATATCGGATTTGTTATCTTCCATCGCCTGTTTTTCGGCATTTTTCTTCATCATTTCCATCTCAAACAATTTTGCTTTAAGCTGTTTCATCGCCTGATCTTTATTTTGATGTTGTGAACGACCGTTCTGACATTGCACCACAATCCCCGATGGCATATGAGTAATTCGTACTGCTGATTCGGTTTTATTCACGTGCTGACCACCCGCTCCCGATGCTCGGTAAACATCGATGCGAAGATCTGCTGGATTAATTTCAATATCAATATCATCATCAATTTCAGGATAAACAAAAGCTGCAGCAAATGAGGTGTGGCGGCGGTTATTGGAGTCAAATGGACTTTTACGCACTAATCGGTGAATGCCTGTTTCAGTACGTAGCCAACCGAAAGCATATTCACCCGACACGCGAATTGTTGCCGATTTTAATCCAGCAACATCACCGTCTGAAACCTCGATCAACTCTGCCTTGAATCCTTTGCTTTCTGCCCAGCGTAAATACATACGTAGGAGCATTTCCGTCCAGTCTTGTGCTTCCGTACCGCCCGAACCTGCCTGTAAATCCACATAGCAATCAGACGCATCGTGTTGACCACTGAACATTCGTTGAAACTCTAATTTTGCAAGTTTTGCTTCTAACTCGACCGCTTCTGCTTGTGCTTCGTTGAAAGTGTCTTCATCTTCTGCTTCAACGGCAAGTTCAATTAAGCCCTCGAGATCTTCAATACCTTGGTCAAGGGCTTTGATGGTATTTACCACCATTTCAAGAGCAGAACGTTCTTTGCCTAAGGCTTGTGCTTTTTCAGGCGTATTCCAGATTTCTGGCTGCTCTAATTCAGCATTCACTTCTTCTAATCGTTCGACTTTAGCATCAAAGTCAAAGATACCTCCGAAGCACATTGGTGCGTTCAGCGAGATCAGCAAGTTGGGTTCGGATCGGGTTTAATTCAAACATTCTTTTTCCTTTAATCATAGCAAAGGGCGTGCTCAGCACGCCCCTTATATATTTACTTTTTGAATAATAACATTAAATTAGAATAATTTTCTTGATGTTTCAAATAATTCTTCTTTAAATGGGCGACGCATATTATTGATCGCATCAATAATGTCGTGGTGAACCAATTTTTCGTTTTGGATGCCCACACAGCGACCACCAAAGCCTTGAAGTAATAATTCTACCGCATAAACGCCCATACGCGAGCCTAAAATACGGTCGAAAGCACAAGGTACGCCACCACGTTGCGTGTGACCTAATACGGTTGCACGGGTTTCGTGACCAAATTTATCTTCAATTTCACGTGCTAATTGATGTACATCAGTCATTAACTCTGTAATAGCGATAATTGCGTGGCGTTTACCTTTGCGTAAACCACTTTCAATATTACGCATAAGGGATTCTTTATCTAAGCCTTTTTCTGGTACCACGATGTATTCACAACCGCCTGCTAATGCGGCACTGATGGTTAAATCGCCGCAGTGACGCCCCATAATTTCTACGATAGAGATACGTTGGTGCGAGCTTGAAGTATCACGTAAACGGTCGATAGCTTCTAATGCAGTTTCAAGTGCTGTTTGGTAGCCGATAGTGTAATCCGTACCTGCTACATCGTTGTCGATAGTGCCTGGCAAGCCAATACAGTTAATACCGTGCTCTTCGGTTAATAATTTTGCCCCCATATAAGAACCATCGCCACCGATTACCACTAAGCCATCGATCTCATATTTTTTAAGCACTTCCACGCATTTTGCTCGTACGGCGGGATCTTTAAATTCAGGGAAACGCGCTGAACCTAAGAAGGTACCGCCACGGTTAATCACATCTGATACAGAGTGACGCTCTAATTTTACTAATTTATCGTGGTATAAACCGTAGTAACCATCGCGAACGCCATAGATTTCTAAACCTTCGCTTAATGCTGCACGCACCACACCGCGGATAGCGGCGTTCATACCTGGTGCATCGCCACCGCTTGTTAATACGGCAATACGTTTGATTTCTTTAGCCATTTTGACACCTTATTTAAAAATTAAAAAATTCAATTGAGCGAGAGATTACGCCTTTTTGCGGGCGAATTCTACCATAAAATCGTTATTTTTTGATCTAATCCAATAAAATTGCTAACGCCTTATCAAGGGCTGTGAAAAATTGCTCTACATCCGCATCAGTATTGTAATGCGCCAGCGAAAGGCGCACCGTTCCCGCTTGATTTAAATAGAGAAGATAAGGTTTCGCACAATGCTCTCCACTGCGAATAGCTACTTTGCTTTCTGTGAAAAAAGACGCCAAATCAGCGTGGTGAATACCTTCAATTACAAAGCTCATTGTTGGGCTATTTTGACTGCCTAGAATATGCAAATTTTTATAGTTTTTTAACCGCTTACGAGTATTTTCCGCAAGCTGATAAAGGGATTGATTTAATGCTTTAAAATTCCATTCTTTTAGCCATTGTAACACTTCGCCAAAACCAATAATGCCAGCAATATTTGGCGTACCCGCTTCTAAACGATAAGGCAGCTCTGCTAACGTAAGTGCGGTTTCAGTGACATTTTGTAACATCTTCCCGCCATAAAAGAGCGGTTTTAAGACTTGCAAGCGGTCGAATTTCCCAATCAAAACGCCAACGCCATTTGGCCCATACATTTTATGTGCAGAGAAGGCATAGAAATCCGCTCCGATTTTTTGTACATCCACTTGCTCAGAACAGACTGCTTGTGCCATATCCACCACAATTTGAGCAGAAGAATGTTCACGAATAATGGAGATAATCTGTTCCGCTGGTTGGCGAACGCCTGTTACATTCGAGACTAAATTAAATGTCACAATTTTAGTTTTTGCTGATAACGCTTGCGTTAAAGCCTGCTGATCGATTTGGTAATCCACATTTAACGGCAGCACAATCAATTTTGCCTGTTTACGTTTGGCTAGTTGCTGCCACGGAATAAAATTGGCGTGATGTTCAGCAACAGAAATCACAATCTCATCGCCGGCTTGGATTTGATCTTCTAGCCCGTAAGCGACTAAATTTAGACTGTGAGTTGTACCACTGGTCCAAATGACCTCTTCTCGCTTTGCGTTAAAACGTTCAGCGACTAAACTACGAGCTTGTTCATATTGTTGAGTTTGAGACAAATCATATTGGCTACGATGTACCGAGCCAGCCGAACTGTAAAAATGCTGCGTCGCGTCAATCAACACTTGCGGTTTTAGCGTGGTCGCAGCACTGTCTAAATACGCCCAATCAGGAGATTGACGGAAAAACGGAAAATGTTGGCGAAATTTCTGGTTAATTTGGCTCATCGGAATTTTCCTTATCGATGTTTTCTCATTTTGTTATAGAGGCTATTGCACGGAATATTGTCACTATCACCATCCATTCGTTTGGCGTTACATTGGCGATAATAACGCTCGGCATCGGAGTAATTGGTAAAATCTTTGCAGGTTAATCTTTGAGAACAATCCACTCCTCCTATCGAGCCAGAGAGTTCGGCTGAGCGAATTTGCACCATCCCACCATTATTTGAATGTTGATACCTAATGCCTTTTAATTTACGCCATTCGGTTGGTTCAACAGGGCGAAGATCGTTCCACAAACCGATTTTTCTACTGCGAGCCTGCTCTTGAGCTTGCTCATAAATTGGCTGTGTTTGGCGATATGCCCACGCCATTCCTTGCTCAACCAGTTTTAAATTGACGTTTGTGTTATGGTCATAAACCACCGCTAACACTCGCCCATATTTATCATACCCTGTGCTTTGCAACATCACTTGCTTTTTAAACGCTAAGTTAGATAAGGCTTGCTTCGCTTTATTACCAAAGGGTTGAGATGACTCGGGGGCATCGATATAAAGCAATCGCACTTTAAGTTCTGTGCGCTTTTGTAAGCAAGTGAGGGTATCGCCATCGCTGATACCCACAACTTTGCAATCAATGGTTCGCTCTGTTTTCGCTATTACAAGCGGTGAAATTTGCCAGAAAAAGAGCAAAGAAAGTAAAAAGAAGAGTTGTTTCATAATTTAAAAACAAAAATGCTGAATTAACTTCGTCAATAGTTCTCTTGTTGGCTCAATAAACTTCGTTTCTAAAAACTCATCAGGCTGATGAGCTTGTTCAATCGAACCAGGACCAAGCACTAGCGTTGGGCAGAGTTGCTGGATATAAGGTGCTTCGGTGCAATAGTTTGCTGACTCACATTTTTCGCCCAATAATTTTTCTACCACTTGCACGATTTGAGCGGAATGTTCGCATTCATAACCTGGGATACCGCCGTGTAACTGGCGAATTTCGATTAAATCGCCATATTTTTCCAGCATTGGAGCAAGATTTTCTAGCATCAAATGATGTAAATCTTCCACCGCTAAACCTGGCAACGGGCGCATATCCAATTGCAACTCACAGCAAGCACAAATGCGGTTAATTGCATCGCCTCCGTGAATGTTGCCAAAATTCATTGTTGGATAAGGCACTTTGAAGAAATCGTTGAGGAATTTGGTTTTGAGCTCATTACGCATCGCAATTAAGTGGCTTGTAGCTTCGTGCATTAGCTCAATTGCGTTAATACCGCGATCGGGATCGCTTGAGTGCCCACTTCTACCTGTAATACGGATCGCCTCGCCCATATGCCCTTTGTGTGCTCGAATAGGTTTAAGTGAAGTTGGCTCGCCGATAATGGCACAATCTGGGCGAATATGGCTGTGTTGTGCAAAGGTTCTCGCGCCAACCATTGTCGTTTCTTCATCGGCTGTGGCTAAAATGCGGAGCGGTTTTTTTACTTGACTTAAGTCAAGTTGGCTTACTACATCCACAATGAAAGCAAAAAAGCCTTTCATATCTGCCGTACCTAAGCCGTAAAATTTCCCTCCTTTTTCAGTAACATTAAATGGATTAAACGTCCATTTTCCCTCATCAAAAGGAACTGTGTCGGTGTGTCCCGCCAGCAATAAGCCGCCTTCACCTTCGCCATAAGTTGCCAATAAATTGTATTTATCTCGGCTATTTTCAACCGCTAAAATCTCGGTGTGAAAGCCTAAATCATTGAGCCAGTTTGCCAATAATTCAATCAGCGGTTTGTTCGACTGATCTTCAAATGCTTCAAGGCTTGAAATAGTCGGGATGGCAATCAGTTGTGAATAGCGATCAATAAATTTCATCATCTTCTTCCTCTTGTTGACGATGGCTTATGATATTTCTTATGACGGCAAAACCCGCAATTATTTCCCAAATCATTATGGTATAAAGGCTGATACGCTCTAATATTGGTGAAAATAACGTTGGATAAACCATTGTAATACTTACGCAAATCAATCCAATAAAGCCAAGCCAGAGACTTGATTTTTTAAGGCGTGGTGTAAGGGTTTTGTCTAAATCTAGCCCTATAAAAAGCAACATTAAATTACCGATAATAATGGTGAGGCTTAAGCCGAAATTTTGCAAATTACCCTCTGAATAGCGACCGCTCGTAATCTCGGATACTAATGCCGTACCGATAGCAAAAAGCAGTGCGAGCACAAGCTCAACCAGCCAGAGGCGTTTGTGTGAAATTGGATAAAGGCAAATAAAATAGAACGGCACGACGATGTAGCTTTGGTAGCTAAACAATGCTCGCATAATATGCGGTAAGTTGGAAAGCGAGCTTTCTTTACCATCAATCACGCTTCCAATCGGGAAAAAAAGTTCTAATGTTGAATGATGAAAATAAGTGGTGATGGAACGTTCACTAAATAGAATCGCAACGTGTTCACCAAAAAGATAAAATACCCCCGCATAAGCCATTAATCCACCGAACATAACGGTTAAAATCATCGCCATTTTCTTAAAGCAAGGATGCATTAAATAGGGATAAACCGCTATCGCAAAAGAGCCACTTTTAAAGTAGTGTCGAGTATTTTGAGAAATCGAAACCAAGAAATTAAAGATTAGGGCGAGATATTTCATCTGATAAAAGCCTACTACAAAAAGGCATAAATAGAGCCAATGGATAAAAGAATGGTACAGCCAAGAGCAACTGTTTCATTACGTGAAAAATCAAATTTACCCGTTTTCTGATAACGTGTGTAGAAAAAGAGAATTGCCCCAGGTGTGTATAAAATCACCGAAAAGAGCAAATATTCCATTCCAGCAGCGTAAACTAACCAGAAACCGTAAAGAGTTGCAATAATTCCTGTTAGCTTGATATACCAAACAGCCCCAATTTTAAATGCGAGACGAAGTAAATAAGTACCGACTAGAAAATAAGGCACTAGAATCATTGTGGTTGTTAACTGAATGAGTACATCATACCCTTTGCTGGTAAAAAAAACGAGCACCAAGATAATTTGAATAACGATGTTAGTAAACCAGAGCGAGCTAATTGGTGTGTCGTTTTCATTCTTTTTATTCAAAAAATGTGGGAATACTTGTGTTTTAGAAGCTTGATACATTACTTCTGCTGAAAACATTGTCCAGCTCATATAAGATGCAAGTACAGATACAATTAAGCAAAAAGTAATCAAAATTTTACCGCTTGTGCCGATCATATGCTCCATAATGCCCGTCATTGAAGGATTTGGCATAGCAGCAATCACTTCACGTGGCAAAATACCGAGCGAAAGTGCAGTAATTGCTACATAAAGAACCAGGGCGATTAAAATGCCGAGGATAGTCGCAATGCCCACATCATTTTTCTTTTTCGCGTGAGCGGAAAGAACCGTTGCACCTTCCACGCCCACAAAAACCCAAAGGGTAATGAGCATAGTGCTTTTGATCTGATCTAATAGCGACATTTGCAAACTTTCTCCGTGGAAATCTTGCATAAATTGAGTAGGCGAGAAAAAGATTATGGCTAATACAATAAAAACAATTAACGGAAGTACTTTAACGATCGTTGCAATTAAGTTCACATAGGCGGCCTCTTTTACGCCCTTTGCAATCAAAATATGGATCAACCACACCACCAAAGAGGCAGATAAAATCGACATCAGCGAAGTACCATCGCCAAAGATGGCGACTTGTTCACTATCAAAGAAGAGACCAAAGCCACTAAATGCCACCACAAGATAACTCACGCTACCAATAGAAGTACAGAGCCAGTAGCCCCATGCTGCAAGTCCGCTGATAAAATCGCCAAAGCCTTCTCGGGCATAGGTATAAATGCCTCCATCTAAATCAGGGCGTAATCGGGAGAGAAAGAAAAAAGAGAGTCCAAGGAAAAGAATCCCCAAACCTGTGATTGCCCAACCTGTGAGCAAAGCTTCCGCACTTGCAACTGCAGCCATATTTTGTGGTAGGCTAAAAATACCCGAACCAATCATTGAACTCAGCACTAGTGCAGTAAGTGATACTAACCCGATTTTGCTTTTTGACATAAAATGTCCTTTTATTTATTTCGTTAATTATTCAAAAAATTTGCATAATCTATCATAAAAAGAGGAAATTCTCTAATTATAAAAAATGACATGAATTATCAACGGCTCTTAGAGATTATGAATATTTAAAAATAAAAATCTCCATTGAATTAACATATCAATGGAGATTTCTTTAAGAAACTTCTCTTACAGTTTAGGAATTTCCGCTCCTGATGAAAGCAAATCTTGAATATCCGATTTCAATACATCGGCTTTTGGTCCGTAAATCGCTTGGATGCCTGTGCCTTTGGCAATAAAGCCCATTGCTCCTACTTGTTTCCATTCCGCTTCTTTGCCCACTAATTCTGGGTTATGAACGGTGATACGTAAACGGGTCATACAAGCATCGACATTCGAGATGTTATCTTTGCCACCCAGTAAGTTGATGATTTTCACCACTTGTTCACTGCCGTTTGCTACTTTTTTCTCGTCTGCTGGCGCTTCGTCTGAGTTTTTTGCATCATAGTTACCGTTACGACCTGCAGTAGCAAGGTTAAATTTCTTAATCATAAAATTGGCGATAAAGAACATCACCACGGCGAATAGGATTGAGACCCAGATGAAGTTCACTAAATCCATTCCGATACCAGCTTTAATTGCCATTGGCGTACGGGTTAAGAACTCGATGTTACCGAATGAATGCACGCGTAAGTCCACAATATCTGCCATCGCAAACGCTGTACCTTGTATTACGGCATACACAAGGTAAAGCGGAAGTGCCACAAACATAAACATATATTCGATTGGCTCGGTTACACCAGTTAAGAACACCGCAAGGGCAGAAGAAAGGAAGATCCCTTTGTAAACTTTTTTCTTGTCAGCATCCACGTTGATGTACATCGCAAGGGTTAAGCCCATTAAGATACCGCTTGAGCCGATCATTTGACCTACTTTAAAGCGAGCAGGGGTCACATTATTAAGTAATTCGTTGTATTGTACAATATCGCCTGAATCTTTTAAGTTAATGAGATCAGAAATCCATGCGAGCCATAATGGGTCTTGACCGAATACTTGTTTGCCCGCTTGTGCACCAGTTAAGAACTCATAAGTGCCACCTAATGAAGTGTAGTTCATCGGAATGGTAAGCATATGGTGCAAGCCGAATGGCAATAAGAGACGCTCTAAGGTACCATACACAAATGGTGCAAGAATTGGTGCCGAGCTTTGTGAATTGGCAATCCATTCACCGAAATGATTGATTCCTGTTTGTACAATTGGCCAGAATAAGGCTAAGAAAATCGCTACAATCACAGAGCGGAAAATTACCACGAAAGGCACGAAACGTTTACCGTTGAAGAAAGTAAGCACTTCAGGCAATTTACGGAAGTTGTAGTAGCTGTTGAACGTGGTTGCGCCCACAAAACCCGCAATAATCCCGACGAACACGCCCATATTTAAGGCTGGTTGTCCGAGAATATTCACGAAGTAGTGTGCAACTGGAATCTCGCCTGCGAATATGGTGCTAACGTGTGCAGTTGGATCGCTTAACATTTCCAATTTCACACCAAAGAAATTACCCGTGATTAAGTTAATCAAGATAAACGCTAAGCCAGCCGCAAAAGCACCGCCTGCTCGTTCATTCGCCCAGCTACCACCAATGGCTAACGCAAAGAGCAAGTGAAGGTTACCAATAATCCCCCAACCAATTTGGGCAATAATGTTTCCCACCATCGCGAGCCAATGGGCATCGCTAATTAACGGCAATGAGTTACCGATACTGACCATTAAACCTGCGGCAGGCATAACGGCAATCACCACCATTAGGCACTTGCCGAATTTTTGCCAAAATTCAAAACTGAGCAGTTTTTTCATTTATATCTCCTACAATAAAAGCTCGACTTCTACACCAAAATGGTCGGATACAATCGGTTTATTTTTGTTATTAAAAATCACCTGACTGGATAAAACCCTTTGGGCTTGATTTAAAAAAATATAATCTAATCGTTTCTCTTGGCTATGTCCTTGCCAGCCGTCAATCGCTTTTTCTACTGTCACGCCGCGGTCTTTTTGCTCGGCAAGTTCAAAGGTATCAAGCAAACCAAGCGATTGAATTTGTTGGTAAGATTGCAAATCACCAATGGCATCGGTGTTGAAATCACCCATCAAAATTTTAAGATTATCGCTTTGGCTACGCTCAACAATGTTACGAATGTTGTCGAGTTGATTTTCGCCTTCGCAGTTCGGCAAATTGATGTGGCAAGAGTAGCAATCAATCCGCTTGCCTTGATATTCCACGGTTAAGCCGAGAATTTTGCGGGAAAGGATGGAATCAAGGCGTTGATGCTGGCTGCAATAAAACGGATCAACTTCGCACACAGGTAAGCGGGTTAAAAAGGCGATGCCTTCGTCATATTTGTCGTAACCGATGTGCGAGTTGCTCCAAAAAAGTGAGTATTTTTGCTCTGCACTTTGGTTGATTTTATTGAGTAAAATGACACCGTAGTTATCCGCTTTCAATTCCCGAGAAATGGCAGGAGATGCCATCAATTGATTTACCTCCTGCAATGCAATTACATCGTAGCCTTTTTCCACAATGGTGTCGGCAAGAATGTCGATTTTTTCTGCTTGGTTATCTTCTAACCAAGCGTGTACGTTGAGGGTCAGTAATTTCATACCTTCCTCTTAGCCCTCACAGTGCCAGATGTCAGCGTTGTATTGCGCAATGGTTCGGTCGGATGAGAAGAAACCTGCTTTGGCAATGTTTTGTACTACTTTTTCGTTCCATCTATCTTGGTCTTCATAATCGGCAAGAATTTGCTCTTTCGCTTTTATATAAGCATCGAAGTCGATTAAGGTCATAAACCAGTCTTTATTCAACAATTCATTGTAAAGACGAGTTAAGCGCGTTTCGTTGCCTAATTTCACAATTGCAGGATTCAGAATAAAATCAACCGCTCTTTTGATATTTTTGTCTGCTTCGTAGTAATCTTTTGACACATAGCCTGCAGTTTCATAAAGCTTGATGATGCTTTCTGAATCTTTACCGAAGGTGTAAATGTTTTCCGCCCCCGCTAATTCCGCAATTTCCACGTTCGCACCGTCCATTGTACCAAGGGTTAATGCACCGTTTAGCATAAATTTCATATTGCCCGTACCAGAGGCTTCTTTTGAGGCAAGGGAAATTTGCTCTGAGATATCGGTTGCAGGAATTAATTTTTCTGCCACGCTCACGTTATAGTTTTCCACTAAGAATACGTTTAAATATTGATTTACCTCAGGATCGTTATTAATCAATTCTGATAAGCAAAGAATTAAGTGAATAATATCTTGGGCAATAATATAGGCAGGCGCTGCTTTACCGCCAAAAATCACTGTGATTTTACGTTTGGGTAATTTACCCGCTTTAATTTCAAGATATTTATGAATCACATAAAGTGCATTCATTTGCTGACGTTTATATTCGTGGAAGCGTTTAATTTGCGTATCAATAATAGAATGTTCGTCTAATTCAATGCCTTTATTTTCTTTCAGATATTTTTTCAATGCGAGTTTATTATTAAATTTAATTTCCGCTAATTTTTGATGCACTGCTTTATCATTTTTAAATGCTAATAATTTTTCTAACTCTGTAGCATCGTGTAAATAACCTTCTCCAATTAATGTTTTAATATAAGTAGCTAATTCTTGGTTTGAAAATTCTAACCAACGACGGAACGTAATCCCATTGGTTTTATTATTGAATTTTTCAGGATAAATTACATAGAACGCTTTTAATTCTGAATTTTTTAAAATTTCTGTATGCAATGCTGCTACGCCATTCACCGAATTAGAGAAGTGAATATCCATATGTGCCATATGCACGCGTTTGTGTTCATCAATAATTTGCACCGCAGGGTCTTTATAGGTTTTGCGAACTAATTGATCTAATTTTTTAATAATTACCACAAGGTGCGGAACCACTTCATTTAAATAAGCTAACGGCCATTTTTCTAAGGCTTCTGCAAGAATTGTGTGGTTGGTATAACCCACCATATTACGGACAATTTCTACCGCTTCATCAAATTTCAAATGATGTTTTTTGGTTAATAAACGAATTAATTCAGGAATCACCATTGAAGGGTGCGTATCATTAATTTGCACATAAGCATAATCTGCTAAATCGTGTAAATTACTGCCACGTTCAATCGCTTCATCAATTAACAATTGTGCTGCATTCGATACCATAAAGTATTGCTGATAAATGCGTAATAACTCGCCATTTTTATCAGAATCATCTGGGTAAAGGAATAACGTCAGATTTTCTTTAATTTTGGTTTTATCAAATTCAATGCCAGTTTCAATAAGATTATAATTTAAGGCTTGAATATCGAATAAATTCAGATAGTTTTTGCTCTCTTTTTTATAGCCTAAAATATCTACACGATCTAATTTAGAGGTTAAAGTAAAGTGTTTGAACGGCACTTCATAGCTGATTTCTGTTGGAATTAACCAAGAATTCTCTTCAATCCAATTATTTGGCTCTGCGTGCTGTTCATTCTTTTTAAATACTTGTTTAAATAAACCGCAGTGATAATTTAAGCCCACGCCTTCCGCATTCAAGCCTAAAGTGGACATCGAATCAATAAAGCAAGAGGCTAAACGCCCTAAACCACCGTTCCCTAAAGACGGCTCTGGCTCAATATCTTCAATATGGCTTAAGGATTTCCCCGCTTCAGCTAATTCGGCTTTGATCTCTTGATAAATTCCAAGGTTAATTAAGTTATTTGATAATAATTTACCGATTAAAAACTCCGCTGAAATGTAGTATACCTTACGTTTGGCGGTGTTTTTGGTTTTGTCGGCAGAGAGGCTTTTCACATAATTTAATAACTGAACGTAAATTTCATGATCACTAAGTTGTTCTAATGTTTTATGAGTGGCAGTTTGTACGAAAGTACTAAATTGAGTCATTGTAATGCTCCTTTTAAAATTAAGAATTGTGGTGCATTTTACTCTAAACTGATTCTCAATCAATTGCTTTTACGTAAAAGTTAGTTTTTTTATATGAAATTGTGATGTGGATCACGTTTTTACGTATAACTTATCTGGTTTTATGGTATGCTATAAAACATATAAAGGAATAACGAATAGAGTAAGCATAAAAGAAAGGGTAAAAATGAGTAAATATAAGCAAGTTTATAGTGAAATTAAAACCCAGATTAGCCAAGGACTTTTAGCACCTAATCAAGAATTACCGAGCGAAAATGAGCTGATGCAAAGCTATGGTTTTTCTAAAGATACAATTCGTAAGGCATTATCTTTGCTTGAAATGGATGGTTATATTCAGAAACAGCAGGGCAGAAATTCCATTGTTTTAGAGCGTGATTTATTAAAATTACAACCGCTCTCTGAACTTAAAACGATGAGTGAGCTAAACCATAAATTTACCCATCAAGTGAAAACGCTTCTTTCTAGCTTATATATTGTGCAAGGCGAAGAGACACTTATGCGGATCTTTAATGTAAATGATCAAATAGACTTTTACCGTATAAGTCGCCATCGTGAAATAGATGGTGAAGCTGTGGAATATGAGATCTCTTATTTTGACAGACGCATTGTGCCTTTTATTAGCCGTGAAATTGCTGAACAATCTATCTACCGCTATTTAGAAAATGAACTCGGCTTGAAAATTAGCTATTCTCAGAGGGAAATTAGTTTCCGTTATGCTAACGACGAAGAAAAAGAGAAAATGGATTTAGGCGAATATGAGATGGTAGTCAGCGTAATCAGCACCACTTATTTAGCCGATGGTCGCCCATTCCAATACGGCAGTATTAGTTATCGCCCAGATAAAATTACCTTTTCTTCAACGGCAAAACGCTATGTTTAGCCCTAAAAACCGCTCGAAATAGCGGTTTATTTTTAGCTAGATTTTGCAAATGTCTCTTTCAAAATTCCTTCCAAGACCGTGATTTGACCACTTGTTCCCTTTTAGACTGTTTCAGGAATCTGTGGCAAATTCACGGCTTCGACCGAGCCTAATGCTTTGGCTTTTTGGTAAAATGCTAACTTATATTCCAGTAATGCTAAATAGCGTTTTAATTCGGTAATTTGGCATTTCACATTTTCTGTTTGGCTTTCAAATAATCCAGAAAATCGACCGTTTGGTGTGATTTATAGGCTTTCTGGCTTGACTTGTACGGAACAAAATTTCATTACTAAATCAGGCTTTCAGCGTTATGCAGCTGAACATCAAGTGATTGTGGTTGTGCCTGATACTAGCCCTCGCGGAGAACAAGTGCCGAACGATGCGGCTTACGATTTAGGGCAAGTGCGGGCTTTTATGTTAATGCGACCGAGCAGCCTTGGGCGACGAATTATCAAATGTATGATTATATCTTGAACGAATTGCCTACTTTAATTGAAGCAAATTTCCCGACCAACGGCAAACGTTCCATTATGGGGCATTCAATGGGCGGACACGGTGCATTGG